>NZ_JBQFPY010000007.1:0-213228 GCF_056536625.1 Ruegeria sp. CJ9
CGGTCTCGGTGACATCGGTGTCTGGCGTTTCCTCAACCGGTTCGTCGGTCTCGGTGACATCGGTGTCAGGCGTTTCTTCGACTGGGTCGTCGGTCTCGGTGACGTCGGTGTTAGGCGTTTTCTCAACCGGGTCGTCGGTCTCGGTGACATCGGTGTCCGGTGTTTCCTCGCTCGGGTCCTCGGTTTCGGTGACGTCGGTGTCAGGCGTTTCTTCGACCGGGTCTTCGGTGACAGGGTCTTCCGGCATTGCCACGTCGTCCGTGGGCGGCGTTGGTGCCGCACCGTTGTCCAGCACCACTGCAGCGTCGGTAGTGGCAAAGTTCTGGGTCACCATGACGGCATCCCACCCATTGTAGTCGCCTTCTTCAATCCCAATTCCGATAAATTCGTAGTCAGGGTTCAGGATGTTGGCGCGGTGGCCAGGGCTGTTCATCAGGCTCTGGTGCAGTTGCTCGACATCGTCGCTGATGCCTGCGGCACCGCGTTCCGATTGCCAGGCGATGTTTTCACCTGACCGCCAGCTGCCGGTAAAGTCGAACCCGGCATCTTCCATGCGCTCAGTCGCGCTAGAACCGCCCGAACCGGTGTGGCTGAATATATCGGCGTTCAGCATCCAGGTGCTGTGATCTTCAGCCGATGCGTTCAGGCGGGTTTCCAGTTGCAGCGGGGATAGCCCGCGGGATGTGCGCTCATCATTGATTAACGCCAGCATTTCTTGCTCGAATGTACTTGCAGTCGACATAGTAGCCTCCGTTTTGAATGGTCGTCTGAGTAGACGAGGCCAGTTACAGGGGGCGTCGAACGGACGGACAGAGCGGTTTAGATTTCAGGCGAATTTCAGCAGGGGCGTGCTACCGATACGGGATTCGCTGCGCTGCAAAATGCCGGGCAAAATGTTGCTTGGCCCGATTTAGCAGCTTGTCGCCTAAGGCAGAGGTGGACTCGGCGGAATGCAACCGGTGATAGAAACGACAAACCCCCGGGCGATGCCTCGGGGGTCGTCAAATAGTGTCATCCAAAGCTGGACGAGCGAGGTGCTTAGAGCAAACCTTCGCGCTGTGCTTTCTTACGTGCCAGTTTACGGGCACGACGGATCGCTTCAGCCTTCTCTCGCGCTTTTTTCTCGGACGGTTTCTCGAAATGTTGCTTCAGCTTCATTTCACGGAACACGCCTTCGCGCTGCAGCTTTTTCTTCAGGGCACGAAGCGCCTGATCGACGTTATTGTCGCGAACACTAACCTGCATGTGGTTGTCACCACCTTTCTAGATAGAGTTGCAAGGAAATTGCAGGAGTTGGCCGTATAGCAAAGCCGGTCTATCTTGTCTAGTACTGGCCCCGAGAACCGGAGACCCGCCATGACCGTTACCTATGAAGATGCAAAACAACAGCTTTTGGACGCGATGCTGACCCACGTGCCCTTTGACGGTTGGTCTGAAACCAGCTTTCGTGCCGCGATCATTGATTGCGATCTGGATGACGGTTTGGCGCGCGCAATCTGCCCCCGAGGCGCGGTTGATCTGGCGCTGGCTTTTCATGCGCGCGGGGATGCGGTCATGGTAAAGCGTCTGAAATCCACCGACCTGAGCGAGCTGAAATTCCGCGAGCGTGTGGCCGCTGCCGTTCGGTTCCGGCTTGAGGCTGTGCCTGACAAGGAATTGGTGCGCCGGGGCATGACGCTGTTTTCGCTGCCGACCCATGCGGCGGATGGGGCCAAAGCGCTGTGGCAGACCTGCGATCTGATCTGGGACACGCTGGGCGATACCTCGGACGACGTGAACTGGTACACCAAGCGCGCGACCTTGTCTGGGGTCTATTCCTCGACCCTGTTGTTCTGGTTGGGGGATGATTCGCCGGACCACCAGAAAACGTGGGAGTTTCTGGACCGTCGCATCGACAATGTCATGCAATTCGAAAAGCTCAAGGCGCAGGTGAATGGTAATCCGCTGTTCAAACCGTTTCTGGCGGTGCCGAACTGGTTTGCCAGCCAGGTGAAACCGCCCGTGAAAATGCGGGTCGACCTGCCCGGGATGCTGAATCCGCGCAAGTAAGCATCTGGGCCTTCCAGAAATTGCCTGCTAGGCATTGGGCAAAGGAGATTTGCCCATGACCCAGACAATGCGCGCCGTTGAAATCACCAAACCCGGCGGACCGGAGGTTTTGCAACTGACCGACCGTCCCGTACCGGAACCCCAAGCCGGTCAGGTGATTCTCAAAGTGGCATATGCCGGGGTAAACCGCCCGGACGCGTTGCAGCGCGCTGGGGCTTATGATCCCCCGCCGGGTGCCAGCGATTTGCCAGGCCTGGAGGCGTCGGGCGAGGTCGTGGCGATCGGTGCGGGTGTCGATGGCCTGTCGGTTGGTGACAAGGTCTGTGCGTTGTTGCCCGGCGGTGGCTATGCCGAATATGTCGCCACGCCCGCTGCACATTGCCTACCGGTTCCCACAGGTATGGAAATGAAAGAGGCCGCCTGCCTGCCCGAGACCTTCTTTACCGTCTGGTCCAACGTCTTCATGCGCGGTGGGTTGAAAGCGGGTGAGCGTTTTCTGGTCCATGGCGGCTCCAGCGGTATTGGCACGACGGCCATCCAACTGGCCAATGCGCTTGGCGCACGGGTCTTTGCAACCGCCGGGTCGGCCGATAAATGCGAGGCTTGCGTCAAACTGGGGGCCGAAAAGGCGATCAATTACCGCGATGAGGATTTCGTGGGTGTCCTGCGCGCCGAAGGTGGGGCGAACCTGATCCTCGACATGGTTGGGGGCGATTATATCCCGCGCAACGTCAAGACCCTGGCTGAAGACGGGCGCTTGGTGCAGATCGCCTTTTTGCAGGGCCCGAAGGTCGAACTGAACTTCGCCCTGATGATGGTCAAACGGTTGACCCTGACCGGCAGCACCCTACGCCCACAAAGTGATCTGGCCAAGGCAAAGATTGCGCAGGATCTGCGCGAGGCGGTCTGGCCATTGCTGGACGCCGGAAGGGTGGCGCCCGTGATGGACAGCGAGTTCGCGCTGGCCGATGCCGCCGCTGCACATGCGCGTATGGAAAGTTCAAATCACATCGGCAAGATCGTTTTGAACGTCGCCGGATAAGCTGCTGACCAGCGCGCGGTTCAGGCCGCGCGCTTTAGGCGACGGCCCGGCGGTACAGGTGCCATGTGGCGTGGCCCAGCACGGGCATCACCACAATCAACCCCAGCAGCATCGGGATTGCGCCAATCACCAGCAAGGCGGCGACAATGAAGCCCCATGTCAGGATCACTCCGGGGTTTTGCCGCAGCACCCGGACCGAGGTCACAACCGCCACTGGTAGACCCACTTTGCGGTCCAGTAATAACGGAAAGCTGACCACGCTGATGGCTAGTGCGACCAGAGCAAACAGGAATCCTACCGCGTTGCCAAAGATGATCATTGTCCAGCCCGCACCGGTGGTGAACACCTGCGTGACAAAGGCGCCTAAGGATGTGGGCAGATCAGGGCCCAGCGTGTGGACATAGATGCTCTGCGCTACCATCAGCCAGACAAGCAAAAGCATGACCAGATAGAAACCCAACATCAAAATGGCACCGAAAGATGGCGATCGGAACACGCCGAACGCATCCAGCCAATGCACTTCTCCCCCTTGTTCACGTTTGCGGCTGATCTCGTACAGACCCACTGCGGCTATTGGGCCGATCAGAGCAAACCCCATGATCAGCGGTGCCAGCAGCGGCACCATGTTGCGGTTCAGCCCGAACCCGAACATCAACAATCCTGCGATCGGGTAGATCAGCACGATGAATATGGCATCTGCTCTGGTTTCCAGAAAGTCATTGTACCCTGCCTGTAGACAAGCCCGCAGGTCTTGCATCGTTAAATTTTGCACCACCGGCAGATGCCGCGTATCCGCGCTGCCGATATGGTTGACGCTTTCAGCTATGTGATCACCGGTCGCACCGATATTCTGGGCGGCCCAGCTAATCGGATTTCCAATCGTTTTAGCCATTGATTTCCCCTCCCTTTGCGTATCGCGCAGCAGGGTGGATCCGGCATCGATTGCCTGAGGCCGGACCAGCCGGCAACGCCCAGATAGCAGTATAGCACATTTTTTCACGTTACGGTTGCGTGACGCGGAAATGTGCCGATTGCCCTGATTTTCAGGCGTGTTAGCTTGGTCGCAGGCAACAGGAGGTCAGCATGCAGCAAACGGCAAGAACCGTCGTCATTCACGAACACGGCGGCCCCGAAGTTCTGAGGATCGAAGACTGCCCCGTCGGGGACCCGGGCCCTGGGGAGGTGCGCATCCGCCATCATGCCTGCGGATTGAATTTTATCGACATCTACCAGCGGATCGGGCTGTACCCGATGGACCTGCCGCACGCCTTGGGTATGGAGGCCGCAGGCGTGATCGAAGCCGTAGGCGAAGGTGTGACCCATCTTGAGCCTGGCCAACGTGCAGCTTATGCGGCGGCACCGGCAGGCGCCTATTCCGAAGCCCGGGTGATGCCCGCAGCGCAGGTTTGTCCACTACCTGACGGGATTCCGTATGATGCGGCGGCGGCGATGATGCTAAAGGGATTGACGGTCGAATATTTGTTTCACCGAACGACGCCGTTGAAACGTGGCGATACTGTTTTGTTTCACGCGGCCGCTGGTGGCGTAGGGCTGATCGCATGCCAATGGGCCAAATCCGAGGGGATTACTCTGATCGGAACCGCCGGGACCGACGAAAAATGCAGCCTTGCCCAATTCAACGGCGCCGCGCATTGCATCAATTATCGCACCGAAAACTTTGTCGAGCGCGTAGCCGAAATCACCGGCGGCAAGGGAGTGGATGTGGTGATGGATTCCATCGGGGCGGATACGTTCACCGGATCGCTGGACTGTCTCAAGCCGTTGGGGATGATGATTTCCTTCGGCAATGCGTCAGGGTCTGTGCCGCTGATAGATATTGGGATGCTGGCGAAGAAGGGCTCGCTCAAGATCACCCGCCCGACTTTGTTTACCCATATTGCCGATCACGCGGTCTGTCAGGCGATGGCCCGACGTCTGTTCGGCAAGGTTGAGGGCGGTGAGGTCAAGATCCATATCGATCAGCGCTTTCCGCTGGATCGGGTGGACGATGCGCATCGTGCGCTTGAGACACGGCAAACCACTGGCAGCACGGTGCTGGAATTGTAAAACTCATCAAGTCCTAAGCAAATGTCACAGGGCCTGTCGCCAGCGGGAACAAACAAAAACGGCGGCGAGTGACCTCGCCGCCGAAAGACTTTCAGATGTCAGCAAATTATTGCTGCAGCTCAGCCGGATCTTTGTCAGCAATGTTTTCCCAGTTCACACCGGCTTTTTCGATAAAGCCCGGAACGTCGCCTTCCCAGCGCTCCTGAATGTCTTTCGACAGGTTCAGGTACAGTTTGTTGTCAACGATTTTCCAGTAGTTCGGGTCGCCGTCGAACTTGAAGCCCATCGCGGTGCCGAATGCGCAGTAACCGCCATATGCGGGCAGGTAGGCTTCTGGGTTTTCTTCAAAGGCAGCTTTGTTTTCTTCCGAAGCAAAACGGTACAGAGCGTCGTTGTGCAGGGTCGAGATGCGGTAATCGCCTTTGGTCGGCTCGCCTACGGTGAAGTATGCAACCGGGTCATAGCCCTGCATTGCCAGACCGGTCGAGCTTGCGTTGATCTCAACACCAGCGGCCAGCGCCGAGCTTGCGATTGCAACGGACAGCGCAACGCCGCCCAGAATGGATTTGAACTTGTTCATGGTTTCACCTTTCGTGAATAGGCTTGCTCTAGAGCACCTGAATTTTGCCCGGGCAAACCGGATTTTGTTTTGCGACGCCGGTAATTGGCCGTCACAGAACCTCAATTGGGCAGCGCCCCGATCACGTTCAAGACAATCAATTGTGAAGGTCCGGTAACACAAATTTTGGTGATGCAGGCTACGTATCCGGGATCAGAGCGGTGACGAATGAAACGACCTTATCGGCAGGCATTTCACAAGGGCGCAGCAGGGCACCACTTTGTCGCGTCAAATAAAGGTTCATGCTGATATAGTCCGGGCCGCCAAGCTGACGGGCCACCAGTTTGAGAGATCTTCCAGCGCCATAAACCGAACGGCTGACCACATAGCGCCGCCCATTGGCGTAACCGGTAAACGTACCCTCGGGCAGCGCGAAAAAGGCGTTCAGAAAACCGGTTGGCGCAATCACGATTTGCCGATTTTCGGCTCGGTTCCCGCCTTGATCCGCGCCAGATTGGCGCTGTGGCGCCAGTAGACCAGTAGGGTTAGGATGATGCTCAACGCAAAGGCTGAACTGTCCGTCAGCACAATCACCCAGACAACCGACATGGCCGCCGCCACCAGCGCGCCCAGTGATGAAATCCGCCAGATCGCTGCAGCCACCAGCCATGTCAGACAGCAGGCCACACCTACGCGCCAATCCAGCGCCAGCCACAGGCCCAGAAAGGTGGCCACGCCCTTGCCGCCGTTAAAGCCCAGCCAGACAGGAAAGCAGTGGCCCAAAAATGCGGCCAGCGCTGCGGTCTGGGCGGCGTCTTCCCCGGCCAGTGCCCGCGCCAACAGAACGGCCACCGCGCCCTTGGCGGCGTCAAAGATCAGCGTCAGCGCCGCGGCTGCCTTGTTGCCGGTGCGCAGCACATTGGTTGCTCCGATATTGCCTGACCCGATATTGCGCAGGTTGCCCAGCCCCATGACCTTGGCGACGATCATGCCAAAGGGAACAGACCCCATCAGATAACCAAGCACAGCCCAGAGGATCAGCTGCGTCATCGAACTGTCAAATGGCGGCATCAGGGTCTCCGGTAAACTTCTTGTCCAGCCACGTAAGTTGCGGTGACCTTACCTTGCATCCGCTGGTCGTCAAACGGTGTGTTCTGCGATTTTGATTTCAGCGAGAACCGGTCCAGCACAAAGGGCACATCCAGGTCAAACAGCACCAGATCGGCGGGCGCGCCCTCGGACAGGCGACCGCTGTCCAGCCCCAGCCGTTTTGCCGGGTTCAGCGCCATGGCCCGGAACAGCGTCGGCAGGTCCAACTGTTCCGAATGATACAGGCGCAGGGCTGCGGGCAGCAGCGTTTCCAACGCAACGGCGCCCGAGGCGGCCTCTTCAAACGGCAGGCGTTTGCTTTCCTCGTCCTGCGGTGTGTGCATCGAGCTGATGATGTCGATCAAGCCGCTGCGCACGGCCTCGATAACCGCCTGACGGTCATCTTCGGACCGCAGCGGCGGCTTGACCTTGAAGAAAGTCCGATAGTCGGCCACGTCCAGCTCGTTCAGCGTCAGATGGTGGATCGAAGTGCCCGCGGTGATGTCCAGCCCGTTGCGCTTGGCGCGCTCTAGCGCGGGCAGAGCGCGGGCGGTGGTGATCTGATCGGCGTGATAGGCAGCGCCAGTCATTTCCAGCAGGGCAATATCACGGTCCAGCCCCATGCGTTCGGCCATGGGCGCGACGGCGGGCAATCCGCGCAAGGTTGCAAACTTGCCGCTGGTCGCGGCGGCCCCGGCGCTCAGGACAGGTTCCTGTGGGTGCGCGATAACCAGCGCGTCGCAAGACCGCGCATAGGTCAGAGCGCGCGAGAATACCTTGGTGTTGGTGACAACGTGATCGCAATCGGTGAACGCCACCGCGCCCGCATCTTGCAGAAAACCGATCTCGGTCATCTCACGCCCGTCGCGTCCTTTGGTCAGGGCGGCCATGGGCAAGACGTTGACCGGCGTATCCGCCTGCGCGCGGCGGGTGACAAATTCAAGGCTTTCGGGCGTATCGATGGCCGGGCTGGTATCGGGGCGGGTAACGATGGTGGTCACACCGCCGGCTGCTGCTGCCAGACCGGCGGATTTATAGCTTTCCTTGTGCCGCTCGCCCGGTTCGCAGACTTTGACGCCGATATCGACGATGCCAGGGGCAAGGCAGTGCCCGCTGCAATCGATGATTGGCGTATCCGTGGACGGTGCGTCGCCGTCACCGCGCGCGGTAATCTGGCCGTTGCCCACCTGCAGCCAGCCAAGGCTGTCCGTGCCGGTTTCCGGGTCGATCAGGCGGGCGTTGGTGAAGGTCAGGTTGCTCATGCCAGTGCCCTTTCGATTGCGGCTTTGGTGGCGGCGGAATCCGCCTGATATTTGATCAGGTGCTTGTCGCCGCCCTTGGTGACGATCTGGACAAAACTGCCCATGATATTGACCGCCTTGATCTGGTTCAGGGCCACCTTGCGCGGGCCGGGGCCGGTGAGGGTGGTGTCCGTCATCGTCCAGGTGGCGACCAGTTCTTCCGAGGCCATGTACCATGCCCGGATGCCGACGGCGGCCAGACCGGCAGGCGCACCGGTCCAGGGATAGGGGTTTCCAATCAGCCAAAGCACAATCATCGCACCCGCCATGGCCACGGCGGCCAGCCATGCGTTGGTGCGAATATAAGTGCCTCTGTCGGGCGAGAAGGTCACAGGATCAGCCACAGGATGCCTCCGACGGCCAAAAGGATCACTAATGCCAGAACGGCAGAACCGATGCGGCGGGGTTGGTCGTTTTGGGATGCGGGTTGAGGGGCCGAGAACGGTTTTGCGCTTTCGGTTTCGATCGGACCGCCGGTCCAATTGGTAGCCTCTTCGGTGAACAGCCCGATCAGGCGCAGCCGTTTGTCCGGGATCAGAGTGGCTGCGCGACCGCCAAAGGCAGCGCTGCGGACCACCATGACCCAACCCGTTATGGCTTCAAGCGCTGTGCGATCCAACTGATCGGCGGACACGCCGCAGCCCTCGTTCAGATAGCCATAGAGCCCCAGGTCCTCGAGGTCTGAGACCGCAAAGACGTCGATCTGTTCAGGGTCCAGCCCCGCGACGCCCAGAATTTGATCGGCGGCACCGGGTTCACGCAGAAATTTGGCTTCTTCCGGGCGCATGTTCAGCGTGAACAGGCGGATCACGCCGCGTTCATGGGGGGCAACGGTCAGATCGCTCATGCCACCTCGCGCAGGTTGTGGGCCAAAAGTTCCATCGCAGCCATGCGGACGGCGACCCCCATTTCAACCTGTTCCTGAATGACCGAGCGGTTGATGTCGTCGGCCAGGGTCCCGTCAATCTCGACCCCGCGGTTCATCGGACCGGGATGCATGACGATGGCGTCGGACTTGGCCAGCGCCAGCTTGGCGGCGTCCAGCCCATAGCGGTGGTAATACTCACGCTCGGACGGAATAAAGCCGCCATCCATCCGTTCCTTTTGAAGGCGCAGCATCATGACAACATCAACTTCCCTAAGGCCCTCATTCATGTCGTCATAGATCTCGGCACCAAATTCGGCAAAGTGGTCGGGCACCAAAGTGGGCGGGCCGATCAGACGGATGCGGTTTTCCATCTTGCCCAGCAGGATCAGGTTCGACCGTGCCACGCGGGAATGGGCGACATCGCCGCAAATGGCGATGTTCAGCCGGTGCAGACGGCCCTTGGCGCGACGGATCGTCAACGCGTCCAGCAAGGCCTGTGTCGGGTGTTCATGCTTGCCATCGCCCGCATTCAACACCGCACAGTTGACTTTTTGCGCCAGCAGATCGACGGCGCCGGAATGCGGATGCCGCACCACCAGCAGATCGGGATGCATCGCGTTCAGCGTCATGGCGGTGTCGATCAGGGTCTCGCCCTTTTTGATCGAACTGGCCTGCATCGCCATGTTCATTACATCCGCGCCCAGCCGCTTGCCCGCCAGTTCAAAGCTGGCCTGCGTGCGGGTCGAGTTTTCGAAGAACATGTTGATCTGCGTCAGCCCCGACAAAACGTCGGAATGCTTGGTCGATTGCCGGTTCAGGTCGACATATGTCTCGGCCAGATCAAGAATAGCGGTGATATCGGATTGCGACAGATGCTCGATGCCAAGAAGGTGACGATGGGCGAAACGCATGGGCGGGCTCCTGTCTGACAATCGGGCCGCTTATAGGAAGGTCCGCGCGCCTAGGCAACCTAAGGATCGGTTCCTTCTGGCAGTTTCTCGCATCCACCCTCGGGCAGGCATTGTTCGCCGGGTTTGCACCATTTGCCATAGCCGCAGTCGATGGCCTTGATCGGCACGCATCCCTGATGTTCGGAACACTTGAACCCGGGGCGGCATTGCGAGCCGGTTTCCTCGCACAAAAACCATCCGGGGCGCGAGCATCCGCCGCCCGGCAGACAGGACGATCCCGCACCGCAAGTCAGGCCATCATCGCAGACGGTGGGTAGGCCTTCGATTGCTGTGTTGGGGTCAAAATTGGGCGTGATGCGTTCACATTCGCGGCGCGCATTGCAGATCGAGCCGCCCGGGCAATCCGCGCGCGAAGTACAACTGTTCGCCCCCGCAGGCGCGCATCGCGTGCCCCCCGCAACGCAGCGCTCAAACGGGCCGCAGGTGCGCCCGCCCCCGCAATAGGTGCCACCCAGAGGAATGCAATGGCCATCAAAGCTGCATCTCTGTCCGCCCGAACAGCACCTTGGGCCGCATTGGAACTGGCCGGGGCGGCATTGGCCGTTGCGGTCGAAAAGCTGCGCAAAAGCAGGGCCGCTGAGGGTGGTCAGCAGCAAAGTAATCATAAGGAATCGCAATAGAACCATCATGAATACTCTCATGGTCGGTGCGACGGACCGCCCGATCAAGGCCTATTCGCTTTCCCTCGTTCAAAAGCTGGTTAGATTGAAGAGTATGGAATCGGCTTTGGACTATCATACGGCACGGGCTCTGCTGGAGTGGCAGATCGAACTGGGTGCAACGGACGCAATCGGCGATGCGCCGGTTGACCGTTTTGCTTTGCCTGACACTGCGCCCAAGACTAAAAAGCCCGCCGTGGCCCAGGCTGCCCCGGGCAAACCCAAGAAAGTAGATCCAGTTGCCGTCGCGAAAGCGGCAGCCCAAGGTGCTGGGTCGCTGGACCAATTGCGTTCGGCGATGGATACGTTTGAGCATTGCGAGCTGAAGCGTGGCGCGCGGCAGTTGGTCTTTGCAGATGGCACGCCGGGCGCACGGGTCATGATCATCGGCGAAGCGCCAGGCCGAGAAGAGGACCGTGAAGGCAAGCCCTTTGTCGGTCGCGCCGGGCAATTGCTGGACCGGATGCTGGTGGCGATTGATCTGGATCGCACCCAGAATGCCTATATCACCAACGTCCTGCCCTGGCGCCCGCCGCAGAATCGCGACCCGAAACCCGAAGAGATCGGGATGATGAAACCGTTTCTGGAACGGCATGTGGCGCTGGCCAAGCCCGAGGTTCTGGTGATTATGGGCAATATCAGCTGTCAGGCGGTGCTGGGCAAGCGCGGTATCACTCGGTTGCGCGGGCAATGGGCACAGGCGCTGAACCTACCGGTCATCCCGATGTTCCACCCCGCTTACCTGCTGCGCCAACCACAGATGAAGCGGCAGGCCTGGGCTGATCTGCTAGAGCTGAAAGCCCGGCTGGAGGGCAAGTGATGCGCATTCTGGCCTTTTCCGATCTGCATATGGCACGCAACCGCGCGGCCGAGGTCGTCGCGGCCAGCGCCGAGGCCGATCTGGTGATCGGGGCTGGGGATTTCTGCAATGCGCGACAGGGGTTGGACCAGGCGATGGCGATGCTGTCCGGCATCACCGCACCGTTCGTGATGGTGCCCGGCAATGCCGAAAGCGCGCAGGAACTGGTCAAGGCCGCGCCGGAAGGTGACCATGTGCTGCACGGCGCCGGCATGACATTGGACGGCCTGCGGCTGTTCGGGCTGGGGTATGGCGTGCCGGTTACACCTTTTGGCGACTGGTCCTGTGACCTGACCGAGGCTGAGGCCACTGAATTGCTGGACCGTTGTGACGCGGCGGATATTCTGATCGCGCATTCACCGCCCAAGGGGTACGGCGATGTCACGTCGCAGGGCGATGCGGTGGGGTCCGTGGCCGTGCGCGACGCAGTGGAACGCCTGCAGCCGCAACTTGCGCTGTGTGGACACATCCATGACAGCTGGGGCTATCGCGGCAGCCTAGGCCGCACGCAGATCGCCAATCTGGGCCCCAAGGTAAATTGGTTCGAGGTCACCTTATGATAGAAATGGTCACGCTGCTGGCGTTTATTCCGGCAGCTTTGGCACTGAATTTCACCCCCGGCGCAGACATGTTGTTTTGCTTTGGGCAAGGTTTGCGGTCAGGTGCCAAACCGGCTTTCGCTGCAAGCGCGGGAATTTCCCTCGGATCGATGGTTCATGTTTTTGTAGCGGGGCTTGGGTTGGGGGCCGCCGTAGCTACGATGCCATGGCTGTTCGATGTAATCCGCTGGATGGGGGTGGCTTATCTGCTGTATTTGGCATGGGGCGCGATCCGGAACGGGGCGGTGTCCGCCGATGCGCCTGCAAAGCCCACAAGCCACGCCTTTCGCGACGGGTTGGTGGTGAACCTGACCAATCCCAAGGTCATCCTGTTCGTTTTGGCCTTTATCCCGCAATTCGTGAATCCCGCCATAGGTCCGATCCTGCCCCAATTCCTGATTTTGGGCGTCATCATCGCGCTGGGCGGGTTTGTGGTGAATGGGCTGGTGGGCGTATTTGCCGGGGGCGCGGGGAAGATTCTGATCTCGAACCCGCGCGCCTCACGTATTATGGGCTGGGTGACCGGGGGAATTTTCGCTGCCCTCGCCATCCGGCTTGCCATCATGGAAAGGGCCTGACACCACATGTCACGCATCGACGAAAGCATGGAATTCATTCCGGTTCGGATCGCAGTTCTGACCGTCTCGGATACGCGATCGCTAGAAGATGACCGCTCAGGTCAGACATTGGTCGACCGGATCGAACGCGCGGGTCATTCGGTGGCCGACCGCAAGATCATCCGCGATGAGCGCGGTGAGATCGCGGCGCAGTTGCGGCTGTGGGCCGGTGACCCGGACATTGACGTGGTGATCTCGACCGGTGGCACCGGTTTGACCGGCCGCGATGTGACGGTTGAGGCGCACCGGGACGTCTATGAAAAGGAAATTGAGGCATTCGGCACTGTTTTCACCCTCATTTCGATGGAAAAGATCGGCACTTCAGCGGTGCAATCCCGCGCCACGGGTGGCGTGGCCGAGGGCACTTATCTGTTTGCACTGCCCGGCAGCCCCGGTGCCTGCAAGGACGCCTGGGACGGTATATTAGAAAAACAGTTCGATTACCGGCATCGTCCCTGCAATTTCGTGGAAATAATGCCAAGATTGGACGAACATCTCCGACGGAAGTAGACTGGTTGCACGTATAACTGATTGTAACCGCTTTGTGGCTTGGCATTTTTCCGTGCCCGGCTACGTTTTGCATATGGTAGCCTGATGCGACCGGGGTAAGTGATAGATGCGATTTTTGAGGCAAAGCCTTGTTGGTGTCTTTCTGGCGTTTCTAACGCTGGCCTTGGTATTTGTCGCGGTACAGCTGATTGTCAGCGCGGTGCAAGAGGCCCTGAACCGCGACAGTGAGCCACCCGAGGGCCGCGAACGCATTTTTGCCGTCAGCGTGCAACCGGCCGAGTTAGAGACGGTAACCCCCTATCTCGAAGCCTTTGGCGAGGTGCAAAGCCGCCGCCGCCTGGAGCTGCGCGCCGCATTGGGCGGGCGCGTGATCTCGTTGGCTGAGGATTTTGAGGATGGCGGCGTCGTCACCACCGGCGAGGTTCTGGTCGAACTGGACCCGGCTGACGCACAATCGGCCCTGGACCGCGCCAAGTCCGACCTGCTGGACGCTCAGTTCGAGGAACGCGATGCCGAACGCTCACTGCTTTTGGCGCAGGATGAGTTGAACTCGGCCGAGGCGCAGGCGGCCTTGCGTGGACGTGCCATGCAGCGTCAGAAGGATTTGCAAAGCCGCGGGGTGGGCACGCCTGCCGCCGCAGAAGAGGCCGAACTGGCCGAAGCGGCCGCACAGCAGGCGGTTCTGGCGCGCCGTATCGCACTGGCGCAGGCGGAATCGCGCGTCGATCAGGCAACCACGTTGTTGGCCCGTGCCCGTATCGCGCTTGAGGCCGCTGAACGCGATCTGGACGACATGACCGTCCGCGCGCGGTTTGCCGGGACGCTGACGGATGTGACCCTGGTCGAGGGCCGGTTGGTTGCGGCGAATGAAAAACTGGCGGAATTAGTGGATCCCAACGCGCTTGAGGTCGCGTTCCGTGTCTCGACTGCGCAGTTTGTGCGCCTATTGGATGCCCAGGGTAATCTGATCGAGGCGCCGGTGACCGTATCGCTTGAGGTAACAGGAACCGATCTGATCGCCACGGGGCGCATCAGCCGCGACAGCGGATCAGCGGGTGAGGGGCAGACTGGCCGTCTGATCTATGCCCGTCTGGACGACGCGCCCGGTTTCAAGCCTGGCGATTTCGTAACGGTCACAGTACAGGAACAACAGCTGGACAATGTGGTGCGTTTGCCATCATCGGTTCTTGATGCGGCGGGCACGGTGCTGGTGCTGGGCCCCGATGACAGGCTCGAGGCGCTGCCTGTGCAACTGATCCGTCGCCAGGGCGATGAGGTGTTGTTGCGCGGTGATGGTCTGGTCGGGCGCGAGGTTGTTGTTGGCCGGACGCCGCTGTTGGGTGGCGGGGTTCGGGTGCGGCCACTGCGGATCGAGGCCAATGCCGGGGCGGAACCGGACATGGTTGAATTGTCGGATGAACAACGCGCCCAACTGGTGGCGCGGGTCGAGGCCAGCGATCAGATGCCGAACGACGTCAAGGCTCGTGTTCTGGGACAATTAAGCGAGAGCCGTGTCCCGGCCTCACTGGTGCGCAGCATCGAGACCCGGGCAGGAGGGTAAGCGCTATGATGCGCGACATCCCCGGCGCGGCGGGCGGTATCCTCAGCTACTTCACCCGCCACCGGACGGTGGCCAACCTGCTGTTGTTGGTGATGCTGGTGCTGGGCGCGGCGGCGATCCCGTCGATGCGGGCGCAATTCTTCCCGGACGTCATCCTTGAACGTGTCGATGTCAACGTCGAATGGGAAGGTGCGGGCCCCGAGGATGTGGACAATGGCATCGTCCAGCTGCTGGAACCCGCTCTGCTGGCGGTCGAAGGGGTTGCCAGCGCGATTTCGACCTCGCGCGAGGGACGCGCCAATATCCGGCTGGAGTTTGAGCCGAACTGGGACATGTCGCGCGCCGTAGATGAGGTCAGAACCGCCGTCGACAGTGTGACCAACCTGCCTGATGACGCCGAAGAACCCTCGATCCGGCGTGGTGCGTGGCGGGATCGTGTGACGGATGTGGTCGTGACCGGCCCCGTTGACCCGGATCAACTGGCCAAGTTCACCGACGAGATGATCAACCGCCTGTTCGCCGCTGGCGTGACCCGCACCACGATTCGCGGCCTTGCCGCGCCGCGCGTGGTGGTCGAAGTGCCAACGGCGCAATTGATCGCCAATGACATCACCCTGTCCGAGATTGCGCAGGCTATAGCCGCTGAAGCGATGGCCAGCCCCGCAGGTGATGTCACGGGCGCCAATGCGCGCATCCGTACCGGCACCGAAAAGCGCACCCCCGAAGAGATTGAGGGCATTGCGCTGCGCAATTTTGCCGATGGCTCAAAACTTTTTATCGGGGATGTTGCGGATATTCGGGTGAAAGGCGTCAATCGCAATCGCAGTTACTTTGTTGGCGAAAACCCCGCCATGTCGGTGCGCATCGACCGTTCGAACCTGGGAGATGCGATTCAGATTCAGCACTCGGTCGAGGATGTGGTGGCCGAACTGCAGGCCAGCCTGCCCGAAGGAGTGACGATCGAGCTGATCCGCACACGTGCGCAGGCGATCACTGACCGCTTGGATATTCTGGTGGACAACGGTCTGATGGGGTTGGGCCTTGTGGTGTGCCTGCTGTTTTTGTTCCTGAATGCGCGTATCGCCTTTTGGGTTGCGGCGGGTATCCCGGTGGCAATGTCAGCGGCGATTGCGTTCATGTATATCGGCGGGCTGTCGATCAACATGATTTCGCTGTTCGGGCTGATCATCACGCTGGGCATCGTGGTGGATGACGCCATTGTTGTTGGTGAACACGCCGATTTCCGTGCGCGCCGGCTGGGCGAGGCTCCGATCGTGGCCGCCGAACGTGCTGCGCGGCGCATGGCGATGCCGGTATTCGCCGCCACCCTGACCACCGTGATCGCCTTTTTTGGTCTGACTGCCATCGGCGGCCGGTTTGGGGAATTGATCTATGACATCCCGTTCACTGTGATTGCGGTGCTGATCGCCTCGTTGATCGAATGTTTCCTGATTCTGCCCAACCACATGGCCCACGCTATCGCGCATTCGGCGAAAGAGCATTGGTATGACTTGCCTAACCGCGTTGTCAATCGCGGGTTTCGCTGGGTGCGCGATCACCTGTTCCGCCCGCTGATCGCCTGGGTGGTTTGGGCCCGCTATGTGGTTGTGGCCGTGATGGTGGTGATCCTGGCCAGCCAGATTGCGCTATTTATCAAAGGTGACGTGAACTGGCGCTTTTTCAACGCGCCCGAACGCGGCTCGGTCACTGGCAACTTTATCATGGCCGAAGGTGCGACCCGCGAAGATACGCTGGCGATGATGCGCGAGATTCAGCGCGCTGCCGAAGAACTGGGACAGATTTACGAAGAACGCCATGGCCGCAATCCTATCGATTATGTGTTGGCCGAGGTGGGTGGAAATGCCGGATGGTTCAACCCGCCCGCCGCAGAAGGCAAGGATCAGGACTTGCTGGGCGGGATTTCAATCGAGCTGATCGACGCCGACCTGCGCCCCTATTCCAGCTTTGAGTTCGTGGGTGAGTTACAGGATTTTGTACCGCGCCATCCCAAGGTCGAGATGCTGACCTTCCGCGGCTGGCGGTCCGGGCCCGGCGGTGATTCAATCGAGGTGCAGTTCTATGGCGCCGACGTGAACACGCTCAAAGCAGCTTCCGAAGATCTGCGGGCCGAATTGGCGAAATACCCCGAGGTTTCGGCGCTGCAGGACGACCTGGCCTATGACAAGGAAGATTTCATTCTGGATTTGACACCCATAGGGCAGGCGCTGGGTTTTCGTATGGAAACGCTGAGCCGTGTGTTGCGGGATCGTCTGAACGGGATCGAGGCCGCGACTTTCCCCGATGGTCCGCGCAGCGCCGAAATCCGTGTCGAATTGCCCGAAGGTGAACTGACCGCCGATTTTCTGGAACGCACCCTTATGCGCACGCCGGATGGCGTCTATGTGCCGCTGGCCGATATCGTCTCGGTCGAGCGCAAGTCGGGCTTTTCGACGGTGCGGCGCAATAACGGCCTGCGAGTGATTACGGTGGGGGGTGACATCTCCGAGGATGATCCGGCCCGTGCGGCAGAAATTGCCCGGGCGCTGAATGACGAGATCCTGCCCAATATCGCCGCCGAACGGCAGGTCGAATGGCGGTTGACGGGCCTGAGCGAGCAAGAAGATGAATTCCTGACCGAGGCGCGCACCGGCCTGATCCTGTGCCTGACCGGGATCTACCTTGTGCTGGCCTGGGTTTTTGCCAGCTGGACGCGACCTTTGGTGGTGATGGCGATCATTCCGTTTGGATTGGTGGGCGCGATCTGGGGGCACTATATATGGGATGTACCGCTGAGCATGTTTACCGTGATCGGCCTGCTGGGGATGACTGGGATCATCATCAACGACTCGATCGTTCTGGTCACGACCATCGACGCCTATCAGCGAGAGCGGGGGTTGGTGCCGTCGATTGTCGAAGGCACGGCGGATCGACTCAGACCCGTGATGCTGACGACGCTGACGACGGTTTTGGGGCTGACACCGTTGCTGTATGAAGGCTCGCAACAGGCGCAGTTCCTCAAACCTTCGGTGATCACGCTGGTGTACGGGCTGGGTTTCGGAATGTTCCTAGTGTTGTTACTGGTGCCGGCGCTGCTGGCTATTCTAAACGACCTGTCACGCCCGATGACTGCGTTGCGCCGGGCGATGCGGGCACCGGATCGAGTGGTGCAGGGCACGGTGATGGCCACCGGGCTTGTGTTGCTGCTGTGGTTTGGCATGACGATGATTTGGCCCGCGATGACTGGCGCGCCAGTTGGTTTGTTGTCAGGGCTCTACCCGGGGGATGAGGGCATCGCGGCGCTGCATATGGGGCTGGGAGCGTTCCTTGCCGGTGCGCTACCAATTCTGATGCTAAGCGTCGTGTTGTCCGGCTTGCTTTACGTGCGGCTCAAGGGACGGGCGGCTTGACGCGCCTGCAGCGCGGTTTCCAGCAGATCGACGACTCGATCACTCATGGGCAGGTCACCTTGTCTGATCTGATCTATCGAAAACCAACGGGCGTCCAGCGCATCGTCCCCTGCGACGGGAGAACCTGAACGATATTCACAAGCGACCCCGACCAGCAGGTAATGCGACTGCACAGCGCCCTGTTCGTCGCGGCGCAGAAGGTCCAGATTGTCAAGATAACACAGCGGTTCCGCGATGACCGAGGTTTCCTCGCGCAACTCCCTTTGCGCGGCTTGCATCACCGTTTCGCCCCATTCCACATGCCCACCGGGAAACCCCCAGAGCCCCGCATCTGGCTGTTTGCTGCGCTGCACCAGCAGCACGCGGGTTTCATGCACCACAACGGCCAGCGCGCCGATCTTAGGAGTATTCCCCATCTCTCAGCCCGCGCTGCATCCCTGAATGTCGACGGCATGATTGGCGCCCAGCACCGTGATCCGTATGTCGGACCGGTCCAGCGCAAATGGTCCGCCCGAGGCGCTGATCACCTCGGATGTGGCCACCAGGGTCCCGCCCTGCCGTGTCGTTTCGGGTTCCGAGGCCCAAAGCGTGGGGTTTCCCGGTTCGATCACCGCAACCTCGCGCCCTCCGGCCGAGGGCATGGTTACGCGGGCTTCGATCCGCATACCGTCTGATGTGGGGGTCAGATGGCAGCTGGCGGCAGTCACCTGAGCCTCTTTCGCGGAATAGGGGCGTTGGGCCAGTGCTGCGGCAATGGCTGGGTTGCGCCCGGCGTCAGCGTCCAGCGTATGGTCGAAATCCAACGTCTCGGGGATGCAGACATCCTTGCAGACGCCCAAATCCATTTCCCCACGCAACCGCACGGGTTTGGCGGGGTCGCTTGGAGTAATTTCAACAGGCAGCACCAGTTGATCGGCATAGCCCAGCGATTGCAGGCCATTTTGTACAAATACGTGGGGCGCAGGCCAGGTGATCGCCACATCACCCACATTTTGCGAGCGGTTCCAATCAAACTGCGGCGGGATACCAGCGTCACCGGGTGCGCGCCAATAGGTTTTCCAGCCGTCCTTCAGCGTCAGCCGCAGCGCCCCCAGATAGGTGCCATTGGCCGTACGCCCACCATCAAGCACATCCAGTTGCACAACATCGCCCTCAACCTGCGCATGGACGGGGGCGGTCAGGGCGAAACAAGCGGTCAGAGCGGCCGCGGTTGATTTAAGATAACGCGTCATACCCCATAGATGCGTGGTCTTGCCGGTGATTCCAAGTCACGTTCGGGTCACCGTGATGAAATCTGGCGAAATGTGACCTGATCCCTTGCCAACCCCCACGTGCCGGGGCCATTGTTGAAGGAAGACGAAGCAAGAGTTTTAAATCCATGGATCTGACCGGAAAACTGTTGATCGCGATGCCTGGAATGGGTGATCCACGTTTCGATCACTCGGTGGTGTATATCTGCAGCCATGGCGAGGACGGGGCAATGGGCCTGATTGTCAACAAACCGTCGGATTTGCGGATCAAAACCCTGCTCAGCCAGTTGAACATCGCCTGCAGCATCCCTGTCGTGGGCGAACGTCTGGTTCATTTTGGCGGCCCGGTTGAGATGTCGCGCGGATTTGTCCTGCACAGCGCGGATTACGATGCCAACCTGCATTCCATGCAAATCTCGGATGATTTCAGCATGACCGCGACATTGGATGTGCTCGAGGATCTGGCCTCGGGGCGGGGGCCTTTGAATTCGATGCTGGCGCTGGGCTATTCCGGATGGGGTCCCGACCAGCTAGAGGATGAGATTGCCATGAACGGTTGGCTGACCACCGAGGCGACCTCGAAACTGGTGTTCGACGTTCCCGATGATGAAAAGTGGGAGGCTGCGCTGGCGACGCTGGGGGTTGATCCACTGACCTTGTCGGCCAGCGCCGGGCGCGCCTGATCAGCTGTCGCGCGGCGCGGCGGCGCGGCGCAGGCGGTCATTGATAGCCGCGCCCAATCCATGATCGGGGATCGGTGACACCGCAATCGGGCGGCCTGTGGTGTTCAACCTGTGCAGGGCCGAGAACAGGTTTGCGGCGGCTTCGGTCAGATCACCGCTATCTGACAGGTTCAGATCACACGGAACAGCGCCAAACCCCAGCAAAACCTCGTCACCCTGCGGGCCGGCCGCATTCAGGCGTACGGGTGCGTCGGGGGCGTAGTGCGATTGCAACTGGCCCGGCGCGGTCAGTACATCCGAGGCCTGATGCAGGTGCAGTTGTGTATTCAAAACGGTTTCGATCTGTTCCAGCGCCACACCGCCGGGGCGCAGCAATGCGGGCTCTCCGGCCAGTCCAACGATGGTGGATTCCAGACCAACACCGCAGGGGCCGTCATCCAGTATGGCCGCGATACGCCCATTCAGACCCGCGCGCACGTGATCGGCAGTCGTAGGGCTGATCTGACCGGAGGGGTTGGCCGATGGCGCTGCCACCGGCCCGTCAAAGGCTGACAGCAACGCCCGGGCCGTACCATGTGCTGGGACCCGAACCGCCAGCGTCTCTAGCCCGGCTGTGACCAGCGGTGAAATCCCGTGCCCCTGACGCAGAGGAAGAACCATTGTCAGGGGACCGGGCCAGAATGCGGCAGCCAGTGTCTCGGCCCGCTCGGACCATTCGACATATCGCTGCGCTTCCTCGGCAGAGGCCACATGCGCAATCAACGGGTTAAAGCTGGGTCGTCCCTTGGCGGCATAAATGCTGGCCACGGCTTCGGTATTGCGGGCGTCACCGCCCAGTCCATAGACAGTTTCAGTGGCGAAGGCGACCAGCAGGCCCTGCCGCAGCAGGTCAGCTGCCTGTGCGATTCCGACCGGATCGGCGGCTAAATCCAAAGTGCCGTTAGGGTTCATTTCATGTGACGCCGCGTTTTGATTGCTTGCAGAACAAGGCCAGTTACGTTTCCGACCAATCAAGGATGCATAAAGGTGGGCATTGCAATTTCCAACCCCACCCGCCAAAAACCGACCCAAACAGACCCGGGGGAAGACATGCCATACCGCGCGCCCATTTCCGACTATGAATTGTTGTTCCGCCACGTCGTCGGATTCGATCAAATCGCGGCGACCGAGAAGTTTTCGGAAGCCAGCGAAGATGTGGTCGGTGCGATCCTGTCTGAGGCCGGCAAGATGTGCGAAGAGGTAATGGCCCCGCTGCAACGCCCCGGTGATCTGGAGCCATCGCGGTTGGAAAATGGCGTGTTGCGTACATCGCCCGGTTACGTAGATGGGTGGAAGGCGATTGCCGAAGGCGGTTGGATCGGGATGAGCGGCGATCCAGAGTTCGGTGGTATGGGCCTGCCGATGGCCCTGACCACCGCTGTAAATGAGATGATGTCGGCCGCGTGCTTGTCGCTGCAACTGGCACCGTTGATGACGCAAGGCCAGATCGAAGCGCTGGAACATCACGCCAGTGACGAGCTGAAATCGCTGTACCTGCCAAAGATGATGACGGGCGAATGGTCGGGCACCATGAACCTGACCGAAGCGCAGGCCGGATCGGATGTGGGGGCTTTGTCTTCCAAGGCAGTGCCCAACGGCGACGGGACCTATTCGGTTTCGGGTCAGAAGATCTTTATCTCTTGGGGTGACAACGACTTTACCGAGAATGTATGCCATCTGGTGCTGGCGCGTCTGCCGGATGGTGTGCCTGGAACCAAGGGGATTTCTCTGTTTTTGGTGCCCAAGTACCTGCCCGATGAAAACGGCAATCCCGGTGTGGCCAACGATCTGAAAGTGGTGTCGCTGGAACATAAGATGGGCCTGCACGGCTCACCGACCTGTGTGATGCAATATGACGGGGCCAAGGGCTGGCTTGTTGGTAAGGAACATGGCGGCATGGCTGCGATGTTCACCATGATGAACAATGCCCGCCTGGGTGTTGGTGGTCAGGGTGTTGGGGCTGCCGAGGGTGCCTACCAGCACGCGCTGGCCTATGCGCTGGACCGCAAGCAGGGCAAGACGCCCTCGGGCACCATCATCGACCATGCGGACGTGCGCCGGATGCTGATGAGCATGCGCGCCGATACCTTTGCCGCGCGCGCCATCATGCTGGCCAATGCGGCTGCTATCGATATGGCCACGGCCACCTGTGACGCCGAATGGTCCGCACGCGCCGCGCTGCTGACCCCGATCTGCAAGGCCTTCGGAACTGAAACAGGCATGCGCGTCTCGGAAACCGGTGTGCAGGTTCACGGCGGTATGGGGTTCATCGAGGAAACGGGCGCAGCCCAATATTACCGCGACGTCCGCGTCACCGCGATTTATGAGGGCACCAACGGCATTCAGGCCATGGACCTTGTGGCGCGCAAGATGATGGATGGGGGCGAAGCAGCCTCGCGCTTGTTGGACGAGATCGAGGATCACGCCGAACAGGCCCGCGCCAGCCTGCCGGGTCTGGCGGGTCCCGTATGGGAGGCGACCGAAAGCCTGCGCGAAGCCACCGAGTGGATCGTGGCGCAATCGAACATGAACGCTCGGTTTGCCGGTGCTGTGCCTTATCTGCACGCCTTCGCCCGCGTTTTGGGCGCGCATTACCACCTGAAGGCGGCGCTGGCTGACCCCGAAGGTCCGCGCCTGAAACTGGCGCGGTACTACATCAACGCATTGCTGCCGGAATATGCCGGTCTGCTGACGCAGGCGCAGAACGGGGCCGAGGACATCTATGCGCTCACCCCTGAGGAGCTGGCGGTGTAATGGACGGGGATACACCTTTGGCAATCCGCTATCCTTGGCCTGAGCCTCCGGCGCAGGGCGAGGCGATCGAGGTTGCTGAAGGGGTGCTGTGGATGCGCCTGCCGCTGCCCATGGCGCTGGATCACGTCAACATCTATGCGCTGGACGATGGCGATGGATGGACAGTGATCGACACGGGCATGTCTTCGAACAAGACCCGTCGCATCTGGGAAACCCTAATGGGGGGTCCGCTGGGCGGCAAGCCGATCAACCGGGTGGTAGTGACCCATCACCATCCCGACCACGTGGGCAATGCAGGCTGGTTTCAATCGGAACACGGCGTGGAACTAGTGGCCTCGCGTACCGCATGGCTTTTCTCGCGCATGCTGCAGTTGGATGTGCAGGAAAGCTGGCCGCAGGAAACGCTGGATTATTACCGCAGCGCGGGC
The DNA here is from genome assembly GCF_056536625.1 of Ruegeria sp. CJ9. Classification (NCBI taxonomy): domain Bacteria; kingdom Pseudomonadati; phylum Pseudomonadota; class Alphaproteobacteria; order Rhodobacterales; family Roseobacteraceae; genus Ruegeria; species Ruegeria sp. CJ9. The sequence continues at coordinate 23,313 of NZ_JBQFPY010000007.1, forward strand.
ATGGACGCGGGTGTTCTGGCCAAACGGATGACCGAGCGTCCGTTCAACTATTGCGATACAGTGTACCCGATGCCTTTGGGCTTTACCCGGATCAAGCAGGATAGCGTCATCCGAATGGGTGGCCGTGACTGGGACGTCCATATGGGCAACGGCCACGCCCCTGAACACGCCACGTTCTGGAGCCGCGATGACAATCTGGTGATCACCGGGGATCAGATCCTCAGCTCGATCAGTCCCAATCTGGGCGTCTATGTCACCGAACCTTTGGCTGATCCCGTGGCCGAGTGGCTGGAGGCATGTGAGCGTCTGCAAGGCTTGGCGCGGCCTGATCATCTGGCGCTGGGTGGGCACAAGCTGCCTTTTACCGGCTTGCCGCTGCGCATGAAGCAATTGATCGACAACCACCACGGCGCGCTGGACCGGTTGCAGGACTATCTTGACCAACCCAAAACCGCGGCCGATTGTTTCATGCCTCTATTCAAGCGCCAGATCAAAGAAGGCGAGTACGGGCTGGCTTTGGTCGAAGCGGTTGCACATCTGAACCATCTTTACCACATTGGAACTGTCAACCGGACGCGCCGCGCTGACGGGGCGTGGGAGTTTCAGCGCAAAGGGTAAAGCCATGCAGGACCAGATCGAAACATCAGCCGAGGCAGCAGAAGCGGCAGCTTTGCCCCGTTGCTATGAGGTCCACGCCAACCCGGACGCGAAATCCGGTGCCAAGGATCTGCCCGGACAGCTGCAAAAACCGGTCGAGACCAAAAGCCCGGCGCAATGGGCGTATGAGCGGCTGATCCTGTACATCCAGAATTTCGAACAGACGCTGACCGGCGATCAAGAGGTTGCCATGGGCTTTACCGGTGGCGATGCGGGTGTGATGCGGATCGAAGGCATGGGCTATTTCGATCCCGATATCATCACTTTTTACGGCTCGGACGCGACCGGTGCGCGAACCCAGCTGGTGCAGCATGTCAGCCAACTGAATGTGATGCTGCGGGCCCTGCCCAAGTCGGTCGAGGACAAGCCCGCCAATCGCATTGGATTCCGGTTGGCCAAGGATCTGGAAGAAAGCTGATCACCTGACTTGCAATTCACGTCTGCGCAGCCTTGAATGAGTGCAACTTTCAAGGGGGCCACGTGACCAGTTCCTCAGACGTTACAACTGCCTACAGGCGCGCTTGGGCGCGCCGTCGCGTGTTCGTGCCGATCTACATCGCCGTGCGCCTGCTTCTGGTGGCATTGATTGCACCGGGCGTGGCGATCACCGTAAACCTTGCCGTGTCGCTGTCGAATCAAACAGCGCTGACGGATCAGGCCATCGCCGCCTTTATCCTGTCACCCGCCGGTTTCATCGCTGCTGTTGCTGTGCTGAGCCTGTTTCTTCTGGCCGAAGTGTTTGTTTTCTCGGTCATGGCCGCATCGTTGCGGATGGGCGAAGCCGATCCATGGCGTGCGGGCAGTTCCGCCATCGGCCTGATCCTATCGCGCCTTCCGGCACTATTTGGATTTGCCGTGCGCTTCGTGCTGCGCGTTCTGCTGCTGGTGCTGCCTTTTGCTGTGGTTGCAGCACTGATCGCGTGGTGGACGCTGACCGAATATGACATCAACTATTACCTGACCTTCCATCCGCCCTCGTTCTGGGTCGCGGTGGTATTGATCGGAGCGGTAGTTCTGGTCATGGCCTGGGTGTTGATCCGCAGGCTCTCGGCTTGGGCGCTGTCGCTGCATCTGGTCCTGTTTGAAAATGTCCACCCTGGGCATGCATTTAACATCAGCGCCAATCGGATGGAGGGCAAACGTGGACGCCTCAAGATCGAGTTGGCGATATGGCTGATCCTGCGTCTGATCATCGCCGCGCTGATTGCCTGGGTCGCGGGTATCCTGTTCGCCATCGTTCCCCTGCAGGGCGCCAGCCATCTGCGTCTGGCCTTGCTTTCCAGCCTGTTGGTGGCAGGAGTTTGGTCATTGGCCGGATTGGTGCTGGCGGCGACTGCGTTGGGCGCGCTGGCAGTGTTGCTGGATGGTTTTTTTGAGATCAAGACAGACGAGCCATTGCATCCTGAACCCGGCAGTCTGCGTATACCGCTGTTGGCAACCGTCGGCGCAGCCGTGGTGGCTGTGTTGATCGGGTTGTGGTTTGGTCAGCATTTGCTGGAACGTGTGCAAGCTCCCGACCGTGCCGAGGTCATCGGTCATCGCGGCGCGGCGGCGGTGCGCCCGGAAAACACCATGGCCGCAGTGCTCAAGGCCATCGAAGACGGTGCGGACTGGGTTGAAATCGATGTGCAGGAAACGGCGGATGACGTGGTGATCGTCGCCCATGATAGCGATTTCATGAAACTTGCGGGCGTGAACCTTAAGGTCTGGGATGCGACGATGGAGGATGTCGCCCAGATCGACATCGGCAGCTGGTTTGGTCCCGAATACGCCGATGAACGCACCCCGACTCTGCGTGAGGTGCTTGAGGCCGCAAAAGGTAAAGCCAAGGTCATCATCGAGCTGAAATATTACGGCCATGATGTCGATCTGGAAAACCGCGTGGTGGCCCTTGTCGAAGAGTTGGGGATGCAGGACGACATTGCCACCATGTCGCTGAAATACCCCGCCGTGCAAAAGATGAAGTCCATCCGCCCCGATTGGCGGGCTGGCGTTCTGGCGGCAACGGCGGTGGGTGACCTGACAGGGCTTGAGGGCGATTTCCTTGCCGTCAACGCCGCGATGGCGACGCCGGGTCTGGTGCGCTCGGTCCATGAGGCGGGCAAGGATATTTATGTCTGGACAGTGAATGATCCGTTGCAGATGTCGGCCATGGCCTCGATGGGGGTGGATGGGCTGATTACCGACCGTCCTGCAATGGCCAACGAGGTACTGCGGGTGCGGGCCGAAATGGGCCCGGCCGAGCGGTTGCTTTTATGGATGGCGACCACCTTTGGCATGTCCATCGACACAGAGGCGATGCGCGATGAAAGCCCATAAGCTAGCGACCTTGCTAGCAGTAATGGCCGCCCCGGCAACGGCACAGGAATTCATGCGAAACATCGAAATGCCAGCCCACCGCGCGCTGATCGCGCAACGTGGGGATGCCGAGCCCATTCCCTTTGAAACAGATGGCTGTTCCGGCGGTTTGTCGGCCAGTTGGCGCTTTGTGGCTGAAACCTTCCCCAAATTCAGCGCGCTATACGAGGCGCACCCGCCGTGGGAATATTGCTGCGTGACCCATGACCGCGCCTACCACAACGCTGGTGGCGCATCGAACGCCGAGCAAAGCTTTGACGCGCGCCAGTCGGCGGATGACACGCTGCGCGCCTGCGTCAAACAGCACGGCGATGACCATGCCGAGGATTATGCCCAACGCTATGACATGACCCCCGACCAGATTCGTACGGCACACTTCTTTACGGCAGAGGCGATGTATACCGCCGTGCGTTTGGGCGGCGGGCCCTGTTCCGGCCTGCCCTGGCGGTGGGGGTTTGGTTATCCGGGATGTTCCGTGTTTCAATCCGTGACCCCTGCGCGCGAATGACGTGGTGACAGGCCTCGATTTTTCGATTATCCAACATCTCAAACACGCGAATTAGGAATCTCTGAGTCATGGCTGAATACAAGCACGGCGAAATGGACATCACCGTCCAAACCAAAACCTTCAACGGTTTCATCAAGGCCACCACATGGTGCGTGGTTGCGATTGCCTTCCTTTGCCTGTTCCTGGCGGTCTTCGCCGCGTAATCCAAACCGGGGTCGACCGTGATCAGGATTTTGTTTGCCTGCCTTCTGGCGGCAACTGTTGCAGGCTGCACCGGGTCGCAGCGCCCTCAGGCAGATCAGTCAGAAGTCGTGGCACGGTCTTACCGTGATCCGGGTCCGTCGACGCTGACGCTTTATACAATGATCAGCACCCGAACCGGTTCGGGGGCGCATACCTCGTTGATGATCAGTGGTAGTGAGCGGGTGATTTTTGACCCCGCAGGTTCATTCCGCGCGGATGTTGTGCCGATCAAGAACGACGTGCTGTACGGCATCACTCCGAATGTCGAGCGCGCCTATCGCAGCAGCCACGCGCGCGAAACGCATTTTGCGCGTATCCAAACCATCGAGGTCACCCCACAACAGGCGGAAATTGCCCTGCAGCTGGCCAAGCAGATGGGGCCGGTATCCAGTGCATACTGCGCCAACTCTACCTCTCGATTGTTGCAGCAGGTGCCAGGGTTCGAACAGATCGGAACCACGTTTTATCCGGTCAAACTGTCCGAGCAATTCGGCCAGATACCGGGGGTGTCCACCACCGAGTATCGCGAAAATGACGATGCCGATCTGCAAAAGGGTCTGGCGGCGAACAATGCCCTGCTGAACCAGCAGAGCGGTGCGCTAGCCCAATAGGTACAGCAGCGCGTAAAGGGTCGCGGCCCCGGAAAAGATCGCGGCAAGCACGTTTTTCGTAATCAACCCGGCCATCAGCGCGACAGCGGCTGCCGCCATGCGCGGGATGTCCGGCTGGCCGCCGGTTGCGGTCGGCCATACCACCAGCGGCGCGATCAGGGCAGGCAGGATCGCCACGGCGGTATAGCGTAAATGGCGCAGCAGCCAGGGGGGCATCGGGCGATCGCCGACCAGTCCGAGGAACACGAACCGCAGGCCGTAGCTGCCCAAAGCCAGCCCGACGATGATGATCCACATGGTGACCGGATCGACCGCGTTCATGACGTGACCTTTCTGCGTTCTAGCCACAATTCCGCCTGCGCCCCGGCCATCATACCGATGCATCCGGCCACCAGCAGACCCAGATTATAGGGCACAGCAACCGTCAGCAGCGAGACCGTTATGGCAACTAAAGCCGCCACAACATGCGGCAGTGTGCGCAACATCGGTCCGATCATAGCCAGAAAGGTAATCGGCAAGGCGAAATCCAGCGCCCAGCTTTCGGGTATTCGCGTGCCCAAGACTGCCCCCAGATAAGTGGACAGTATCCACAAGGGTGTGATCGGTGAGACCGAGCCAAAGAAATAGGCCATGCGTTGAGGTACGGTCATGTTGGGCTCTTTTTCGAACCGGACCATGCAGCTGGCGTAGGACTGGTCCACGACCAGATATGCGCCAATGGCGCGTTGCCATAGTGGCGCGGCCCCCAGATACGGCGTCAGCGAGGCTGAATACATCGCCATCCGCAGGTTCACAGCCAGCGCCGAAGCCAGGATAATCAGGGTTGGCGCATTGTCTTGCAGCAGTTGCAAGGCCGCGAATTGCGCGGCCCCGGCGAAAACCGTTGCCGTGAACGCCATCGTCTGAATGATGGTCAGCCCGGTTTCGGTGGCGAATACCCCGAACAAGGTGCCGAAAGGGATGGCGACGAAAATGAACGGGGTCCCGTCGCGAAAACCCTTCCAATAGTATGACTTGGATGTGGTGTCTGCCATGGCTAAATCCTATGGTGATAGCCGCAGCAGTAGCGGTCTTGGGAAAGGGTTGCAATTGGCCAAGGAACTGGATGTCTCGGACTACATCATCGCCCCCGATCCCGGCGCGGCCCGCCTGACCCGCGCGGTCGAGGGCGTGGACCAGAATGGAGAGGTCAGCCAGATCTCGGTTGTCGAAGAGCGCCCTTTGACGATTTTCCTGAATTCCCAGGAAATCGTGACCGCGATGACCATAGGCGACTATCCGGAATATCTGGCGCTGGGGTTCCTGCGCAATCAGGGCATGTTGCTGGATGATGATCAGATCACGCGGGTCGATTATGACGACGATCTGGAAACCGTGATCGTCCGCACCGCGCGCGAGACGTCCTACGAGGACAAGCTGAAGAAAAAGACCCGCACCAGTGGTTGCGCAGTCGGCACCGTGTTCGGCGACATGATGGAGGGGCTCGAGGATGTGCGCCTGCCGCAAGTTCAAGTGCGGACATCATGGCTGTATGAGCTGGCGGCCAAGATCAACCGAACCCCGTCGCTGTATCTTGAAGCCGGGGCGATCCACGGAACGGTTCTGTGCCTTGAAAACCGCCCTCTGGTCTACATGGAGGATGTCGGCCGCCACAACGCTGTCGACAAGATCGCGGGCTGGATGCTGTCCGAGGGTGAGGCGGCGGACGACAAGATCCTCTACACCACTGGCCGTCTGACATCCGAAATGGTGATCAAGACGGCGATGATGGGTATACCGGTGCTGGCGTCCCGATCCGGTTTCACCGCCTGGGGTGTCGAGATCGCCCGCGAAGTCGGCCTGACCCTGATCGGCCGCATGCGAGGTCAGCGGTTTGTGTGTCTGTCGGGCGAGGACCGGTTGCTGCGTGATGTGGATCCGGCAAGCGTGGCGGTTGAGGATAAAAAACATCGTAGGAAGAGTGCGGGATGATATCAGAGACACTTTGGATTTTCGTCACTTTTGTTTTAGCAGTCAGCATTCTGCCACTCTATGTTTTGGTGCTGGTAACCTACTTCCGCAGCAAACGAGCCGTCGTTGAAGGCATTTGTGCGCATAGTAAAAATGTGCTGGGTAAGTTGGGCTGGAGCGCCCGGAAATATGTTGGGGTGCTGGATTTGGTGGTTTTCTGGGGACCTGGATGGCAGCAAAACAGCCTTGACTACCGACTTCAGAACACATCGCTTCAGCGTATTGCGATGCATGGGCTTCCGCAGTCGCTTGAATTGATGCCATCGGTACAAAAAGCTGCGCGACGCTATCGCTTGTTGTTTTGGTGTGGCGTGCTTCCTACCTTGATTCTCGGTTATTTTCTGGGCGCGGTAAATCTTGGTGTTCGGTTGGGTGAAACCACGTCAACATCTCCGCGCATTTGGATACTGCTTCTTTTGGCTGGCATCTGCCTTGCGTCGGCGCAGCCGTTCACGAAATTCAAGAAGTGGCCCGAGATCGAGGGCACCGCATGATCCGCCCACTTGGCATCATCCTCGCAGGTGGTCTCGCCACCCGAATGGGTGGCGGAGACAAGGGTCTGTTGCAGATCGGCGGGCAAAGCCTGCTATCTCATGTGATCGACCGGCTTTCCTCGCAAGTGGATGGCCTTGCGCTAAACGCCAATGGTGATCCCGAACGGTTCGCTGATCTGAACCTGCCTATTCTGCCCGACACGATCGAAGGGTTCGCTGGCCCTCTGGCGGGTGTTCTGGCAGGGCTCGACTGGGCGGCCACGCAAGGGGCTGACTGCATTGTCACCGCTGCCGCCGATACTCCGTTTTTACCGCGCGATCTGGTGATGCGGCTGAGCGACGCTGCCCAGGGGCAAACACTTCCGCTGGTGCTGGCTACCACGCCACGCACCGGGGATGAGGCGTTGAAATCTGGTGGTGGAAAACGGGTCAATCGGCACCCGACCTTTGGTCTCTGGCCCGTGGCATTACGCGACGATCTGCGGGATGCGCTGAATGACGGCCTGCGCAAGGTCGTGCTGTGGACCGATAAACATGACGGGCGCGAGGCGCTGTTCCCGGCCGATCCCTTTGATCCGTTCTTCAACGTCAACACACCCGACGATCTGGCGCGGGCGGAACAACTGCTGGAGCAGGCATGAAGGTTTACGGCGTCACCGGCTGGAAAAACGCGGGCAAGACTGGGTTGATGGAGCGGCTGGTGACTGAGATCACCGGGCGCGGCTTTACCGTCTCGACCCTGAAACACGCCCATCACAATGTCGATGTCGATCAGCCGGGCACTGACAGCTATCGTCACCGCGTTGCGGGCGCGTCCGAGGTTCTGCTGGCCTCGGGTCAACGCGTCGCGATCATGCAAGAGCTGCGCGGCGTGCCCGAGCCTCCATTGAATGAGTTACTAGAGCGACTGTCGCCAGTCGATCTAGTGTTGATCGAGGGGTTTAAAAGCGAGGCCCACCCCAAGGTCGAAGCCTATCGGGCCGTGGCCGCGAACCCGTTGATGGCGCCTGAGAACGCGACGATCCGCGCCGTCGCAAGTGATACGCCGCTCGATGTGGCTGTGCCGGTCTTTGACCTGAATGACACCGCAGTCATCGCCGATTTCATTCTGCAAGAGGTTGGTTTGTGACCGGTTTCGATAGTTTTGCCATGGTCGATTGGTCCGGTGGCAATGACACCGGCCTTTCCGAACGCAAGGATGCCATCTGGGCCTGTGTGGTGCGTAAGGGCAGGGCGGAAGAACCGACATACCTTAGAAACCGCAAGATTGCCGAGCAATGGCTGCACGACCTGATTGCGGATGAGATTGCCTCAGGACGGCGGCTGTGTCTGGGGTTCGATTTCCCCTTTGGCTATCCCAAAGGGTTCGCCCGTGCGCTGACCGGATCGGATGATCCGTTGCGGTTGTGGGACTGGTTCGAGAGCCGGATCGAGGATTCGCCAAAAGCCAACAACCGGTTTGATCTGGCCGGAGAGATTAACCGCCGTTTTGGCGGCAAGGGTCCGTTCTGGTTCAATGGCCTGCGACGTGGCATCGACGGTCTGCCCAAAAACAAGGCGGACTATCACAACCCATTTCCCGAACGCCGTTGCGTCGAACTGAACACCGAAACCAAGGGCAGCTTTACGTGTTGGCAAATGGGCGGGGCCGGTGCTGTGGGTGGTCAGGTCATGACTGGCCTGCCGGTTCTGGCCCGTCTGCGCCGCGCATTTACCGGACAAATCTCGGTCTGGCCGTTCGAGCCGCTGGACACCCCGGTCGCCTTTGTGGAAATCTGGCCCTCGCTTACCCTGGGGGCCGGGCCGAAAGACCAGATCAAGGACGCCTGGCAGGTGGAACAGGTCGCGCTGTCACTGGCCGGGATGCGACCCGAGGAATTAGCGAACCATCTGAACGTCAACGCAGCAGAGGAAGGCTGGATTTTGGGAGTGTCACAACGCAAGCCGGATATTGCCCCACCGCCCCTGCGCAACGATTGCTTTGCTTTGCCTGCCGGGGTGAGCTGGACGCCGGTGGATGACGCGCTGGCCCTGCTGCGCCAGCGGCTGACGGTAGTTGTGCCTGTTGAAACAATTGCGCTCCCGCAGGCTATGGGGCGCATTCTGGCAGAGGATATCATCGCTAAACGCTCGAACCCGCCGCAGCCGAATACGGCCGTTGACGGCTATGGATTTGCGGGTGCGATGCCCGAGGGTGCGCAGGTGATGCCATTGCATCCGGGCCGCGCGGCTGCAGGTATCCCGTTTGATGGCACGGTGCCGCATGGCCATGCGCTGCGGGTGTTGACCGGCGCGGCGTTGCCTGCGGGTGTGGATACCGTCATTCTAGAAGAGGACGTGACCGTACAAGATGGCCACATCGCTTTTCGCGGCCCCCTGAAACAGGGTGCAAACACCCGCCGTGCAGGTGAGGACGTGACCGCGGGCGATCTGGTTCTGTCTGCCGGGCGTAGGTTGACGCCCGCCGATCTGGCGTTGTTGTCGGCTACCGGAATTGCAAAAGTTCCAGTGCGCAAGACGCTGCGTGTGGCGGTGCTGTCGACCGGTGATGAACTGATCGAACCCGGAGACAAGGCCGGGCCAGGCCAGATATTCGATGCCAACCGCCCGATGCTGTTGTCACTGATCGACCGCATGGGGTTTCAGCCGGTGGATATGGGGCGGGTTTCTGATGACCGGGAAGATTTGCGCGATCGCCTGAATGCGGCGGCGGAACAGGCGGATGTAATCCTGACCAGCGGTGGCGCGTCAGCCGGGGATGAGGATCACGTATCGGCCCTGTTGCGGCAGGCGGGGGCGATGCAGGAATGGAGGATTGCGCTCAAACCGGGGCGGCCGCTGGCTCTGGGATTGTGGGAAGGCACACCGGTCTTTGGCCTGCCCGGTAATCCGGTTGCGGCTAAGGTCTGCACCCTGATCTTTGCGCGCCCGGCTTTGGGTCTGATGGCGGGTGACGGCTGGCAGGACCCACAGGGGTTCGATCTGCCCGCCGCCTTTGAAAAACGCAAGAAACCGGGCCGCCGCGAATATCTGCGCGCCCGAGTGCGCGATGGCCGGGTCGAGGTGTTTGCCTCTGAAGGATCGGGCCGGATCAGCGGGCTCAGCTGGGCCGAAGGACTGGTCGAAATCGAAGACGGCGCGCGCCATATCAAACCGGGCGATCTAGTCCGATTTATCCCCTACGGCAGTTTCGGCCTTTAGTCAAAGGTTCCGGCCACACGCCCCAGTAACATGAAGGCTCGCGCCGTTCGGGTCTCACCCAATGCGGTCAGGTCGGCATCGCTGGCCTCAGGTTCAAAAGCCACGATCATGTGGTCAAAGCGGCGCAGAAAATGATGTGCGGCGTCGCGAAAGATCGGGTCCTGCTTCATCCGCGCCGCCGTCAGCGCAAGCGACGACCGATCCCGAATGCCGCCCAAAGCCGCCACCGAGCGACCACGGGCACCCTGCGCGAATTGCCGCCAGATCTCGGGGCGGGACATGTCGGGGCGCAGGTCATCCATATAGATGCCTTCCTGGCTGAGCAGCGTCAAAACGTCCTGCGAAGCCTGCACCAGTTGGGCGGTCTTGCGGTCCTTCAACGCCAGACGCAAGGCGTCGAACCCTTCGGCGTCATCCTGCGTTTCGGGGAAATTCAGCGCTCGGATGAAAATATCGGTGCTGAGTGGCGGCGCGATGTCCTCGGCCTGCGTACCCAGCTCCAACGAGGTTTGGTCGCCGGTTCCGTTTGACGCTGCCGCCCGCGCAGGTTCGCTACGTTTGGTCGAAAACGTGGCCAGTGTACTTTCGGTCTTTTTTGCGGATTCAGCGATTTCGTCCAACTTCTTGCTGACGGCCGGTTCGTGGGATATGGCGGCCCGCTGTTGCTGGAGGACATAGGTCTGCCGGATCGCATCAATCGCAGTCTGCAGACGCTCGCTTTCTTCGCGCATGACGCGGCTGGCGCGCATCGCCGTGGCCGCGACCCAGATCATTGCTACCGGCATGAACACCGCCAGCAAGGTCACCACGAACCCACCGCCCTCGACGTCGTCGGGCAGCACCAGAAACACCACCGAAACCACCAGCCAGATCACACTAAGCACGATGGCTGCAATCTCGATCTCGGTCACGGACGGCCGTGAGGGCTTGTCGTAAATACCCAACGACGTTGGCCGCTCGGCTTCCTGCTCTGGCGTGGGCTCGGACATGAAGGACGCTCCGGTCAGGCGTACTCGATACTCAGGACTTCGTAAGACCGCACACCGCCGGGGGTGCGGACTTCGACACTGTCACCTTCGTCCTTGCCGATCAGGGCGCGGGCGATGGGGGATTTGATGTTGAGCAGCCCGTTTTCGATATTGGCCTCATACTCACCCACGATCTGCCAGGTCTTTTCCTCGTCAGTGTCCTCATCGACCAGCGTGACCTTGGCGCCGAATTTGATCGCACCGGACAACTTGGCGGGGTCGATCACATCGGCCAGCGATAGGATGCCTTCCAGCTCTTTGATACGGCCTTCGATAAAGCCCTGTTTTTCGCGGGCCGAGTGATATTCGGCGTTTTCCTTCAGGTCACCCAATTCACGGGCCGTAGCAATGGCCTCGATGATAGCTGGGCGCTCAACGGATTTCAGGTTTTTCAGCTCTGCCGCAAGCGCGGCATTGCCCGTAGGCGTCATCGGAATTTTTTCCATGGTCTTGTCGTCCACGCATAAATTGATGCGCCCCGCCGCATGGAACCAGCGTCGGGGCGAATTGATGGGTTGGCAAATACCTGACCTAAATGAGGCGTGAATTGCAAGAGGTCTTGGCCCCGCAGCGGGCGGATTACGGCCTATGATGTTCGGGAAAAGTTTGAATCGCCAATACCCTGCCGCACTTCGCGCTCTCGGGATATTGGCGATAACGAGTTTGTAAGATGTTTCCCGGAACGCCCTAGTTGTAACTAATCACTTCGAATTCGATGCCATTGTCGTCGTCAAAGTAGAACCGTTTTCCGGGCTCATAATCCGCATGTGACTTGGGCGTGAAGCCGGCTTTGATCACTTGCTGCTCGGTGGCGTCGATATCTTCGACCAAAACACCCACGTGGTTCAGCCCTCCAATGATGTCGTAACTGCTTTCGCTGGATTGCTGCGGATCGCTGGGCGCATAAAGCGCCAGATAGGTATGCGCGCTGCCCACATGCACGGTATAGCCGCCCGCAATGGCCGGGCCTTCCCAGCGGGTTTTCCAACCAAACACCTTGTGCATCCACGCGGCCGAAGCCTGCGGGTCGCGAACGGTGAAGTTGGTGTGTTCAAGCGTCGCCATCATGGGGTCTCCTTTGCGAATTGAGGCTTGTCACGACTCACTGTAATTTCTAAACCTAACTTTAGGTCAAGGAATTAAATGAGGATAATGGCAGTTTCCGAAGGGCTGGCAATTGGCGCATTGGCCCGGCGCACGGGGTTGGCTGTGTCGGCCATCCGGTACTACGAGGCGCAGGGGCTGATCGCGCCCTGGCGCAATGCGGGTGGGCAGCGGCGGTATCAGCGCGCTGATATTCGGCGGTTGAGTTTCATCATGATCGCCCAGCAGTTTGGCCTGACGTTGCCCGAGATCAAGGATGTTTTGTCCGACTTGCCTGGCAACCGCACACCAACGCCAAAGGATTGGCAGAAAATCAGTGTCGGGCTGCGTGACCGTCTGGATCAGCGAATCGCTACCTTGACGCGGTTGCGCGACAATCTGGATGGGTGCATCGGCTGTGGCTGCCTGAGCCTTCCGAAATGCGCCCTTTACAACCCGGACGACCGCGCCAAATGCCATGGTAGCGGTCCCAGGTACCTTATGGGGGACTCTCCCGATACATAACTGCCGCATTGCAGCAATGTTACGCCGTGTTTTGATTGACCAAGGTCTTAGCAACCATGTAATCAGCCGTGAAACAATATTGCGCCGACAGCATGTAGAAAGCGCCAATTCGGAAAGTTAGCTAAGGAGCCCGCGATGGCCGAGATTGAACGCGAAGCGATGGAATACGATGTGGTTATCGTGGGCGCAGGCCCGGCGGGCCTTTCGGCAGCCATCCGTCTGAAACAGCTGGACGCGGACCTGAACGTCGTTGTTCTGGAAAAAGGCTCGGAAGTGGGCGCGCATATCCTGTCGGGCGCGGTTTTGGACCCCTGTGGTCTGGATGCGCTGATCCCCGACTGGAAGGAAAAAGGCGCGCCGTTGAACACGCCGGTGACCGAAGACAATTTCTACATGCTGGGCGAGGCGGGTAAGATCCGTATTCCCAACTTCCCGATGCCGCCACTGATGAACAACCACGGCAACTACATCGTCTCGATGGGCAATGTCTGCCGCTGGATGGCTGAACAGGCCGAAGAACTGGGCGTGGAAATCTTCCCCGGCATGGCGTGTTCAGAGCTGGTTTACGGCGACAACGGCGAGGTCAAAGGCGTCGTGGCCGGTGTGTTTGGCCTTGAGCCCGACGGTTCGTATGGCCCCGGTACTGAGCCCGGCATGGAACTGCACGGCAAGTACGTTTTCCTGTCCGAAGGCGTGCGCGGTTCGCTGTCTAAAGAGGTCATCGCCAAATACGACCTGCAGGCTGGCAAAGAGGTGCAAAAATACGGCGTCGGCATGAAAGAGATCTGGGAGATCGACCCCGCCAAGCACAAGGAAGGCACCGTCACGCATACGATGGGCTGGCCGCTGGGCAGCAACGCGGGCGGCGGATCCTTTATCTATCACCTTGAAAACAATCAGGTCTATGTCGGGTTTGTGGTCCACCTGAACTATAAAAACCCGCACCTGTACCCGTATATGGAGTTTCAGCGCTTCAAGCATCATCCGATGGTGGCCGAGCTGCTGAAGGGCGGCAAGCGCGTGGCCTACGGTGCCCGTGCGATCACCGAAGGCGGCTATCAGTCGATGCCGAAACTGGTAGCGCCGGGCGTGGCGCTGTTGGGCTGTTCGGCGGGCATGGTCAACGTGCCGCGCATCAAGGGCAATCACAACGCGATGCTGTCGGGCAAAGCCGCGGCTGAAGCCGCCTTTGACGCCATCAAGGCAGAACGCTCGGGCGATGAGCTGACCGATTACGAGACCGATGTGCGCAATGGCCCGATCGGCAGCGATCTGAAAAAGGTGCGAAACGTCAAGCCGATCTGGTCGAAATGGGGTCTGACCGCCAGCCTGATGCTGGGCGGTCTGGATATGTGGACCAACACGCTGGGCTTTTCGCTGTTGGGCACAGTGGGCCATGGCAAGAACGACGCGGATTCGACCGAAGAGGCCAGCAAACACAAGCCTATCGATTATCCCAAACCCGATGGCACGCTGTCGTTTGACCGCCTAACCAACGTCTCGTTTGCGATGACCAATCACGAGGAAAGCCAGCCCTGCCACCTGAAACTGGCGGACCCGGACATCCCGGTCAAAGTCAACCTGCCCAAATACGACGAACCGGCGCAGCGCTATTGCCCGGCGGGTGTGTATGAGATGGTCGAGGATGAAGGCAATCCGCGCTTCGTGATCAACTTCCAGAACTGCGTCCACTGCAAGACCTGCGACATCAAGGACCCGAGCAAGAACATCACTTGGACCACGCCGCAGGGTGGCGACGGGCCAAACTATCCAAATATGTAAGCAAAAAACCGGGCACTGGCAGGGTCGTGAAGGCTCTGCCATTGCCTCTTGCCAGCCAAAGCCCTAGCTTATTGCGCAGACAAGAATAGCAAGGCAGGATTTTGGTGATTTCTCTGGTTCGTCGCGCCGCAATGGCTGCGCTCTTCACCTCGTCGATTGTGCTTCCAGCTGTAGCGGATTCGGGGTCCGGTGCGTATTTGGCTGGCCGTCAGGCCATCTATCAGAACGACTATTCAGCCGCTGAAAAATACTATGCGCAGGCCCTGAAAGCCGATCCTGAAAATGCAGCATTGTTGGAAAGCGTGGTTGTCGCACGGCTGGCGCTGGGCGATGTGGTACGCGCGCTGCCTGTTGCGCAGATGATTGAGGATGCCGGTTTGCCCAGTCAGGCAGCAAGGATGGTGATCACCGCCAATCTGGTGGCCGACGGCAAACTGGATGAATTGCTGGCCCGTGATCCCGAAACGCAAGGCGTGGGGCCTTTGGTCGACGGTTTGGTACAGGGATGGGCATACATTGGCCAAGGGGCCATGACCCGCGCGATGGAGCAGTTTGACGAGGTCGCAACGCAGGATGGCTTGCGCGACTTTGCACTGTACCACAAGGCGCTGGCGCTGGCCTCGGTTGGCGATTTTGAAGGGGCCGAAGAAGTATTCACGGCCCATAACGGTGCGGTTGCCCGCTTTTCGCGACGGGCCGCTTTGGCCCGGGCCGAGGTTTTGTCGCAACTGGACCGCAATGAAGAGGCACAGCAATTTCTGGGTGAGGTATTTGCGGCCGGCAGCGACCCGTCGATCGAAGGTTATGTGGCGCGCCTGTCCGATGGTGATACCCTGCCGTTCACCCATGTTCGATCGGCGCAAGATGGCATGGCCGAGGTTTTCTTTTCCGTTGGCGCAGCGCTGAGCAATGAGGCGGCGCAGAACTATGTCCTGCTTTATGTGCGCACGGCTGCGTTCCTGCGTCCCGGACATGTGGATGCGATCTTGCTGAGTGCCGAATTGCTGGACGTGCTGGAGCAATATGATCTGGCCGTGGAAGCCTATCGTCAAGTACCCGCCAGCAGCAGTGATTATCACGCGGCTGAACTAGGCCGGGCCGAGGTGCTTAGCCGGTCGAACAAAAAGGATGCTGCTGCCGAGGTGTTGCAGACCCTGGCCAGCCAGAACCCAAACCTGCCCAGCGTTCATGTAGCTCTGGCCGATCTGCAACGCCAGCAAGAAGAATACACCAGCGCTGTCGCGTCTTATGATCGTGCCATCGAACTGACCGAGGGTGGGAACTGGTTTTTGCACTATGCCCGTGGCATCTCGCACGAACGGCTCAAACAATGGGATCAGGCCGAGGCCGATTTCCGCCGCGCGCTAGAGTTGAACCCAGATCAGCCGCAGGTGCTGAACTATTTGGGATATTCTCTGGTCGAACGGCGCGAAAAACTGGACGAGGCGCTGAACATGATCGAACGCGCTGTCGCGGCGCGCCCCGACAGCGGTTATATCGTCGACAGTCTGGGCTGGGTCCTTTTTCGTCTGGGCCGCTATGATGAAGCGGTCGAACATATGGAGCGCGCGGTCGAGCTGATGGCGGTTGATCCAGTGGTGAACGATCATCTGGGTGATGTTTATTGGGCTGTGGGCCGCGCGCGCGAGGCTGAGTTCCAGTGGAAACGCGCCCTGTCCTTCATTGATCCTGAAGACACGGATGCCGAGGCTGATCCCGACCGTATCCGTCGCAAGCTGGAGATTGGCCTCGACGAGGTTCTGGCCGAAGAAGGGGCGGAACCGTTGAAGGTCGCCAATGGCAACTAAGGCCTTCGCGCCCGCCAAGATCAACCTGACTCTGCATGTGACCGGCCAGCGGGTTGATGGATATCACCTGTTGGATTCGCTGGTCGTATTTGCTGATGTGGGCGACAGGTTGCAGTTTACACCAGACCCTGAATTGTCGATCTCAGTCACCGGAGAACACGCGGCAGGCGTGCCTGCGGACAGTCGCAATCTGGTCTGGAAAGCGGCCCAAGCCGCCGGGTGGACGGGCCATATCGATCTGAACAAGGTGCTGCCGCATGGTGGCGGGATTGGCGGCGGTTCGTCTGACGCCGCCGCGACCCTTTGGGCGTTGTCTGGTCAGGGGGTCAACATACCAGAGGACCTGCCTGTTTCTCTGGGTGCTGATGTACCTGTTTGCATGGCCGCCCAAGCGACACGAATGCAGGGAATTGGCGATAGGCTAACGTCCGTGTCCCTTCCGAATTTGCCCGCAGTTCTGGTCAACCCGGGTATTCCGGTGCCCACATCTTCGGTGTTCCAGGCGTTGGCCCGGCGGGACAACCTGCCCATGCCGACTGATATCCCGGAATTCGAGAATGCCAGGGCCTGCGCCGAATGGTTGCGTGACCAGCGGAATGATCTGGAAATCCCCGCAATGGGCATCGCCCGCGAAATTGAGTTTGCGCTGGATACACTGCGATTGACTACGCGCGCGCTGTTGGCCCGCATGTCGGGGTCAGGTTCGACCTGTTTCGCGCTCTATCCCACAATGAAAGACGCGCATTTCGCAGCGTACGAGATCGGCGCGGCCCATCCCGATTGGTGGTGCCGTGCGGTGCAGCTTAATTGAGGCGCGAAACCACATAATCGGCCAGATCACGCAGCAGCGTGCGAATCTCATGATCGGGCAGGGGCGCCAGCGCATCCTTGGCCTTGGCGGCCCAGTCGAACGCATCTGACCGGGTGGCGTCGAGCGTGCCGTATTTTCCCATCAGGCTCAGCGCGTGGTCCAGGTCACCCTCTTCCTGACGACCCCGGCCAATCGTGCGCTCCCAAAAGGCATGTTCATCAGGGGTGGCTTGCGCCACGGCCTTGATCACCGGCAGGGTCAACTTGCGTTCGCGGAAATCGTCGCCGACATTTTTGCCGGTGGCCTTGCTATCACCTTGATAATCCAGCAGATCATCAGCGATCTGGAAGGCAACACCCAAAGCATCGCCATAGTCATACAGCGCCTTGATCTGTTCCTCGGACGCTCCGGCGATTACACCGCCAACCTCGGTCGCGGCAGAGAACAGGGCGGCGGTCTTGCCGCGTACAACCTGCAGGTAAATCGCCTCATCCGTGCCCAGATCGGTGGCCGCAGTCATCTGCAGCACTTCACCTTCGGCAATGGTGGCCGAGGCATTGGCCAGAATATCCAGGACACGCAGTGACCCGGTCTCAACCATCAACTGGAAACTGCGGGAGAACAGGTAATCGCCCACCAGAACGCTGGATTTGTTGTCCCACAGCAGGTTCGCCGTTGGGCGGCCACGCCGCTGGGCGCTTTCGTCTACCACATCGTCATGCAGTAGGGTCGCCGTGTGGATGAACTCAACCGTCGCGGCCAGCCGCACATGGTGGTCGCCCGCGTAACCGAACAGACGTGCGGCCGCCAGGGTCAGCATCGGGCGCAGACGTTTGCCACCGGCCTCAACCAGATGTGCTGTTACTTCGGGGATGCGCGGCGCGTGATCAGAGGCCATGCGCGTGCGGATCAGCTCATTCACCGCAGCCATTTCGCTGGTCAGAAGGTCAGCCAGCCGCTCATGCGGTTTTGTGATCGCGTCGATTTCCATCACACTCCTGATACAAGGCTCGACTTTCGACTTACCTTGCCCTTACATCCATCCCTATGAAAGAACTTTTGCGCAGCACCGATCCGACGATCCTGGCCTTTGCTTCGGCCCTTCTTGAGGGTGAGGATATAGACTGCTTTCAGATGGACGTAAATATGAGCATCCTCGAAGGCGGCATCGGAATCTTCCCCCGTCGTCTGATGGTGCGGGCTGATGACCTGACGCGGGCTGAACGGGTGATGCGCGATAATGAGATTCCGCTGGGTCGATGAGCCATTTGCCGGATAATGATCTGACCTGTAACGATTTTTTGAACGGCCGTGTGCGCCTGTGGCAACCGCGTTCGGGATATCGTGCGGGCGTGGACCCGGTCTTGCTGGCTGCCTCGGTTCCGGCGACACGTGGTCACACCGTGCTGGAACTGGGCTGCGGGGCAGGCGCCGCGATCCTGTGCCTTCTGGCGCGTGTGCCGGGATTGCAAGGGGTCGGGGTGGAATTGCAGGCCAGCTATGCCGCGCTGGCCCGTCGCAACGCCGTCGAGAACGCCGCGTCGTTCGAGGTGGTCGAGGCCGATCTTGCCGCCCTGCCTGCCGATCTGAAACAGCGCCAGTTTGACCATGTCATCGCCAACCCGCCCTATTACCGCGCCGGAGCGCACAGTGCCGCTGCGGATGACGGACGGGCAATCGCGCTGGGTGAGGGCACACCACTGGGTGTTTGGTTCGACACTGCGGCCAAACGTCTCGCACCGCGCGGCTATTTGCACATGATCCAAAAGGCCGACCGTTTGCCAGATATGCTTGCGGGCTGCACGGGGCGCCTGGGCTCAGTCGAGGTGTTGCCTTTGGCGGCACGCGCGGGTCGGGCTGCCGAATTAGTGATTTTACGCGCCAAAAAGGGCGGAAAGGCCGCGTTTCGGTTGCATGCGCCGTTGATTTTGCATGCAGGCGCGCGCCACGAAAAAGACGGTGAAAGCTACACACCGCAGGTTTCGGCGGTGCTGCGCGATGCGGCCGCCCTGCCGGGGTTGTCCGGCCAATAGGCAGTAACCAGCCGAATTTGTCGGATTTATTACAGAATCTGTGCGTATGCAGCGTGACAGGGTGGAAACGATGTGATCAACTTCTTACGTGAAACTCAGACACCAACAGAGGAGTATCGCCATGAGCGTGAGCGCACACCTGACCGAACTGAAGAAAAAGCACGAAACACTCGGTCTTGAAGTTGAACAAGCCCAACGCTCGCCTGGCATCGACGATCTCCATATTGCACAACTCAAAAAGCAGAAGCTTAAGCTAAAAGAAGAGATCGAGCGCCTGTCAGCCTAGCGACGCAAGCTCGCCCGCGCGGCAATGGCCGCGCCGCCAGTGATCAACACGGCCGCGATCGCCAGACCCCAGGACGGGGCGGCGATCCCGGCCCCAACCAAAGCCAGCGTAGACAACAGCGGTGCCGCGTAAGAAGCAGTGCCGAGGATTTGTATGTCACCCTGCTTTACTCCGATATCCCACACATAAAACGCTAGACCCACCGGCCCCAGACCCAGTGCCACGACCGAAGCCCAGCCAAAGGCGCTGTCGGGCCAGATGGTTTCTTCAACAGCCAGATGCAGCGCGCCCGAGGCAATCGCCGCCGCGATGCAGAACACGGCGACCGAACTGGTCGGAGTGTCCCCCAAACGGCGCGACAGGACCGAATACCCCGACCATGTCAGCGCGCATAGCAGCGCCAGCCCATACCCCGGTAGATGAGCGGTCTGAACCCCTGCGCTACCGCCTCCTGCGATGATGATCGCAGCTCCGGCAAAGCCCAGACAGGCCCCAAACAGATGACCGATACGCAGATGCTCGCCCGGCAATAGCCCGGAAAACAGCACGATCAGCAGGGGCCAGAGATAGGCGATCAACCCAGCCTCAGCTGCTGGAGCCATGCGCAGGGCCGAAAAATACAAGGCGTGATAGCCGAACAGGCCCGCGGCACCGAACAGATACGTTGTCCAGGGCACCGCCTGTAATTGGGGCAAACCGCCGTTGGCCCATGTCCAGATCAGGCCCAGCGTGCCGCCGATAGAAAAACAGATGGCGTTCAGCAAAAGCGGTGGGGTTGGGGTCGAGCCGACTGTGAACAGCGCCAGTAAAGACCACAGCAGCACAGCCACAAACCCAATCGCTGTTGCCTGAGTTTTTGTCATAGGGCCGTGACCTTTTTCACCGATCTGCTTTGAAAGGATACAGCCACCGGGAAGACGTGCAATTCTTTAACTGTTGTTTTCAGAACGAAAAAGGCCGATCCAAAAGGACCGGCCTGAATTGTTCGTGGGTCTGCAGATCAGACGAAGAATTGCGCACCGTTGGCCGAAATTGTCGAGCCATTGATGAACTGAGAATCGTCCGACGCCAGGAACGCCACGCAGCGCGCGATTTCCTCGGGCTCGCCCAGTCGACCAGCCGGGATTTGACCGATGATGGATTCACGAACCTTCTCGGGAACCGCCATCACCATCTCGGTTGCGATGTAGCCGGGGCAGATGGCGTTCGCGGTGATACCAGCACGGGCCCCTTCTTGCGCGAGGGATTTCACAATACCGAGATCACCCGCTTTGGTCGCGGCATAGTTCACCTGCGCGAACTGGCCTTTCTGACCATTGATCGAACTGATGACGATCACACGGCCAAACTTGCGCTCGCGCATGCCGGACCATACCGGGTGGACGGTGTTGAAAACGCCGGTCAGGTTGGTGTCGATCACCTGATGCCACTGCTCAGGGGTCATTTTGTGGAACGGGGCATCGCGGGTGATGCCTGCATTGGCGACCACGATGTCGATTGGGCCAACTTCGGCTTCGACCTTTTCAATGCCCGCTTTTGATTCATCATAGTCGGCCACGTTCCACTTGTAGGTGGCGATGCCGGTTTCCTCGGTGAATTTTGCGGCGGCTTCGTCATTGCCGGCATAGGTGGCTGCAACATTGTAGCCTTCGGCCTTGAGCGCCTTGGAAATTGATGCGCCGATGCCGCGGGAACCGCCGGTGACGAGTGCTGTACGTGCCATTGAGGAATCCTCCAATTAAGTCTGACTTGGTAATTCTGTTACTCTGAGAGAGATTGCTGCGCAATATCGTTTCGTCTTCGTTTTGATCTTTCTGTTCGGCGATATTGTCGCATCTAAGGGATAGGGCCGGAATGTAACAAAAAAGGGCGCCCAGTAGACGCCCTTTTCCATTTAGTTGTCAAAGCACTTAGTCGCGCTCCACACACAGGGCGACACCCATGCCGCCGCCGATGCAAAGGGTCGCCAGACCCTTTTTCGCGTCGCGGCGCTTCATTTCGAACAGCAGGGTGTTCAGAACGCGGCAGCCCGATGCGCCGATCGGGTGACCGATGGCGATTGCGCCACCGTTGACGTTCACGATGGATGGGTCCCAACCCATGTCCTTGTTCACGGCACAAGCCTGCGCAGCAAAGGCTTCGTTGGCTTCAACCAGATCCAGGTCGTCAACCGACCAGCCCGCTTTTTCCAGCGCTTTGCGCGAGGCATAGATCGGACCAACGCCCATGATCGCCGGGTCCAGACCCGCCGTGGCGTAAGAGGCAATGCGGGCCAGAGGCTCGATCCCGCGCTTTTCGGCGTTTTCGGCTGACATCAGCAGGGTTGCGGCGGCACCGTCGTTCAGGCCCGAGGCATTGGCTGCGGTGACCGAGCCATCCTTGGTGAAGGCCGGGCGCAGCTTGCCCATGGCTTCCATGGTTGCGCCGTGGCGGATGTATTCATCCTTGTCCATAACGATGTCGCCCTTGCGGGTCTTGATGGTGAAGGGCGTGATTTCGTCGGCGAATTTACCAGCCTTTTGCGCCGCTTCGGCCTTGTTCTGCGAGGCAACGGCGAATTCGTCCTGCATGTCACGGCTGATCTGCCATTTTTCAGCAACGTTTTCAGCGGTTTGACCCATGTGATAGCCGTTGAAGGCATCCCACAGACCATCGCGGATCATCGTGTCGATATATTTCATGTCGCCCATCTTGTGACCGGCGCGCAGCGCGGCGGCATGGGGCGAAAGGGTCATATTTTCCTGACCACCGGCGGCCACGATTTCGGCATCGCCCAGCTGGATGTGCTGTGCGCCCAACGCAACCGCGCGCAGACCCGAGCCACACACCTGGTTGATGCCCCAAGCCGCGCTTTCTTGCGGCAGACCCGCATTGATATGGGCCTGACGCGCCGGGTTCTGGCCCTGTGCAGCCGTCAGTACCTGACCCATGATGGTTTCGCTGACTTCACCCTTGTCAACTCCGGCACGTTCTACAACTGCTTCGAGTACGGCAGTGCCCAGATCATGTGCGGGTGTGTTTGCAAACGAGCCGCCAAAACTGCCGACACCGGTACGGGCTGCAGATGCGATTACTACGTTAGTCATATAGACAATCCTTTACCATCAAGGTCCTGTGGGAACCGTGATGACGCAGATCGCAGAGGTCCGGCCTCTAAGATCCAGAGCGCCTCATGATCCCCCGCTCCAACTGCCCATGGAATAGCGTAACGCTGTAATTGCAGCAACGGTCAGCTTGTCTCAGGTAAATTGGAAATAGATTCTAAATCTTTAACTACCGGTTTTCTTGAGTTTTTTGTCTTTCCAAGGGCCCGACACAGTGGGTGCGCCGAACAAAAACCCCTGCAAGCAGTCCACGCCATTGGCCACAAGGAATTCGGCATCGCCCCTGGTTTCGACCGATTCGGCGGTTACTAGAATTTCAAATTCCTGGGCCACAGCGACCAGTGCCCGGACCAACGCTTGATTGTCCGGGTTTTCGGAAATTCCGCGGACGAACTGACCGTCGATCTTGGCGGCATCAAACAAAAACTCGCGAAAGTGGCGGAAACTGAAATTGCTGGCACCGAAATCGTCCAGCGCAAACGCAACGCCGCGGGGTTGCAGCCGGTCCATGAAATCGATCACCAACTCGGGCACAGTCATGGCCGAACTTTCCGAAATTTCCAGAATCAGCCGTTCGCCCAAATTGGCGTCTTTCTTGAGAAACCGATCTAAAACCCGAGAATACCGCGCATAGCCGATCGAACGTGCGGACATGTTGATGGACAGGCGGATTTCGGGGTTATTGATCAGTGTCCTCAACCCCATTTCCAATGCGACACAATCCAGATCGCGCCCGATCGGGGTGTTTTCCAATTGCGGCATGAAATCCCGTGCAGGAATAACCCGCCCGGTTTCGTCCAGCACCCGAATGAACCCTTCGTAGAACGCTACACCGAATGGTTGATGCGCCTGCATGACCGGCTGAAAGGCCAGTTTGCATTGTTTGTGCTTTACCGCTTCGGTCGCCATCTGAACCGAGGATTCGTCACGGGATGCGACGGCTGCGTTTAGCGGGCTTTCGGCACCCTCGGGCGCATCTGCCTGTTTCCTGTCCCGCATGTCCTTGCCAAGCCCCTTAACGTCACCGGTCAGGGCCCTATTTCAAGGCAAAGGTATGAATCTGCGGTTAAGAGGGGCGAATTTGCCAGGTGTCAGCGCGCGGATTCCCAAACCCGCCCAAGTACAGCGGCGGCGCCGGCCACGGCTCCCATGAAGCCCAGTGCAAGCATGACAAAGCCCAATGCAACGATGGTTGAGGGGCCACCCGTCAGTGCCGTCAACATGGCCAAAGCTAGACCGATCAAACCAAGTGTGGTCGATACTGTCATCAAACGGGTCATGGCGGCCTCCGGGTTACTGGCTACGGGTCACATCCGCTGAATATGGAATGTGAAATCCCGTTTTCAAGAAAGCAGAGAGTCGAACAGGCGGATTTAAGCCTGTTTTGCCTGTGTATTGGGCGTCTGGGCCTCAAGTTGTTCAAAACCGGGCGTTCCGTGATCTTCGGGATGGCGCGCCAGATGCCGGGCTTTGATCTGTTCCGAGCTTTCGCGGCTGCCATCATGGCTGTAACCCGGTGGAGCAAAGCAATAGGCCAGACGTTCGCGCAACGTCAGCCCCGGCTGGGTTGCGTCGCGCCAGATACTGACCCATTCGTGAAAGGCCACGCGCAGCGGGTTGAACGTGCCAATATTGTGGACCAGCCCGTAATCGACGCGGTCGTCCTTTTGTTCGGGCACAAACGTGCCAAACAGTTTGTCCCAGATGATGAAAACCCCGGCATAGTTGCAATCCAGATAACGCGCGTTCCGTCCATGATGGGCGCGGTGGTGGCTAGGGGTGTTCATCACCGCCTCGAACCAGCGGGGCATTTTCCCAATCGCCTCGGTGTGAATCCAGAACTGATAGATCAGGTTCAAACCGCCGCAGAACAGCACCATCGCCGGGTGGAAGCCCAGCAGAATCAGCGGCGCACGTACTACCATCATGAAGGTAAACGTATAGGTCCATGTCTGACGCAGCGCCGTGGTCAGATTGTAGTGTTGAGAACTGTGGTGGTTCACGTGACTGGCCCAGACCCAGCGGATGCGGTGACCGAACCGATGCACCCAGTAATAGCGTAAATCATCCAGCACAAAGCACAGGATGATCACCGGAATCGAGGTGCCCAGGTTCAGCGGCGTGATCTGCCACAGCCACATGAAAAAGCCATATGCGATGAACCCAAGCAGCAACCCCGAGGCGATATTTCCCGCCCCCATGATCAGCGAGGTGACGGCATCGCGCGTCTCATACCGTCCGCCCCTGCCTTTGAAAGCGATCCACAGGAACTCGGCCAGAATGGCGGCGATGAAGAACGGCACCGCCCATTGCACGGCGTCGGGAAAGCTCACTCGGTCGGTCATGCGGGGTCCATCAGGTTTTGCCAGTGGGGGCGTTCGAAATCGTCAAGGCGGATCAGGGCTTTGGGCGTGCCGAAGTCATGAAATTGAATTTCGAAACCCTCGGGGTGATCGATCCAGTCGAAATCCAGAAGGTGGCGCGCCACCGTATCGGCACCAAAGGACCACAACAGCCCGTTTCCCGTCTCGGTACGGATCAGGGCGGACCGCTTGTCATGTGCGATTTTTATATCAATTATTACGTCGTCCGGCGCATGGCGCAGCCATTCCGAACGCGCGGTCTGGGGGGTCAGTTCGCGCACGCGTGACCGCCCTGACAGGTGCAGCAGAACGGTGATGCCGACGATGCCTCCGACCACCAGAACCAGAAGTATTTCAAGCGGCATTCTTTCCTCCCGCCCGACAGATTGCAGAGCGGCAATGACGCTGTCAAAGGTAGCGTTACGTCAGCCAGCTTCGAACGTGTCTAGGACTTCGTGCTGCACCACGCGTTCGACAAAGGGCACCAGCCCATCAGGCCCCGAGGCCCTGTCTTTCAGGTGTATGCAGATGTCTGGCCTGCGTGCTGCGATGATGCCGACCATCTCGCCGCGGATCTTGTCATCCAAGCCCGCGCCCATGACCGCACAGACGATCCGGGGTTCGGCATCCAGTTGCCGCCGGACCTCATCCTGATCATGCGCGCCCAGCCATTGGATAGGCATGTGATCCAGACGCCGCGCCACGTCGCCGATGACATTCGGCAAGCGACCGATCAACAGAACCACTGGTTTCATTGTTGCCTCCTTTTCACTGGTAGCAATTAGAAAATCCGGCCCAAAAAGACCATTTCTATTCTAGCACATATGAATGCAGTGTTTTCTGCCTAGTCGGAAATGGTCATAGGCACGGCCTTACCTTTTCCCTTCTTACGCGTAAAAACTACTTGGTCTCCGTCGATTGCGACTTTCTGACAATCCACAGGAAGTTGCGTGGTCCCGATAAAGAGATTTCGGCAGTAGTACCTTTTGTTCCAGACCCAGGCACCTTTGATTTTACCTTTTTGGGCGGTATCCCCGTAAATCGTGCCGTCTGCCGCGACGATGAACCAGTACCTATTGCGCACAAGTTTCTTGCCGATGACAGCATCCATGAATTGCTGCTTCTTTTTGATGTCTTTGGCGTCTGCGGCAGCCGCCGAAATGCACAGGACACTGGCTGCCGCGGCCAAGATGGCAATAGAATTCACAGCTATTCCCCCCAAACTAATAGTTGGGAGAATAACACGATTCGCAATTTTCTTATGTGTTTTGCTTAGCTTTCAGCGCCGACAAGCGTCGCGATAATCGCCTTGGCACTTTCTGAATTCCATTCCGCATCGCCGATCAGCCGGGCAATTTCCTGACCCTCAGGATCCAGAATAACGGTGATTGGCAACGCAACAACGCCAAACTCGCGCGCGGCGGCTGAACCGGGGTCCTGATGGCGCGGCAGGTTATTAATGCCGTTTTCCTCGAAGAACTTCTTGATCCCGGCGGGTGAGTTGCGCCCGGTGGCAAGTGTAAGAACCTCAAACTTGTCACCGCCGAACTCTTCTTGCAGCTCGGCAATCTGCGGCATCTCTTTGCGGCAAGGCGCACACCACGTGGCCCAGAAGTTCACCAGAACATACTTGCCGGCATAGTCCTCAAGCGTTCCAACTCCGCCCTCATCTTCCAGCTGGAATTCGATTGTTTTTGCGGGCTTGGGTTCTTTGTGCAGGATCAGGCGTTTCAGTGTCCCATCACGCAGCGGGCCAAGCGTTTCGGCATCTGTCGCCAAAGCGGCGTTTGCACCCAGCGCAAGGGCCATATAAAGGGGGATCAGACGAAATAGGCGCATATCAACTCCGGGTTTTCTTACATGACCGATCAATCTTCGAACCAGATGTGGGGCGGCCGCTTTGCCGCCGGTCCAGACGCGATCATGGAGGCAATCAATGCCTCGATCGGGTTCGATCAGCGGATGGCAGCCCAGGACATCGCAGGCTCGCGCGCCCATGCCGCCATGTTGGCTGCCACAGGCGTAATAACTGATAGTGATGCGCAGGCAATTCGGGAAGGGCTGCTCACCGTTTTGTCAGAAATTCAGAACGGGGAATTTCAGTTCTCGACCGCGCTGGAAGACATTCACATGAATGTCGAAGCGCGTCTGAAAGAGGTTATTGGCGAGCCTGCAGGTCGTTTGCACACGGGCCGCAGCCGGAATGACCAGGTTGCGACCGATTTCAAACTGTGGGTGCGTGATCAACTGGACGCGGCAGAGAGCGGCCTGCTGGCCCTGATCCGCGCGCTTTTGGCGCAGGCCGAGGCCGGGGCCGATTGGGTCATGCCAGGCTTTACCCATCTGCAAACCGCACAGCCGGTGACGTGGGGCCACCACATGATGGCCTATGTCGAAATGTTTGGCCGTGACCTGAGCCGCGTCCGCGATGCGCGAGCCCGGATGAACGAATCCCCCTTGGGGGCGGCGGCCTTGGCTGGGACGTCTTTTCCCATCGACCGCCAGATGACGGCCGAGGCGCTGGGCTTTGACCGGCCTGCCGCCAACTCGCTGGACGCAGTCAGCGACCGCGATTTCGCGCTAGAGTTCCTGTCGACCGCCTCGATCTGCGCCATGCACCTGTCGCGCTTTGCTGAAGAGCTGGTGATCTGGTCTTCGGCCCAGTTCCGATTTGTCACCCTGTCTGATCGGTTTTCGACTGGTTCGTCGATCATGCCGCAGAAGAAGAACCCGGATGCTGCAGAGTTAATCCGTGCCAAAGTGGGCCGCATTTACGGTGCAAATACCGCATTGATGATGGTGATGAAGGGCCTGCCGCTGGCCTATTCCAAAGACATGCAAGAAGACAAGGAGCAGGTCTTTGATGCCGCCGACAGTTGGATGCTGGCGCTGGCTGCGATGGAAGGTATGGTTAAGGACATGACTGCCAACCGCGAGAGCCTTGCGGCGGCAGCGGGCTCTGGGTTCTCGACCGCTACCGACCTTGCCGACTGGCTGGTTCGTGTATTGGGCCTGCCATTCCGCGACGCCCACCATGTGACCGGATCGCTGGTGGCCATGGCTGAAAGCAAAGGCTGCGACTTGCCTGACCTGACGCTGGAGGACATGCAATCGGTCCACGCAGATATCACCGATGACGTCTATTCTGTCCTTACCGTCCAAAATTCGGTAAACTCGCGCCAGTCTTTTGGCGGCACCGCACCGGATCAGGTGCGGGCCCAGATCAAGCGATGGAAGGCGTTGGTATGATGCAAATTCTCCGTGTTGTCCTGCTGATTGCGGCTGGGTTTGCCCTGGCCGCCTGTGGCGCAGATGGCGAGCCGATCCAACCCACGATGAGCGCCAATGTAGGCGTCGGAAGCAGCGGCACCTATGTTGGTGGTGGTGTTGGCTTTCGGCGCGGTGGATTGGGTGTTTTTCTTGGGGTTTAATCCTCTGAGGTAATTGCATTTTGTCCACGCGGCGCCCATGTTCCACGTATGATCGGCCTGGTGCCGAATTTCCTGAGCTAAGATGACATCATGAAGATTTTCGGCCTGATCCTGACTATTGCCGTACTTGCGGCCTGCGAGCCTTCGCACAACTCCCGCCCCGAACCCGAGGCGAATTCCGGCAGCTCTGGTGTTTCGATTTCGGGCTATGGTCGGGTTGGCGTTTCTGTCACCAACTGACCGAATACCGCCGGATGTGCGGAATCCATTGATCCACCGGGCGGTTTTGGTCTAAGCGCGCTGTCATGGATCACTTTCTCTACCGCGACGGCGCGCTTTACGCCGAGGATGTCCCAATCTCCGAAATCGCTGCCGCGGTCGGGACCCCGTTTTACGTCTATTCCACCGCGACTTTACTGCGCCATTTCCAGCTGTTCGATGACGCGCTGGAAGGGACCGAGCATCTTGTCTGCTACGCGATGAAAGCCGCCAGCAATCAGGCGATTCTGAAAACGCTGGCGCAGGCGGGCGCGGGGATGGATGTGGTCTCGGGCGGGGAATACCTGCGCGCCAAGGCGGCGGGTGTGTCCGGCGATAAAATCGTGTTCTCAGGCGTTGGCAAAACTGTGGATGAGATCCGCACCGCGCTGACCGGGGGCATCCGTCAGTTCAACGTCGAATCCGAGCCCGAGATGGAAGTGATTAACGCTGTAGCGCTGGAATTGGGTGTGGTTGCGCCTATCACTGTGCGGGTTAACCCGGATGTTGATGCCAAAACCCACGCCAAGATCGCTACAGGAAAGTCCGAGAACAAGTTCGGTATTCCCATCGCCCGCGCGTCAGAGGTCTATGCCCACGCCGCGTCCCTGCCCGGGCTTGAGGTGATTGGCATCGACGTCCATATCGGCTCGCAACTGACCGAGCTGGAGCCGTTCGAGCTGGCCTATACCAAAGTCGCAGAGTTGACTGAGCAGCTGCGTGCCGAAGGTCACAATATCCGCCGTCTCGATCTGGGCGGAGGTTTGGGCATTCCCTATACCCGTGCCAATGACGCACCACCGCTGCCCGTAGAATACGGTGCGTTGATCAAGAAAACGCTGGGCCATCTGGATTGCGAGATCGAGATCGAACCTGGTCGTCTGATCGCGGGCAATGCCGGTTTGATGATCAGCAAGGTGATTTATGTGAAATCCGGTGAGGGGCGCGATTTTCTGATCCTCGACGGGGCCATGAACGACCTGATCCGCCCCGCCATGTACGAGGCGCATCACGATATCGTTGCCGTGCAAGAACCGGCGCCGGGCCTAGAACAACAACCCTATGATATTGTCGGTCCGGTCTGTGAGACCGGTGATACCTTTGCCAAACAACGCAACATGCCACCACTGGCGCCGGGTGATCTGGTGGCCTTTCGCAGCGCCGGAGCCTATGGGGCGGTGATGGCAAGCGAATATAACACGCGCCCCCTGATCCCTGAGGTTCTGGTACATGGGGATCAATTTGCAGTTATTCGTGAACGGCCAAGCTTTGACGAAATCATAAACCGCGATACCATACCTGAGTGGCTTTGACGCGATGACCGTGCGGGCCCGCTCAGGAGGCCTGCCTTGAACGCAAGACATAACCTGCCGATTCCAAGACTTTCCCTGTGGCTGACGCACGCAGGGATGCTGGCCGAGCAGGTTTTGCGTGCATTCTGGCCATTTTTCTCGATTTTCATGGCGATTCTGGCTGCGTTGATGCTGGGGTTGCAGGATCACGTCCGGGTCGAGGTGGTCTGGGCAGTGGGTGTTGTCGCAGTGATTGGCCTGCTGGTGGCGCTGGTTTGGGGTATCAGGCGATTCCATCTGCCCAGACGGGCCGAAGCGCTGATGCGGGTGGATGCGTCACTGCCGGGGCGTCCGATTCAGGCGCTTATGGACGATCAGGCCATTGGGGCGATGGATGCCGATTCAGTCGCGCTGTGGCAGGCGCACCAGACGCGTATGGCGCAACGGGCGGCGCAGGCTGAGCCGGTCAAACCAGATTTGCGGCTGGCTGATCGCGATCCTTATGCGTTGCGTTACTCTGCCTTGCTGGCGCTGGTGATTGCGGTTTTGTTCGGATCGTTCTGGCGCATTGGTTCAGTGGCCGAGATGACGCCGGGCGCGGCCACGGCTGGGCAGGGGCCCAGCTGGGAAGGCTGGGTGGAGCCGCCACGCTATACCGGCTTGCCGACGCTTTACTTGGCGGATCAATCAGACCCGACACTATCTGTTCCGCAAGGTAGCCGCATCACCCTACGTTTTTATGGCGAAGTCGGCGGCCATAGCTTGACCGAGACAACATCGCCCCTGGGTGCCGAAGACGCATCTGAGGTGGAACAGGATTTTCTTGCCACCCGTTCAGGCCAGTTGACGATTGATGGTCCGGCAGGGCGGAACTGGGCCGTAAACATCATTGCTGATACATCGCCGAAGATTGCGATCGCCGACGAGGCCGAGACCGAGGCTGGCGGACGCATGAAACTGCCGTTCACTGCTGTGGACGATTATGGCGTAGTCTCTGGATCAGCCGTGATCGCGCTGGATCTGGCTGAAGTCAGCCGGAGCTATGGCCTGGCCGCTGTACCTGAACCGCGCGAAGTGATCACCGTGGAACTTCCGATGCCGATTACCGGCGACCGGATCGATTTTACCGAAGACCTGATCGAGGATTTCTCGCAGCACCCTTGGGCGCATTTGCCGGTCAAGATTACATTGACGGCACGGGATGCGGCCGATCAGGAAGGCCACTCTGATCCGTATCAGACCACATTGCCTGCGCGGCGTTTCTTTGATCCACTGGCCGCTGCAGTGATCGAACAGCGGCGTGATTTGCTGTGGGCCAGGGATAACGCGACCCGGGTGTCTCAGATTTTGCGCGCGGTCTCGCATCTGCCCGAAGGGTTCTTTCGATCCGACACCGCGTATCTGCGTCTTCGTGTGACCCTGCGGCGATTGGAAATGTTCGATGACTACGGGCTGACACTGGAACAACAGGAAGAGATCGCCCAGGCCCTATGGGATCTGGCGATCATCATCGAAGACGGAACGCTGGCCGATGCGCTGGAACGGATGCGCCGGGCACAGGAACGCCTGACCGAGGCGATGAAGAACGGCGCCACCGATGAGGAAATCGCTGAGCTGATGCAAGAGCTGCGCGAGGCAACGCAGGATTACATGCGCCAACTGCAGCGTCTGGCACAGGAAAACGGTGAGTTTGACGAAAACCAACAAGGCGAGAATGGCGAATCCCTGCAGATGACGCAGGACGATCTGCAGCGGATGATGGACCGTATTCAGGAACTGATGGAACAGGGCCGCATGGCTGAGGCTCAGCAGGCGCTGGAAGAGTTCCAGCGGATGATGGAAAACATGCGTGTCACTCAGGGCCAGGGGCAGGGCCAGCAATCCGAAGGCCAGCAGGCGATGGAAGGGTTGGCTGAAACCCTGCGCGAACAGCAAGGCCTCAGCGATCAGGCTTTCCGCGATCTGCAGGAACAGTTCAACCCTGGCGCGCAGGCTGGTGAAAGCCAGGGCAACGAAGGCCGCAATGGCGGTCAGGGTCGGGGGCAAAGCCACGAAGGTCAGGGTGGTCGCGGCGCAGATCAACAGGGCGACGGCCAGCAGGGGCAAGGATCGCTGGCTGATCGCCAACAGGCTTTGCGCGATGAATTGGGTCGTCAGCAACAGAATCTACCCGGTGCGGGCACGCCCGAGGGCGATGCCGCGCGCGATGCGCTGGGCCGCGCAGGGCGGGCTATGGACGAGGCCGAAAACGCGCTGCGCAATGATGATCTGGCTGATGCAATCGACAACCAGTCCGAGGCGATGGAAGCCCTGCGCGAAGGCATGCGGTCACTGGGTGAAGCCTTGGCCCAGAACCAGCAGAACCAACCGGGTCAGGGATCGCAAGAAGGTGATATGCAGGCCAACAGCCGTGATCCGCTGGGCCGCAACCCGGGTTCGAATGGCTCGATCTCAACTGACGACAGCCTGTTGCAGGGCGAGGATGTCTATCGTCGCGCCCGCGAATTGCTGGACGAAATCCGTCGCCGCACCGGCGAAACGGATCGTCCTCAGATCGAGTTGGAATACCTCAAGCGGCTGTTAGAGCGGTTCTAGGTCCGTCTTTCAATCAGGTCAGTTCTGTGCTGTCCCCGAAGTCTGTGCTTCGAGCCACAGACGCGCCTGATCCACCAGCGACACATATGGGGTCAGGATCGGTTCGGCCTGCGGCACAGCTTCGCTGATTTTTTGGGCGTTGCCATAGACCAGCAACAGAATGATGCCAACAATCAGGATCAATGCAAATCCGCGCACAAATCCGCCAGATTTACGCGGCGCGGGCTCGTCTTCTGCGCCCATGATGTCGTCGCTGCGCAAGCTGGAATTGATCGCTTCGACATCGGGCAGGTCATCTTTCTGGCCCGCGTCTTCTGCGGTTTCCGTGGCCGTCAGTTCCTTGATGGCGTGTTCGGGGTCAGGTTCCGGAGGAGTGTCCAGTGCCAAATCGGGCTGAGTTTCTATGCTGCCGCCTTCCTGGGCACGCAGCTCAGCCTCTCGGGCGGCTTCCTCTTGCAGGATGCCGGCAACAGCGGGGTCGATATTTCCGGTTGTTTCGGGTTTTTCCGGCTCGGGGGCTGCTTCAGGTTCTGGTGCGGGTGTTGTTTCGGGTTCCGTCGCAGGTTCAGATCTAGGCTCAGCCTGCGGTTCCGCGGCAAACGCTTCATCCACCGGTGTGGGGGTCGGGTCTGTCGCGGCTTCCTCGGCTGCAGGCTCTTCTGAAATGGGCGTGACCGCTGCGGGCGCGGGTTGGTCCGGGTATTTGGCCTGGAACCAGGTGTTCTCGCAATTTGAACACTGAACGTCGCGGCCCTCTTCCGGGATGACTTCGTCTGGCACCTCATATTGGGCACCGCAATTCGGACACGTAAGACGCATGCTGCCTCCTGGTCGGGACCTCGACCTGATAATAGTTTTTTTAGGGATGTTATTCCGTTAAGACCTGACCGCAAAGGGTGTTTTCGGTTTGGCAGCATAAATGTCACCAATTCGCCCCGGTGCAGGCATTGAAACCACAACCACGCTCGGGCAAGAAGAGCAGCAATTAGAACGGGGGCCCCTGTGATCGAGCTGGAAAATGTCAGCTACACCTATGGTGGAGGTGAATTGCTGAGCAACGTGTCCCTGCGACTGCAGCCGGGTTCGTTCCACTTTCTGACCGGCCCTTCGGGCGCGGGCAAGACCACTTTGCTTAAACTGTGCTACGGCGCATTGCTGCCCACGTCCGGACGGTTGAGCGCGTTTGAACAGGACGTGGCCCAGCTGGATCGCGATCAGATGGCCCTGCTGCGCCGCCGGGTTGGCGTTGTGCACCAGGATTGTCGGTTTCTGGATCATATGACGGTAGTCGAAAATGTCTCGCTGCCGCTGATGGTGTCGGGGCGTTCGGAATCTGCGTTGCGGGATGATCTGACTGAATTGCTGAACTGGGTGGGTCTTGGCACCCGGCTGGGCGCGCTTCCGCCCGAACTGTCGGGTGGTGAACGTCAGCGCGCCGCGCTGGCCCGGGCGGTGATCCTGTCGCCCGATGTTGTTCTGGCAGATGAGCCCACTGGCAATGTGGACTGGGAGATGTCGCAACGCTTGCTGCGCCTATTGATCGAGCTGAACAAGATGGGCAAAACCGTGCTGATCGCCACCCATGATCTGAGCTTGATCCGAGCTGCCAAAAGCCAGGTGCAGGCACGCGTGCTGCGTATTTCGCAACGGCAGGTCCAACTTGCAGGGGCAGACCTATGAGCAAGGGGATGATCCGAAACTTGCTGAAACGGGATGCGCGCGCCGATCGGGTGGTGCCCCCCACCGGTTACACCGCGCATCTGACCTTGTTCGTATCGGGCGCGATGGCTTTTCTGACCGTGTTTGCGCTGGCCCTGTCGCTGGCGTCCGGGCGATTGGCCGACCGTTGGGCAACCGAACTGGCCGGGGCGGCCACCTTACGGATCAATGCCCCCGCCGACCAGCTGGCCGCCCAGACCGAGGCTGCGTTGACCGTGCTGGCCCAAACCCCCGGCGTCGCGTCGGCCCGGGCGCTGACGACCGAGGAGCAGGCCGCGCTGTTGTCGCCATGGTTTGGTTCTGACCTGCCGCTGGACACATTGCCCGTTCCGCAACTGATCGAGATCATCGAAGGCGATCCGGGTCTGGATGCAACCGGACTGCGGTTGCGGTTGGGGGCCGAGGTGCCGGGCGCTGTGCTGGACGACCACACCCGCTGGCGCGAACCTCTGGTCGATGCGGCCATGTCACTGCGCCGGCTCGGTTGGGTCTCGATCCTGCTGATCGGTGGCGCGACCGCAGCCATGATTACGCTTGCGGCTAATGCCTCGCTTGCGGCCAACGCGCAGATCATCGAGGTGCTGCGTCTGGTTGGTGCCCGGGATCGCTTTATCGCCCGCGCCTTTGTCCGGCGCTTTACCTACCGGGCATTCTTTGGCGCGGTTGTCGGGGTATTGCTGGGTATGACTGGGGTGCTTTTGCTGCCCGAAGCCTCGGACGAGGGCGGGTTTTTGACCGGTCTGGGCTTTCAGGGGGCAGGCTGGTTGCTGCCTGCACTGATCCCTGTATTGGGCGCAACTGTTGCCTTCCTGGCCACGTGGACCGCCGCCAGCCGCAAATTGAAGGAGCTTTCGTGATGGCCACAGCGTTTCAATGGGTGCGCTCTTTGATCTTCATGATCGTGATCTATGTCTGGATGCTGATCCTGGGCATCGTGTTTGCCCCCTTTGCCCTGTTCAACAAGCGTGGTGCGTTGCGGGCGTGTAAGACCTATGCCCGCACAACCCTGTGGCTGGCGCGCTGGATGGTTGGCATTCGATCCGAAGTACGCGGCACAGTGCCGGTGGACGAGGTGGTGATTGGCGCCAAGCACCAGTCCTTTCTCGACATCATCATAATTTTCGACGCCATCCCCCACGGCAAATTCATAATGAAGAAAGAGCTGCTGTGGACCCCAGTCATCGGCATGTATGCGCGGCGTCTCGGCTGTATCCCAGTCGATCGCGGTAAAAAAGGCGCTGCCGTTGCCAAGATGGTCAAAGACGTCGCCAAAGAATTCACTGAGCCCGGTCAATTGGTGATCTACCCGCAGGGCACACGCGTTGCGCCAGGGGTGCAGAAACCTTACAAAGTGGGCACAGCGGTTCTGTATGAGGGGTTGGGATTTCCCTGTGTCCCGGTGGCGACAAATGCCGGAGTATTCTGGCCGCGCACAGGTGTTCTGCGCAAACCGGGTTTGGCGATTGTGGACTTTCTTGATCCGATCGAGCCGGGGGTTGCGCGCAATTCGTTTCTTGGTCGATTGGAAGACGTGATTGAGACGCGATCCAATGCATTGATGAAAGAAGTGGGGTTTGATCCGGATGGAGTTCATTAAGGACATCGAATCGCTTGAAGAGATCTACAACAGACCGCCCGGCGCGGCCTCTTTTCGAAAAGTGGTACACAGCCTGACGCCACTTTATCGCAAATGGATCATGACCTCGCGGCTTTGTATCCTCAGTACCGTGGGTCCCGAAGGTGTGGATGGCAGCCCCCGCGGAGATGATGGCCCGGCGGTGTTAGAGCTTAATCCAAATACGCTGGCCCTTCCGGACTGGCGCGGCAATAATCGATTGGATTCCCTGCGCAATATTGTGCGTGATCCGCGTGTGGCCTTGATGTTTATGGTATCGGGCTCCAACAACGTGGTGCGTGTAAATGGAACGGCCCGACTGACCGCGGATGCAGACCTGCGCACCCGGTTTGAGAAACACGGCAAACAGCCAGCCACGGTCATCGTTATCGAAATCACCGAGATCTACACGCAATGCGCCCGTGCCTTGATGCGTGCTGAAATTTGGACCTCGGGTGACAATTCCGCTGAGTTGCCCAGTATTGGTGAGATTTTGGCCGAGGCAAGTCAGGGTGAGGAGGGCGGTGAACGCTACGATTCAGAATGGGGCGCACGCGCTGCAAAAACGATGTGGTAAATGGGGGCTCTGCCCCCGCTGCGGTAAGCCGCAACTCCCCCGAGGTATTTAATGGCCAGATGAACGAGGAATCCGCCTTTTCATCTTGCCAAAATATCTCGGAGCGCGAGGCAGAGCCTCGCTAACTCCGGTTGAGTCAGTGCTGTCCTACGAGTGGATCGGACCGTCACCACAAGCCAGCGCAGCCTCGCGCACAGCTTCCGAATAGGTCGGGTGGGCGTGGCAGGTCAGGGCCAGGTCTTCGGCTGAGGCGCCAAATTCCATAGCCACGCAGACCTCGTGGATCAGATCGCCCGCTGCCGGGCCGATGATGTGCGCGCCCAGAATGCGGTCCGTGTCCTTGTCGGCCAGAATTTTGACAAAGCCATCGGCGGCAAAGTTCGCCTTGGCGCGACCGTTGCCCATGAACATGAATTTGCCGACCTTGTATGAACGACCTTGTTCCTTGAGCGTTGCTTCTGTTTCACCAACATTGGCGACCTCGGGCCATGTGTAGATCACGCCGGGGATAACACCGTAATTTACATGTCCATGTTTACCCGCGACCTGTTCAGCAGCGGCCATGCCCTCATCCTCGGCCTTGTGGGCCAGCATCGGGCCTTCGGTCACGTCGCCGATGGCGTAGACTCCCGGTACGTTTGTCTGCCAGTCGCTGCCAACTTTGATCTGACCGCGCGGTGTCATTTCGACCCCCAGAGCCTCCAGTCCCAACCCGTCAGAGAACGGCTTGCGCCCGGTGGCGACCAACACGGTATCCGCGTCGATCACATGCTCGCTGTCGTCTTTCAGAAGTTTATAGGTGACCTTGGCCTTGGTTTTGGTCGCTTCGGTCTTTTGCACCGCTGCGCCCATCACAAACTTCAAGCCCTGTTTCTTGAGAATGCGCTGGAAAGTCTTCTGAACCTCGGGGTCCATGCCCGGTGTGATTTCCTTGAGGAACTCAATCACCGTCACTTCGGCCCCCAATCGCTGATAAACCGAGCCAAGTTCCAACCCGATCACACCGGCACCAATCACGACCATCTTCTTGGGAATCTTGCCAAGTGACAGCGCACCAGTCGAGGTCACGACAACCTTTTCGTCAACGTCTACACCAGGCAGCGAGGACGGTTCAGACCCCGAGGCGATGATAATGTTCTTGGCCGAGTGAACCTCATCCCCCACCTTGACCTGACCAGCAGCAGGGATCGAGCCCCAACCTTTCAGCCAGTCGATCTTGTTCTTTTTGAACAGGAACTCGATGCCTTTGGTGTTGCCCTCAATGGTTTCTTCCTTGTAGGCCTGCATCTGTTTCCAGTCGACTGAGGGGCTTTTGCCCTTGAGGCCCATTTTGGCAAAGTTATGCTCGGCCTCATGCAATTGATGTGAAGCGTGCAGCAGCGCCTTTGACGGGATACAACCCACGTTCAGACAGGTGCCTCCCAGCGTTTCACGCCCTTCGACAACGGCGGTTTTCAGGCCCAGCTGGGCGCAACGGATGGCGCAGACATAGCCGCCGGGGCCAGCGCCGATTACGATGACATCATAATTTGCCATTTTACTCTCCTAAGTCGACCGGATTGGCCGGTGGCCGCATGATCCAAAGTGGTTGGATCATGCTGTGCTTACTTCAAACCGGTTCCAGCAGCTTGATCGTGATATGGGCGATGCCGCCCCGCTCGTGGTGCATCGCCAGCTCCTCCGAGCCGAAAAATGCCCGCGCCTTTTCCAGATCCGTGACTTCGAACATGGCGATGGCATGGTCGGCCTGATCCGGGTCACGCCAGACGTGCAGGTCGCGGATACCCGCAGCCTTGCGCATTGGCGTATCCTCACGAAACACTTTCAGCCAGGCATCGAAATCGGCCACATCGGCCTGCCACAATACATGCGTTGCCATAATTACAGATCCATCAGCAGGCGGCGCGGATCTTCCAGCGCCTCTTTTACACGGACAAGGAAGGTCACGGCGCCTTTGCCGTCAACGATCCGGTGGTCATAGGACAGGGCCAGATACATCATCGGACGGATCACGACCTGACCGTTGATTGCCATCGGACGGTCCTGAATCTTGTGCATGCCCAGGATCCCCGATTGCGGGGGGTTCAAGATCGGCGAGGACATTAGCGAGCCATAGACACCGCCATTCGAGATGGTGAAGGTGCCGCCCTGCATCTCCTCCATTGACAGCTTGCCATCACGGGCGCGCTTGCCTTTTTCGGCGATGGCTTTTTCGATCTGGGCAAAGGACATCGAATCCGCGTCGCGGATAACCGGAACCACAAGACCGGTCGGCGTTCCGGCGGCAACGCCCATATGGACAAAGTTCTTGTAGACGATGTCGGTGCCGTCGATTTCCGCATTCACTTCAGGCACTTCTTTCAGCGCGTGGCAGCAGGCCTTGGTGAAGAAAGACATAAAGCCCAGACGCACGCCGTGCTTCTTTTCGAACTGGTCTTTGTACTGGTTACGCAGGGCCATCACCTCGGTCATGTCCACCTCGTTATAAGTGGTCAGCATGGCGGCGGTGTTCTGACTGTCTTTCAGACGCTTGGCGATGGTCTGGCGCAGGCGGGTCATCTTGACCCGTTCCTCGCGCGCGGCATCACCTGCTGCGACCGGTGCGCGCGGTGCAGGTGCAGGCGCAGGCGCTGGGGCCGCAGCAGCGGCTGCGGGGGCCGATGCGGCGCGGGCCACGTCCTCTTTCATGATGCGGCCATCGCGGCCAGTACCTGTAACCTGATCGGCGGACAAACCAGCCTCGGCCATCGCTTTCTCAGCCGAGGGTGCATTGGCCACGTCTTTACCAGCGGTGGCTGCTGCAGGCGCTGCTGCGGCGGCTGGGGCTGCGGCCGGGGCGGCTCCAGCACCCGAACCCGAAATCACGGCCAGCTTGGCCGAGGCGTCCACGGTGGTGCCTTCGGGCGCTACGATTTCCGCCAGAACACCAGCAGCCGGTGCCGGAACCTCAACCGAGACCTTATCGGTTTCCAATTCGCACAACATTTCGTCTTGCGCCACGGCATCGCCAACCTGTTTGAACCAGGTCGAAACGGTAGCCTCGGTAACGGATTCACCCAAAGTGGGCACCATCACATCGACGCTGCCGCCACCAGCGGCCGCTGCAGGCGCGGCAGCAGGGGCCGGGGCAGCGGCGGGTGCCGGAGCAGCACCTTCGCCTGCGGTGATGGTGGCCAGCAATGCGTCAACGCCTACGGTTTCACCTTCGGCAGCGACGATTTCGCCCATCACACCGGCAGCGGGGGCTGGAACCTCGACCGTTACCTTGTCGGTTTCAAGCTCACAGAGCATCTCATCCACGGCCACAGCGTCACCAGGTTTCTTGAACCAGGTGGCAACCGTAGCTTCGGTGACGGATTCGCCTAGCGTAGGTACACGAACTTCAATGGTCATCGTTTACTTTCCTTCGAGGCTCAGCGCTTCGTTCACAAGCGCCTCTTGTTGAGCTTTGTGTTGGCTGGCCAGACCCGTCGCGGGCGAAGCCGAGGTTGCGCGGCCGACATAAATCGGCCTTGTGTGTTTGGCGCCGATGCGGGTCAGCACCCATTCGATATTGGGTTCGATAAAGGTCCAGGCGCCCTGGTTCTTGGGTTCTTCTTGACACCAGACCATCTCGGCCCCTTTGAAACGCTCAAGCTCATTGATCAGCGAGTGGGCGGGGAAGGGGTAGAACTGCTCGATCCGCATCAGATAGACGTCGTCGATCCCGCGGGCGTCGCGTTCTTCCAGCAGGTCATAGTAGACCTTGCCCGAACACATCACGACCCGCTTGATCTTGTCATCCTTGACCAGCTTGGTGTCCGAATTGCCGTGTTGTGCATCATCCCACAGCACCCGGTGGAAGCTTGAGCCTGTGGTGAATTCGTCGGCAGTGCTGACCGCCAGCTTGTGGCGCAGCAGCGATTTAGGCGTCACCAGGATCAGCGGTTTGCGGAAGGTGCGGTGCAGCTGACGGCGCAGGATGTGGAAGTAGTTCGCAGGCGTCGTACAATTCGCCACGATCCAGTTATCCTGGCCGCACATCTGCAGGAACCGCTCAAGCCGTGCGGATGAGTGTTCGGGCCCTTGCCCTTCAAACCCGTGCGGCAGCAGGCAGACCAGACCGGACATGCGCAGCCATTTGCTTTCGCCCGAGCTGATGAACTGATCGAACATGATCTGCGCACCGTTGGCAAAGTCTCCGAACTGCGCTTCCCACAGGGTAAGTGCGTTCGGTTCGGCCAATGAAAACCCGTATTCGAAACCCAGTACAGCGTATTCGCTGAGCATCGAGTCGATCACTTCGTATTTCGACTGGCCTGCACGGATGTTGTTCAGCGGGTAGTACCGCTCTTCGCTTTCCTGATGCACAAAGCCCGAGTGACGTTGACTAAAGGTGCCGCGTGTTGCGTCCTGACCGGACAGGCGCACCGGGAACCCTTCGGTCAGCAACGAGCCAAAGGCCAGCGCCTCGCCCGTGGCCCAGTCAAAGCCCTTGCCGCTGTCGAACATGTTCTTCTTGTGATCCAGCAACCGCCCGACGGTCTTGTGCAGGGCAACGTCGGCGGGTGCATGCGTCAGGGCCTTGCCGATCTCGACCAGAGTGTCTGGCGTGATCGCGGTTTCGCCGCGCACATACTCCTCTTTGTTCTTGTCCAGATGTGACCAGCGCCCGTCCAGCCAGTCAGCCTTGTTGGGTTTGTAGTCTTTGCCCGCGTCGAACTCATCGTTCAGATGGGCCTGAAAGGCGGCTTTCATATCCTCGATCTCACCCTCGGGGATCAGGCCGTCCTTGACCAAACGCTCGGTGTACAGCGACAGTGTGGTCTTATGGGTTTTGATCTTCTTATACATGATCGGATTGGTGAACATGGGCTCGTCGCCCTCATTGTGACCAAACCGGCGATAGCAGAAGATGTCGATCACGACGTCTTTGTGGAACTTCTGGCGGAACTCGGTTGCGACCTTGGCGGCGTGTACGACGGCCTCGGGGTCGTCACCGTTCACGTGGAAGATTGGTGCTTCGACCATCAGCGCGATATCCGTGGGATATGGGCTGGAGCGTGAGAAGTGCGGAGCTGTGGTGAAACCGATTTGGTTATTGACCACGATGTGCATGGTGCCGCCGGTCTTGTGCCCGCGCAGACCCGACAAGCCAAAGCCTTCGGCCACAACACCCTGACCGGCAAATGCCGCGTCGCCATGCAGCAGGATGCCCATCACTGTCGTGCGGTCATCGTCTTTCAACTGGTCTTGCTTGGCGCGGACCTTGCCCAGCACCACCGGGTTCACCGCCTCAAGGTGCGATGGGTTCGCGGTCAGTGACAGGTGGACCGAGTTGCCATCAAACTCACGGTCGCTGGAGGCGCCGAGGTGATATTTCACGTCGCCCGAACCATCCACGTCTTCGGGCTTGAAGCTGCCCCCCTGGAATTCGTTGAAGATCGCGCGATAGGGCTTGCGCATCACGTTGGCCAGAATGTTCAGGCGGCCCCGGTGCGGCATGCCGATCACGATGTCCCGAACGCCCAGGGCGCCACCGCGTTTGATGATCTGCTCCATCGCCGGGATCAGGGCCTCGCCGCCGTCCAGACCAAAGCGCTTGGTGCCCATGTATTTGACGTGCAGGAATTTCTCAAAACCTTCGGCCTCGACCATCTTGTTCAGGATCGCCTTGCGGCCCTCCTTGGTGAAGGCGATTTCCTTGCCATAGCCTTCGATCCGTTCCTTCAGCCACGCGGCCTGTTCGGGATCAGAGATATGCATGTATTGCAGCGCGAAGGTGCCGCAATAGGTGCGTTTCACGATCTCAACGATCTGGCGCATGCTTGCCATCTGCAGGCCAAGCACGTTGTCGATAAAGATCGGACGGTCCATGTCGGCCTCGGTGAAGCCATAGGTTTTGGGGTCCAGCTCGGGGTGTGTACTGGCCGTGCGCATGCCCAGCGGGTCCAGATTGGCGGCCAGATGGCCCCGGATACGGTAGGCCCGGATCAGCATCAGCGCCCGCAGGCTGTCCAGCACCGCGCGCTTGATCTGATCGTCGCTGACGGCAACGCCCTTGTCCGCAGCCTTTTCCTTGATCTTTTGGCCCGCTGCCTTGGCGTCGATCTCGGCCCATTCGCCGGTTAGCGCGCCGGTTAGGTCATCGGCTGGCATCGGCGGCCAGTCGGTGCGCGCCCAGGATGGCCCCTCGGCCTCACGCTGCACGTCCGGCGTAGCGTCACCCATGGCCTTGAAGAACTCGGCCCAGGCGGCATCCACCGCGCCGGGATTCTTGGTGTACTGGGCATAAAGCTGTTCCAGATACTCGGCATTGTGCCCCTGCATAAAGCTAGAGGCGTGAAATGCGGAATTGGGCGTATGTTCGGTCATGTGCGAACCTCGAATGGGCTGGCGGTTTCGGTTTTGGTCTCAGTGCTGCGGGCTGTCGGGGTAGCCCAGCTTGTCAAACACCCAGGCCATGTTTCGTCGGACAGTATCGATCGTTTCGGTGTCATAATACTCTGGCACAGGTATTCCTTTTCGTCGTTCCTTCATCGATTTGTCATGCCCCAGGTTAAAACTGTTTTCCGGCAGGCCAAAATCAGCGAAAATACCGTTCAGGTCGGCAACCAGATGTTCCTTTCGAATAAAGCGATCCACGATCAAAATGTTGTCGATCGAGACAATCTTCCAATCGATGGACCAGGTTCCCGACAAGATGAACGATTTGAACTGCTCAAATTCCGTTTTCGGATCTTCCGAGGGCAGGTTCTGCTGGTATTTCATGAAATGAAACTGAGACACCGCTCGGTCAAAAGGATCGCGGACATTTGCGATTTTGGTGTATTCGTCGAATGTTTCGGCCCCAAGGTTCTCTTTGACTTCCCAGGCCGGCATGTGGTTGCGCCATGGGTATTTGTGCTTGCGCCAGAACTGCCAATCCGGATGCGGTTCAAGCCGCCCAGGCCCCCGTGCCCCGACGATCCCGTATTTTGAGATCCTGACCTTGCCGTTTTCCAGTTCCCCCAGACCCGGCTTTTCGCAAAGCGGCTGAAGGACCTTTTCCGTCGACGTGCCAGCCGTCTTTGTAGTCTTGAGGTAGATGAATTTATGCTTGTGGCACACAAGAACCATTTCAACGGTCCTTTCCGGAAGAAGATGGCCGCGACCTTTTTTGCATACCAAGTCCGTTCACTGGGGCACCTCAATTGGATTGGGGCCGTATTTATTGACACCTGGCTGACTTGGGCGGGTTAGCCACCA
Organism: Ruegeria sp. CJ9; assembly: GCF_056536625.1. Classification (NCBI taxonomy): domain Bacteria; kingdom Pseudomonadati; phylum Pseudomonadota; class Alphaproteobacteria; order Rhodobacterales; family Roseobacteraceae; genus Ruegeria; species Ruegeria sp. CJ9. The sequence continues at coordinate 66,932 of NZ_JBQFPY010000007.1, forward strand.
CAACACCAGAAGAGGAGACACAAACAGAACGATCAACGTCGGAACTACGATCAGCAGCGTGGCGCGGGTGAACAGGATGTCCAGACTGCCGCCGTGCTGAAAATGCGACGCAAGACCGATACCAAAGATCAGAACCGCAAAGGCCCCGAGGATCAGCAGGATCGGCAGCAATGCGTATAGCCCGTTGCGCCCTGTATCATGCATCCGCCGCCAAGCGACCGCCAGATGCGGGAAGAAAACGATCAGGCTAACGATGCTTTGCACGGGTGCCGAAGACGTGGCGGTGACAGATTTGGATGTTTCAGTTTCAGTCACAGCAACCTGAGTGAAGAACTGTGCATCAATGATCCCGGCGATGATACTCCAGATCACGATGAACAGGAAAAAGAACCAATATTCAGACCGCGAGGCACGACCCGAGAAGGTGAAGAATTTCGAGAAACAGGTGCGGATGGCGTCGGAGAAGGTCATTTTGAGTTCTCTGCCTGTTTCGTGACATAGGTTGAGAAAATGGAGGACACATCTATCCCAATGTCCGAAACGGTTGAAATGCGCTCGGTGTTCAGTACTGCACTGTTCAGAACCCGTTTTAGGCCATTGCTTTCATAAGATTGAGATCTGAGACGGTACACCGGAGGCAAAGTCGCAGGGTCGCGTCCTGAACCCCCAAGCAAACGCTCAAATGTCACTGGCGAGTCTTCATCCTTGAGTGCAATCAGGCAACGTAATTGACTGTAGGTGTTATACTCATCAGTGCTGATGCGTAAAACACTCCCAGTTTGCAATTTTACAAACCAACGGTCTTTTTGTTCTGTGCCTTCGAAAGTTACTAGATTGCGTGTACCGGCGGCATTTTTTAACGCAAGTTCCCATGTTCTTACTATGCGCGGATCAGCAACGTCCCCATAACCAAACTGTTCTGAAAGCAACGATGCGGCAAAAGACTTTATTGCGCGGTCATCAAGTTCTGCTGGAACAGCGTGAGTCCAACCAATCTTGATCAGGTTATCCGTTACCGTCACCAGATCAATGGCGGATTGACAAGCCGCCACGGTTTCCGAAGCGAATTTTGAGCTGTCGGCGACAGCTGGGGCAGTTGTGGCTGCCGAGACGGCAGCCACAAGGCCAATAAGGGTTCTTGTACCCCAGTTCACAGTTTACCCAATCGCTTCCAGCACCGCCTCACCCAGTTGCGCCGGGCTTTCGGCCACGACGATACCGGCCGAGCGCATGGCTTCGATCTTGTCCTCAGCTCCACCTTTGCCGCCGGCGACGATTGCGCCCGCGTGGCCCATGCGGCGGCCCGGAGGGGCCGTACGGCCTGCGATGAAACCTGCGGTTGGCTTTTTGCGGCCCTTCTTGGCCTCATCCGCCAGGAACTGCGCGGCTTCTTCCTCGGCTGAGCCACCGATCTCACCGATCATAATGATCGACTCGGTTTCGTCATCGGCCAGGAACCATTCCAGCACGTCGATATGCTCGGTGCCTTTGATCGGGTCGCCGCCGATGCCCACGCAGGTGGACTGGCCCAGACCCACATCGGTGGTCTGCTTGACGGCCTCATAGGTCAGGGTGCCCGAACGGGACACAACGCCGACCGAACCGCGCTTGTGGATGTGACCGGGCATGATGCCGATCTTGCAGGCATCCGGCGTAATCACGCCAGGACAGTTCGGACCGATCAGGCGCGAGCTTGAGCCTTCCAGCGCGCGTTTCACCTTCATCATGTCCAGAACCGGGATGCCTTCGGTAATGCAGACGATCACCTCCATCTCGGCATCAATCGCTTCGAGGATCGAGTCAGCCGCAAATGGAGGCGGAACGTAAATCACCGAGGCGTTGGCTTCGGTCACGTGCTTGGCTTCGTGGACCGAGTTGAACACGGGCAGGTCGAGATGGGTCATCCCACCTTTTCCAGGGGTCACGCCGCCGACCATCTTGGTGCCATAGGCGATGGCCTGTTCGCTGTGAAATGTGCCCTGCGAGCCGGTAAAGCCCTGACAGATCACTTTGGTATTTTCATCGATGAGGACTGCCATTTCGTGGCCTCCATAGTGATTAATGTTAGCGCGCTAGATGTTTTGATCACCAGCGCTGCGAGTCTCGTTTTGGTCGGGATCAGAACCGCGTCGTGCCACGGCGTCGATGACCTGGTCTCGGGACCAAATCCCCAAAGACCGTTGTTTCTGACCTTCTCGCGTCAGCATAAACTCGGGGTCCAGGTTGATTTCGCCCGTTTCACTGACGGTCTCGATCGGTTCTGAAAAGTTAAAGGGTGCAACGCACGGGTTGAACCGTTTGAAACCTCCGTTTCTTGGCAGTCTGGGGTTTTGGGGGATGTAATGCCGCGTCGTCAGCAAATACGGGATTCCGCTGGCGACGAAGTTTTCAAAAAAGGCCCACCGCAACCACCATTTTAGATGAAAAAGACAGTCGCGGCACATCATCATATCCGCCTTTGGCAGAGTGTCTGATGTGATGTCGAGGTGCATGAACTCGCGTCCCGGAGCAGCATGCTGCTGTTTGACCTCTTCCAGAACCTCCAGCGAAATGTCCCCGCCGACATATTGAATGCCGGTCAGGTCCACATGTTGCATCCAAGTCCAATCACCACATGGCGCGTCAAGAAACGTTTTGACATTGTACTCGTCAAAAATACGCGGAAGCGCATCACGCAGCGGTCGGGTCGCCGCAAGGGTCGACCCATGCCCCGAGCGCGGTCCGTTGCGGCGTCCGGACCAGCTCAGCGTTTCAAAAGTGTCTCTCAAACCACTGCGCATAGCGGTTCTCCGTTTGGTTTAAGGTTCGATGAGCTGTGGCGATTACCCCTTAACCGCCTTCACGATCTTCTCGGCACCGTCTTTCAGGTTGTCCGCCGCGATCACGTCCAGGCCCGAGGTGTTGATGATCTCTTTGCCTTTCTCGACATTCGTGCCTTCCAGACGCACGACCAGCGGAACCTGCAGGCCGACCTCTTTCACCGCGGCGACAACGCCCTCGGCAATGACGTCGCAGCGCATGATGCCGCCGAAGATGTTGACCAGAATGCCTTTGACCTGCGGGTCCGAGGTGATGATCTTGAACGCCTCGGTCACTTTCTCTTTGGTCGCACCGCCACCCACGTCGAGGAAGTTGGCAGGCTCAGCGCCATACAGCTTGATGATGTCCATCGTCGCCATCGCCAAACCGGCGCCGTTGACCATGCAGCCAATCTCACCGTCCAACGCGATGTAGTTCAGGTCGTATTTCGAGGCTTCGAGTTCCTTGGGGTCTTCCTCGGTCGTGTCGCGCAGTTCGGCGATGTCGGGGTGGCGGTAGACCGCGTTGCCGTCAAATCCGACCTTGGCGTCCAGCACCTTGAGGTCGCCGCTGTCGGACACGATCAGCGGGTTGATCTCCAGCATCTCCATGTCCTTCTCGACGAAAGCGTTATAGAGCTGACCCATCAGCTTGACGCATTGCTTGACCTGAGCGCCTTCCAGACCCAGCGAGAAGGCGATGCGACGGCCGTGATAGGGCTGATAGCCGGTTGCAGGGTCAACCGAGAAGGACAGGATTTTCTCGGGCGTGGCTGCGGCCACTTCTTCGATGTCCATGCCGCCTTCGGTCGAACAGACGAAGGAAATGCGGCTGGTCTGGCGATCCACCAGCAGGGCCAGGTACAGTTCACGCTCGATGCCGGAACCGGCTTCGATATAAATGCGGTTAACCTGTTTGCCCGCCGGGCCGGTCTGATGCGTAACCAGCGTGCGGCCTAGCATCTTCTTGGCTTCTTCGGCGGCTTCTTCCACCGATTTGGTCAGACGCACACCGCCTTTTTCACCGGCATCGGCCTCTTTGAAGCTACCTTTGCCGCGTCCACCTGCGTGGATTTGCGCTTTGACAACCCAAAGCGGGCCGTCCAGTTCACCGGCTGCGGTTTTGGCTTCCTCGGCGCGCAGAACCGCGCGTCCCTCGGAGACCGGAGCGCCATAGCTGCGAAGAAGAGCTTTGGCCTGATATTCGTGAATGTTCATCAACACTGTCCCGTCTGACTACGATTACACCGTTATAGAGGGCTGTAGAGCGCAAATATAAAGGCTTTTTTGACGGCGAAGAGCTTTTTAGCGTAGATTTTTGTTATTTGTGATCACAGTTTTTTGGGGTGTGATCACAATTCATTCTCGGGCAGTTACTTGATTCGAATCTGAAACCAAACCTGCCAAAAACACATTCAAAAACATAATTTAAAACGTTTGCGCCAACATTTTCGGTAGCTCCATTCGGACTTGGGCAAACGGGCAATAGAAAAGCCGGACCTGAAAAGGACCGGCTTTCAGAATTCTCACAGAAGGGATCAGGCCAGCGAGCTGTCGATGCCTTTGCACGCCTCGATCAGGCCCTTCACCGCGTTGACCGAATTGTCGAAACCAGCCTGCTCTTCTTCGTTCAAGTTGATGTCGACGATCCTTTCAATACCGCCCGCGCCGATCACGGTGGGTACGCCCACGTACAGGCCGCTGACGCCCAGCTCACCTTCGCAATAGGCTGCGCAGGGCAGGACGCGCTTTTGGTCTTTCAGATAGGCTTCGGCCATTTCGATTGCCGACGTGGCCGGTGCGTAGAAGGCCGAACCGGTTTTCAGCAGGCCAACAATTTCGGCGCCGCCGTCACGGGTGCGCTGCACGATCGCGTCCAGCTTCTCTTGCGTGGTCCAGCCCATCTCGACCAGATCGGGCAGTGGGATACCGGCGACGGTCGAGTAACGGACCGACGGCACCATAGTGTCGCCATGGCCGCCCAGAACAAACGCGGTGACGTCTTTCATCGAGACGTTGAACTCTTCGGCCAGGAAATGAGCAAAGCGGCCCGAATCCAGAACACCTGCCATACCGCAGACCTTGTTGTGCGACAGGCCCGAGAATTCACGCAGCGCCCAGACCATCGCGTCCAGCGGGTTGGTGATGCAGATGACGAACGCGTCGGGTGCGTTGGCCGCAATGCCTTCGCCGACAGATTTCATGACCTTCAGGTTGATGCCCAACAGGTCGTCGCGGCTCATGCCCGGCTTGCGAGGGACGCCAGCGGTCACGATGCAGACGTCGGCGCCAGCGATATCTTCGTAGGACTGAGTGCCTTTCAGCTTGGCGTCAAAGCCTTCGGACGGGCCGGATTCAGCGATGTCCAGCGCCTTGCCTTCGGGGGTGCCTTCGGCGATGTCGAACAGGACGACGTCACCCAGTTCTTTCATTGCTGCGAGGTGGGCGAGCGTGCCGCCGATCTGACCTGCGCCGATCAGCGCGATCTTGGGTCTGGCCATTTGGATTATCTCCGGTCGGTTTTGAAATCGCGGTTTTGCTAGTCGTTAAATGGGTTTCGCGCAAGTACCCTTGGGCGCGGCATGCAACCGCATACCATTTGCACCCGGCCGTGTGATTGCGCTAAACGGCCTTTTAGACAGGCCAATTTGCAGGACGCCACATGTTCGAATTGAACTTGATGTTTTTTGCCGTGGCGATCCCTGCGGTGGTCTTTGCCGGAATCTCGAAGGGCGGGTTCGGGTCGGGGGTGGCGTTTGCGTCCTCGTCGATTCTGGCCCTGATACTTGAACCCGGGCAGGCGCTTGCGCTGATGTTGCCGATCCTGATGGTGATTGATGTGGCCACCCTTGGCCCATACTGGAAACGGTGGAGCTGGCCGGATGCACGGCTGTTAATACTGGGCGCTGTGCCGGGGGTTGCGCTGGGGGCGTGGTTGTACCGCGCCACAAACGATGACCTGCTGCGATTGCTTATCGGCGGAATTTCTGTCGGATTTGTGATTTGGCATTTTTCGCAGACCAAAGGCTGGGTGCGCGGTTTTGCCAACCGCCTGCCACCGCCTGCCGGGCTGTTCGCGGGTCTGATCGCCGGGTTCACCAGTTTCGTCAGCCACGCCGGAGGGCCCCCGGCCGCGGTCTACCTGCTGTCGCAGCGCTTGACGAAGACTCAGTTTCAGGCGTCGACCGTGCTGGTTTTCTGGGTCATCAATATCGCGAAGTTTGTGCCTTATGCCTATCTGGGTCTGTTCACCTGGCACACCGCATGGGTTGACCTGCTGCTGACGCCCTTTGCTATTCTGGGTGCTTGGCTGGGCGTCCGGGCGCATTTCATGCTGTCCGAGCGCCTGTTTTTTGGCATTGCCTATGTGCTGCTGACATTGACCGGCAGCAAGCTGATCTGGGACGCGTTGACCTAGACGTTGGGCGGCAGCGCCTCGGCTATATCATCATAGGCCTGGCCCGAGGCGACCAGGCAAGTTATCCCGTCCGGCAATGTCACCGTGATCGTCCAGCTGCCGGTTTGATCCGAAGCGTAAATCTCCATCACGGTCCCTTGCCGCGCGACGCCGATACTGCGGCGTGTTTCGCCGTAGGTCTCGGTCAGGCGCCTCACTATGTCCTCGCGCGGGGCACAGGTGCGGGCCTGTACTTGTTGTGCGGCCAGAACCATGATCCCAAGGCCCATCGTCATCTTGAACAGCGTCGTTTTCATCAGGCACCCCTTTCGATTCCATAGCAATCAGAGTGCGTCCGGCGGGCAGAAATCCGGTTAAAGCTCCGCACGTTGCGTCGTAAATGCTGCAGCGCGGCGATTTTGCTCTTGAACTTTCCGACAAAAAATGCCCCATTCCGCGCAACATTCTTTCAAAGGGAGAGGCCAATGGACCCCCGTCAGCGCCCCTATCGTTCCGTTCTCTATATCCCCGGCTCGCGCGATCGGGCGCTGGATAAGGCCCGCACCCTGCCAGTGGATGCGATCATCTTTGATCTTGAAGACGCCGTTGCCGCCGACGAAAAGGCCAATGCGCGCGAAACGCTCAAGGCGGCGCTGGCTGCTGGCGGGTATGGCGAGCGGGTCAGGATCGTGCGCATCAACGGGCTGGATACCGAATGGGGCCGTGCCGACGCCGAAGCCGTACGCGAGATGGACGCGGATGCCGTGTTGTTGCCCAAGGTGGGTTCGGCCGCTGACGTGGACGCGCTGGCCGCGATCACCGGCGACATGCCGATCTGGGCGATGATGGAAACTCCGCAAGGGATGTTGAACGCGGCCGAGATTGCAGCGCATCCGTTGATGGCAGGCTTTGTCATGGGCACCAACGATCTGGCCAAAGATCTGCAAACCCGGTTCCGTCCGGACCGTCTGCCGTTGATGACGTCGCTGGGCCTGTGCGTGTTGGCCGCCAAGGCCCATGGGCTGATCATCGTGGATGGTGTCTATAACGCATTCAAGGATGAGGTTGGTCTGGCCGCAGAATGCGAACAAGGCCGTGACATGGGTTTTGACGGCAAGACGCTGATCCACCCGGCGCAGGTCAACATCACCAACGCGGCCTATGCGCCGTCAGAGGCCGAGATTGACTTGGCCCGCCGTCAGATTGCAGCGTTTGAAGAGACCGAGGCACAGGGGCAGGGCGTTGCCGTCGTGGATGGGAAGATCGTTGAAAACCTGCATATTGTAACAGCCCGCGAAATTCTGGCAAAAGCAGAGGCGATTTTAGCTTTGCAAGCGGGGTAAGCCAGCAATGGGCTTTGTTCTTCTGATCCTTGGGGTGGCACTGTGGTGGGCCGCTCATCTGTTCCAACGCGTCATGCCGGCGCAGCGCGCGGCGATGGGCAGCGCGGGCAAAGGCGCGGTTGCGCTGGCGCTGGTCGTGGCAATCCTGCTGATGATCTTCGGCTATCGCATGACCGATACCGTTTTCGTCTGGGCACCACCATCCTTCATGATCCACATAAACAATCTGTTGGTGTTGATCGCGATCTATATGATGAGTCCCGCAGGCACAAAGGGTCGCCTGTTGAACAAGCTTCGCCACCCAATGCTGGGCGGGTTCAAGCTGTGGGCTTTTGCGCATTTGCTGGTTAACGGCGATTTGGCCTCGATCATTCTGTTCGGCGGGCTGTTGGCCTGGGCTGTTGTCGAGGTCATTGTGATCAACAAGTCCGAGCCCGATTGGACACCCGGTGAACCCGGTACCTATGGCAAGGACGCGATGTTCTTTGTCGCCTCGATCGTGTTGTTGGGTGTGATCGGCTATATTCACGGGCTGGTTGGTCCGTCTCCGTTCCCATCTTAAGGAAATGACATCATGGCAAAACTCTATCGCCTGCTGACCGAGGAAGACACATCCGCCTTCTGCCACAAAGTGTCAGACGCCTTGGCAAAAGGGTGGGAGCTGTATGGCGACCCGTCTTACGCCTATGACGAAAACAGCCGCATGATGCGGTGTGCGCAGGCTGTGACCAAAGAGGTCGAGGCCGACTATTCCTCCGATATGAAACTGGGACAGCAATAATGGCAAAGACAAATCCGGGCCGCTTTTTCGAGGACTACTCTGTTGGTCAGGTGCTGCATCACGCCGTGCCGCGTACTGTAACTGACGGAGAGCGGGCGCTGTATCATGCGCTCTACCCGGCGCGGCACGCGCTTTATTCGTCGGATGAATTTGCTCGGAATTGCGGCTTGCAGCAAAGCCCGATTGACGATCTGGCTGCTTTCCACGTGGTGTTTGGCAAGACCGTGCCAGACATCTCGCTGAACGCGGTTGCCAATCTGGGCTATGCTGAGGGACGCTGGCTGTTGCCGGTCTATCCGGGCGATACGCTGCGCTCTGAATCCGAGGTAATCGGGGTCAAGCAGAATTCGAACGGCAAGACTGGCGTGGTCTGGGTACGCACGCGTGGCCTGAATCAACGAGATGAGGTTGTCATCGAATATGTCCGTTGGGTGATGGTGCGCAAATCGAACCTTGACGCCCCCGCGCCCGAGGCGGTTGTACCGGACCTGAAAAAAGTGCTTGAGCCCAAAGACCTGGTGGTGCCTACGGGGTTGGATTTCTCGAATTACGATTTTGCCCAATCGGGCGAGGCGCATCGTTGGGGTGATTACGAGATTGGCGAAACCATTGATCATGTCGACGGCGTGACGGTGGAGGAGGCCGAGCATATGCTTGCCACCCGGCTGTGGCAGAACACAGCCAAAGTGCATTTCGACCTGACCTTCCGGCCCGATGGTCGTTTGATTTATGGTGGCCACGTAATTTCGATGGCGCGGACATTGTCGTTCAACGGTCTGGCCAATGCGCAGATGATTGTCGGCCTGAACGGCGGCGCCCATGCCAACCCCTGCTTCGCAGGCGACACAATCAAGGCTTGGTCCGAGGTTCTGGACAAGGCCGAAACTGGTGTGCCGGGCGTGGGTGCCATCCGTCTGCGGCTGGTCGCGACAAAGGGTGGAGAGCCGTTTGCGCTGAAAAACGAAGATGGCCGGTATCAGCCGAACGTCCTGTTGGACCTTGATTATTGGGCGCTGATGCCAATCTGAGCACGCCCCACATTCATTTGATCGCAGCCTGTGTCAATCATGCTAGGCTGCGATCATGGTCTTACTTCGATCACTTGCTGCCTTCCTGTTTCTGACGCCGCCCGCTGTCGCGTGCGATCTGGCGTTGGCTTTGGCAGTGGACGTATCCGGTTCGGTCGATACGACGGAATACCGGATACAGATGGATGGGCTGGCCGCCGGGTTGCGCGACCCCTTGGTGTCCGAGGCGCTGGTGCGGGGGCAGGCACAGTTGATGCTGGTGCAGTGGACCGGGTCCTCGCGTCAAAAGGTGACGATCCCGTGGACCCGGATCGATAGCTTTGACACGCTTGAACGGTTTGCCGATCAAGTTGCCGACGACCCCAGGGTTTGGCGCAACTTTTCAACCGCAATCGGTGAGGCGCTTGAGATGACCATGTCCAGCTTCGATGCGGTGGCGGATTGCAAACGGCATCTGATAGACATTTCGGGCGATGGGGTGTCGAACGAGGGTGTTGAACCAACCGAGACGCACAGGGCGTTGCGCACACGCGGGGTGACGGTAAACGCAATTGCGATCGAGGAAAGCGAACCGGACCTGACCGCCTATTTCTTTGAAAATGTCATTGTCGGCGAGGGCGCATTTGTGGTGTCGGCAGCGGGGTTTGCCGATTACCCCGAGCGGATTCGAAAGAAGCTGTTGCGCGAAGTTACACAGCAATCAGCGGCTTTGGAGCAGCAGTAGCAGATTCGTGATCACAATGCTTGTTCCCTGAAAACGCTAACATTCAAGGCTTGGAAGGGTTTTCGTGATCACAGTATTATTTTGCGTGATCACAAACTGATGAAATCTGCTATTTTGAACCCTTTTTACCCATTTTTGCGCATGCAGCACGTGACAGAAGGGCAAAAAACAGTAAAACGACCGGTAGCCAACGAAAGAGGAGCCGACATGGCCGATGTCAATCGGGGCAACCGCCCGCTCTCGCCACACATTATGATCTATCGCCCCCAGATGACTTCGTTGTCGTCGATCATGGTTCGCCTCTCGGGATTGGGCGCCTTTGCCGTTGCAATCCTGATCGTCTGGTGGCTGTTGGCCGCTTCGACATCGGAAAGCGCGTTTCTGGCCATCGACGGTTTTCTGCGCAGCTGGTTCGGCGACATCCTCCTGACCTTGGCCACCTGGGCGCTTTGGTATCACACGCTGGGTCGTCTGCGTCACGTCTTTTGGGATTTCGGCTACTGCCTTGATGTTGAGGTCTCTGAGAAACTGGGTCTAGGCATGTTCGTCGGTGCGACCATCCTGACCATTATCACTGTGATTGCGGTTTAAGGGGGCGGCACATGCGATATCTGACTGACCGTAAACGCGCGCAGGGTCTGGGCGCAGGGAAATCCGGCACACAAACACATTGGCGCACCATGGTCCGGGCGATGATCCTGACCGTGCTGGTTCCGATCTTCATCTTCACCTTCGGGGCCGGTATCGGCGGCACATACGAAGAAGTCGTCGCCTATTTCAGCCGCCCATTCCCGGCAATTGTGACCGCTCTGACTTTGGTCGTGGGCATGCAACAGCTGATGTATGAGGCGCAGGAAACCATCGAAGATTATGTCCATGGTGTTCTCGAGAAAGTCTCGCTCGTTGCAATGTGGGCCCTGGGCTACACGCTGATCGCGGCCGGGCTGTTCGCTCTGGTCAAGCTCGCCCTGTGATGCGCGGTAAGGAACAAGAACAATGACAGCAGCATATGAATATGAAACCCACGAATACGACGTCGTTGTCGTAGGCGCAGGTGGTGCAGGTCTGCGGGCGACGCTGGGCATGGCCGAACAGGGCCTACGCACTGCATGCGTCACCAAAGTGTTCCCGACACGCTCGCACACGGTTGCGGCGCAGGGCGGCATCGCGGCATCTCTGTCTAACATGGGACCGGACCACTGGCAGTGGCACATGTACGATACCGTCAAGGGTTCGGACTGGTTGGGTGACACCGACGCGATGGAATATCTGGCCCGTGAAGCACCCAAAGCGGTGTATGAGCTGGAGCACTACGGCGTGCCCTTCAGCCGGACCGAAGAAGGCAAGATTTATCAGCGTCCCTTCGGTGGCCACACAACCGAATTCGGCGAAGGTCCTGCCGTGCAGCGCACCTGTGCCGCAGCCGACCGGACAGGCCATGCGATCCTGCACACGCTGTATGGTCAGTCGCTGAAGAACAACGCCGAGTTCTACATTGAATACTTTGCCATCGATCTGATCATGTCCGAGGACGGGCAGTGTCAGGGTGTCGTCTGCTGGAAGCTTGACGACGGAACGATGCACGTCTTCAACGCCAAGATGGTGGTACTGGCGACCGGCGGCTACGGCCGTGCCTATTTCAGCGCCACGTCGGCCCATACCTGTACTGGTGACGGCGGCGGTATGGTGGCCCGGGCGGGCCTGGCGCTGCAGGATATGGAATTCGTGCAGTTCCACCCGACCGGCATCTACGGTTCGGGCTGCCTGATCACCGAAGGCGCACGGGGCGAGGGTGGCTACCTGACCAATTCGGAAGGTGAACGGTTCATGGAGCGTTACGCGCCCCAATACAAGGACCTCGCGCCGCGCGACTATGTTTCGCGTTCGATGACCATGGAGATCCGCGAAGGCCGTGGCCATGGTGACAACGGCGATCACATCCACCTGAATCTCAGCCACCTACCGGCCGAAGCGCTGGCGGAACGCCTGCCGGGCATCTCGGAATCGGCGCGTGTGTTTGCAGGTGTGGACGTGACCAAGGAACCGATCCCGGTTCTACCGACCGTGCACTATAACATGGGTGGCATTCCGACTAACTATTGGGGCGAGGTTCTGAACCCCACAGCCGATAACCCAACGGCTGTTGTACCGGGCCTGATGGCCGTGGGTGAAGCGGGTTGTGCCTCGGTCCATGGCGCGAACCGTTTGGGCTCGAACTCGCTGATTGACCTTGTGGTGTTTGGCCGGGCGGCCGCGATCCGGGCCGGTGAAGTTGTCGATGCCAAAGCGTCGAACCCGGTTCTGAACCAAGCGTCGGTTGATAAGGCGTTTGACCGGTTTGATGCTGTGCGGAATGCCAGCGGCGCAATCCCTACCGCTGATCTGCGGCTTGAAATGCAGCGGACCATGCAGGAAGACGCAGCCGTATTCAGGACCGCCAAAACCATGGCCGAAGGCGTCGAAAAGATGACGGTGATCGCGGCCAAGATGGACGACCTGAAGGTCTCCGACCGTTCGCTGGTGTGGAACAGTGATCTGATGGAATCTCTGGAACTGACCAACCTGATGCCAAGCGCGCTGGCTACCATCGTTGGTGCCGAGGCACGCAAGGAATCCCGCGGTGCCCATGCGCATGAAGACTTCACCGAGCGTGACGACGAAAACTGGCGTGTCCATACTGTTTCGCGGGTTGAGGGCAACAAGGTTGAGCTCAGCTATCGCCCGGTCATAGCCGATCCGCTGACCACTGAAGAAGAAGGTGGCATCAGCCTCAAGAAAATCGCGCCGAAGGCGCGGACGTTCTAAGGAGAGGAACTTATGGTACAACTGACCCTCCCAAAGAATTCGCGCATCACGACGGGCAAAACTTGGCCCAAACCCGAAGGCGCGACCAATGTGCGTAAGTTCCAGATTTATCGCTGGAACCCGGATGACGGCAAAAACCCCCAGCTCGACACCTATTTCGTCGATATGGACAACTGTGGGCCGATGATTCTGGATGCGCTGATCAAGATCAAGAACGAGATCGATCCGACCCTGACCTTCCGCCGCTCGTGCCGTGAAGGCATCTGCGGTTCCTGCGCAATGAATATCGACGGGATCAACACGCTGGCCTGTATCTACGGTATGGATGAGATCAAGGGCGACGTGAAAATCTATCCGCTGCCGCATATGCCGGTGGTTAAGGACCTGATCCCCGATCTGACGCATTTCTATGCCCAGCACGCTTCGATCATGCCGTGGTTGGAAACCAAGACCAACCGCCCCGCGAAAGAGTGGAAGCAGTCGATCGAAGACCGCAAAAAGCTGGATGGTTTGTATGAATGTGTGATGTGCGCCAGCTGCTCGACCTCGTGCCCGAGTTACTGGTGGAACGGCGATCGCTACCTTGGGCCCGCCGCGTTGCTGCATGCCTATCGTTGGATCATCGACAGCCGCGATGAAGCCACGGGTGAGCGTCTGGACGAGCTGGAAGATCCCTTCAAGCTGTATCGCTGCCATACGATCATGAACTGTGCCAAGACCTGTCCCAAGGGGCTGAACCCGGCCAAGGCAATTGCCGAGATCAAGAAGATGATGGTCGATCGGTCCGTTTGATCACAGCCACAAAAGAAGACAAAACCCGGGGTGGAAACACTCCGGGTTTTTTCGTGTTATGCGGGCATTGTAATATCGGAGTACATCAATGACCCAAAGACTACTAAAAGCCTTGTCAATTTCTGCCATCACCATTCTTTCAGCGTGTGGTGGATCGGGCAGCGACCGGGCGGACTTAGCATTCAAACAGGTAGACTGTGCAAAACAGGCCGGAATTGGGGGGGCATTTACCACTCAATACACCCTTCAGGATGGTAAGCAGACTGAGGTGTTCGTTTCCGGCAACGGCGTCAGCGAAGAACAAGCCGCTAAAGCGAATGCTTGTATGATCGCGTAATTGGCGAAAAACGAGAAAGGCTGGCAGATGCAAGTGCCAGCCTTTTATGCAGTTTTGTCATGCCGAGATTGCAAAAAGATGTGATGAAGTCAGTTGTTGGACTGCTTAACCTTTCAACAGGGGAGGAGTGATGGAACCGAAACGGGATCGCTCCGATGCACGACCAAAACTCAAAAACGAACGCTGCTGAAGCTCTGGAACTGTTGGAACAAGCTTGGGCTTATTACACGCCGGAACCTGCGCCGGTGGCTGAGGTTCACGAGCCTGAATTGTTCGAATACGCAAACGCCGCCTAACGCTTGAATTTATCCTTGGATTGGGCAATGCATAAGCATGCCCATTCTGTTGTTAGTACTGGCGGCCGGAGTGTTCGCCTATTTTATCTGGCGATCACGTACGTCGTCGTTGACGCGTGATTGCCGATGGCGGCAACACCGCAAGGAAGGCGTTTGGGTTTGTGCCTATTGCGGGGCACAGCACGAAGGCGCGGATACACCGACCAGTTGCCTGAAAGGGAAATAGGACAGCAGGGCGATCTTTCGCCCTGTCTGTGGCTATGCCGCGTCGGGAAATGCTGCTTGCAGCGCGATTTCCACCATATCCCCAAAGCTGCTTTCGCGTTCGGACGACGGCAGTGCCTCACCCGTCAGCAGGTGATCGGACACGGTCAGAACCGCCAGCGCGCGGCAATTGTGACGCGCGGCGAGGATATACAATTCGGCGGCCTCCATCTCGACCCCCAGAATGCCGTGTCGCACCATCTGTTCGTTCAAATCAGGTCGTTCGTCATAAAACACGTCCGACGAATAAATCCCGCCGATATGCGTGGGTGTCCCTTTCGCAGCCGCCGCCTGAGCCGCCGCCTGTAGCAAACCCCAGTCGGCGCAGGGGGCAAAGTTAAGTTCTTTCAGAATGCCGCGTGATGGCGTGCTGAGCGTGGTCGAGGTCATCGCCAATATCACATCGCGGATATTGACGCTGTCCTGCATCCCGCCGCACGATCCGATGCGGATCAGGGTTTTGGCACCAAAATTGCGGATCAGTTCATTGGCGTAAATCGACAAGGACGGCATCCCCATGCCGCTGCCCTGAATTGAAACCGGGTGTCCTTTCCAGGTTCCGGTGAAACCCAGCATGCCCCGCACATTATTGACCAGCCTGGCATTCTGCAAAAAGGACTCTGCCGCCCATTTCGCCCGATAGGGATCACCGGGCATTAAAACGGTTTCAGCAATTTCACCTTTTTCTGCGCCAATATGAATTGTCATTTTTCACTCAATTCCTGTCAGATTTCCAAATCCGAAATATCTGCCCCGGCTTTTAACGCGTCATGAACCCATTGCGGTTTGCGGCCTCGGCCCGACCAGGTTTGTTCGGGGTTGGAGGGATTTTTGTACTTTGCGTTGGCCTTTGAACTCTTAGGTAATTTTGAGCCATTGCCAGACAGGTCTGAAAGTGAAAATCCGAACTCAGCGGCGGCCTTTTCGGCCGCTTTCAAAGCCTCTTTGCGATCACGCTTTTCCGCATTTTTAAGCGCGATTTCCACCTTGTCGCGCAATTCAAGCAGTTCTTTTCGAGACATTTTATCTAGGCTGATCGCCATTTTTTTCTCCGTTCCGCACTTCGTCATACGTGGACGCAATAGCCCACCGTAATTCCAAATCCGAAATTTATCTATCCCCTCGTGAAGGGGAATAGAAACAGAGATTTCCCAAAAAGGGTTGAACTATTCAGCCGCGATATTTTGCGGATCGACCAGAGTTACGATATCGCCCATGATTACATTCAACTCAAAGTTCTTGGGCGTATAGATTTTGGCAACGCCCATTGCCTTGAGTTTCGCTGCATCATCATCGGGAATGATCCCTCCAACCACGACAGGGACATCGTTCAGCCCGGCTTCGCGCAGGCGGGTCATGACGTCTTGCACCAATGGGATGTGGCTGCCGGACAGAATCGACAGACCGATGACATGGGCCTTGTCTTCAATGGCAGCCGTGACGATTTCCTCGGGCGTCAGGCGAATGCCTTCATAGCTGATGTCGATGCCGCAATCGCGGGCGCGGAAGGCGATTTGCTCGGCTCCGTTTGAATGGCCGTCCAATCCCGGCTTACCCACCAGGAATTTCAGGCGGCGCCCCAGTTTGTCACTGACCGCATCAACAGCAGCGCGCAGATCCTCCAGCCCTTCGGTCTTGTTCGATACCGAACCTGAGACGCCGGTTGGGCCGCGGTAGGTGCCGTAGACCTTGCGCATTTCTTCAGCCCACTCTCCGGTGGTGACACCTGCCTTGGCGGCGGCGATTGACGGTTCCATCACGTTGGTGCCGGATCGCGCCGCCTCACGTAGTGCGGCCAAAGCCGCCTTGACGGCTGCGTCGTCACGATCTGCGCGCCATTCATTCAGGCGGTTGATCTGCTCTTGCTCAACGGCAGGGTCGACAACCATGATACCGCCATCTTCGGTCTCCAGTGGTGAGGGTTCGCCCTGTGTCCATTTGTTCACCCCGACCACGACGGTTTCGTTGCGTTCGATCCGGTTCAGGCGTTCGGCGTTGGAATCGACCAGACGGGATTTCATGTATTCGATCGACGCCACCGCGCCGCCCATCGATTCGAGGTTGCCCAATTCAGCCCGCGCGCCTGCTTTCAGCTCTTCAACCTTAGCGTCCACGACGGGGTTGCCGTCAAACAGGTCACCATATTCCAGCAAGTCGGTTTCATAGGCCAGGATTTGCTGCATCCGCATCGACCATTGCTGATCCCACGGACGTGGCAAACCCAACGCTTCATTCCATGCGGGCAATTGCACAGCACGGGCGCGGGCCTTTTTCGACAAGGTCACGGCAAGCATTTCGATCAGGATGCGATAGACGTTGTTTTCGGGCTGCTGCTCGGTCAGGCCCAGCGAGTTGACCTGAACACCATAGCGGAACCGACGGTATTTTGAATCCTCGACGCCATAGCGTTGTTGCAGAATTTCGTCCCAAAGATCCACGAAAGCCCGCATCTTGCACATTTCGGTGACAAAGCGGATGCCCGCGTTCACAAAGAACGAAATGCGACCGCAAAGCGCCGGGAAATCCTCGGCTGGGACGCGGGGGCGCAGCTCATCCAATACGGCGATGGCCGTGGCCAGTGCATAGGCCAGCTCTTGTTCGGGTGTCGCGCCGGCTTCTTGCAAGTGATAGGAACACACATTCATCGGGTTCCATTTCGGCACGTTGGTATAGCAATACTCGGCCACGTCCGCGATCATCTTCAGCGACGGTTTTGGCGGGCAAACATAGGTGCCGCGGCTCAGGTATTCCTTGATCAGGTCGTTCTGCACGGTGCCTTGCAGCTTGGACACGTCCGCGCCTTGTTCCTCGGCCACAGCGATATAAAGCGCCAGCAACCAAGGGGCGGTGGCGTTGATCGTCATCGAGGTGTTCATCTGTTCCAACGGAATCTGATCGAACAATACCCGCATGTCGCCCAGATGGCTGATCGGAACGCCAACCTTGCCGACCTCGCCGCGCGCCAATGTGTGATCGCTGTCGTAACCGGTCTGCGTCGGCAGGTCGAAAGCCACGGAAAGACCGGTCTGTCCCTTCGCCAAATTCCCGCGATACAGCGCGTTTGAGGCCTTGGCGGTGGAATGACCGGCATAGGTTCGGATGAGCCAAGGGCGATCTTTCTGCGTCTGCGTCATAGCTGGGCCTCGTGTTGCGGGTGGGCAAGAAAATTACGTCACTGGCCTCTAAAGCGCAATTTTCGGGATATGTCAATTCGCTGCGTCGCGGCATTTCAGGTTCTTCAGATTGTAGGTGGCCTGGTTTGGTGGCAGGGTGCGTGCATGACTCAGACCGTGGAACTTCCGCTTTGGCTGTTTTTGCTGATCGTGGTGTTTGCCGCGGTCACTCTGGCCTCGCATTTTCTGTTTCCTTCGGTGCGCTGGTTTTTTCGCCGCCGGCTTGAGCGGGCAGTCAAACGCCTGAACAAACGCCTGCAGCGACCCATCCAGCCGTTCAAGCTGGCGCATCGACATGACATGATTCAGCGGCTGATTTATGACCCGCAGGTCGGGCAGGCGGTTCAGAACTTTGCACGCGAGGAACGTGTTCCCGAGGCCGTGGCCTTTGAAACGGCCCGTCGTTATGCGCGCGAAATCGTTCCGTCCTTTTCAGCGGTAGCCTATTTCAGCATCGCCATCCGCCTGACTCGTATGCTGAGCAACGCGTTTTATAACGTGCGTCTTAGCTATATGGACGAAAAAGCCCTGCGCAACATTGACCCAGAGGCGACGGTTGTTTTCGTCATGAACCATCGCAGCAATATGGACTATGTGTTGGTGACCTATCTGGCGGCGCAACAATCTGCGCTGTCTTATGCGGTTGGGGAATGGGCGCGCGTTTGGCCGCTTAGCCGTTTGATCCGGGCAATGGGTGCCTACTTTATCCGCCGCAAATCGGGCAGTGAGCTTTATCGGCAGGTGCTGGCTTGCTATGTGCGGCACGCGACCGAAGCGGGCGTGACACAAGCTATGTTCCCCGAGGGCGGTCTTAGCTTGACCGGCGCACTGGGTCGGCCAAAGCTGGGGCTGCTCAAATACATCATTGATGCCACCACCCCCGACGGTAGGGACGTTGTTTTTGTACCCGTCGCGCTGAATTATGACCGCGTGCTAGAGGATACAATCCTGACCAAAGCGGCGCTGGGAAATGAACGCAGGTTTCGGGCCAGGATCGGGGTCATCGCCTGGTGGATTATCAAACAGGTCGGCCGACGGTTGGTAGGTCGTTATCAGCGCTTCGGCGTGGCTTCGGTGCGGTACGGCCAGCCTGTTTCGCTGCAGTCGTTCCGGGCGGACCACAATACCAACCTGATGACCGATCTGGCGCGGGACTTGATGGTGGGCATTGGTAAAGCGATTCCGCTGGTTCCGGGGCCTGCTACGTGTTGGTTGGTGCGTGAAAAGGGCGAAATTGCCGAAACAGACGCGGTGGCGCTGATAGACCAACTGCTGCGACGCAACGGAAGTTCTACACCATTGGAGCACAGTGCAATCGAGGCTAGTATTCAGCAATTGGTGGATCGCCGCATTCTGAAACGCGAGGGCGGGAAATTATCGTCGTCGGGTCAAAGAGTTGACCTGTTGAACTATTATGCAGCCTCGGCGCCGCTGGATGCGGAACAGGTGATTTCTGCGCCTGCGAAAGAAATTTCTGCACCCGCTGGGTCATAAAATTACAAAATGAACTCAAAATGGGTTGCAATATTGCTCGATGGAAAATACTCATCGGGTAAAGCCGCCGATTCTGCGTTGCGGCAAGGATTTTAGAAAAGGAGGCCAACATGGCTCTGGACACCGATAGCGGCATCGCGTCGTACGAGGCACCGGAAAAAGACCTCTATGAGATGGGTGAAATCCCTCCGATGGGGTTTGTCCCGAAACAAATGTATGCATGGGCGATCCGCAAGGAACGCCATGGCGAGCCGGACACGGCCATGCAGCTCGAAGTGGTCGATGTCCCCAAGCTGGACAGCCACGAGGTGCTGGTTCTGGTGATGGCCGCTGGCGTCAACTACAACGGCGTCTGGGCTTCGTTGGGTAAACCGATCAGCCCGTTTGATGGTCACGGACAGCCGTTCCACATTGCTGGATCGGATGCGTCGGGCATCGTTTGGGCCGTAGGCGACAAGGTCAAGCGCTGGAAAGTGGGCGACGAAGTCGTAATCCACTGCAACCAGGATGACGGTGACGACGAAGCCTGTAACGGCGGCGATCCGATGTATTCGGACAGCCAGCGGATCTGGGGTTATGAGACGCCGGACGGGTCGTTCGCTCAGTTCACTAATGTTCAGGCACAGCAGCTGATGCCGCGCCCCAAGCACCTGACCTGGGAAGAAAGCGCCTGCTACACGCTGACGCTGGCCACCGCATACCGGATGCTGTTCGGTCACGAACCACACGATCTGAAGCCGGGCCAGAACGTTCTGGTTTGGGGTGCGTCGGGTGGTCTGGGCTCATATGCAATCCAGTTGATCAACACTGCGGGTGCAAACGCAATCGGCGTGATCTCGGACGAAAGCAAACGTGACTTTGTAATGGGTCTGGGTGCTAAGGGTGTTCTGAACCGCAAAGACTTTAACTGCTGGGGCCAATTGCCCACAGTAAACACACCGGAATATGCCGATTGGTTCAAAGAAGCACGCAAGTTCGGAAAGGCCATCTGGGACATTACCGGCAAGGGCAACAATGTCGACATGGTGTTTGAACACCCCGGCGAAAGCACCTTCCCGGTGTCGACCTTCGTGGTGAAAAAGGGCGGCATGGTTGTGATCTGCGCCGGCACCACCGGCTATAACCTGACCTTCGACGTGCGCTATATGTGGATGCACCAGAAGCGTCTGCAGGGTTCGCACTTTGCGCATCTGAAACAAGCAGCTGCTGCGAACCAGCTGATGGTCGAGCGTCGCCTGGACCCATGCATGTCCGAGGTGTTCTCGTGGAATGAACTACCCGATGCACACATGAAGATGATGCGCAACGAGCATAAACCGGGCAACATGTCGGTCTTGGTTCAAGCTCCGCAGACCGGAATGCGGACACTGGAAGAGGTTTTGGACGCCCGCGGTTGAGCCGCACCAAAATCAGGTAATGGAGCCCGCGAATCGTGTTAACGGTTCGCGGGCGTCACTTTTTCAAGGGTAAGTCTATTTATTTTAAGGGGTTATAGGTATTAACCCCACTGTTTTGGGGGAGTAGAAAGCAGCGAATAGGCAAAAAAATACTGCACATGTTATGGTTGTGTTAACCCTTCGTTAACCGTTTCGGAGAGACCCTGATGGCGCAGAATGAGTGGATACTGGACGTGTTGTCGGACCTCAACGCCTTCGCCGTTGAGAATGGTATGATCGCGCTGGCCGAACAGCTGGACGACACCAAGCTGATCGCCGCAGCCGAGATCGCGTCCATGAAGGCTGAGGTACGGACGCCGGCGGATGGGAAAAATACTCGATATGAGCCAAGTCCTGGAGGACTTGGAAAACACCAGCACGCTTGATGAATTAAGTGGCGTCGCAATCCGATTGCGTGACCGGCTGAAAGTCGAGCACCTCATATACCACTGGGTCGATGGTGCCGGGGATCAGTACGGCTATACGACCTATCCCGATGCCTGGGCAGAGCGGTATCTGGAAAAGAGTTATCACCGCATTGATCCGGTAATCCTGGGGTGCTTTCAGCGGTTCCACCCGGTCGATTGGAAAACGCTGGATTGGTCCAGCAAAGTGGCCAAGGCATTTCTGCAAGACGCACAAAGCCACGGTGTCGGCAATCAAGGCTATTCCATCCCGATCCGGGGACCGAACGGGCAATTCGCCTTGTTTACGGTCAACCATACCTGTGATGATGAAACCTGGCAGCGTTTCATCGAGCGTCATGGTCGTGAGCTGATCCTGATCGCGCATTATTTCAACCGCAAAGCGCTGGAATTCGAAGTTGACCGACAGCCCGACTCTGCCCGCAGTCTGTCGCCACGCGAAGTCGACGCGATGACCTTGCTGGCACTGGGGTACAGCCGGGCCCAGGTGGCCCATTCGCTGTCTATCTCTGAACATACGCTACGGGTCTATATCGAAGGCGCCCGGGCGAAGCTTGGGGCGCAGAACACCACTCACGCCATCGCCACAGCGCTCAGCCGAGGATTAATAGTGGTTTAAGAGGCGCGCGCCCTCAGAACGGGAAATTAACTATGACTTTGTACCCCCTTCGTTCCTGCACAGGACGACAAGGGGAAAAAAGTCATGTTGCGCTATTTGTATGCGGATGAGCTGCACAAGTTTCCGGATCTGGCCGAAGGGATGTTCCGGGATCGCGCGGATCAGTTCAAAACCCGGTTGGGTTGGGACGTACACGTTAACAAAAAAGGGGAAGAGCGGGATCGGTATGACGATCTGAACCCGCTTTATGTCATCTGGGAAGAAGAAGACGGCAGTCATGGAGGCTCAATGCGCGTGTTGCCGACCACCGGCCCGGTCATGGTGAACGAGGTGTTCGGCCATCTGACCGGTGGCAAACCAGTCTGCAGCCCGCTGATTTGGGAGGTCACAAGGTTCTGCCTGTCGCGCACGGCCAGCTCGCACACCGCGGGCGCCATCATGCTAAGCGGCGGTGAGATGATGGAAGGGTTCGGCCTGACCCATATCGCCGGAGTCTTTGATGCACGCATGATTCGGATTTACCGCCTGATTGGATCGTCCCCGGTGGTTCTGGGGACCGAAGGGCATGGGCGTGATCAGATTTCGGTCGGGCTGTGGCCCTATTCTGCCGATGATTGCAACCGCGTGGCCGAACGCGCGGGGATCCCGCGAGAGCTGTCGCGGCTGTGGTTCAAGACGGCATTCGGGATCGGACGGCAGCATCGCTTTTCTCTGTCGGCCTGATCAGGCGAAAAGCCCAATCCCTCTCTGGTGATAGCTGGCGCGGCCCTGTAGGGTCGCGCCATGTCTTTGCCCCCCGTGACCTTCTCTGACGACCAAGCCGCCGCCTATGACAGCATCTCTGAAATGCTGCGATCAGCCGGTGTTGATCTGGATGATGATGCCCTGCTGAAATTGCCGGGCAACGGCAAATCCGGTGTGATGGCGGTGATCGGCAAAGCTGGCTCAGGCAAGACCTTGTTGCTGGCCGAGCTGTACAAAGCCTTGGCCGAAACCGGTGTTCAGATTGTGTCTGGTGATTTCGAAAGCCGCAAAGCCAAGGAAAAGCGTAGCCTTGCGATCCTGGCCCCCACCAACAAGGCCGCCAGCGTGTTGCGCCTGCGCGGGGTCCCTGCAACGACCATTCACCGCATTCTTTATACCCCGGTTTATGACCCGGAATATGAACGCATCGCCGAATGGCTGGCGGGCAATGACGAACGCCCCGAGATTGAAGGTCTGACGGACGAGGCGTTGGACCGGGCAGCGGCGTTTTATGCGAACAATAAATCGATCCCTGGTGCCTTGGCCGCCGCCGGATTGCGCGGGTCCGATTTCATCACCGGCTGGAAACGTCGGGACGAGCCTTTGGATATCGGGTTCGTCGATGAGGCCTCGATGCTGGACGACCGGCAATTCGAGGACCTGCAAGAGATTTTTCCGACCTTGTTGTTATTTGGTGACCCTGCGCAGCTGGCCCCCGTCAATCAATCGGGCAGCATGGTGTTTGACGCTTTGCCTGAGCCGCGCAAACAGATCCTGCACCGGGTCCACCGGCAAGAGGCGGACAATCCTATCCTGGATCTGGCCCACGCGCTGGCGGACCCCAAGATGGGGTTCGAGGATTTCGAACGTCTTATAGAACAAACCGCTTGTCAGGATGACCGCGTGGTCTGGGGTCAGCGGGTCGAGGTTGATCTGATGGCCCGCAGCCCGGTTCTGGTCTGGCGCAACGCCACACGCATTCGGTTGATTCAGGCGTTTCGGCAAGTTCACGGCGCGCCGGAGACCGAGCTGCTGGAAGGTGAACCACTGATCTGTGATGGCATCGAACTGCCGTTGAAACACCGCAAGAAACGTTTGGACCTTGAGGCGCGCGGGCTGATCAAAGGCGCGCAAGTCATCTATTTGGGACCGGGGCGCAAGCCGGGCTTTTCACGCCTGCACGTGATGGGCGCCGAGGACCCACAGGTCAGTGCGGCCTCGATCGTCAAGATCGAAAAACCAGATGAAGAAGAACCCTTTATCCCCTTCGCCGCCCGCATGGGTGCCACCTTTCTGCATGGCGCGGCGGTAACCATTCACAAGGCGCAGGGCTCGCAATGGGACACGGTACAGGTCTTTGCACCGGACATTTACGCCGCCGCCCGCATGGGCCGAACCGAGGCCGGGCAGCCGCTTTGGAAGCGGCTGGCCTATGTCGCCATCACCCGCGCGCAAGAGCGGTTGATCTGGGTTGTGCGCAACCGTCTGGCCAAGCCCACCCATCCGCTGCGTGTGGATGATCTGCGCGCGGTTCCGGCGGCGTCCTTGACATTGGAGGCTGAAGATACATGACATCCATCATAGTAACCGGCGCAAGCTCGGGCATTGGGCGGGCCACGGCGGAATTGTTCTTGAACGAAGGCTGGACAGTGGGCCTGTTGGCGCGCAGTGCCGATACGTTGCAAGAGATGGCCAAGGATCGCACAAACGCGATCCCATTGGTTGCGGATGTAACGGACGCGGATGCGGTCCATGCGGCCTTTGGCGCGTTTCAGGAAAAGGCTGGCCGGTTGGACGCGTTGTTCAACAATGCGGGCATCTTTGCGCCCGGCGGAACCATCGACGAGATCGCGCTGGAGGATTGGTATCAAACCGTCAACGTCAATCTGAACGGCATGTTCCTATGCGCGCGCGAGGCTTTTCGGATCATGCGCCACCAGTCGCCGCAGGGCGGGCGCATCATCAACAACGGCTCGATTGCCGCATATGTGCCGCGCCCGAACTCGGTGCATTACACGACCACGAAACATGCCATCACCGGTCTGACCCGCAGTCTGTCGCTGGACGGGCGGGACCTCGGAATTGCTTGCGGTCAGATCGACATCGGCAACGCGCGCACGCAGATGGTACAGGGACTGGTGGATGCCGCGGTTGAGGCCGGTCAGACGCCCGACCCGACCATGGCGGTTGAAGATGCAGCACGCTCGGTGCTGCATATGGCGACCCTGCCGCCCGAGGCGAATGTGCAGTTCATGACCGTGATGGCAACAACGATGCCCTATATCGGGCGCGGTTAGAGGTTAGTTTTCACGCAGCAATCGGAACGCAGTCGACGCCCCCCAGCCCGCTGCAATCGCAATGACCAGTGACATCAGCCCGTACCACACAGGTTGCTGTCGGGACATGTTGTACAAAAACCGCTCCAGCCCCACTTTGCGCACGTCGATGGTTGTCTCAAATTCCGAGATCACCTCTTTGCCGCGGGTCAGGAAGATGCGCGCAGCATAGTCGCCTTCGGTCAGGTCGGCAGGCAT
This sequence comes from Ruegeria sp. CJ9, assembly GCF_056536625.1. Taxonomy (NCBI): domain Bacteria; kingdom Pseudomonadati; phylum Pseudomonadota; class Alphaproteobacteria; order Rhodobacterales; family Roseobacteraceae; genus Ruegeria; species Ruegeria sp. CJ9. The sequence continues at coordinate 91,922 of NZ_JBQFPY010000007.1, forward strand.
TGCAATTGAGGTGCGGAACAGGGTTTGCTCATCCACGGCCACTGTGTTTTCGCGAATGGAATACAGCCCCTCATCCTCGCGAATGCGCACCACGGCATCTGCAAAATCCTGCGCGCCTCGGATATGCATGGCCGCCCCGACCGATCGGATGGCGCGTTCGATTGAAATCCGGTATCTCAGGTCCTCGGTGTCCAAAAGGATATTATCCAGCGGCCCGCTTGTGGCGACGGCGTAGAAACTTGGCGCAAGGTCGACCAGAACGCTGTCAGTGTTGACCCAGATGCCCAGTTTGCGTTCCTTGCGCCGGACTGTCACTGGGCTGGACGGCCCGGCCACAGTCACGATCACCTCAAGCGGTGGGCCGGCGGGGATCGGTGCTTCTCGTTTGACGGCACCGAAGATCAGGATTTCAGAACCATCGAATGTCGCGGTAATGGCGACCCGGTCCTGGCTGAGACCCAGCACCACCTGCTCTTCTTGCGCAAGAGCTGGCGAGCAGCAGAAAACCAGCAGGGCAATCAAGCGTTTCAGCATGATCAGTGCCCTCCTTCGCTGCCAATGGAATACAGCTCGGATGGTTCGATCAATAAGTCCAGTGCCAGCTTGCCGCAGACCACCAGAACCAGGGCTGCCAGCAAAACGCGCAACTGCTCGGCGGGCATCTTCGCGCCAATCACCGTGCCAATCTGCGCGCCCACGACACCGCCGACCAGCAGCAGAACGGCCAGAACAACATCAACCGTATAGTTCGTGGTTGCGTGCAACATGGTGGTAAAGCCGGTCACGAAGATGATCTGAAACAAGGATGTTCCAACCACCACCTTGGTGGGCATGCCCAGTAGATAGATCATTGCAGGCACCATAATAAAGCCGCCGCCGACGCCCATGATGGCCGCCAGTACACCGACGCAAAGCCCGACCAGAATTGGGGGAATGACCGAGATATACAGGCCCGAAGTGCGAAAGCGCATTTTGAACGGCATCGCATGAACCCAGCCACGCTGGCGCCGTTTTGCTGGTGCGCCGCCGCCCTTTTTGGCCTTGCGCAGTGCCCGCAAGCTTTCAATGAACATCAGGCCACCAACGACGCCAAGGAAGACGACGTAGCATAGCGTGACAAGCAGATCGACCTGGCCCAGGCTTTTGAGATAGTTGAACACCACCACCCCAAGGGCCGCACCCATTAAGCCCCCGATCAATAAGACCGTGCCCATTTTCAGATCTACGGTCTTTCGTCGAAAATGCGCTAATACACCGGAAAAGGACGAGGCGACGATCTGATTGGCTTCGGTTGCGACGGCGACAGCGGGGGGGATGCCGATGAAGAACAGCAGCGGCGTCATCAAAAACCCGCCGCCTACACCGAACATGCCCGACAGGATGCCAACCATCCCACCCAGCCCCAGCAGCAAAAAGGCGTTGACGGAGACTTCGGCGATTGGAAGGTAGATCTGCATGTGTATTTACCGGATGAGGTCAGACGCGTCACACAAAGTGATCCGGCCCGTCTCATACCACAGGGATGAGGCTTTAATACTGCGCGCGCAATGCGGCCGTATGGCGAATACCAACCTGCCGATCGCGCGGGCTGCGTGACCGACAAGCCGATCTGGCTGAATTGAAAAACGGACCCCGGAACCGAGACGTTTTTGAGCGTTTGCCACCGTGACAGGAACGAATCCGATCTTGGCTATCACAGGAAACAAACACATACCCCCTTAGAGCGGTTGCGGCATGCAAAATCAACTCTGCATGCCGCTCTGCAGCGAACAGGACTGAAATGAGTCTTAAACTGGACTTATCAGCGCTCTTTCACATAGGGTTCGCCACCGGCGCGTGGCGGGACGGCTTTGCCTACGAACCCGGCCAGAATAACCACCGTCAGGATATATGGCAGGGCGTCCATGGCCTGGACCGGGATAACCACGCCGCCCAGGTCGATGTTCTGGAAACGCAGCGCAATCGCCTGTAACAGACCGAACAGCAGGCAAGCCCACATCGCATGCCAAGGCCGCCATTTCGCAAAGATCAGCGCGGCCAAAGCGATGAACCCGCGACCGGCGGTCATTTCTTTGACGAACCCGGCCTGCAGGGCAGTGGCCAGATAGGCCCCGGCGATCCCACACAGCACGCCGCAGATGGCAACGGCCGCAAATCTCAGGCCGACAACCGAGACACCGGCGGTATCCACCGCAGCCGGATTTTCACCCACCGCGCGCAGGCGCAAGCCGAACCGGGTGCGATACAGAATCCACCATGTCAATGGCACCATCAGAAACGCCACATAGACCAATATCGAATGACCCGAGAGTAGTTCGGAATACACCATGTGAAACGAATTGGTGTCAGACATCAGTTCAGAAACCGGTTTCCCCGACAGTTCAGCATCTTCGGGGCCGATTGCATAAGGAAACTCTGCAGATTCGAACCGTCCACCGCCAAAGAGAGAAGGCGTGCGCCCGCCCTGTTTGAACCAGCTCTGCGCAATCAGAACGGTCAGGCCCGAGGCCAGAAAGTTGATGGCAACGCCCGAGATCAGCTGATTGCCCCTGAAGGTTATCGAAGCGAGCCCGTGCAAGCCGGACAAAATCAGCGAGGATCCGATTCCCGCCAGCAGGCCCAACCAGACAGACCCGGTCACTGCCGCAATCGCCGCCGAGAAAAACGCCGCCATCAACATCTTGCCTTCCAGCCCGATGTCGAAAATACCCGCGCGTTCCGAATACAACCCGGCCAGACACGCCAGTAAAAGCGGTGTTGCCAGGCGGATCGTTGAATCAAAAACCTGAATGAGTGTTACGAAAATCTCCATCACTCGGCCCCCTTCCGCAGACCGAGGAACAGTTTCTCAAGCGGCATGCGCACCATGTTGTCCAGTGCCCCGGTAAACAGGATCACCAGCGCTTGAATAACCACGATCAGCTCACGCGGGATCGAGGTCCACAGCGCCAATTCGGCACCGCCCTGGTACAGGAACCCGAATAAAAGGGCCGCCACAAACACGCCGAACGGGTGCGATCGGCCCATCAGCGCCACGGCAATCCCGATGAAACCCGCACCTTCGGTCGAGTTGAGTACCAGCCGTTCAGCCTCTCCCATCACGTTGTTGGTCGCCATCAACCCGGCCAACGCACCCGAGATAAGCATGGCGACGATAGTGATGCGTACGGGCGAGATACCGGCATAAACAGCGCCGGTTTCGGAATGACCATAGGCGCGAATCTCATACCCCAGCCGCGTCCGCCAGATCAGCGCCCAGACCACGAAACAGGCCAGGATCGCGACAAAGAACGAGATATTGGCCGGCGCACCTTTGAACACCGCGTTTTCAGCGGTCGAGAACATCGACTGGAAGGTCGGCAGATGCACGGCCTCGGGGAAGCGTGCAGTTGCAGGATCTTGCGAGCCCTGCGGGCGCATCACATTGACCAGCATATAGTTCAGGAAGGCCGCCGCGATAAAGTTGAACATGATCGTGGTGATGACGATATGACTGCCGCGCTTGGCTTGCAGATAGGCCGGTATCGCGGCCCATGCCGCCCCAAACAGCATCGACGCCGCACAGGCGGCCAGCAGGGCAATGCTCCAATGCGGCCAGTCGATGTACAGACACACTATGGCAACGCCAAGCCCGCCCAGCATGGCTTGGCCTTCGCCGCCGATGTTGAACAGCCGCGCGTGGAACGCCACAGCTACCGCCAGCCCGGTGAACATGAAATTGGTCGCGTAATAGAGCGTATAGCCCCAGCCATAAGTCGACCCCAGCGCGCCGGTAACCATCAGATTCACCGCTTCAACCGGGTTTTCACCAATGGCCAGAATAACCAGCGCCGAAAGGATCGCGGCCAATATCAGACTGATCAGTGGGATCAGAACGACATCGGCCCATTTGGGCATTTTATCCATGCTTCACGCGGCCTCTTCCGCAACACCGGCCATCAGCAGGCCCAGTTCTTTTTCATCTGTCTCATGGGGCAGGCGTTCGCCCATAATATGTCCGTCGAACATCACCGCTATCCGATCGGACAGCGAGAAGATCTCCTCCAGCTCGACCGAGACCAGCAGGATTGCCTTCCCCTGATCGCGCAGGGCGACGATTTGTTTGTGAATGAATTCGATCGCGCCGATATCCACACCGCGTGTCGGCTGGCCGACCAGCAACAGGTCGGGGTTCCGCTCGATCTCGCGCGCGACGACGATTTTCTGCTGGTTGCCGCCTGAAAAGCTTTTGGCGGTCAGCCAGCCATTGGGCGGGCGCACATCGAACTTTTGAATCTTGCGCTCGGTATCCGCGCGCAGGGCGGCATTGTCCATGAACAGACCGCGTTTATAGGCAGGGTCGCGGTGATAGCCGAACGCCACGTTTTCCCACGCGTGGAAATCCATGATCAGGCCCTCGCGCTGACGATCCTCGGGGACGTGAGCGATGTGCTGCGCACGCCGCGCCTGACCGTCAGACCCATGCCCACTAAGCGCCAGCGGTTCACCATTCAGCTTGATAGACCCTTTTCCAGGCCGCATCCCGCCCAAAACCTCAAGCAGTTCCGACTGGCCATTACCCGCAACACCGGCGATGCCGACGATCTCACCCGCGCGGACCGTCAAGTCGATACCCTTGACCCGCTCAACACCCGCTGAATCGAAGACGCGCAGGTTTTCGACCTCAAGAATGGGTTTGCCGGGTTTTGCAGGAACCTTGTCGACCTGCAGCAGAACCTTGCGGCCTACCATCAGCTCGGCCAGCTCCTCGGGGCTGGTCTCGGCGGTTTTGACTGTCGCCGTCATCTGCCCGCGCCGCATCACCGAGACTGTATCGGTGTTTTCCATGATCTCGCGCAGCTTGTGGGTGATCACAATGATCGTCTTCCCTTCGGCCCGCAGACGGTCGAGAATGCGGAACAGCTGATCGGCCTCGGCCGGGGTCAGAACGCCGGTCGGTTCGTCCAAAATCAAAATCTCTGCTTTGCGATACAAGGCTTTGAGGATTTCGACCCGTTGCTGCATCCCCACGCCGATTTCGTCAATGCGCTTGTCTGGGTCAACGAACAGCTCGTATTCTTCTTCCAGCTCTTTCAGTTCCTTGCGAGCCTTGGACAAAGACGGAGCCAGCAGCCCGCCATCTTCGGCGCCCAGAACGATGTTTTCCAGAACCGTGAAATTCTCAACCAGCTTGAAATGCTGGAACACCATCCCGATGCCCGCCGCAATCGCCGCCTGACTGTCGGGGATGTCGGTCTTGGTCCCGTTGATCCAAATCTCACCTTTGTCGGCTTTGTAGAAACCGTAGAGAATACTCATCAGCGTGGATTTGCCCGCACCGTTTTCACCGATGATCCCGTGGATCGTGCCGGGGACGACGCTGATGGAAATGTCTTTGTTGGCCTGAACCGGCCCAAAGGCTTTGGAAATCCCTTTGAGCTCAATGGCGGGGACTGTCATGTCGTGTCCTCAATTGCCGAAAAGGCCGCGAACGCTGCGGCCAAGTGGGAATGAGGCGGAGGATCAACCCCCGCCCCACGCGATATCAGAACTGCAGTGCCGGGCAGCTGTCGTTCTCGTAATAGCTGACGACGGTGACGTTTCCGTTGATGATGTCACTGCGTGCATCTGCAACGGCCGAGCTCATCTCTTCCGTAACTAGTTCAGCGTTGTATTCATCCATGGCGACGCCCACACCCTCTTCGGCCAGACCCATGGCGAAAACGCCGGTTTGCAGATCCTCGCCAGCCTTCATGGCGTCATAAACGGCCACGTCCACGCGCTTCAGCATCGAGGTCAGAACCTTGCCCGGATGCAGGTGGTTCTGGTTGCTGTCCACACCGATCGAAAGGATGCCTTCATCGGCGGCGGTCTGCAGAACGCCCACACCGGTGCCGCCCGCAGCAGCATAGATGACGTCAGCACCCTGGCTGATCTGTGCCTTGGTCAGTTCGGAGCCCTTGACCGGGTCGTTCCATGCCGATGGGGTGGTACCAGTCATGTTGGCAACGATATTGATGTCGGGGTTCACGGCTTTGGCGCCTTGCGCGTAACCGCAGCCAAAGTGACGGATCAGCGGAATATCCATGCCACCGATGAAGCCAACTGTTCCGGTCTTAGATGCCATCGCAGCCATCATTCCAACCAGATAGGAACCCTCATGCTCGGCAAAGCCGATCTGACGCACGTTTGGAGCATCTAGCCAATTCACATCAACTGCAACGAATTTGGTGTCGGGATAGTCGCCCGCGACAGCCGCCAGCGGATCAGCCATTGCGAAACCCATGGTGATGATTGGGTTCAGGCCAGCTTCGGCAAAACGACGCAGGGCTTGTTCACGCTGGGCTTCAGACTGCAGTTCGATTTCGCGATAAGTCTTACCGGTCTGTTCCGCCCAACGTGATGCCCCATTATGGGCTGCTTCGTTGAACGATTTGTCAAACTTGCCACCCAGGTCGAAGATCAGGGCTGGTTCAGCCAGGGCCGCACCCGCGGTCAACGCGACGGCGGCGGCAGCGCCCATCAAGGATTTCATCAGGGTCATTTCATACTCCCGTTTGTTATTGTTGGTCGGGGTCAAGATAGCCCCGATTACTCACTGTGAGCGAGCATAACTGTTGTGATGGCGGGAATTAAGGGCGTTTGCAACCGGTGCGGTCAACTGATTCTTGACCAAATGGTCGAAAAAATTAGGAGGCGCCGGTCAGGTCAGGGCGCTGACCATGACAACGGCGTCGATTTTCTCAGCTTTTTCGCGCAGATAGTAACCCTTGCGCAGGCCGCAGGTTGTGTATCCACAGCGCTGGTACAACGCGATAGCCGGGTGATTGTCTGCCGCAACGTCCAGAAAGGCACGGGTTGCGCCCAACGCTTTGGCTTTTGCGTGCCAGTCCTGCATAAGGCGCAGGGCAAGACCTTGGCGCTGACGATTGGGGTGGGTGGCGATTGTCAGCAGTTCAGCTTCACCTGCAGTGACTTGAAACAGGGCAAAACAGTAAGCGTTACCAATGACATGCGTGAACCGATTGGTCAGAAGATCAGAAAATTCTGATTCCGTCCAAGGGCGCGACTGCGTGAAGGCTGCCGTATGGGTATGAGCCAATTCTTGCGGGGTCATCCGTCCAGCAGAACCGGTGGTGAGTCCTTTGACGGGGCCGCATCAGCCGGGCGCACATATAACGGGGCAGGGGGCTGGGTCGTGGTGGACCATCTTTGCGCTGTCAGCCGGGCAAGGGCGTTGACCAGCACATCGGCGTCATCATTCAGAATCAGGTTTCCAAGTGATTCTGCCTGTTCCTGCGCCATCAGTGCGGGGTCCTGACCGGGCAGCGCGACATAGACTTGCTCGCGGGGTGCGCGGATCGCGGGAATCCCATCCCCGATTTCGGCCAAGGCATCAAAACCGGTAACTCCAACAGCCGGGATACCAAGTCCCAACGCCAATCCCCGCGCAGCCGAAACCGAGATACGGATGCCGGTAAAATTCCCCGGCCCGATCCCGACTCCAATGGCGGTCAGATCGCGCCACGTGCAATCCGCCTCGGCCAGAATCTCTTCTAACAGCGGCATCAACCGTTCTGCCTGCCCGCGTGACATGGGCTCAACGCGCGAAGCGACAATCGTGTCGCCATGTAGCAAAGCGGCCGCGCAATGCGCGGCCGATGTGTCAAATGCCAAAATGATCGGGTCAGACGGCAACGGGGCGAACCTCGGTCACTTCCGGGATGTAGTGGCGCAGCAGGTTCTCAATTCCCATTTTCAGCGTCAGGGTCGAGGACGGGCAGCCCGCGCAAGCGCCTTGCATGTGCAGGTAAACAACGCCCCGGTCGAATCCGTGGAACGTGATGTCACCCCCATCCTGGGCCACCGCCGGGCGCACGCGCGTATCCAGCAGGTCCTTGATCTGATTGACCACTTCGGCATCCTCGCCGAAATGTTCTGCGTGACCTGACCCATCGACAGCATCTTCACCCAATACCGGCTGACCGGACTGAAAATGCTCCATCACAGCGCCCAGAATGGCCGGTTTGATGTGATCCCACTGAACGTCATCCGATTTGGTCACGGTGACGAAATCATTGCCAAAGAACACGCCGGTGACACCAGACACTGCAAAAATCCGTTTCGCCAAGGGCGATTTTTCCCCGGCTTCCGCCGAAGGAAAGTCTGCAGTGCCCGCTTCCAGCACCGGCTGACCGGGCAGGAATTTCAGCGTTGCAGGGTTCGGCGTGGATTCGGTCTGGATGAACATGTCACGGCTCCGTTTCAGTTGTACTTGATATGCGGGTCCGGGCCGGGGAAGTCAAGATTTGGAACCATTCTAAATTTCTGCCGCCAGTTGCATCGCCGCATCCAGCCGATCATCGCCCCAGAACAGTTCATCCCCCACTAGAAAGCTTGGCGCCCCGAAAATCCCCTTGGCCTGCGCGGTCTGAGTCTGTTGGATCAAGGCCGCCTTGATATCCGGGTCTTGACAACCGGCCAGCGTTTCTGGGGGCAGGCTGGCTTGGGACAGGCAGTCGATCAGCACCTTGTCGTCCGAGATATTGAGGCCATCAACGAATTCGGCGGCATAGACGGCCCGAACAAAGGCAGCCCGTTGAGGGTGGGTTTCAATCGTCATCACTAGCCGCGCAGCCTTCAGACCATTTTGGGGAAAGGGGTCAGGCCGGGCAAATCGCAACCCCCGACGGGCCGACAACCTCTCCATATCGCGCCACATATAGCGCCCTTTGGCGGGATAGATATTGAACGGGGAATTGTCCCAGCCCTGCGCGGCGAAAATCGGACCAAGCAAAAAGGGATGCCATTCAACTGACACCCCGTTCTGCGCAGCCAGATCCTCGATTCGCATCGCACTTAGGTAAGAGTATGTGGATGCGAATTCGAACCAGAACTGGATGCTGCGCTGCATGGGTGCCCTTTTAGGTGATTTCTTCCAGCTTTTCCTTGCTCAGATCACCAGGAACGATGGTGATCGGAATTGGCAGGTTGCCCGAATTCTTGGTCAGTTGCGTCACCAGCGGCCCGGGGCCTTTCTTTTCAACGCCTGCGCCTAGCACCAGCACCCCGATCTCGGGGTCTGATTGCACATGTTCGATGATCTCGGCGACCGGCTCACCTTCGCGGATGGCCAGTTCGGGGTCGATGTTTTGCTTGTCGCGCATCCACTTGGCGAACACCTCGTAATGGGCGTGAATACGCTCGCGTGCTTCCTCGCGCATTACCTCGGCCACGCCGATCCAATGGTTGAACTCATCCGGCGGAATGACCGATAGGATTGTAACGCCACCGCCGGTGTGGGCTGCGCGCATAGCGGCAAAACGCATCGCGTTCAGGCATTCGCGACTGTCATCCAGAACGACCAAGAATTTGCGCATGAAGTGTCCTCGTATATTTCAGGCGATCATGCCCGACCATTTGCGTGCTGGCAATAAGCGGCTGGTTAGCGGGTGCTTAGTGCCCAGTCCCAATACAGCTCGCGCGCACGGCGGGCTATGGGGCCGATTTGATACTGCGTGTCCTCCAGCGCGGTCACCGGGGTGATCTTGTTCATGTTGCCGGTCATAAAGACCTCATCCGCCTTGTGGAAATCGTCAAAGCCAAGGATAGCTTCGTGAACGACCGTCCCGTCGGCGCGCAGGTTTTCAATGTGACGCGCGCGGGTGATGCCAGCCAGGAAGGTGCCGTTGGGGGTTGGGGTAAACACCTCTCCGTCACGGACCATGAAGATGTTGGCGGTTGCGGTCTCGGCCACGTGGCCCAGTGCGTCCGCGACCAGCGCATTCGAGAACCCCTTGCCGCGAACCTCCTGCAGCATGCGCGCATTGTTGGGGTACAGGCACCCGGCCTTGGCATTCACCACCGACGATTCCAGAACCGGACGGCGGAATTTTGTGGTACCCAGCGTGACCGAGGCGGTCTCGGGCGCCATCGGGATCTCTTCTAGGCAGATGGCAAAACCAGTGCTGTTTTTCTGTGGGACAATCGCGGTCGCGTCGCCGTCGATGCCCCAATACATCGGGCGAATATAGACGGCTGAGTCCGGTCCGTAAGAAGCCAACCCCTCTCGGATGATCTCGACCATCTGTTGGGTTGAGACGAACGGGGTCAGCATCAGTGCCTCGGCTGAGCGATTCACGCGGGCACAATGTGCCTCAAGATCCGGGGCCATGCCGTCGAAATAGCGCGCACCGTCGAAGACTGACGATCCCAGCCAAGCACCGTGATCGGCCGCGCGCATGATCGGGGCATCCCCGTCATGCCATTGACTTTCGAAATAGGTGCGGATGTTCTTGCCGACTGCCATGACGCCCTCCCACGCTTTGCGCAAACCTAGGAAGGCGCTGCGGTAACGTCCAGCGCAATCAGCCTTGTTTTGAGCTGACCATGCCCACAATTTCGTAAGTCTGCTGCAGGATCGGCGCGGCAATCGCGCGGGCCTTTTCCGCGCCTTTGCCCAGAATCCGGTCAATCTCGGCTTCTTCGCCCATCAGGCGGGCCATTTCGGACGAAATCGGTGCCAGTTTTTCCACCGCCAGTTCTGCTAGCATCGGTTTGAATTCACCGAACTGTTTACCGCCAACATCGGCCAGCACCTGATCGACCGTCTGATCGCTGAGCGCGGCATAGATGTTCACCAGATTGCGCGCCTCGGGGCGGTCTTCCAGACCATCGATCTCGGATGGCAGCGCATCCGGGTCGGTCTTGGCTTTGCGAATCTTCTTGGCGATCGTGTCGGCGTCGTCCGTCATGTTGATGCGGCTCATGTCCGAGGGGTCGGACTTGGACATCTTTTTGGACCCGTCGCGCAGGCTCATGACACGGGTCGCGGCCCCTTCGATCACAGGTTCGGTGATCGGAAAGAAATCGACGCCGTAATCATGGTTAAACTTGATCGCGATATCGCGCGTCAGCTCAAGATGCTGTTTCTGGTCGTCGCCAACCGGCACATGTGTTGCGTGATAGGTCAGGATGTCGGCGGCCATCAGCGATGGATAGGCGAACAGACCCAACGAGGCGTTTTGCTGGTTTTTTCCGGCCTTGTCTTTCCATTGAGTCATCCGCTGCATCCAGCCCATGCGGGCGACGCAGTTGAAGATCCACGCCAATTGCGCATGCTCAGGCACCTGGCTTTGGTTGAACAGTATCGATTTATCCGGGTCGAGACCGGCAGCGATGAAACCAGCGCACAGTTCGCGCGTCGAATGGGCCAGTTCCTTGGGGTCCTGCCAGACGGTGATCGCGTGCAGATCGACCATGCAATAGATGGTCTCCATGTCCGGCTGCTGCATATCCACAAACCGCTTGAGCGCACCCAGATAGTTGCCAAGATGCAGGTTTCCCGACGGCTGGATGCCGGAAAACACGCGCGGTGTGAACTGGGTCTCGGTCATCGAAGGGAACTCCCGTCTGGAAAAATCAGCCCCCGTCGCTTACCCATGAGGCCAAGGGACGTCAACCGCCGCGAAAGGCCAGCCCAATGAGCAGTGAGAATTATACACCCGCCGTGAACCCTTTGCCGCCCGTTGTGGTGGCCTTGGTGCTGTTCATTATGGGGGTGGAACTGGCCTTTACCCTGGGAACACGCGGGCTGATCGGCGGTCCGTCGGCGGTGGGATGGCGGCTGGATGCGCTGCAGAGCTATTCGTTTTCGCCTGATATCTTTGATTGGATGGTCGAGAACGGGCGCTGGCCGTTCGAACATGTCATGCGTTTCGTGACCTACCCCTTCGTGTCGGGCTCTTTCACGCAGGCCGTTTTTGTCTGCGTCTTCCTGTTGGCCATGGGCAAGATGGTGGCCGAGGTCTTTGGCGGGTTTCAGATGTTGGTGATCTTCGTGCTGTCTGGCGTGGGCGGGGCACTGGCCTATGCACTGCTGCTGGACCCCCAATACCCGCTGGTCGGAGGGTTCCCGCCTGTCTATGGCCTGATCGGCGCATTCACGTGGTTGCTGTGGCGCAAACTGTCATTGGTTGGCGAAAACCAGCACCGCGCCTTTGGTTTGATCGCGGCCCTGATGGGGATTCAACTGGTGTTCGGCCTGCTGTTCGGCGGTACGTCCGACTGGGTGGCTGATTTGGGCGGGTTTGCCACAGGCTTTGGCCTTTCGTTCCTGCTTGCCCCGGGTGGCTGGGCGCGGATCGTGCGGCGCATTCGCCGCGACTGATCACGACCGACGCAAGGCTTTGCGGAACTCTGACACCTCGAAGGCGCCAAACAGGTGGCCTAGGAAGAAATAGGTGGCCGCGGCAATCTTGATCAGGATGATCAGCGCCAGATAACGCCAGCCGGACAGCTCGAACGCCCAGCCGAACAGGTGAATGGCGGCGTATAGAACGACACCCATCCCCAGCGACGCGGCCACGATGCGCCATGCCCGGTGTTTGAAGCGGTCGTCGAACCGCGCCTCTTCACCCATGCGTCGCGCGCCGAGGATCAGCAGACCGACCATAGCCCACCCGGCAGCCGACGCCGCAATGGCCGGTGCGATCCAACCCACCAGCGGATAGAGACCAAAGGCCAGCCCGGCATTCACGACCATTGCAACCACGGCATAGCGGAACGGGGACCGCGTATCCTCACGTGCGAAATACAGCGGTTGCAACAGCTTTTGCAGCATAAAGGCAGGCAGGCCGAATCCGTAAATTGCCACTGCCAGCGCTGTGGCGGCGGTGTCCTCGGCGCTGAATTGGCCACGTTCGAACAGGACCGAGACCATCGGGTTTGGCAGTATCACAAACGCCACGGTCGACGGTATGGTCAGCAACAGCGTGAACTCACCTGCGCGGGAAAACGCGTTGCGGGCGCCGTCCTTGTCCCCGGCGCGCAGGCGGCGGGACAGATCGGGCAGTAGCACGATGCCGACGGCGATACCCACCACGCCCAGCGGCAGTTGATACAACCGGTCAGCCGCGAACAGCCAACTGATCGCCTTTTCGGTTTTCGAGGCTACCAATTGCCCCACCACCAGATTGATCTGAGTGACGCCCATTGCCAGTGCCGCCGGAACGGCGATGCGCACCATGCGGCGCATCTCGGGGCTGAGCTTCGGCAGACCGGGCCGGATGCGAATGCCTGCACGCTCGGTCGCCACCCAGACTAGCGCCAGCTGTGCGACCCCGGCCACGGGAATGACGGCGATCAGCCAACGGATCACCTCGCCTCCAGCGGCTGCCCCGGCGATCAGGGCCGTGCAGGCAAAGATGTTCAGCAATACGGGTGCGGCGGCGGCGGCGGCAAAGCGACCCGTGGCGTTCAAAACACCCGAGAACAGCGCCGCCAGCGACATGAACAGGATATAAGGGAACACCACATATCCATAGGCTACGGCCAGATCGAACCGTTCATCACCGTGAAACCCTTCGGCCGTGATCCAGACCAGCGCGGGCATGAACACCATTGCCAGCCCGACCAGCGCCAGCACCGCCACGGCCAACAGATTGAAGGCGTCCTGCGCAAAGCCTTGGGCGTTTTCCTCTCCTTCCAGCCGCTTGGAAAACATCGGCACAAAGGCCGCGTTGAACGCGCCTTCGGCAAAGAAACGGCGGAACATGTTTGGCAGACGGAAGGCCGCGACAAAAGCATCCATCACCGGACCTGGACCGATATAAGCCGTCAGCAGTATTTCCCGCAAAAAGCCCAGAATCCGGCTGGCCAGCGTCCAGAACCCGACCGTGAACAGGCCTGAAAACAACCGGATCTGCTTCATGAGGCCGCGCGCTCGGCGCCTTCGGTGATGGCTTTGCGCAGTTTGGTTTCAAGCGTGCGCTGTTTGCCTTCCGCATGGTATTTTAGACCAAACATATCCTTGACGTAAAAGGTGTCGACCACCTGTTCGCCATAGGTCGCGATCACTGCGTTGGCGATATAGACATTGGCCGCGGCCAACGTTCGGGTCAGGTCATAGAGCAGACCCGGACGGTCGCGGGTATCGACCTCGATGATAGTGTAAATCTCGGACCCATCATTATCAAAGGTGATATGGGTCGGCACGTTGAAGGCGCGTTCGCGTTTCTTGATCTTGTCGCGCGATTTCAGCGCATCGCGGGCAACAACCTCACCCTTGAGCGTCTTTCGGATCATCTGGGCCAGGCGTGGCAGGCGGCTGGCCTCGAACGGGTGGCCTTCGGTGTCCTGAATCCAGAAGGCATCGGTTACATAACCGTCTTTGGTGGTGTAGCTGCGCGCATCCACCACGTTGGCCCCGACCAGCGCCAGAGCACCCGCAATTCGCGCAAAGATACCGGGGTGATCGCCCATTGCGAAACAGGCCCGTGTGGCGTCCCGGTCTTCGTCCGGTTGCATGCGGATTTCTACCTCACCCGGATCACCGCTGTGTTCCAGCGCCCGCAGCATCTCGGCAAACTCGACTTGGGTGTGCAGGTTCAGGCCCTGCCAGTACGGCGCATAGTGCCGCCCGGTTTCGACCTTTAGGTCCGCCTTGGACCAATTCGACAACGCGGCACGCAGGGCTTTTTTGGCCTCGGTCCCACGATTGGCGCGGTTGAGGTCCTCCATCCCGGTTTCAAGCGCGCGCTTGGTTTCGGCGTGCAGGGCGCGCAAAAGGGTGGCTTTCCAGTTGTTCCACGTGTTCGGCCCGACCCCGCGAATATCGCAGACTGTCAGAACCGTCAGCAGGTCCAGCCGTTTGACCGTTTTCACCGCTTTGGCAAAATCGCGCACAGTGCGCGGGTCTGAGATGTCGCGCTTTTGCGCCATGTCCGACATCAACAAGTGATACCGCACCAGCCATTCCACGGTTTCCGAGTCCGCCTTGTTCAGCCCAAGCCGGGGCGCAACCTTACGGGCGATTTGCGCGCCGAGGATCGAGTGATCTTCGGGTCGTCCCTTGGCGATGTCATGCAACAACAACGCAACATACAGCACCTTGCGGTTCACACCGCCTTTCAGAATGGACGACACCAGCGGCAGCGGTTCAATTAGTTCTCCGCGTTCGATCTGGGCGAGGTTGACGATACATTGGATGGTGTGCTCGTCCACCGTATAGCTGTGATACATGTTGAACTGCATCATCGCCACGATGGGCTCGAACTCGGGCAGAAAGGCGGACAGCACCCCCAGTTCGTTCATCCGCCGCAGCGCGCGTTCGGGGTTGCCGTGTTTCAGCATCAGATCAAGGAAGATGCGCCGCGCCTCGCGGTTTTCGCGCATATCTTCGTCGATCAGGTCCAGGTTCGCGGTCACCAACCGCATCGCGTCTGGGTGGATCAGCATGCCGGTGCGCAAACCTTCTTCGAACAGACGCAGCAGGTTCACTTTGTCGGCAAGGAATTTCTCGGGATCGGCCACGTCCAGACGACCATGCACCACCCTATAGCCCGCCTTGACCCGCGGTCGGCGACGGAAGATGCGTTCAAGCAGGGCCTCACCTTTCATATGCGAGGCTTCCAGCTTGGTCAGGAAAATACGCGTCAATTCCCCGACATAAGTGGCCTCGCGGAAATAGCGCTGCATGAACACTTCGACCGCGCGGCGCCCGGCCCGGTCTTCATAACCCATCCGGTCGGCCACCTCGACTTGCAGGTCAAAGGTCAGTTGTTCGGTCGGGCGTCTGGTGATCAGATGCAGATGCGAACGGACGGCCCACAGGAAATCCTCGGCCTTTACGAATGTTTTAAACTCTTCGGGCGTAAACAGGCCCAGAGGCACCAGTTCAGCCACATCCTGAACGCCATAGATGTATTTCGCGATCCAGTAGAGCGATTGCAGATCGCGCAGCCCGCCTTTGCCTTCTTTGACATTGGGCTCGACCATATAGCGCTCACCCTGTTTTTGGTGACGCTCATCGCGTTCCTGCAATTTGGCTTCGATGAACTCTCGCTCGCTGCCTTTGAACAGGTCAGCCTTCAGGCGGTTGTCCAGCTCGGCGGCCAGTTTGCTGTCCCCCGCCAGATAGCGCTGTTCCAGCATCGAGGTTCGGATGGTGAAATCCTCGGCCCCAAGCCGCAGGCAATCCTTGATCGTGCGGGACGCATGGCCAACCTTCAGCCGCAAATCCCACAGGATATACAGCATGGATTCAATCACGCTCTCGGCCCAGGCGGTGATTTTGTAGGGCGTCAGGAACAGCAGGTCGACATCAGAGGACGGTGCCATTTCCCCGCGCCCATACCCGCCCACCGCCAGCACAGCGATCCTTTCCCCCTGTGTCGGGGTGGCCAGAGGGTGCAGATCCTCGCTGGATACCTTCATGGCGGTACAGACCAGCCCATCGGTCAGATAGGTGTAGGAATGGGTCAGCGGCCGTGCATCAAACGGGCGTTCGGCAAAGGCATCGGCAATGGCCTGGCGCCCGCCTTTCTGGGCATCACGCAAGATGCGAACGGTCTCATTGCGCCGCGCTGCGTTGTCCGAGGTCTTGTCAAAGGCCTCCGACAGCTGTGCCATGACGGCGGCGCTGTCGAAAATTTCATCCGCCGGGCAGATCAGCTCACCCCTGGGGGTGAGCTTCAAACCCGTTTGCTCAGAAACCGGCGCCTGTGAAGCTTTGTGGGGCAGGGTCAATCACTACTACCTGTTTATTTTGGATCGTGGCGACAGCCAGACCGCGTTCATTCGTACCGTTCGGCCGCAGGCGGAAGATACCGCCAACCCCCTGGAAACCGGCGTTTTGCGTCAGCGCCGAAGCGGTCAGAGCGTTGGATTTACCCTGGCTGACAAGTGCGGCGATTGCGGCGATGCCGTCATAGGCCAATCCACTGATCGGGTGCGGGGCCTCGCCATAGGTATTGTTATACCGTTGTCGGTATGCCTGCGCCTTCGATGGGTCCGGGAGCGCAAACCAGCCACCTTGTACGCCTGGCAGGTCCAGTGTTTGCGGCGGGATGTCCCAGCGTGTCAGTCCGATAAACTGCGTGCTTGTTGTGGAAACGCCCGCCTCAGGCAGTAGCTGAGTGAAAAGCGGCAGCGCGCCGGCTGTGGTTGCCGTTAAGAACAGCGAATCCGCGCCAGACGCATCTACTGTTGCTTTGACTGAGGGAACCGAGTTGATGACGCCCTGCTGCGAACGGTCATACCCCACCGATCCTGCATTGTTCACGCGGCTGCCGGCAAGCGCGTTGGCAATGGCGGTTTGACCCAACTGGCCCGCAGCATCGTTGCTGTGAACGATGACCATGTTTGATTTGCCTTGCGACCCAGCAAAACTGACAAGGCGGTTGGCTGTATTGTCGAAAGTTGGTCCAAGCACGAAAACATTGCCGCCTGCAATGCTGGTGTTGTTCGAGAAGGACAACACGTTGACGTTGCTGCTCAGCGCCGCAATGCCTGCAGAGTTTGCAGCCTGCGCATAGACCGGACCGAGTATGATTTTCGCCCCGTCCGCCACCGCCTGTTGCGCAACCGCAGCGGCCGTATTTGAACTGCCCCGCGTGTCATAAACGCGCAGATCAATCTGAACATTCTGCAGATCTGACATGGCCAGTCGGGCGGCGTTTTCCAGGCTACGTGCCAGCGCCGCATCACCGGCCTGCCCCGATCCCGCGGGAACCAGTAGGGCAACAGGCACGGGGTCTGACGTGTCGATCGACGGACCTCCGCCGATGGTGCTGACGTCACAGGCGGCCAGAAATGCGGCGGTTGCCAGTACGGCGGCGGTGCGCGCCAGTTTGCGAACGGGCTTGCAAACGGTAAACATCTGAATGAAAACTCCCTGTCCCGGCGGCTTGAGATGCCGCCAATCTATTGGGTCGCGATAATAAACGTCACGCTGTGAGGGTCCAGCTTTGAATTTCCAAAAAGTCAGATTGGGCACCGGCCTGTATTTTGTTGCCACTCCGATTGGAACAGCGCGCGATATCACGCTCAGGGCGCTGGACGTGCTGGCCTCGGCCGATGTGATTGCCGCCGAAGACACTCGCAGCCTGCGGCGGTTAATGGAGATTCATGGCGTCCCGCTCGAAGGGCGGCGCATTCTGGCTTATCACGACCACAGCGGCGCGGGGGCACGTGGCAAAATTCTGGATGCTCTGGCCGAAGGGAAATCGGTTGCTTATGCGTCCGAGGCCGGAATGCCGCTGATTGCCGATCCGGGTTATGATCTGGGGCGGCAGGCGGCCGAGGCCGGGCATATGGTGACCTGCGCGCCGGGGCCGTCGGCGGCATTGATGGCCCTGACGCTGGCGGGGTTGCCGACGGACGCGTTCTTTTTCGCGGGTTTCTTGCCCAACGCAACCGGCGCGCGCCGGACGCGGATCGAGGCGTTGCGCGACATTCCCGGCACGCTGGTGTTTTACGAATCACCCAAGCGCGTGGCGGCTTGCTTGTCGGATTTGGCCGAGGTGTTGGGTGGAGATCGCCAGGCCGCGATGTGCCGTGAGTTGACGAAAAAGTTCGAAGAGATCCGGCGCGGCTCATTGGGTGAACTGGCTACTGCCCTGCAAGGACAGACGGTCAAAGGTGAAATTGTTCTTCTGGTCGACAGGGGTCATTCGGAATCTGTTAACGAATCCGACATAGAAGAGGCTTTGACACGCGCCTTGGAAACCCATTCGGTGCGTGATGCGGCGGATCTGGTGTCGCAGATGTACAAACTACCGCGCCGTCCGATTTATCAAAAGGCGTTGAAATTGGGAAAGGGATGACATGACCTCGCGATCTGTCCGAAGTTCGGTTTCCTACCATGCCGGACAGGCGGCAGAGTTGCAGGTCGCAGCCGACTATGAACGTAGGGGTTTCAAAATCGCGCATCATCGCTGGCGCGGCGCAGGCGGTGAGATCGATCTGATCGCCCGGGGCAGTGACGGGCTTGTGTTCATCGAAGTCAAGAAAAGCACCAGTTTCGACATGGCCGCGGCGCGGATTAGCCAGCGGCAGATTGACCGGATTTTTACTTCAGCAGCGCAATTTCTGGAAACGGAACCGGGCGGGCAGCTGACAAATGTTCGGTTTGATGCGGCGTTGGTGGATGCCACGGGGGCTGTTCAAATCATCGAAAACGCGTTTGGTCAGGCCTGACACCCATTGAACCCTCGGCCCCTCTGGGCCATGTATCTGGCGTGAAACTGAGGGACACGCCATGAAAATCGCCTTTCAGATGGACCCGATCGGGGCCGTGGATATCAACGCAGACAGCTCATTCCGTCTGGCCGAAGAAGCACAGGCGCGCGGGCATATGCTGTTTTTCTACAGCCCGGACCAGTTGGCCTATCAAGAGGGGCGGATCACCGCGCGCGGTCAGGACATGAAATTGCAGCGTGTGGCAGGCAACCCGGCCGAGCTGGGCCCGGAACGCGAGGTGGATTTGGCCGAGTTCGACGTGATCTGGCTGCGCCAGGACCCTCCGTTCGATATGCATTATATCACCTCGACTCATCTGCTGGATCGTCTCAAAGGGCAGGTGTTGGTGGTCAATGATCCGTTTTGGGTGCGGAATTACCCCGAAAAGCTGCTGGTTCTGGATTTCCCTAACCTGACCCCGCCAACCACGATCGCGCGTGATCTGCAAACCATCAAAGCGTTCAAGGAAAAGCACGGCGATGTCATTCTGAAGCCGCTCTATGGCAACGGTGGCGCGGGCGTGTTCCGGCTGGATGCGAATGACCGCAACCTGACCTCTCTGCACGAGCTGTTTACAGGCTTCTCGCGCGAGCCGTTGATCGTGCAGAAATTCCTGCCCGATGTCAGCAACGGCGACAAGCGCGTGATCCTTGTGGATGGCGAAGCCGTGGGCGCGATCAATCGTGTTCCGGCGAAGGGTGAGACGCGGTCAAACATGCATGTGGGGGGGCGGCCCGAAAAGATCGGCTTGTCCGAGCGTGACCGGGAGATTTGCGCGGCGATTGGCCCGTTGCTGAAAGAAAAAGGCCAGATTTTCGTAGGGATCGACGTGATCGGAGACTATCTGACCGAAATCAACGTGACCTCGCCCACCGGCATTCAGGAGCTTGAGCGCTTCGACGATGTGAACATCGCCGAAAAAATCTGGCAGGCCATTGAAGCCAAGCTTTAAGAGGCAACCTTGGCGCTGATGCGAAGGCTCAGCGCCTCGGCCACGTGAGGGCGCCGGACATCTGGTGTGCCATCGAGATCTGCAATCGTGCGCGCGACCCGTAAAATACGGTGAAAGGCGCGCGCCGACAGGCCGAACCGTTCAGCGGCCTTCAACAGCAACTCTTTGCCTTCGGCATCCGGCGCGGCAATTTCTTCCAGTATCGAACCTTCAACATCGGCATTCTGCCGCGTAGCGGGCGTGTCCTGGAACCGTTCGGCCTGAATGGCGCGGGCCTGGTCGACGCGCGCTGCAACTGTCGCCGAACTGTCGCCGGAAGGTGGCAGGTCCAGATCGGTGAACCCGACTGGGGGCACCTCGATCCGCAGATCAAACCGATCCATCAGCGGGCCTGATATGCGGCCCAGATAGTCCTCTCCGCAGACAGGCGCGCGAGAACAGGCGCGGGCGGGATCGGTCAGATATCCACATTTGCAGGGGTTGGCTGCAGCCACCAGCATGAACCGGCAGGGGTATTTCACATGGGCATTTGCGCGCGCGACCATAACCTCGCCAGTCTCGATAGGTTGGCGCAGGGTTTCCAGCACGGTGCGCGGGAATTCGGGAAATTCGTCCAAGAACAGAACGCCATTATGAGCCAAGGAAATCTCGCCCGGCTTGGCGCCCTTGCCACCCCCAACGATCGCCGCCAAAGAGGCGGTATGGTGGGGTTCGCGAAAGGGACGGCTGCGGCTGATGCCGCCTTCGTCCAGCAACCCGCACAGAGATTGGATCATCGAAGTTTCCAGTGCCTCGGTCGGGGTCAGAGGCGGCAGAATACCGGGCAGGCGCGCGGCGAGCATGGATTTACCCGATCCGGGTGTGCCGATCATGATCAGGTGGTGGCGGCCTGCGGCGGCGATCTCCAGCGCGCGCTTGGCCCGTTCCTGCCCTTTTACATCGCGTAGATCGCGGGCGCTGGGCGCCAAGTTCACTTCGCCGGGTTGGGCCGCAGGCAAGGGCGACTGGCCCGAAAAATGGCGTACGACATCGCCGAGTGATCCCGCGCCGATGACCTGTGTGGCATCCACCCAAGCCGCCTCGGCGCTGGAGGCTCGGGGGCACAGCAACGCGCGATCCTCGGCTGCGGCAGTCATGGCGGCAGGCAGCGCACCGACGACCGGAACCAGCGAGCCGTCCAGAGACAACTCGCCCAGCGAAACCGCGCCTTCGGCGGCGTCGGGCGGGATGATTTCCAACGCCGAAAGCAGCGCGACGGCGATGGGCAGGTCGAAATGGCTGCCTTCTTTGGGCAGGTCAGCGGGGGACAGGTTGATGGTGATCCGTTTCGACGGCAGCGCGATGGCCATCGAACTCAGCGCGCTGCGGACGCGGTCGCGGGCCTCGGACACGGCCTTGTCGGGCAGGCCTACGATGGAAAAAGCGGGCAGGCCCGGCGAGACGGCGCATTGCACCTCGACCGGGCGGGCATCAACCCCTTGGAAAGCGACGGTATGAGAACGGGCGACCATGAACGACCTGTTTGGTTAACAGGTCGTTGCTGCCATGGATGCGGTTTACGAATGGTTAACGGTGTCGGTCATTGCTAAGAATTTTGGCCAGGCACCGGGGTCCGCAATCGTTTTGTCGCGGCAGAATTGGTTACAGAATCCCCAGCGCTGACCGTCCAGTTCCAGAAAATGGGTGACCGCTTTGCCGGAATAAGGACAGATATCGTTGATCGATGGTCCGTTATCTACAGATTGGGCATCGGTTTGCGCGCCGATGGGCCATGCCTGTGACGGCAGGTCGAATGCGTAGGGGAACGGATCATAGGTCACGGTCAATCCCATTGCGCGCCATTGTCGGACCGAAGGGTCGGATAGCAAATCCAGGCAATATTCCCGATTAGCCACGGACACAGGTAAACCATAGCCAATGATCCGCGCGGCCACGGGGGTGTAAAATACATCCACCAGAGAATACCTGCCGAAAAGCGGCCCGGAGTCTGCACCGGATATAGTGCGGGCATGTGCCCAGAGGGTTTCGATCCGGTCCAGATCAACCAGCGTTTCAGGCGATGGATCAAATCCCTGCCAGCAGTGCAACAGTTGCATCGAACATTCCGCGCGCAACGCGGCGAACCCGGCAGTCATTTCGGCGCACAGCCACCGGGCCGTTGCGCGGGCGGCTACGTCTTCGGGCCACATCCCGGCCTCTGGATGCCGTTCGGCCAAAGTCTCGGCCATGGCAAGGCTTTCGCCCACTATGGTCCCATCCGGCAGGCGCAGGGCAGGGACAAGGCGCGCCGGAGCCAGTGGCTTCATATCCTCGGTCATGGTGCCGGAATAGAGACCGATCATGTGGTTTCGGTAGGGCAGGCCGAACTTTTCCAGCATCAGCCAACCGCGCAAGGACCAGCTGGAAAACAGGCGGTCTCCGATAAATAATTCATAGGTCATACGACTACGATGGCGCGCCGCGATCGTTCAGTAAATCAGTGATTTGTGCGGGGTGTGATCACGGACAGTGATTGATCTGCCCAACAGACCACCGATCGCCGTGATGAGTAATGTCGGTGACCGAGAGGTTGTCGATGCGATGGCTGAACGCCTCTTGTGCGTCAACGCCAAGGGCGCGCTGCACCTGGGTTAGGATCACGCCGAAATGGGCCACGATGATCAGGTCGTGGCCCGTGTAATCGGCAATCAACTGGTCGATCACGGCATCGACGCGGGCGCGAACCTCGTTCCAGCTTTCACCTTTGGGCGGGCGCACGTCGCCGGGATTGTCCCAATACGCAAAGGCCAGATCGGGGTTTTCGGCCTCAATCTCTTTGAAATTGCGCAATTCCCATGTGCCGAAGTGAATCTCGCGCAGGTCTCTATGATGCGGCAGGCGCTGGCGTTTACCCTGAATGGCCGATGCCGTATCGGTGGCCCGCAGCAAGTCAGATGATACCACCAGCGCCTTGTCTGGCAGATGGTCGTGCAACCGCGCGATAGCGGCGTGATCGCTGAGGTCGGCAGGCAGATCGGACCACCCGACCATGGTTTTCGCATGGGTCGGCCCGTGACGAACAAGATGCAGCCGGGTCACGGCAATTGTCCTTTCAGCACCAGCGGAAGCCCAGCTGTGACCTGCACGACCAGATCGGCCTGCGCGGCCAGCGCGATGTTCAACCGTCCCTGGGCTTCGCGGAAGCGGCGGGACAGAGAGTTGTCCGGGACGATGCCATGGCCGACTTCGTTCGAGACGATGATAACCGGCGCCCGGCACGATTGCAGGGCCTGCAACAGCACAGATTGGGCTTGTTCCAGATCGTTTTCAGCCAACAGATGATTGGTCAGCCACATGGTGGCGCAGTCGATCAGACAGATATGATCGGGGGTCAAATCGGACAGGGCCGGGCCAAGATCAAATGGGGCTTCGATCGTCGCCCATCCTGCACCGCGTTGGGCGATATGGCGCTGAACCTTGTCGCGCATCTCATCATCAAACACTTGTGATGTGGCGAGATAAACGCGGTTTTTCCCCGATGAAACAACAAGTTGCTCGGCAAAAACGGATTTACCAGAGGCCGCGCCACCCAACACAAAGGTTAAATCCGGATACACTATTATTACCTTTCTGGTGATCCACCCGGTTTTGTTCTGCGTATCGACCCTAAGTCGGTAAGGCAAGCCCGACCCGCGCCTGTGAAAAGGGGAGATTTCCATGGCACTGGATAATGGAACCGATTTTTCGATGTCCCGGCAGGCGATGAAAGCCGAATTGCTGGACGCAGAAACTGAATTAAAGCTGGCTTATGCGTGGCGTGACGACCGTGACGAACAAGCGTTGCATCGGTTGATCACGGCCTATATGCGGCTGGCGATTTCGATGGCGGCCAAGTTCAAACGATACGGCGCGCCGATGAATGATCTGATTCAAGAGGCCGGATTGGGCCTTATGAAAGCGGCCGACAAATTTGACCCCGACCGAGGCGTGCGCTTTTCAACCTATGCGGTCTGGTGGATCAAGGCGAGCATTCAGGACTACGTGATGCGCAACTGGTCGATGGTGCGCACTGGGTCGACCTCATCGCAGAAATCCCTGTTTTTCAACATGCGGCGGGTTCAGGCGCGTTTGGAACGCGAGGCCGCAACCGAAGGGATGGATCTGGACCGTCATCAGTTGCACCAGATGATTGCAGCTGAAATCGGCGTGCCCTTGCGTGATGTTGAGATGATGGAAGGGCGCCTTTCGGGCTCGGATTTCTCACTGAACGCGGTGCAATCGACCGATGAAGACGGTCGGGAGTGGATCGATGCGCTAGAGGATGAACGCGAGCAAGCTGCCGAGACGGTTGAAAACAGCCACGATACCGAACAGCTGCGCGAATGGTTGGTGACGGCGATGCAGGCGTTGAACGACCGCGAACGCTTTATCGTGCGCGAACGCAAGCTGCGCGATCCTGCCCGCACGCTGGAAAGTCTGGGGCAAGAGCTTGGCCTGTCCAAGGAACGCGTGCGTCAGCTTGAGGCTGCGGCTTTTGTGAAAATGCGTAAGAACCTTGAAGCCCAGTCGCGCGAGGTGCAACACTTCATCGCATGAGACAGCTTGCGATTCTTGTTTGTACACTGATGGTTATGGCCGTGCCCGGCCAGGCCGAAGATTTGATCCCCGATGATATTCTGGCCGCGATGACCTCGGCGGATGTAGTCATTTTGGGCGAGATACACGACAACCCGCAACACCATGTCATTCAGGCCGAAGCATTGAAGGCCATCACCCCCTCGGCTGTTGTGTGGGAGATGGTAACCGAAGAAGGTGCGCAGCGACTGGCGGATAAGGCTGTATCGAACCCCGAAGAGCTTGCGCGCATTCTGGAATGGCTTGAATCGGGCTGGCCGCCACTCAGCATGTATTACCCGGTGTTTCAGGCATCAGACGCGCCCGTCTACGGGGCCATGGTTCCACGTGCCGCAGCCCGTGCGGCGATGGAGCGAGGGGCAGCCACCGCTTTGGGCGCGGATGCAGCACGTTATGGACTGACCGTGCCTTTGCCAACCGATGAACAGGCCGCGCGCGAGGCCGATCAACTGGCCGCCCATTGCGATGCGATCCCAGAAAGTGCCTTGCCGCAACTGGTGGCCATTCAGCGCCTGCGCGATGCGGTGCTGACGCGCGCCATCTTGCGCGCCACCGATGAAACCGGCGGACCGGTGGCGGTGATTACCGGGAATGGCCATGCCCGTAAAGATCGGGGCATTCCCACCTTTTTGTACCGATTGCGCCCGGGGCTGAAGGTCTTTGTGCTGGGCCAATCCGAAGATGGCGTGGTTAATGGCACCTTCGACGCGGTAATCGACAGCCCCAGCGTTGAACGCGAGGACCCATGTCTGGCGTTTCAAAAGCAGAATTAACGGCTGGAACTGTTAGGCCCCCTTGCCTAATGTCGGGGCCGACCGGGACAGGAAGGGCTCAACATGCTGGCATCGAAACGCATTCTGCTGATTATCGGCGGTGGGATCGCGGCCTATAAGTCGCTGGACCTGATCCGGCGCCTACAAGAACGCGGCGCGGCCGTGACGCCCGTGTTGACGCGCGCGGCTGAGGAATTCGTGACACCCCTGTCCGTGGCGGCTCTGGCCGGAGAGAAAGCCTATCGCGATCTGTTCGATCTAACAGATGAGGCCGAGATGGGGCATATCCAATTGTCGCGCTCGGCGGATTTGATCGTTGTGGCCCCCGCGACGGCGGATTTGATGGGAAAGATGGCTACCGGGCTGGCGAACGATCTGGCCTCGACCCTGTTGATGGCCACCGACACGCCGGTTCTGTGTGCCCCTGCGATGAATGTGCGCATGTGGGACCATCCGGCGACGCAGCGCAATTTAAAACAATTACAGGCCGACGGCGTCCGTTTTGTCGGCCCGAACGAGGGTGATATGGCTTGCGGCGAATACGGCCCCGGCCGTATGTCCGAACCGCTTGAGATCGTCGCAGCGATTGAGGCGGAACTGGGTCAGGGCCCGCTTAGCGGTAAGCGCGTGCTTGTGACCTCGGGGCCGACGCATGAACCGATTGACCCGGTGCGTTATATCGCCAATCGCTCGTCTGGGGCGCAGGGTACGGCGGTGGCCCGGGCGCTTGCTGCACTGGGCGCTGACGTGGTCTTTGTCACGGGCCCAGCGGATGTTCCGCCGCCCCCAGGGGTGCAGGTCGTGCAGGTCGAAACCGCGCTGCAAATGTCGGACGCCGTCAATGCCGCACTGCCGGTGGATGCAGGCGTGTTCGCTGCAGCTGTCGCGGATTGGCGGGTCGCCAGTGCCTCGGACAAAAAGCTGAAGAAAAGCCGCGATGGGATGCCAGCGCTGGAGTTTGCCGAAAATCCCGACATCCTAAAACGCGTATCGCATATGAAAACTGGTCGCCCGGCGCTGGTTGTGGGATTTGCCGCCGAGACGGACAATGTGATCGAACATGCCACCGCCAAACGGGGGCGTAAGGGCTGTGACTGGATCGTGGCCAATGATGTCAGCCCGGCAACCGGGATCATGGGCGGGTCCGAGAATGCGGTGATCCTAATCTCGGATGACGGGGCCGAGGAATGGCCGCGCATGGGCAAAGATGCAGTGGCCGAGCGTTTGGCGACCAAGATCGCCGACGCTTTGACGAGCTAGACAAGAGGAACAGTGATGGTTGCAATTCGTGTGATCCGCGAACAGGGCGCTGACCCCTCAGTACCCTTGCCGTCTTATGAAACCGCGGGGGCGGCTGGTGCGGATGTGCGGGCAAACCTGCCCGGCGGTGCGTCAATCACGCTTGAACCGGGCCAACGCGCCCTGGTGCCCACTGGTCTAAGGATCGAAATTCCGCAGGGGTTCGAAGTTCAGGTGCGCCCCCGTTCGGGTCTGGCGCTGAAACACGGGATCACTCTGCCCAATACGCCCGGTACGATCGACAGCGACTATCGCGGCCCATTGGGTGTGATCGTCCTGAACGCAGGTCAAGAGGCGTTCGAGATCACTCATGGCGAACGTATCGCGCAACTGGTCGTAGCCCCGGTCGTGCAAGCCGCGTTCGAAGCGGTTGATATGCTCAGCGACACGGCGCGCGGGGCGGGTGGTTTCGGCTCGACCGGGCGCGGCTGATGCTTCTGGTCGGGATTTTAGCGGCTGGTCTGTGGGGCATCGGCTATCTGGCTGGTGTATCGCGAACGGCCCGCACGACTTCGGTGGCCGTGCTGCTTCTGGGTGTGATTACGGCTCAATTGCTGCTGCCTGATGGGCATCCCTTGCGTCAGGCGACCGGCGGTTCTGCGGCGATGTGGCTGATACTGGCGGGTACGGTGCTGCTGGTACTGGTTTACGGACGTGTTCTGAAAGCGTTGCGAAACCGCGCCGCGCCAGCCTCAGCCAAGGAGCCCGCAATGCCATCCGACCAGTTTTCTGAGACCGAGCTTGAGCGCTATGCCCGCCATATCGTCCTGCGTGAGCTGGGCGGGCCGGGACAGAAAAAAATGAAACAGGCGCGGGTTCTGGTCATCGGTGCTGGCGGTCTTGGGGCACCTGCGTTGCAATATCTGGCTGCCGCCGGGGTGGGGACTATCGGCGTGATTGATGATGACGAGGTTGAAAACGCCAATCTGCAACGGCAGGTTATCCATCGCGACGCAGATATCGGCATGCCCAAGGTCTTTTCGGCGCAACAGGCGATGCTGGCGCAGAACCCCAATGTGATCGTCCTGCCCTATCACCGCCGCCTGACGGATGAAATCGCCACTGACCTGTTTGCAGATTTTGACCTGATCCTTGATGGCACCGATAACTTTGACACTCGCTATCTGGCAAACCGCACTGCTGTCGCGCTGGGCAAGCCACTGATCTCGGGCGCGCTGTCACAATGGGAAGGCCAGCTCAGCGTCTTCGACCCGGCCAATGGTGCGCCCTGCTATCAATGTATCTTCCCCCAGGCTCCGGCCCCCGGTCTGGCCCCCTCCTGCGCCGAGGCTGGTGTGATTGGCCCGTTGCCCGGCGTGCTAGGCTCGATGATGGCGGTTGAGGCGATCAAGGTAATCACCGGGGCTGGGCAAGCTCTGCGCGGTGAGATGTTGATCTACGACGCGCTATTTGGTGAAAGTCGCAAAATCACCTTATCACGTCGGGAAGATTGCCTCATTTGCGCAGGTTCCAAAAACTAGATGCAACCGCCGCGCGAAACTGGATTGTCGCGGAATTTGATACGCCACCTCTGGACCATTCCAGCCCGCCTCCCTAGCTTGACCAGCAAAGGAGATTTGCATGACCAACCCGATCCTGTCCAACTGGACCACGCCGTTTGAAATCGCTCCGTTCAACGCAATCTCAGACGACGATTTTGCCCCCGCGCTCGAGCAGGCCATGCAGGCGCATAACGCCGAGATCGACGCGATTGCCGACAACCCCGATGCGCCCACCTTTGCCAATACGGTCGAAGCGCTGGAAGCTGCCGGAGAGCAGATGGACAAGGTGTTGTCGGTCTTTTTCACGGTCGCAGGGGCAGACAGCAACCCGGCACGAGAGGAGCTGCAAAGAGACTTCTCGCCCAAACTTGCGGCGCATTTCTCGGGTATTTCTTCGAATAAGGCTCTTTTTCAACGGTTGGCCGATCTGTGGTCTCGCAAGGAGGATCTGAACCTGACGGATGAACAGGCCCGCGTTCTCATGCTGACCCATCGCGGTTTTGTCCGTGCGGGTGCGGCGCTAGAGGGCGAAAAGGACGCCCGGATGCAGGACATCAAGGCACGGCTGGCCTCGTTGGGAACGTCTTTCACGCAAAACCTTCTGGCCGACGAACGTGATTGGTACATGGAGCTATCCGAAAACGATCTTGAGGGGTTGCCTGCATTCGTGGTGGATACCGCCCGCGCTGCGGGGCAGGAAAAGGGAGTAAAGGGTCCGGTGGTCACCCTGTCGCGCTCGCTGATTGTGCCGTTCTTGCAATTCTCGCCTCGGCGCGACCTGCGGGAAAAGGCCTATCGGGCCTGGGCGGCGCGTGGTGCCAATGGCGGTGAGACCGACAATCGCAATATCTCAGCTGAAATCCTGCAACTGCGCGAAGAACGCGCCAAGCTGCTGGGCTATGACAGCTTCGCCGGTTTCAAGCTGGAAACTGAAATGGCCCGCACGCCTGACAAGGTGCGCGACCTGCTGATGCAAGTTTGGGGCCCCGCCAAGTCACGCGCCGATGCCGATGCTGAAATCCTGACGCAGATGATGCAGGAGGACGGCGTCAACGGCCTGCTGGAAGCGTGGGACTGGCGCTATTATGCCGAGAAACGCCGCAAGGCCGAGCATGATTTGGATGAGGCCGCGTTGAAGCCTTACCTGCAGTTGGATCGGATGATCGAGGCTGCCTTTGCCTGCGCAAACCGCCTGTTCGGGCTTGAATTCGCACCGTTGGATGTGCCGCTTTATCACTCCGATTGCCGCGCGTGGGAAGTCACGCGCAACGGGCAACATATAGCCGTATTCATAGGCGACTACTTCGCACGGGGGTCTAAACGGTCAGGGGCGTGGTGCAGTGCGATGCGGTCACAGGCCAAGTTCCCCAAAGTGCAGGCGCCGGTCGTGATCAACGTCTGCAACTTTGCCAAGGGCGATCCTGCGTTGTTGTCTTACGACGATGCCCGGACCCTATTCCACGAGTTCGGTCACGCGCTGCATCAGATGCTGTCCGATGTGACCTATGAAAGCATTTCGGGCACCAGCGTGGCGCGGGACTTTGTAGAGTTGCCCAGCCAGCTTTACGAACACTGGTTGGAAGTGCCCGAGGTTCTGGCCGAATTTGCCACCCACGCCGAAACCGGCGAAGCGATGCCACAGGAGATGCTGGAAAAAGTGCTCAAGGCCGCCAATTTCGATCAGGGGTTTCAGACGGTGGAATATGTCGCCTCGGCGCTGGTCGATCTGGCGTTCCACGATGGCGATGCCCCGGCTGATCCGATGGCGAAACAGGCTGAGGTTTTGTCCCAGATCGGCATGCCGCAAGCCATTGGGATGCGCCACGCCACCCCGCATTTCGCGCATGTCTTTGCAGGCGATGGCTATAGCGCGGGCTATTACAGCTATATGTGGTCCGAGGTCATGGACGCCGATGCCTTTGCCGCGTTTGAAGAGGCCGGAGGGGCCTTTGACCCCGAACGCGCTAAAGCGTTGGAAGAAAACATCCTGTCCACAGGCGGCTCACGCGAGGCCGAAGAGCTGTACCTCGCCTTTCGGGGTCGGTTGCCGGGGGTTGAGGCCTTGCTGAAAGGGCGCGGTCTGATCGCGGCTTAGTACCCCAGAGACCGGTCAACGAGGTGCAGGAAGGGTTCACCTTCCTCACCCCGACGGATGTTCTCGCAGATCACCTGCGCTGCTGTTTCGGGCCGGGTTTCCGAGGCGATATGCGGGGTCACCGTCACATTCGGATGCGCCCAATAGGGGTGATCTGCAGGCAGGGGCTCAACCCGAAACACGTCCAGCGTCGCGTGGCCAACCTGACCCGCATTCAGTGCCGCCAGCAGGGCATCGTCGTCGATCAACGGGCCCCGACCGGGATTGATAATGCAAGCACCCTTTGGCAGCAGGGCCAGAGTGTCGGCGTTCAATATACTCACGGTGGCGGGAGTGTCAGGCAACAGCAAAACCACGATCTCGGCCCGCGACAAGGCTGTGCGCAGCCCATCGGGACCATGCAGGCAGGTAATACCGGGAATATCCTTGGCTGTACGGCTCCAGCCGGTGACACCGAATTTCAGCGCCGCCAGCGCACGCGCCGCGGCCTCGCCCAACGCGCCAAGGCCCAGAACACAGACCTGACGTCCGGTTGCCAGCGGGGGCGGTGCAGGGGTCCAGACACCATCCTGCACGGTGATGTGTCGATCCATGCCGAGGTGATGGCGCAGCACGTGGCCCACCACCCATTCGGTCATGCCTTGTGTCAGGCCATGATCCACCATCCGCGCCAGCGGCACGGTCAGGGTCGCATTCCCCGCGATTTTTTCTACCCCGGCCCACAGGCTAAGCACGGCCTTCAGCCGGGTGTATGGGGTGAAATCCAGTAACCCACCGCTTGGGGCATAGACAATATAGTCGACTTGATCCGGCTCAAACTCGGTTGCCAGGTGAAAGTCTACCCCGGCTTCGGTCAGGCCTTTGGTCAATAGAGGCTTATAGATCGGCCATTGCGCTGGGCGCGCGGAAAACAGGACGTTCACGGGCATAAGGGGCCTTTCGGATCAGCGGGGGCGGTGGATATGGGCGCTTTGGACGATGCCGAAGGCGGCCATCAGAACCAGCATGGCGGAACCGCCATAGCTGACCATCGGCAACGGCACTCCCACCACCGGGGCAAGGCCCATCACCATCGACATGTTGACAGCAAAGAACAGGAAGAAATTCAGTGCGATGCCCAGCGTCACCAGTGATGAGAATCGATCTTTTGTCGAGAGCGCGGTGATTAGGCAGAACACCAGGATCAGGCCATACAGAGTCAGTAGGGTGATGCCACCGACAAAGCCGAACTCTTCGGCCAGCGTGGTAAAGATGAAGTCGGTGTGTTTTTCGGGTAAAAAGTTCAGACGCGACTGCGTACCCTGCATGAACCCGCGCCCGTTCCATCCCCCCGATCCCAAAGCGATCTTGGACTGGGTGATGTGATACCCTGCGCCCAGCGGATCGGTAGACGGGTCCAGAAACGTGTCGATCCGTCGGAACTGATAATCCTTGAGCAACTGCCACTCGGTCCCGCGGCTGTTGAACACGGTGGCAATCAGGCCGACCACAGCGGCGATGACGGCGGCGAAATAGGCCCAGTGGACTCCAGCCAAAAACATCAGCCCGCCACCTGCCGCCAACAGCAGGATTGAGGTGCCCAGATCGGGCTGTTTCAGAACCATGAACGTGGGGATCAGGATCAACGCCACCGGGATCA
This sequence comes from Ruegeria sp. CJ9, assembly GCF_056536625.1. Lineage (NCBI taxonomy): Bacteria > Pseudomonadati > Pseudomonadota > Alphaproteobacteria > Rhodobacterales > Roseobacteraceae > Ruegeria > Ruegeria sp. CJ9. The sequence goes on from NZ_JBQFPY010000007.1 coordinate 123,795, forward strand.
GCACCCACAGCGGGCGTGACGTTTTATGAGACGGTAGCCAGTCGTAATAGGCGGCCAAAACCATAACCAGCGCAACTTTCATAACCTCGGACGGCTGCAGTCGCATGAATCCCAGGTCGATCCAGCGCTGCGCGCCCATGCCGATGGTGCCAAAAAGCTCAACGAAAACAAGCAATACGATTGACCCGAGATAGGCCACGACAGACATGTTTCGCCAGAACCAGATCGGTACCAGCGCGATGATGAACATCGCTGTCAGACCCAGCCCAAAGCGTTCCATCTGCGGTTCCGCCCAGGGCATCCACGATCCACCCGCAACCGAATACAGCATCAGGAATCCGGCACTTGCTGTGCTGATCAGCAACAGGGTCAGTGGCCAGTTCATATACAGGAATTTGCGGAACCCCGACGGTGTGGATTTGACGGCATATTCAAGATAGCTCATGCGCGGTCCTTCTCGGTCGGACGCGCTTTGGGGCGGCGATCGCCCTCAAGCCGTTTTTGCTGTTCCTTGATGCGGTCGCGATCGCCAGCCGGATAGGCCTCGAGCGGCGGTGTGCCGTTGTACAGCGCTTGCAACATGATGTCCCGTGCGACCGGGGCCGCTGCCTTGGAGCCACCGCCGCCATGTTCCACCACCACGGCCACGGCGAATTTCGGATTGTCATAGGGTGCAAAGCTGACGAACAGCGCGTGGTCGCGGCGTTCCCATGGCAGGTCTTCGTTGCGGATCACACCGGCTGCGCGCTCCGCCTTGGTGATGTTGCGCACCTGGCTGGTGCCGGTTTTACCGGCCATGCGGAATTCATCCGCGATGATACGGCTGCGATAGGCGGTGCCGCGCCGGTTGTTCGAGACCGTGAACATGGCATGACGCACCTGTTCCAGATTATTGCGGTTCACCGCCAGCGGTTCTCCCGCGCCGGAAGGTTGTTCAATCCCGTTCACCGAGCGTACCAGCCGCGGCGACACCGCGCGACCGGTTGCAATCCGCGCCGTCATGACTGCCAATTGCAGCGGTGAGGCCAGCATAAAGCCTTGACCGATCGAGGCATTCGCCGTGTCGCCGACCAGCCATTCCTCGCCATGAACACGCTGCTTCCACGCCTGGTTAGGTGCCAACCCGGCGGCGACGGCAGACATCGGTATGTCGTGCTTTACGCCCAGACCAAAAATGCGCGCCATTTCCGAAATCTTGTCGATACCGGTGCGCAGAGCCACGTCATAATAATAGACGTCGCAGCTGCGTTTCAGCGAGGTTTCCAAATCAACCGTGCCGTGCCCGCCGCGTTTCCAGCAGTGGAAGCGGCGGCTGCCCACCTTTAGGTGGCCGGGACAATAGACTGTGTTCGATGGCCCGATCACCCCGGCCTCAAGCGCGGCCATGGCGGTGATCATCTTGAAGGTCGAGCCCGGCGGATAGGTGCCCTGAACCGTCTTGTTGGCCAGCGGGCGGTAATTGTCCTGTGTCAGCGTCCGATAGTCTGCGACCGAGATACCGCGCACGAACAGATTCGGATCAAAACTGGGGGCTGAACTGATGGCACGGATATCGCCGGTTTCGCAATCGATCACCACGGCGGCGGCACTTTCCCCGGCCAGACGTGCTTGCGCGTATTGCTGTAGATCCGCATCGACAGAAAGCTGCAAGTCGGCCCCGGTCTCACCTTCTTGCCGGTCCAGTTCACGCATCACGCGGCCGGTGGCGTTGACCTCGACCCGTTTCGCCCCGGCTTTGCCGCGCAGGGCAATCTCTTGCTTGGCCTCTAGCCCGACCTTGCCGATCTGGAACCGCGGAATTCGTAGGACCGGCTCTGGGTCTTCGATCTGGCTCAGGTCATAATCGCTGACCGGGCCGACATAGCCGACCACATGGGCAAAATCCTCATAGCGCGGGTACTGCCTTGTCTGTCCCACTTCGGGGATCACACCGGGCAGGGCGGGTGCGTTGACGGCAACCTTCGAGATATCCTCCCACGTGACCTGATCGGCCAGCGTGACCGGCAGGAACGGGGCCGAGCGGCGCATTTCGGTCTTGGCGCGTTCAATCTCATCTGCCGTCAGGGGGATCAGCTCTGAAAGCTTGGCGATAACCTGATCGACGTCACCGGCATCTTCGCGCACCATGACGATACGGTATGAGGGCGAGTTCTGGCCGATGATCTCGCCGTTCCGGTCGTAGATCCGTCCACGGGTTGGCGGGATCAGGCGGATATTGATCCGGTTTTCCTCGGCCAGCAGGCGGTATTCATCGGCCTGATCCACCTGCATATAGCGCATCCGGGCGGCGAGCCCGCCGATGAAGGCGGCTTGTAGCCCACCCAAAAGCAATGCTCGACGAGGCAGGCGTTTATAGGCAAGGCCCGGGGCTTTGGGTTTGCGCTGTTTCATCCCCGTGCCCCTACGGCATTGGTATTGGGCACGGTTGCGCGCTGCACGCCAAGCGCGTTCTGGCTAAGCAGAACGATCAAAGGATAAACCGCAATTGTCAGAACCACTTGTATCACTACAGGCCCCAATGCCGCTTGTTGTACAGACACAATAGCAAGAATGACACGGTTCAGCATGAAAACTCCCGTGATCGCCACCGCAACGGTGGACCATTCGCTAACAAAACCTGAATCCCGCATTCCAAATGCAGCCGAGCGCAGATAAGCCGAGCCCAACACTACGAGCGCGGCCAACAAGCCGGGCGGGCGTTGTAACAACAGATCAGCCATCAGCATGACGAAGGCGATCAGCAGGGTCGGTACAAATTCGGGCCGCCGCAATACCCAGGCAAAAGTCAGTGCGATCAAAAAGTCGGGAAATGGCCAGCGGTCCGGTTTTGTGTCCAGTGGCAGCAAGTGCAGAAATAGCACAAGGGCGGCCAGTATAAGATACAGCCCACGCTTGGACCAAAGCTGTGAGGTTGCGTTATCCATCGCCGACCTCGGACGGGGTCAGGGCGGCCTCGGGGTTTCGTGGACCGACGATATCACCCGTATCGCGGATCTGAGGCGCTGATTGATAGCGCAGCACCCGCAGAAATTCGAGCCGTTCAAAATCTGCTGACAGGCGCACCCGCAGGCGACCGCCGGGATCAGCAGTGATCTGACCGATCAGCAAACCGCCGGGAAACACGCCACCATCGCCCGAGGTTACGACCCGGTCGCCGGGGCGGACCAGCTCTCGGTTCTCCAGAAACTCGACCGCCGGTGCGGACGTGTTGTCGCCGGTGATCAGGGCGGTCTGGCCAGAGGGCTGGATTGTGGCAGGGATCGCGCTGGAGGCATCGGTCATCAGGATCACCCGTGCCGTGTCCGGCCCCACGCCGGAAATGCGCCCGACCACACCAATCCCATCCATTGTGGCCCAGCCATCGGTGATGCCGTCGCGTTCCCCCACATTCAGCAGAACCGACTGCCGGAAGGGTGACCCGCTATCGGCCATCACGACCCCGGTGATATAGGTCAGACGGGGATCGAGACGCACGTTGTTCAAATCCAACAGCCGGGCGTTTTCCTGTTCAAGCTGAAGTGCTGCTTCTTTCCAGGCGCGCATCAGGCGCAGCTCGCTGCGCAGCTCCTGGTTCTGTTCGCTCAGGCGTTGGTAACTTTGGAAATCGCGGACCAGGTTGACCACGGCGGTGACCGGGACCATTGCCCACTCCATCGAGGGCACCACCCGGTCCACGACCTGCGCGCGGAACCGTTCCACGCGCGGGCTGTCGATCCGCCAGACCAGAAAGATGGCAAGCAGGCACAGCACCACAATCCCCAACAGCAGACGGCGCAGGGGGGTGGTGTATTCGTCGCGCTGTGATCGGTCCTTTGCCACAGGTTACCTTCCCGTGCTGCTCTTGCCCGAGTGTTGTCCCTTAAAGGGTGCGCGCCTTAGCTTTCGTAGTCAATCGCGTGGCGCAGCTGTTTTTCATATTCCAACGCCTTGCCGGTGCCCAAAGCCACACAATTCAGGCTTTCATCTGCAATCGACACGGCCAGCCCGGTTTGTTCGCGCAGGGCCAGATCCAGATCGCCCAGCAGCGCGCCACCTCCGGTCAGCATGACGCCTCGGTCCACGATGTCCGCAGCCAGATCGGGCGGAGTGGTTTCCAGCGCGGTCATGACGGCTTCGCAGATCGCCTGAACTGGCTCCGACAATGCCTCGGCCACTTGCGCCTGGCTGATTTCGATTTCCTTCGGCACGCCGTTCAGCAGGTCGCGGCCACGGATATGCATCGACTGACCGCGGCCGTCATCGGGCATACGGGCGGTGCCAATGGTGGTCTTGATCCGCTCGGCGGTCGATTCACCCACCAGCAGGTTCTGCTGGCGGCGCAGATACGAGATGATGGCTTCATCCATCCGGTCTCCGCCCACACGGACTGAACGGGCATAGACGATGTCGCCCAGCGACAGAACGGCCACCTCGGTGGTGCCGCCGCCGATATCAACGACCATGTTGCCGGTCGGGTCAGTAATTGGCATGCCAGCACCGATCGCGGCAGCAATAGGTTCCGCAATCAATCCGGCGCGACGCGCACCTGCGGACAGAACCGACTGACGGATCGCACGCTTTTCAACCGGAGTTGCGCCGTGTGGAACGCAGACTATGATTTTGGGTTTCGAAAAGGTCGAGCGCTTATGCACCTTGCGGATGAAATGTTTGATCATCTCTTCGGCGGTGTCGAAATCGGCAATGACGCCTTCACGCATCGGGCGGATGGCTTCAATCGAACCCGGCGTCCGGCCCAACATCAGCTTGGCATCCTCGCCCACGGCCAGCACTTTTTTCACACCGTCTTTCACGTGGTAGGCGACAACGGACGGTTCCGACAGGATCACGCCGCGTCCTTTGACATAAACCAGCGTGTTCGCTGTCCCAAGGTCGATGGCCATGTCCGCTGTGAACAGGCCGCCTAGATTGCCAAAGATCCCCATGATTCCCCTGATCCTGTATGTCGGTTTTCTACTGCCCGCGACTCGACGGTTCCGGGACGGATGACTTATAGGGTGCCAATACGCCCGGTTAAAGGGCTGATTCCGCGACAATCAGCACCTTTCCGCCTTATTGAGAGGGACTTTAGAAGGCAATATGCTCTCTTATCAACACATTTACCACGCCGGGAATCTGGCTGATGTGCAAAAGCACGCATTATTGGCATGGGTGCTGAATTATTTGACCCGCAAAGACAAGCCGCTGACATACCTTGAAACCCACTCTGGACGGGGGCTGTATAAGCTGGATGCGGTTGAGGCACTGCGCACGGGCGAGGCGGCGGCGGGAATCGGGCGAGCCCAAAAGGCCGACTGGTTCGATGCGGATCATCCACTGAGCCGGGCAATTGCGGCGGTTCAGCAGCGACAGGGGAGCGTGGCCTATCCCGGTTCTCCGATGATCGCGGCCAGTTTGCTGCGCGATCAGGACAGTTTGCACTTTGCGGAGCTACACCCGCAGGAACACGCGGCTTTGGCTATGGCGATGTCACCCTATGGAGCCAAAGTGTATCAGCAGGATGGGTACGAATTGGCGCAATCCCTGCTGCCGCCGACGCCGCGGCGCGGGATGTTGCTGATCGACCCAAGCTACGAGGTGAAATCGGAATATGATCGTCTGCCCGGCATCATCGCCAAACTGCATCGCAAGTGGAATGTTGGCGTGATTGCCCTGTGGTATCCGCTTCTAACGGATGACCGTCACCGGGCCATGGTTTCGGCGCTGCAGGCGCAGAATCTGCCCAAGGCGTTTTGCCACGAGGTTCGGTTTGATCCGGTGCGAGAAGGGCACCGCATGGTCGGTTCAGGTATGTTTATCGTCAATGCACCTTTCGGTCTGGAAAACGAAGCCGCCAGGTTGACTAAGTTGTTCAAGGCGCTCTGAACACAGTCTACAGTCAATTCCAGAATGCTCCCGCCTCGTTTGCCCGCATCAAAGATGCAGCCAACCGAGTTGGGCCCGGCAGCGCGCCTTTGGCGCGCTGCCGGGCCCAAAACCCAAGAAGGTTCGGCGAAGCCGGGCCGCCGCGGATGCGGGAGCCTTTGACCTTTGTCTCTAGGTCAGATCTTTGTAGCTGATCTCGCGCGCGTCGGCACCGGGGCCGGTTTTTTCACGGCGTACGATCAGGCGGTTCAAGGCGTGAAGATAGGCTTTGGCCGAAGCCACAACCGTATCCGTGTTGGCCGATTGACCCGTTGCAATCATGCCGTCTTCTTCCAGACGGACTGACACCGTGGCCTGGGCATCAGTGCCCGCGGTTACTGCATGCACTTGATACAGCTGAAGATGGGCTTTGTTCGGAAAGATCGCGCGGATAGCCTTGAAGGTCGCATCCACCGGACCGTCGCCGTGTTCGGTTGCGATGATGTCTTTGCCGTCCACTTCCAACTCAACCGTCGACTCCGCTTGCCCGCCGGTTCCGCAGGTCACTTTCATCGACACCAATTGCAGATGATCGTCTTCATCGTCCAGCGTCATCAGTGCAATAAGATCGTCGTCAAACACCTCTTTCTTGCGGTCAGCCAAATCTTTGAACCGCACGAAGATATCCTTGAGCTGGTTGTCACCAACCTCATAGCCCAGCGTTTCCAGCTTGTCGCGCAACGCCGCGCGGCCCGAGTGTTTTCCCAAAGGCAAGGACGTGCCCGAGAGGCCGATATCTTCGGGGCGCATGATCTCAAAGTTTTCGCGGTTCTTCAGCATGCCATCCTGGTGGATACCGCTTTCATGGGCAAAGGCGTTCTTGCCTACGATGGCCTTGTTGAACTGCACGTTGAAGCCAGACACCGTCGCGACGCGGCGAGAGATATGCATGATCTTGGTCGTATCAATGCCGGTGTTCCACGGCATAATGTCGTTGCGGGTGCGCAGTGCCATGACGACCTCTTCCAACGCCGTATTGCCAGCGCGTTCGCCAAGGCCGTTGATCGTGCATTCAATCTGACGTGCCCCGCCCGCGACAGCGGCCAGCGAGTTCGCCGTCGCCATGCCAAGATCGTTGTGGCAGTGGGTGGCAAATATCACCTCATCTGCACCCGGCACCGTTTCGATCAGGCGCTTGATCAGGTCAGCCGATTCCATCGGGGCCGTATAGCCCACAGTGTCTGGGATGTTGATCGTTGTGGCGCCGGCCTTGATCGCAATCTCGATCACGCGGCACAGATAATCCCACTCGGTCCGCGTTGCATCCATCGGCGACCATTGCACGTTTTCACACAGGTTGCGCGCGTGGCTGACAGTCTCGTGGATTTTCTCGGCCATTTCGTCCTGTGTCAGGTTCGGAATGGCGCGGTGCAGTGGTGAGGTGCCGATAAACGTGTGAATTCGGTTCTTTCCCGCGTGCTTCACGGCTTCCCAACAGTGGTCGATATCCGCGAAATTGGCACGCGCCAGGCCGCAGATGCGGCTGTTTTTGGATCGCTCGGCGATCTCGGATACCGCCTTGAAATCGCCCTCGGACGCGATGGGGAAACCGGCCTCGATGATGTCGACGCCCATTTCATCCAGCAGTTCTGCGATTTCCAGCTTTTCGTCATGGGTCATGGTTGCGCCGGGGCTTTGCTCGCCGTCGCGCAAAGTGGTGTCAAAGATCAAGACGCGGTCTTGGTCGGTCACGTTGGTCATGGGATTCTCTTTCTTCTTCTGTCCTAAAGCCTATGGCGCGCGGGCGTCCTCCTCTGAGCGGGCGCGCCGGATGGCACGCTCAGAGGCGGATTAGGATCAGTAGGCCACGCAGAGACGCACCGCGCAGGGCGGTGTCGGCAAAAGGGATATCTGCGCACTTGATCATGGGGCGGAATTTATACAGAGCCCGCCCAGAATGAAAAGACCCATTTGCGCCTTAACTGCTGTTGCAGGGGTTTCTTTCAAGAGTGGCGTATTGATCCGCGTAACAGGACGTCTAGGTGGTTAGTGATGAAAACAGCGTTGATCATAGGCGCGTCAGGAGGAATCGGTCAGGCGGTATGTCACCGCCTGAGGCAGCAGGGCGTGGCGGTGACCACCTTGTCGCGATCTACGGACGGATTTGATTTAACCGATCCCGCCGGTATTGAGAGCGTATTGGGCAAGTTGTCCGGCCCCTTCGATTTGATCCTCGTCGCCTCGGGCGCGTTAGAAATCAACGGGGCGGCACCGGAAAAGACAATGCGTGCGGTCACAGCACAGACAATGATGGGCCAGTTTGCGTTGAACGCTGTCGGACCTGCGCTGATTCTGGGCCATGCATCACGCCTGCTGCCGCGGGATCGCCGGGCGATTTTTGCTGTGCTATCGGCACGCGTCGGGTCCATCGGGGACAATAGGCTGGGCGGTTGGGTCAGCTATCGCGCAGCAAAAGCAGCGGTGAACCAGATCGTACATACGGGGGCGATCGAACTGCATCGTACCCACCAGCAAGCGATCTGCGTTGCCCTGCATCCCGGCACCGTGAAAACTGAATTCACCCGAAAATACCTGGGGCGTCATCCCGCTGTTGCACCGGATGAAGCCGCCGAGAACCTGTTGACCGTGATGGCGCATTTAACCCCAGCCGAAACTGGAGGGTTTTTCGATTGGGCCGGCAAACCCGTGCCGTGGTGAAGGTTCAGCCGTCCGAATCAGTTGAGTCCGTGGCATCCGCCTCAGGGGTCGCACTGTTCGATGTCGCCAATGCACCGTTTTCCCAAACACCGGTTTCCTCTTCGCCGTTGGCATAGCGCACTGTGCCGTTGCCGTGCCGTTTGGCGTCGACAAAGCTGCCCTCGTAAACATCGCCGCTTGGGTATGTGGCGATCCCGTCACCGGTGATCTTGCCTTCGGTCCATTGGCCAGAATAGCTGAACCCGTTGGCCATGACGATTTCACCTTGCCCGTGGCGTTTGCCTGCGTTGAACTCGCCGGAATAGGTGGTGCCATCGGGGTACGTGGACAAGCCCTTGCCCTGACGCAGACCATCGGCCCAATCCCCGTCATAGCTGGACCCGTCAGCAGAAGTCAGAATGCCCTTGCCACTCGGTTTGGCGTTTTTGAACTGTCCTTTGTAGACCGTGCCGTTGGGATAGGTGGAAATACCCTGACCTTCAATCACACCAGCGATCCAATCGCCATCATAGGTCGAGCCGTCGGGGTAGGTGATCAGGCCCTTACCCTCGGCCAGATCAGCCTTGAAATCGCCGACATGGACCGAGCCATCCGGATAGGTCATCTCACCTAAACCCTCAAGCAGCCCGTCGGTCCATTCGCCGGTGTATGCAAATCCGTCAGTGCCGGTATAGGCCCCCTGACCATGGCGCAGATCGTTGGCATAGTCGCCTTCGTAGACGTCGCCATTGGCATAAATCATCTTGCCCTTGCCTTGCCGCCGACCCTCGATCAGTTCGCCTTCGTAGACGTCACCGTTGACAAGGGTCATGCGCCCGGAGCCTGTTATGCGGTCTTCGACCCAATCGCCGACGTAAGTCATCCCGTCGGGCAGGGTCAGGCTGCCTTGACCGTGGCGCTGACCATCCTTGATTTCGCCCTCGTAGATACCGCCTTCGGCATAGGTAATCTTGCCACTGCCCTGTTTGACACCATCAACCCAGTCCCCGTCATAGCTAAAGCCGCTGGGGTCCGTCATCACGCCCTTGCCGTGATAACGCGCGTTTTTGAAATTGCCCTCGTAGCGCGCGCCATTGGCATAGATCGCGATGCCAGCGCCATTGAGCGACCCGTCGGCCCATTCACCATCATAGCTGCCGCCGTCGGCATAGATGATCTTGCCGCGCCCTTCGGGTTGCCCTTTGACAAACATGCCTTCGTAGATCGAGCCGTTGACATAACGGGCAATCCCCTTGCCCTGAATCTCACCCTCGGCCCATTCACCGCTATATTCGAACCCGTTAGGCAGGCGATACGTGCCGGTTCCGTGACGCAGGCCGTTTTCAAACGTGCCTTCATAGACGCCGCCAACTTCATCGTCCGTGGTGATTACCTGACCGTTCTGCGCGGCGGCGCCAGCAGCGATCAGAGCGATTGCTGATGCGGCAATGGAAATGCGAAAAGCGTTCATAATCTGTCCTGCCTGCCCAGTGTTGATCCTTTTGCGCAAAACTAAGGTACCGGTGGGGGCAGAGCAACGGGTTTTGCCGCATTTGCCTTTTACTTGCGCAATGATCTGCTAAATGGCTGTAAGACTGACGAGGGCAAGAGGGCACAATGGCCGACCGTTTCCGTATCACTCTGGCGCAACTCAATCCCACCGTGGGGGATATCGACGGTAACGCTGCCAAGGCGTTGGCCGCGTGGAAGCAGGGGCGCGAGGCCGGGGCCGATCTGGTGGCGTTCCCCGAGATGTTCATCACCGGCTACAACACGCAGGACCTGGTGATGAAGCCTGCGTTCCACCGGGCGGCGATGGCGGCGGTCGTGGATCTGGCCAAACAATGCGCCGATGGCCCTGCGGTGGCGATTGGCGGACCTTGGGCAGAAGATGGCAATCTTTTCAATGCGTACCTGATCCTCAAGAACGGGCGGATCAGCAGCAAGTCGTTGAAACATCATTTGCCCAATGAAACTGTATTCGACGAAGTTCGCCTGTACGATGCCGGGCCTTTGGGCGGGCCTTATGCGGTTGGCAACACCCGCATCGGCAGCCCGATCTGCGAAGACAGCTGGCATCCGGACGTGGCCGAAACGCTTGAGGAAACCGGGGCCGAGTTTCTGCTGATCCCCAATGGTTCGCCGTATTTCCGCAACAAATACGACGTGCGCCTGAATCATATGGTGGCCCGCGTGGTCGAGACTGGCCTGCCGCTGATCTATCTGAACATGGTTGGCGGTCAGGACGATCAGGTTTTCGACGGGGCCACGTTTGGCCTGAACCCGGGCGGAGAGCTGGCGTTTCGGATGCCTGTCTTTGACGAGGCCGTGACGCAGATCGATCTGGAGCGTGGCGATGATGGCTGGCGCATCGTGCCCGCAGAAATCGTGCCGCAGCCCGACGAATGGGAGCAGGACTATCGCACCATGGTGCAATCCTTGCGCGACTATATGGGCAAGACCGGGTTCAAAAAAGCGCTGCTGGGTTTGTCGGGCGGCGTTGATTCTGCCTTGGTCGCGGCTATCGCAGTGGATGCCATTGGCGCTGAGAATGTTCGCTGTGTGATGCTGCCTTCGGAATACACCAGTCAGGCGTCATTGGACGATGCCGAAGCCGTCGCCAAGGCGATGGGCGTTCACTATGACTATGTGCCGATCTCGGACAGCAGGGCAGCCGTGACCGAGACCTTGGCCCCGCTGTTTACTGGGCGTGATGCGGATTTGACCGAAGAGAACATCCAATCCCGCTTGCGCGGATTGCTGTTGATGGCGATCTCGAACAAGTTTGGTGAGATGCTTTTGACCACAGGCAACAAATCCGAGGTCGCGGTGGGATATGCCACCATCTACGGCGACATGAACGGCGGCTATAACCCGATCAAGGATTTGTACAAAACCCGTGTGTTCGAGACCTGCCGCTGGCGCAATGCAAACCACCGCGACTGGATGATGGGGCCCGCAGGTGTGGTGATCCGCCCTTCGGTCATCGACAAACCGCCTAGTGCCGAGCTGCGTGAGGACCAAAAGGACAGCGACAGCCTGCCCGACTATCCGGTTTTGGATGCCATTCTGGATATTCTGGTCGATCGTGAGGGCTCGATCGCCGATTGTGTCGCTGCCGGATTTGACGAGGCTGATGCGCGGCGGGTCGAGCATCTGATCTATATCAGCGAATACAAACGCTTTCAGTCCGCCCCCGGAACTCGGTTGACACATCGGGCTTTCTGGCTGGATCGCCGCTATCCGATTGTGAATCGCTGGCGGGACAAAGGCTGAACTGCTCTGGAACCAATTAAGGAAAAAATGATTGTCTCCTTCGCTAGGCTAGTTTGCCCAGAGAGGTGAGCATTGTTTCAAATTTTCCGATAACACTCTAATTTTCCAGCCTCTCTTGGAATGGATGGCTTGAAATTGAGACATTTTTTTGCCACATTTTAGCTTAATTCACGCCCCATCTGGGGCGGTGTGACCTTATTTCGAAAGTATCGAATTGTGGCGCACTTGGTATTGGATGTCTGAGTTAACGATTTGGTGTTATTATGTATGAGGGATATGACAAACCGCTTCACCCGCCGTTGAGGTACAAATCAATGGAGTCCGAGGCGCGGGTTCTGGACGAAGCTAAGTTGGATTCTGCCATCGCGGATCTTCTTCGCGAGGATGAGCCCGAAGACCCCGAGCCTGAGGTGAAATCCACAAAAGCGCCGGCCGTCTTTCCTGAACTGCCTCAACAGGCCGAGATGGATGAAGAGGTCGAGACGAAAGACAGCGGGTTGGGGGCGACCCTGCGCCAGAAATTGGCAGAGTTGCGCGGCGCGGCTTAATTTCTAGGTGAATACGGACGGAATGGCGCGTGTTTTCTCGCGCCTATTGGCGTGTTCGCCACAACTTTTGAAAATCATCACCCCTGCGGCACAAGGCACGTTGCCTGCGCGCTCGCTCTGGGCCTTCATGGCGGTTCGAGCCATGAAATAAGAGCGGTTGATGCCCGGCCCCAAGCCAACCCCCGTCGAACCTGATTTGCACTTGCCCAAAACCGTGGATGTGGTTGTCATTGGCAGCGGCATAATCGGCGCGTCCACCGCGTTGGAACTGTCTGAACGCGGTGCTTCGGTGCTGCTGTGTGAAAAGGGGCAGATCGCGGGCGAGCAAAGCTCGCGCAACTGGGGATGGGTGCGTCTGGGTATGCGCGACCCGCGGGAAATCCCGTTGATGGTCGAGGCGCTGCACCTTTGGCAAGGGCTGGATCAGCGGACCGGCCGCAAGACAGGTTATACCCGTGCAGGCATCCTGTTTGGCGCCTCGGGCAAACGCAGCAGCGGAAATCTGGAACGCTGGCTACGCCATGTCGACGGGTTGCAAACCGGTGCCAGATTGGTGGCCGGGGGTGAGTTGGACGCGATGCTGCCTGATACTGCAGCGGATTTTGATTGCGCCCTTTTTATGCCGCAGGACGGTCGGGCCGAGCCGCAATGGGCCGCACCCGCCATCGCCGAGGCGGCGCGGGACCGTGGGGCGGTGCTGATGACCAATTGCGCAGTGCGCAGTGTCGATCTTAGGGATGGCCGCGTTTCTGGTGTGTTCACCGAGCGTGGTCGGGTGGCATGTAACTATGTGGTTCTGGCCGGTGGTGCGTGGTCACGTCTGTTTGCCAGGAATGCCGGGATTGATCTGCCGCAACTGAAGGTACTGAACACGGTTCTGCGCACGTCACCTGTCGAGGGTCCTGAAACAGCGCTTTGGGCGGATGAATTCGCAATGCGAAAGCGTGCCGATGGCGGCTATAGCATCGCGTCCGGTCGTGAGAATACGGTTGATATCGTGCCCGATAGCTTTCGTCTGGGTCGACAGTTCCTGCCTGCCTTTAAACAGGAATGGCGGTCTTTGCGCTTTCGATTGTCGGGCCGCTGGCGCACTGAGGCGCAGCAGGATCAGACCTGGCTGCCAACCGATGTGACGCCGTTCGAAAAATGCCGTGTGCTGGACCCCGAGCCGTCGTCAAAAGTGTTGCGCAAGGCATGGGCCAAAGCACGCAATGCGTTTCCGGCGCTTGAACAGGCCGAGATTGTACAAAGCTGGGCGGGCATGATCGATGTAACACCGGATGCGGTGCCGGTAATCTCGGGGGTGGATGAGATGGCGGGAATGTATATTGCAACCGGTTTTTCCGGTCACGGGTTTGGTATTGGCCCCGCAGCAGGTCGTCTGATGGCTGACCTGGTCGCCGAAACCACGCCTTGCGTCGATCCGGCCGCTTTTCGCCTGTCCCGTTTCACGGATGGCTCAATAGTGCGGCCGGACCCTGGATACTAGGGCTTAGCCCATCATCTGATAGCTGACCGGGACAAAGCGGAACCCGTCACCGCGCGTTTCGACAAAGCCGGCCGCCGGGAACGGCATGTGATAGCCGATCATAGGCACCTTGTCGGCGGCCAGCATGCCCAGCACATTGCGCCGGGATGCAGTGGCTGCCGCCTTGTCCATGTCAAAGCGCACCTCCCATTCCGGGTGGGCAAAAGACCAGACATAGTGATTGGCCAAATCAGCGGTCAGCACCAGACGTTGCCCGTTGCTTTCCAAGTGGTAAACTGTGTGACCCGGAGTATGCCCATAGGCTGCGACTGCGGTGATGCCCGATGCAACCTCGCCCCCGTCTTCGACAAAGGTCATCTTTTCGGCCAGCGGTGTCACTTTGGCTGCGACCAGATCGCCGACGCGGTTGCCTGCGTCTTGCGCGGCCCAGAAATCATACTCAGGCGATGCAGTGACATAGCGCGCATTCGGGAAGGTCGGCGCGTCGTTCGTGGTCATGCCGCCGATATGGTCGGGATGCATATGGGTGATCACAACGGTATTGATCTGATCTGGCGTCACGCCCGCATCCGCCAGCGCGGCCTGAATGCCGCCCTGACCTAGGCCAGTGTCGAACAGAACCAGCTCAGACCCGGTATTGACCAGTGTTGGGGTAAAAAAGAACTGCGCCACCTCGGGCGAGATGAAGTTGTCGGCTGAGACCTTGGCGAAATCCTCGTCCGAAGCGCCGCCGCCAAAGATATCCTTGGCGCCGTCACGGGGCAGGCTACCGTCCAACAATGTGGTGACGGTGAAGTCGCCCAACTTAAAGGATTTGGCGATGGTTGAATTGGTCTTGGTCTCGGTCCCGGCGGCCAGAACCGGGGCGGCGGCGGATGCGAATGGCAATGCTGCTGCGGCTCCTAGGGCCGCGCGGCGAGTCAATTTGATGGTCATTTTCGATCTCCCTGTCAGAATATCAGGATGTTAGGTAGGGCGGAGAGGGTCACTTGCCACTCTATACACTCAAGACATGGGCTGTGTGGTTGAACATTACGTGTTAAATTTTGTTCATGGCGCGATCTGTAAACAAAACCGTCCCCACAGGGCAAAGCGTTGAGAGTTTCCTTTCGGCGGTACAGCCAACGCGAAAAGCCGAGGAGGCACGGGTACTGGATGCAGTATTCCGTAACGCGACGGGATTTGCACCTGTTATGTGGGGGGCGTCGATGATCGGGTACGGGCGATACCATTACCGATATAAATCCGGGCGCGAGGGTGATTTTCTGGCCACCGGGTTTTCCCCACGTAAATCTGCGCTGTCGATCTATATCATGCCCGGTTATGCGGATTTCGGGGATATTCTGACGGGCCTGGGCAAGCACAAACTGGGCAAATCCTGCCTTTATGTGAACAAGCTGGCGGATATTGATCTGGATGTGCTCTTCGAGCTGATCCGCGCCGGGTTGAAAGACTTGGATCGGCACTGGCCGGTGCAACCGACCTGAAACCCCTGCTGGACAAAAACGCGCCTTTGTGACATGAGCCGCGCCAACAGGAGAACTCCATGACCACCACCCGTTTTGCCCCGTCGCCCACCGGTTATATCCATGTGGGCAACCTGCGCACCGCCTTGATGAACTATCTGATCGCCCGCAAGGCAGGCGGTACATTTATTCTGCGTATCGACGACACCGATCCCGAGCGGTCGAAAGAAGAATATGTCGACGCCATCAAGCAGGATCTGGAATGGTTGGGTCTGCATTGGGACCGGGTCGAGCGCCAGTCCGAACGGCTGGACCGTTATGCCGAAGCTGCGGACAAACTGCGTGAGATGGGCCGGTTTTATGAGGCGTTTGAAACGCCGACCGAGCTGGACCTGAAGCGCAAGAAACAGCTGAACATGGGCAAGCCGCCAGTTTATGACCGCGCCGCGCTGAACCTTTCTGAGGCTGAGAAAGACGCGTTGCGGGCCGAGCGTGGTAATGGTGTCTGGCGGTTCAAGCTGGATCATGAGCGGATCGAATGGACCGATGGTATTCTGGGCGACATCTCAATCGATGCGGCCTCGGTGTCTGACCCGGTGCTGATCCGGGGGGATGGTCAGGTTCTGTATACGATTGCATCGGTGGTGGACGACACCGAAATGGGCGTTACTGACGTTGTGCGCGGCTCGGACCACGTGACCAACACCGCGACGCAGATTCAGATCATCGAGGCACTGGGCGGCACTTGCCCGCGCTTTGCGCACCACTCCCTACTGACCGGCCCGCAGGGTGAAGCTTTGTCCAAGCGCCTGGGCACGCTAGCCCTGCGCGATTTGCGTGAACAGGGTGTGCAACCAATGGCTCTGCTGAGCCTGATGGCGCGTCTGGGCTCGTCCGATCCGGTTGAGTTGCGTTCGGACATGGCTGAACTGATCGAAGGATTCGATGTAACCCGTTTCGGGGCTGCACCAACAAAGTTCGACGTGCAGGACCTGTTCCCGCTGACGGCGAAGCACCTGCAATCGCTGCCGCTGGCCGATGTGGCCGACGCCGTTGCCGACGCAGGCGTTCCAGCCGACTTGGCCGAGCCGTTCTGGTTGATGGCGCGCGAAAACATCACCACCCTGGCCGATCTGAAAGGCTGGTGGGAGCTGTGCCGCGACGGGGCTGAACCCTTGATCGCGGATGAGGACCGTGAGTTTATCGCCGAAGCCGTTGCGCTGCTACCCGAAGGGCCTTTCGATGGTGAAACATGGGGCGCATGGACCAAGGCGGTGAAAGAAGCCACCGGCCGCAAGGGCAAGGGCCTTTTCATGCCGCTGCGCAAGGCGCTGACCGGCATGGAGCGGGGCCCGGAAATGGCGACCTTGCTGCCGTTGCTGCAGGTGATCCGCGCGCGCGGATGAATGTACCTGATCCGGTATTAATCAGCCTAGAACACGAATGAGGCAGGCAAACCGCCTGCCTTTTTTTGTTGGCCGGTCTGCAGCACTTGTGCCGAAACCTGTTGCAAACGATCATCCACCAATTCGGTCTCTGCCGGTTTTAGTTGCTGATGGCGCGGATACCGAGGTTCTGCGCGATCATTCAGGATTGGCGCGTCCCAACCATCGGTGGTTGCAAAAAACCGATCCACTCCATCGGGTCCGAAGGCACGCAGATAACCCTGCACAACCACGTCAATATAACTTAGCAGCAGCGGGTGGTGGTTGCTGGGTGCGGTATGACGGTCATGCGGCACCGCATAGACGGCAATTTCAACGTCATGGGTCAGGGGGTGTGTCACCGCCTGCGTGGCAGGCACCCGATCATAAGCCCATTCCCGTTCATCCAGCGCCGCCCAGTCGTTTTTCGGCACATGAGCTATCATCCCCTCAATCTCACAATCCGGGTCCGGCACTGCTGTCAGAAAGGCCACCGGGCGCAGATCGGTATGGCGCCAGGCGCGCCGCCATCCCTTTAACCGGGCCGGGTGCGGATCGGGGAAATCATGGGTCGAAAGGTTCACAAGGCTGCCATAGCCAAAGAAATAAGGGTCCGCCATGCGCCTACATGTCCTTCTAAGCGATTGATGTATGTCAAACCGCTTTTTTGCCAGACATGCAATAAGGTCCCACCTTGAAATTTGGGAGGCCAACATGCGGATTACCAAACGGACAAACATAGCAGTGCGCCTTTTGATGTATTGTGCGGCGCATCAGGATCGATTGGTGACAAAGGCCGAGATTGCGGATGTGTGCAATATCTCGGAAAACCATCTGGCACAGGTGATCAATCAATTGAGCCAGCTAAATTACCTGAGCACCCAGCGCGGTCGCAATGGCGGTATGTCTCTGGCGCGCCCAGCTGACGAAATTCGCGTCGGGTCGGTTTTTCGCCATGTCGAGGGCGCTTTACCGATCGCCGAGTGTTTTGCCGATGCCGACAATACTTGTCCACTGACCGATGCGTGTCGGTTGCGGGTGGCGCTTAGCGACGCTGCCGAGGTTTTCTATGCCTCGCTGGACGAGATCACGCTGGATGCGCTGGTCTGTGACAACGAACAGCTGTTGCAAATCCTGCAACCGGTGGCCTGCGTGCGCTGATCCTAGTCAGCGGCGCGCAGAATGCTGGCCGGGCGTACCGCCAGTGGGCGCAGGGCAAAGACCAGACCTGCGCCCAGTGTCACAAGGATTCCAGCCAGCACGATACCCAGGGCTGAACTCCAGATGACCGTGAACCCGGTGTCAAAGATGTATGTGGCCACAGCCCAACCCCCTAATATCCCGGTCAGCAGGGCGACACATCCGGCGGCCGCGCCCAGCAAGATCGAACGCAGCGCAAAGCTGAGCAAGATGCGCCGCCGGTCTGCGCCCAATGTCTTGAGGATCGCAGATTCGCAGCGGCGCGCGGTTTCGCCTGCTGCGGCGGCCCCGATCAGGACCAAGAAACCGGTCAGCAAAGACACACCCGCTCCATAGGAGGTCGCCGCCGCCAGCCCGGCCAGCAGGCCTGAGACACGATCAATCGCGTCCCGCACCCGGATCGCTGTGATGTTCGGATATTGCCCGGCCAGGTCGCGCAGAATGGCAGCCTCGGCCTGTTCTTCGGCATAGACGGTGGCGATAAAGCTGTGTGGGGCTCCGGCCAGCGCCGAAGGGTTCATCGACATGATAAAGCCGATGCCGGCGGTTGAAAAATCGACCTCGCGTAGTGAGGTGATTTCGGCAGTGATGTCCCGGCCAAGGATATTTACGGTCAACTCGTCGCCTAGGGACAGGCCCATTTCCTCGGCCTCTTCTGCCGCGAAACTGACCTGCGGTGAACCGGAATAGTCATCCGGCCACCATTCGCCTGCCGTGACGCGGGTGTTTTGTGGCCGAGCGGCGGAATAGGTCACGCCCCGATCACCGTCTAGAACCCAGTGGTCGCCAGCTACCTCACGGGCAGGGCGGCCGTTGATCTGGGTGATGATCCCCCGCAGCATCGGTGCGCTTTCAACACGGGTGACAGCCGGGTCAGCGTTCAGCCGTTCGGTAAAACCGGGCATCTGGTCTTTTTGAATGTCGACGAAGAAATAGGATGGCGCCACGTCCGGCAAATTGCCTGCGATTGCATTGCGCAGGGTTCCGTCAATCTGGCCAACGGCGGCTAGTACCGAAAGCCCCAGCCCCAAGGACAGCACGACCGACGCAGCCCCTTCGCGCGGGTCCGAGATGGCCGATAAGGCCCATCGCAGGGCCGGGCGACCACGTGCTGGTTTGGCACCGAAACGGGCAAACTTGCGGATTGCCAAAGCCGACAGAGACAGCACAAGCAGCGCGCCGACCAGCCCTCCGCTGGTCCAGAGTGTCAGACGTGCCGAACCGCTGAACCAGGATGCTGATGCGACCAGCAGGACCAGCCCGATGCCAGTCGCCAGGATGAATACCGGGCGCGGGAAGGCGTGGGCCGAAGACAACGCATCGCGGAACAGGGTCGCGGCCCGCACTTCTTCGGTGCGGGCCAGGGGC
The DNA here is from genome assembly GCF_056536625.1 of Ruegeria sp. CJ9. Taxonomy (NCBI): domain Bacteria; kingdom Pseudomonadati; phylum Pseudomonadota; class Alphaproteobacteria; order Rhodobacterales; family Roseobacteraceae; genus Ruegeria; species Ruegeria sp. CJ9. The sequence goes on from NZ_JBQFPY010000007.1 coordinate 143,104, forward strand.
CAGAGGGTGAACAGGAAGGCCGTCAGAACCCCGTATAGCGCGGCCTCGGCCAGCGGACGCGTATAAAGCGAGAAGACCGCCGGGACAGGTAATTGGCTTTCGATCAGCGGGGCCAGTAGCAGGGGAAGTAGCCCACCCAAAGTTATGCCTATAAGGATGCCAATACCGGACAATACACCGATCTGGATCATGTAGGTTTGCAAAATCGTCGCGCGATCCGCCCCTAAAGTGCGCAGCGTGGCGATGGTTTCGGTCTTTTGCCCCAGATAGGCCCGGACGGCGGCAGAGACGCCAATACCGCCAACCGCCAGACCCGACAGTCCCACAAGAACCAGAAAGGCGCTGAGGCGGGCGACGAATTTCGCGATCCCCGGAGCGCCATTGCGGGCATCGGTCCAGCGCATACCGGTACTGTCGAAACTTTGCTGTGCTGTGGTGGACAAGGCCGCAAGGTCAGTATCGGGTGGCAAAGCCAGCCGGTATTTGGTGGAAAACAACGTCCCCGGCGCCAAAAGGCCCGACGCCTGTAAATCTTCGGTTCGTACCAAAGTACGCGGTCCCAATCCGAACCCGTCGGCAGCCCCGTCCGGCTCGTGAATCAGGGCGGCGGTCAGGGCAAACTCTTGCGTACCAAGGGCAAAGCGGTCTCCGACGGACAGACCTAACCGATCCATCAGCACCGGATCCATGACCGCTCCGGGCAGGTTTTGATCACCATCCAGAGCGGTGGATAGCGTTTGGTCAGGGTCCAGCACGGGTGTGCCCAACAACGGATAAGCCGCATCCACCGATTTCACCTGGGTCAGCGCGCGCTGGGCTTCCTCGCCTTGCTGGACTACGGCCATAGAGCGGAAGTCGACCACTTCAGACACAGCCGTTGCGGTCTGTTCCATCCAGTCACGCTCATCCTCATTGGCGAAGCGGTAGGTGAATTCCAATTGGGCATCGCCACCCAGAAGCGCAGCGCCTTCCTGGGCAAGTCCGGTCTGGATGGCCTGACGCACCGATCCAACGGCGGCGATGGCGGCAACACCCAGCGCAAGACAGGCCAGAAACACCCGAAAACCGCGCAGGCCGCCGCGCAGCTCGCGCCGGGCCAGACGGCCAGCCAGCCGCAGGCTCATTCCGCGGCCTCTTGCTGAACGTCTTCGGCAATCGTTCCGTCTCGCAACCGCACGACCCTGTCGCATTTGCGCGCCAGACTGTGGCTGTGCGTGACCAGAACCAGTGTTGCGCCGTGTTTGTCACGCAGACCAAACAGAAGATCGACAATGGCGGCACCAGTTGCATCGTCCAGATTTCCCGTGGGTTCATCCGCCAGCAATATCTGCGGTCGCGGGGCCGATGCCCGGGCTAGCGCCACCCGTTGTTGTTCACCCCCCGACAATTGCGCCGGGTAATGATCGCGCCGATGGGACAGGCCGACCGCTTCCAGTTCGGCCTCGGCGCTGTCGAACGCATCCCTGTGGCCGGCCAGTTCCAGCGGCGTGGCCACGTTTTCCAGCGCGGTCATGGTCGGGATAAGGTGGAAGTTCTGAAACACCACCCCCATCGTGTCCCGCCGAAAACGGGCCAAGGCGTCTTCGTCCATTTCTGTCAGATCGTTGCCAAGGGCGGTGATCTTGCCCGCCGTCGCCAGTTCCAGCCCGCCCATCAGCATCAACAACGAGGATTTGCCCGACCCGGAGGGCCCCACCAGACCCAGTGTCTCACCTTTGGCCACGGTCAGGGAGATGTCATGCAGGATATTGACCCGCCCGGCATTGCCATCCAGCGACAAAGCGGCATTTTGGAGCGAAAGAACAGGTGTCGTCATAGGTCTTTCCAAATGAAGGCGGTCAAATGGGATATGGAGCGGTTCTGATGGTGCGCAAGGCTTTGTTGTCGGTGATATTTGTCTGCTGCGGTTTTGCAACCACAGCTGAACAGGTCGTAATCGCAGCCTTAGGCGATTCCCTGACACAAGGCTATGGGTTGCCGGAAGAGGACGGGTTTGTACCGCAGTTGGACCGGTGGTTGAGGGCACAAGGCGCGGATGTACGCCTGATCAACGCCGGTGTATCCGGCGATACCACAGCCGGAGGCGCCGCGCGCGTGGGCTGGACTTTGACGCCGGACGTGGATGGTATGATCGTGGCGCTGGGCGGTAATGATCTGCTGCGGGGGATCGATCCGGCAGTGTCGCGCAGTAATCTTGAGGCAATTGTAAAAGTGGCAGACAGCTCGGAGGTCGATATCCTGCTGGTCGGCATGCAAGCGCCGGGGAATTATGGGGCGGATTACAAAGAAGCGTTTGACGCGATCTATCCCGACTTGGCGACTGCGTATGAAACGGGTTATGTGCCCAGTTTCTTTGCTGGGCTGACAGCCGGGGGCGATCCGGGCGCCGCCCGCAACTACATGCAATCAGATGGCATTCATCCGAACGCCGCAGGTGTGACCTTGATCGTTGAGAACCTAGGTCCTTACGTGTTGGAGCTTGTGAACGCCACGCGGCAGTGATCAGACGACAGTGACCACGGTGCCGATGGGCACACGTTCATACAGATCGACCACATGTGAATTCAGCATGCGAATACAGCCGTTGGATGCTGCCCGCCCAATGGTTTGCGGCTGCGTGGTGCCGTGAATGCGGAAATAGGTATCGACACCGTTCTGGAACAAATACAGCGCCCGCGCCCCCAATGGATTGTCGCCTCCACCAGGTTGGACATAGTCATTGTCCTTGAACTTGGCATAGGTGACGGGTTCGCGTTCGATCATCTCATCAGTCGGGCGCCAGGTCGGCCACTCCTTCTTGACGTCGATCGTGGCGGTGCCGGTGAATTCCAACCCCGCTTTACCCACCCCGCACCCATAGCGGACCGCCTTGCGCGGTTCGGTAACGTAGTAGAGGTAGAAGGACCGGGGAACGACAAGCAACTGACCCGGCAAAAACTCTTTCTTGATCCGTACGTATTGCGGCGTGGGATCGTATTCGACAGCTTTTTGCTTTGCGATTGCAACACCGGGCAAAAGGCTGGTGGCAGCAGTTGCTGTCAGGAAAGTACGGCGCGTGAACATGGCAGCTCTCTTCAACAAAACACAAAATTCTTGACCCTAATGTCGGAATGATAGCCGATCTGGTCAATCGCCGGAGAGAAGTAACCTGTTTGTGATGTATTCGCCGGGACACACTTGCGGATGATGGTCAAACGCAAAAGTGGTCGTCCAGTAAGGAAAAGGGCAGAGAAATGCTCTGCCCTTTCATTGACTTACGCCAACTGAATGTCGTCGGCGCTTTCGCGGCCGTCACGACCCGAGCGCAGCTCGTACGTGACTTTCTGATTGTCGGCCAGGCCGGTCAGACCCGAACGCTCGACAGCTGAGATGTGTACGAAGATGTCTTTGCCGCCATCTTCGGGTGCGATAAAGCCATAGCCTTTGGTGGTGTTGAACCATTTTACGGTGCCTGCGGGCATATCCGTTGTCTCCTGTTTAGTGCTGCCCACGGTGTTGCGGCAGCCCGGCGTCGTTGTCTGTATCGATAGACTGAGCGCCGTAGAAGGAGACAGTAGGTCGAAATAGAAAAACGTGTGCCCGTCAGATATGGCATTTGCACAAGCGCAGGGCAAGAGAGTGCTGAAGGCGATATCCTTCAGTAGGCAATTGGCCGTTCGGTTAAGGGCGAGTCAAATCTTGTAAATCTTGCTTTCCTCAGGAAACATTGTTCGGATCGCCTTCAGACTTTGGTCTGACAGAACAACGGGTCGTTGATCACTTGCGGCCTTTCCAACCCCATCCGATTGATTAACGTGTGGAAGCGCCTTTTGTTTGTTCTTGGCGCTGGTAAGTGGCTTAAGTCTGCGAGACCGCCAAGCCTCGGACAAAGCTGGGAATCTACGATTTTCCAGCTTGCTGGTTAGCCACCTGTTCAGTTTCTCAGTGTTTTCAAGCTGAAACACGTTTTTGACGTGGTTGACACCTGCGCGGTCGATGGCATGTGCTTCTAGGCTGAGCGGGGAAAGATTCTGGGTCGAAATCCATTTGGGCGCAAGTTCCTGCCAGGCAGGGTTCATGCCAACTTTGCCGAATTGAATCCATTCTTCAAAGTCGATTGTCGAGTTTTCATTCCAATCGGATTGATAGTTGTAGAGACAATCAGCATCAGGTCGAAAAAACCGATAATATGACCAGAGCATATCAACCGGATTACGGATGGTCATGAAATAGGTCAGCTTTGGGTGATCCGGGTACAACTCTGCCAGCTTTGCTTTGACATAGGGCGCCGTATCATGCGGGTGAAAATGCTCGACCGTTTTGGCCACATCGACAGCAAAATCACCGTCATCCTTTGAAAGAAAAGGGCCCAGATGTCTGCGGATTGATGTGGAACCACAGCGTGGCTTGGATATGAAAACAAGCCCCTTTGAGAAAAGCACTCTCACAAATATTGTCCTTTTGTTACTCGTCTGCTGCGGCTGCGATGTGACCAACAGTTGCAACCTGACCCACTTTTTTCCAATTGCCAAGCTGGTCTGACCTGGGTGATGCATCGTCGAACATCCAGTCAGGGTGCTTTGATCTGCGGTCTTCAGTTGGAAATCGGTAGTTCTTCGACAGTCATTCGGTATTGTTTGGACGCAACAAAACACCGTGGCAGGTGTTCGATCACGTCGTCGATCGGATCGTAAACAAGATCGGCTGCAGCTTTGAGTTCTGCCGGAATGTCCTTTGGCACACGCTCGCGCCGTTCAGGGGGCCTGAAGTCCAATCCAGTAAAGCGCGAGATGGTTTCCTGATATTCCCAAAGCGCGTCATAGTGAACGCACAGAACAGGCACGTCTTCATATGTCACCCATTCCTTGATCTGCCGCGCCTGCTGCAGCACATCACGCTGAAACAGTTCGTCATAGGTACCGGTGGCATGCAGGTGATGAAAATGCAGGTCGATCCAATCTGCACCGTATCTGTCCAGCGCGGAATAGACGGAAAACGCGGAATCCTTAGCAGACCCAAAACAAAAAACGACCCGAGTGTTCTCGGGCCATGAAGAGAGGGGCTGAGGGTAATCGTGTGTCTTGTACACGCACGGCGCGTGAAATGTAGCGTCGTCCAGCCGGGCGATGAAGTTCGATTTTTTCGCAGCTTCCCTATCAACGTCTCTTAGCGAATCCGCAAGGGCCAGAAAGGTCATTGTGCTACCTGACCGGCCATTGCTGGCGACGATGACGCAATTTTCCGGCGCGTTTTGCGGGATGCGCTTCAAACGCCGGGGGGCCAGCCTTTTGCGTACGCTGCGCATCCATTTGTCTATACGTGCTTCGATGAAACCGTTCATCGCGCAAACTTTTTGTGCTTCAACCGCTTGGGCTCCAGCGCATCTGGTCCCAAACGACGCTTCTTGTCCTCTTCGTAATCTTCGAAGTTGCCCTCGAACCATTCCACATGGGCATCACCTTCGAAGGCCAGTATATGCGTACAGATACGGTCCAGGAAGAAACGGTCGTGGCTGATGACCACCGCGCAGCCGGCGAAATCGACCAGGGCGTCTTCCAGCGCGCGCAGGGTTTCGACATCCAGATCGTTGGTCGGTTCGTCGAGCAGCAGGACGTTGCCACCCTCTTTCAACAGACGGGCCATGTGGACGCGGTTTCGCTCACCCCCGGACAGCAGCGAGACTTTCTTCTGCTGGTCGCCGCCCTTGAAGTTGAAGGACGAGCAATAGGCGCGGGAATTGACCTGCGCGTCGCCCAACTGGATGATCTCGGCACCGCCGGTGATCGCCTCCCACACGGTGTCGTTGTCTTTCAGGTCGTCGCGGGACTGGTCGACATAAGACAGCTCAACCGTGTCGCCTAGCGTGATGGTGCCGCTGTCGGGCTGTTCCTGACCGGTGAGCATCTTGAACAGGGTCGATTTACCGGCGCCGTTGGGGCCGATGACGCCGACAATGCCGCCGGGGGGCAGCGCAAAGTCCAGACCTTCGATCAGTTGCTTGTCGCCCATGTGTTTCGACAGGCTTTCGACCTCGATAACCTTGCCACCAAGGCGCTGGCCGTTGGGTATGACGATCTGGGCGCGGGTAAGCTTTTCGCGTTCGGACTGTTCGGCCAGCTCGTTATAGGCGTTGATCCGCGCCTTGGATTTGGCCTGACGGGCCTTCTGACCCTGGCGCATCCATTCCAGCTCGCGCTGCAGCGTCTTCTGCTTGGACTTGTCTTCGCGCGCTTCTTGCTCCAACCGCTTGGCTTTTTGTTCCAGCCATGCGGAATAGTTGCCCTCGTACGGAATGCCGCGGCCGCGGTCGAGCTCGAGGATCCATCCCGTAATATCATCCAAGAAATAGCGGTCGTGGGTGACGATCAGGATGGTGCCCTTGTAGTCGATCAGGTGCTGTTGCAGCCAGGCGATAGTTTCGGCGTCCAGGTGGTTGGTCGGTTCGTCGAGCAGCAGCATGTCGGGCGCTTCCAGCAGCAGTTTGCAGAGCGCCACGCGGCGTTTCTCACCACCGGAAAGGTTGGCGATGTTGGCGTCGTCCGGCGGGCAGCGCAGCGCCTCCATCGAGACGTCGATCTGGCTGTCGAGGTCCCAGAGGTTTTCCGCATCGATCGCGTCCTGCAGAGTGGTCATTTCCTCCATCAACTCGTCCGAATAGTTCTCAGCGATCTCCATGGCGATCTCGTTGAAGCGGTCGACCTTGGCCTTTTTCGCGGCCACGCCCAGCATGACATTTTCGCGGACTGAAAGCGATTCATCCAGCTGGGGTTCCTGCGGCAGATAACCGACCTTGGCGCCCTCAGCCGCCCATGCCTCACCCGAGAAATCGGTGTCGAGGCCGGCCATGATCTTCATCAGCGTCGATTTACCCGCACCGTTGACGCCGACAACACCGATTTTCACGCCAGGCAGAAAGCTCAGGTGGATGTTTTCAAAGCACTTCTTGCCACCGGGATAGGTCTTTGAGACACCCTGCATGTGGTAGACATATTGATAGGCGGCCATGTCGCGTCCTCTGGGTCGGGGAAATTGGGTTGAAACGCTAGATATCTAAGCGGGGCGGGCGGGGCAAGCTGGTGGTTTTGTGAATTTCTAATGGCGTCGAATTTAGTTAGATCTATTCGCTGAGTGGGAGCTAAAATGTCGAATTTGGCGGAATTGATAGCTGGCTGGGCCAAGCCGGGTTGTGTCGATTGGATTGGATTGCGACCTGAGCGCTGCAAAGAAATGCGCGCGGTTGATAATATTATGATTTCAGCAGACGGCCTAGAGGGCGACCGGGGTCGCGCTGGCAAAAGGGCTGTGACTCTGATCCAGCAAGAACATCTGGCGGCGATTGGTTCCTACTTGGGGCAAGGGCCGGTTGCCGCCGACATCCTACGGCGCAACTTGGTGGTTTCGGGGATCAATCTGGCGGCGCTCAAGGGGCGGGAGGTGCAGGTGGGGGAGGCTATTCTGCGATTCACTGTCATCTGCGCGCCGTGCAGCCGGATGGAGGAGGCGCTGGGCAAGGGCGGCTATTCCGCCGTGCGTGGGCACGGGGGATGGTGCGCCGAGGTCATCAGGTCCGGAGGGGTCCGGCTGGGCGATCTGGTGCAACCGGTTGATTGACAAGCCGCTTCAGTTCTGAACATCAGCAAAGGATGTTGCGAAGCGATATTCCATATGCACGGCCTGGCCAGGTCGTTGGTCTGTTCGGCGGGTCTTTTGATCCGCCGCATCAGGGACATGTGCATGTCTCGCTTGAAGCGATGAAGGCGTTTGGGCTGGATCGGGTTTGGTGGCTGGTGTCTCCGGGCAATCCGTTAAAGGCGCGTGGACCTGCCCCGCTACAGCGGCGCATCAAGGCGGCGCGGGACGTCATGCAGCACCCCAAGGTCGAGGTGACGGATATCGAGGCGCTGACCGGGACGCGGGCGACGGCGGATACGCTGGCGGCCTTGCAAAAACTTTATCCGCAGGTGCGGTTTGTCTGGCTGATGGGCGCGGACAATCTGGCGCAGTTTCATCACTGGAAGGATTGGCGGCTGATTATGGACAGCGTGCCGGTGGGGGTTGTCGCACGGCCGGGGGATCGGATCTCGGCACGGATGTCGCCTGCGGCGCGGCTTTACGCTCGATATCGCATTGACGGCCAAGCGCGGCATTTGCTGGGGCGTGCGCAGGCACCGGCGTGGTGTTTCGTGAATGTACCGATGGTCGATGTCAGCTCGACCGAGATTCGCACACGCGGTGGCTGGGATGGAGGGGTGTTGCCTGAATAGCCCCCATGCGGGCATAATCACATTCAGTGGTTGTTTGCCTGTGATCTCTGGGATTTTAATTGACCCATGGTTGATCGTATTTCGCGTCGTTTGTTTCTTGCGGGCCTTGGGGCCTCTATTGCGTCGGGCTCAGCGTTGGCCGACGCGCCTGTTCAATCCTTGCGACCGCAACTGCGGGGGGACCTGCCCAGCGGGGCAGAGCGCCTTATCCAGTCCGCCGGGTTGCGCGGGGAGGTTGTGTTTGCAGTCTCTGATGCAGAGACCGGTATGCAGGTTGAGGCGTTTGGCGGCGATCAGGGCCTGCCGCCCGCCAGTGTCGCCAAAGCACTGACCGCGCTTTATGCGCTGGATGTTCTGGGCGCGGATTATCGGTTTGAAACCGCGTTGATGGCGGATGGGCCGATTGAGAATGGCGTGTTGGATGGTGACCTGATCCTTGTTGGTGGCGGCGACCCGTTGCTGGACACAGATGATCTGGCCACGATGGCCGCCAATCTGCGCGAGGCCGGAATCACCGAGGTGCGCGGGGCGTTCATGGTCTATGACGGAGCGTTGCCCTATGTGTTCAGCATTGACCCCGGGCAGCCGGATCATCTGGGTTATAGCCCGGCCATCAGCGGCATCTCACTCAATTTCAATCGCGTCCATTTCGAATGGAAGCGCGCTGGTGCCAGTTATGACGTGAGTATGGATGCGCGCACCGCCCGATATACTCCGTCTGTGGATATGGCGTCGATGCAGGTCGAAAAGCGCAGTTTGCCGATATACACCTATCAGCCAAGTGCGCGGCAGGATCGCTGGACCGTTGCCCGCGGTGCGCTGGGCAATGGTGGCGCGCGTTGGCTGCCCGTTCGCAAACCTGCGCTTTATGCGGGGGATGTTTTCCGGACTCTGGCGCGGGCAAATGGCATTGTGCTGGGGCGCGTACAGATCACGCGGCAGACCCCGCAGGGCACTGTTTTGGTGGTGCATCAGAGTGATCCGCTGGAAAGTATTCTGCGCGGTATGCTCAAATATTCGACCAACATAACGGCCGAATTGGTCGGTATGATGGCTTCGAAAGCCCGTGGGGCAAATATGCAAAGCCTCGCCGATTCCGCCGCTGAAATGAATCGCTGGGCGGTCGAGACCTATGGTGTGACCGGGATTGCGATGGTGGATCATTCGGGGCTTGGCGATGCGTCCCGCGTGGCACCCGCGGATTTGGTTACCGCGCTGGTGGCGGCGCGCAAGGACGGCGCGCTGCGGCCCTTGCTCAAGAAATTTACCCTGGCGGACCGTCAGGGACGGCCGGTCAAGGATCACCCGATCAAAGTAGACGCAAAGACCGGGACGCTGAATTTCGTGTCGGGATTGGGCGGCTTCATAACTGCACCGGATGGCTCTGAATTGGCCTTTGCCATCTTTACCGCTGACGTTGATCACCGCGCGACCATTCCCCGTGCGCTGCGCGAGCGTCCGGAAGGCGCGCGCAGCTGGAACAACAGGTCGCGCAAGCTGCAACGCGCGTTGATCGAACGTTGGGGGTCGTTACAGGGCAGCTAGGATCAGGTCGTGTGGCGCGCCCGTGCGCCACGCTCGATCGCTGCGGCGTGCAGACGGTCAATGCTCAACTCGTAGCGGATTTCTTCCAGCAGGCGCAGTTCGGTTTCCGCAAGCGACCCGTCCGCAGCGGCCACATCGCAAGCCAGCGCATAGGCCGTTTCATTCAGCCGCTCGGGAAGGTTATCGCGGATCAGGCCGAAAAGTGCATCCAGCCCGTCCTCTTGCTCGAACAGGTCGAACACCGTCTGAGATACACGGCGCGTGCGGTCGATATCGTATTCGGCAAAGACAGGTAACATGTTGACGGCGCCTTCGATCTTGACCAACTCGGCCGTGCGAATGGTTTCATCCGATGCAGAGACCGCGACCATGATCGCAACCAGGCAATCCTGTGGGGACATCGGGTGGGGTACTTGTTCGGTCATGGTGTCGTCCTGATTGGGCTTTTTGCGCTCGCACGATAGGAGGGCTGGCGGGCAGGTTCAACGGATTTTGCCCCTGACCGATCAGAGAATGGGCAACGGGCCGCGTGTTTTGGTCTGGCGCAGCACAAAATTGCTGCGCGTGTCGCGGACAAGGCCGGATTTCAGCAGCCGTTGCATGATGAAATGTTCAAGGTCCTCGGGCGTCTTGGCATAAACCTTTAGGATAAAGTCGTGGTCTCCGGTGATTGAGGCGCATTCGACGATTTGCGGCTCGGTTTCGACCAATCGCAGGAATGAGTTGATGCTGTCCTCTTGGTGATCGCGCAATGCGACGTGAACATAGGCAATGGCGTCCAGCCCGACCGATTTGGCCCGCACCTGCGCAATGTAGCCTGATACCACCCCGGATGCCTCAAGATCGCGTACGCGCCGCCAACATTGCGAGGCGGAAAGACCGGTTCGGTCGGCAAGGTCTTGCATAGACAGGCGGCCATTGGTCTGCAGCTCTTGCAGGATGGCGATATCAGCAGGTTGGATGGTTTGTTTCACAAATTGTCACCTTTCGATATATATTTGCCAAAATAATCAGAAACCATCGATTGTCCAAATCAAAACCTTCAAGTCGCGTGGCTATACTTTTCCTGCGGAGGGAATGCAGATGCCAAAGTCGACCAAATACATCGCCAAAGTGGCCGATGAACGCGGCCATATCGCCTATACAGAAGAAGAGGACGCCGTTTGGGCTGACCTCTATGCTGCGCAAGCAGAGAACGTGCAGCGTTTTATGGCGCGAGACTATCTTGAAGGGTTGGAAAGGCTGGACTTGCCAATGACCCGCGTGCCTTCATGCGCGGATATCTCGGAACGGCTGTTGGACATGACCGGCTGGCGGGTTCAGCCTGTGCCAGCGCTTATCGGGTTCAAGACATTCTTTGGCATGCTGGCAGATAAGGTGTTTCCCGCTGCGTCCTTTATTCGGTCACGCGAGGATTTCGATTACATTGAGGAACCGGATATTTTTCATGAAATTTTCGGTCATACCCCGCTGCTGAGCGATCCACGCTTTGCGGCGTTCAGCCATGCCATCGGCAAGGCAGGCGTGCAGGCTGATGACAAGGACTATGCCTGGCTGATCCGACTGTATTGGTTTTCGATCGAATTTGGGTTGCGTCGTCAGGATGGTGTGATCAAGGCGTTGGGGTCGGGGTTGGCGTCCTCGCCGACAGAGCTTGTCTATGCCGTCGAAAGCGACATTCCTGATCGGGATCCGTTCGATGTACTGACGATCCTGCGCACGCCTTATCGGATCGATATGCATCAGATGGGCTATTTCGTGCTAAACTCACCCGAGGAACTTTTTGCCGCCGCCGACCGCGATTTGCTGGCAGACGTGCGGCAGGCACAATCCCTGGGATTGTTGCCAAACAAGTTCCCGGAAAAGGCAACCGCAGCGGAGTGAACGGATCATGACACTAACAGGAGAAACCTGCAGCCTATCGGACCGAACCTGTGTGCCCTGTTCAGGTGGCGTTCCAGCTTTGACGCGGGATGAGGCGAACACGCACATGGCGGAGCTTTCGCCCGATTGGAATTTGGACGCTGATGCGAAAGAACTGAGCCGTCACTACAAGTTCAAAGGGTTCGCCAAGGCGACCTATCTGGCCAATCTTTGCGCGTGGCTCGCCGATCAGCAGGGGCACCACCCGGATGTCACCTTTGGCTGGGGTTATGTGGATGTCAGACTGACCACGCATGAAATTGGTGGTCTAAGCGAGAATGATTTCATCTGGGCGGCCAAACTGGACCAGTTGACCATATAGATCAGCCTTCCATACAGGAAAAAACCAGCGCTTTATTGACTCATGCTGCACCGGCACAATAGGAGGGTCCGGTCGGTTGCATGGGGTGACCGGCGCTGTTTTTCCCGATGGAGCTTGTCTAAAAATGTCTGAACTGCGTGAAACCGCGATTGCGTCCAAGGCCTGGCCTTTCGAAGAGGCGCGCCGGGTGCTCAAACGCTATCAGAAAGCGGCTCCGGAAAAGGGATACGTGCTGTTTCAGACCGGCTATGGCCCGTCGGGTCTGCCGCATATCGGTACATTTGGCGAGGTTGCACGGACCTCGATGGTCCGTCACGCCTTTGAACAAATCAGTGACATCCCGACTAAGCTGATCTGTTTCTCGGACGACATGGACGGTTTCCGCAAGGTGCCGACCAACGTGCCGATGCAGGAAGAGCTGAAAGAAGACCTGCATCTGCCGCTGACCAAGGTGCGCGATCCGTTTGGCACCCATGCCGGGTTTGCCCAGCACAACAATGCGATGCTGTGCGATTTCCTGGACAGTTTCGGGTTTGAGTACGAGTTCGCCTCGGCCACGGATTACTACACCAGCGGTCGGTTTGATGAGATGCTGTTGATCGCGTTGGAGCGCTTCGACAAAATTCAAGAGATCATGCTGCCGACGCTTGGGCCAGAACGGCGCGAGACCTATTCGTGCTTCCTGCCGATCAGCCCGAAAACCGGGCACGTGCTGCAAGTGCCGACGCTGGAGCGCAATGTCGCTAAGGGCACGATCGTCTATCAGGAACCTGACGGCGAGAAGGTCGAAATCCCGGTCACTGGCGGTAACGTCAAGATGCAGTGGAAGCCGGATTGGGCGATGCGCTGGGCTGCGCTGGGTGTGGACTATGAGATGTCGGGCAAGGACCTGATCGACTCGGTCACGCAGTCGTCCAAGATTTGCCGGGCGCTGGGCCAAAAGCCACCCGAGGCGCTGAGCTATGAGCTGTTCAACGACGAGCAGGGCCAGAAGATTTCCAAATCGAAGGGCAATGGCTTGTCGATGGAGGAATGGCTGACCTATGCCGCGCCTGAAAGCCTGTCGTATTTCATGTATCAAAAGCCCAAGACGGCAAAGCGGCTGTATTTTGACGTAATCCCGAAGGCAGTGGATGAGTATCATCAACAGCTGCGAGCCTATCCGGGGCAGGAGCTGAAGGCCCAGTTGAACAACCCTGTTTGGCATATCCATGGCGGCAATGTTCCTGCATCCACGCTGATGGTGCCTTTTGCGATGTTGTTGAACCTCGCGTCCGTTTCGGGGGCTGAGGATAAAGAGGCGTTGTGGGGGTTCATTCGCCGCTATGCGCCTGAGGCGACGGCTGAAACGCATCCGGATCTGGATCAGGCGGCTGGCTTTGCTGTGCGCTATTTCAACGATTTCGTCAAACCAACACGTCGGCACCGCGCCCCGACGGATCAGGAACGCGAAGCGTTGGAGGCACTGAAAACTGCGTTGGAAGCTTATGACGGCCCCATTGAGGATGAAGCGCTGCAATCGGTGGTTTATTCGATCGGGCGAGAGCGGTTCGATCCCATGCGGGGTTGGTTTACTGCGCTGTATGAAGTGTTGTTGGGTGCCTCGCAGGGCCCACGTTTTGGCGGCTTTATCGCGCTGTACGGCGTGCCGGAAACGATCGCGCTGATCGATAAGGCGTTGGCGGGTGAGCTGGTCTGATTTGACCTGATACCGCGTGGGGCTACTCTTTCAACAGGAGGTGGCCCCATGCGTCGAATACTGCTTGCACTATCCCTCAGCGCCGGTTTGGCCTCGGGCGCGTTTGCCCAAAGCGCCGAGATCGAGAAAAACATCGCGGCGCAGATTAAGGCGTTTGAGGCTGATGATTTTGCCACCGCCTTTACCTTTGCCAGCCCCAATATCCAGCAACTGTTTCAAACGCCCGAGAATTTCGGCGTCATGGTTAGGCGCGGCTATCCGATGGTCTGGCGTCCGGCGGAGGTTCGTTTTCTGGAATTGCGCGAGGTGGCCGGGGCGCTGTGGCAAAAAGTCATGATCACTGATGACGCTGGTAGGGTGCATATCCTGGACTATCAGATGGTGCAGATGGACAACGGTTGGAAGATCAATGGCGTGCAACTGCTGGGCAATTCTGATCCGGCAGCTTGATGCAACACCACCGTCACGGTGATATGAGCGGCGGTTAATCCCTTTTCGGTACTCAGGCTTTTGCGTTCGGGGCGTGTGTCTCCGGGCACTGGGTTTATGCGCGCTGATGCGGCGCGATTGGGAAAGGGATTTCTATGAACAAGGCAATCACCGACGGTATCGTGTTCACGCCGCCTGCTTTCGCAAATGGTTTGAATGTGTGGTCCAGCGGCGACGGGACGCCCGGCTCGCCTACCTATGACGGATCGGGCACCGGCGCATTTGTTCCGGCGGATGCGGATTTTGCGGGCTGTCTGGAAATCCTGAAAGTCAGCACCACCCAGCGCCTGCGTTACATGGGGCAGACGCCGTTGCTGCCGGGCTGTTACCTGCAAATCAAGGCTCGGGTCAAAGCCATCAGCGGCCCGCTGCCCGAGGTACGTATCGCCGGATGGGCTGGCGGTACCGGGGATGTTCAGGTTACCGGTGTGGTCGAGCAAGGCCCGGCCACGCAGCTTTCGGGCTATGGCACTGTGCACGAGATCACGGCCATTGTCGGCACCGGTCAACGCCCTGGCGTGGATATGCCATGGGGTGTACAAGCCCTTTACGGGCATTTCGGTCTGGATATCGACGGCGCAAATGGGGCGGTTATCCGCGTTGATGATATCGAGATTTCGGATGTCACCGGTGTGTTCCTTCGCAATCTCATCAGTCTGGTCGATGTCCGCGATTTCGGCGCGGTCGGGGATGGCGTGACGGATGACTCAGCTGCGTTTGAGGCCGCGGATCAGGCTGCGAATGGTCGTCGTATTTTCGTGCCCGAGGGGACCTATCTGCTGGCGCAAAACACGTCGGTGGCATCCGAGATCGAATTTGAAGGCACCGTAACAATGCCGGATGACAAGATGCTGCTGCTGACCAAGAATTTTGATCTGCCGACCTATATCAATGCGTTTGGTGATGAAATGCGGGCCTTTAAAAAGGCGTTTCAGGCGTTGTTGAACAATTCTGACCATGAATCGTTGGATATGGGTGGGCGCAAGGTATCGGTAACCGAGCCCATCGATATGGCCGCTGCTGTTCCGAACCGGCAAACCGGATTCTCGACGCGCCGTGTGATCCGCAACGGACAGTTTGACGTCAAAAGCAGTACGGCCTGGGATACCGAAACCTTTACATCGGTCGCGACCTACAACCCGAACGATCCCACCCGGTTGGTGAACGTGGCGAATGTGGCCAACATTCCGGTTGGTTGTCTGGTACAGGGGAGCGGGGTCGGTCGCGAGATTTACGTGCGTTCGAAGAACGACGGCGCGGGTGAAATCACGCTCAGCGCGCCGCTCTACGATGCGTCTGGTACGCAGACATTCACGTTCCTGTCTTTCAAGTACCTGCTGGATTTCAGTGGTTTCAGCACGCTGCGCAAATTTGGAATGGAACAGATCGAATTCCAATGTAACGGCCGCAGCAGCGCGATCCGTCTGGCCCCGTCAGGCAGCACCTTTGCATTGGCGAACTGTTTTGTCAGCCGCCCCAAAGATCGCGGGATCACGTCTATCGGTACTGGTTGTCAGGGCATGTTGATCGATACGTGTCAATTCCTGTCCACCGAAGAATCCTTTAACGTCCCAGACCGTTCGTCGATCGCGCTAAACGCGACGGCCAACGACGTCAAACTGCGCCACAACCGGGCCGTACGGTTCCGCCATTTTGCGGTTCTGGGTGGCACCAACAACATGATCCTCGGCAATCACTTTTTTCAGGGCGACAGCATTCCACAAGGTGTACGCAGCCCTGGATTGGTCATGATCGGCACTTACAACAGCTCGACAATCTCGGGGAACTATATCGACAATTGCTCGATCCTGTGGACCAACGAACGTGACGCAGATCCGGTTTACACAACCGGGTTTTCCTTCAGCTCGATGGCCATTACCGACAATATTTTCTATTCCAGCGAGGCCCCGCCCTGGTTCACTTACCTCATTGTTCGTCCCCATGGTGCAGGACACTTCCTGAACGGTGTGATCGTGACCGGAAATAAGTTCCGCGCAACAAGCGGTGGTATCACGCGGGTGGAACGGGTGGATACCTCATTTGCCAGTATGAACAACTATGCGCATCGCAATGTGATGTTTGAAAACAATACCTTTCACGGCGTTGACCAAAAAGTTGCGAACCCATTGCGGGTCAAGCATACGCAAGGAACCGCAGCGCAAGCCTGGTCCGTTCAGACAGCCGGAGAGCTGCCTTTCGGGGGCTATGCGCGTAGTTGCGACGCGGTTACGGCATTGGGAGCTTTGAGAAATACATTCGGCGCGGTGACCTATGCCACCCCCTATGTGCAGTTAGAACAAGGTGCGTCGAGAAACGCGATCAACCTGCGCTGGCCCGAGGCGGTCCGCGGAGAAGTCTCGACCCGCATTCGTATGGAAAGCTGACAACTGGGATGGCCACACTTTTGCAGGGTGGCCATTTCACCGGTATCAAAACTCTTCCCAAAGCGCGATTTTCAAACCAGTATCGTTGCGGGCATCGTTGCGTTCAAGGCCCAGCACCCAGGTGGGCCCTTTGTCGCGCGCACGGATCATGACCGAGGGCCTGGCCCTCCAAAATAACGAGTGTCCAGAGGTATAAGCCGTTTCCACCTGTATCAGAGGATTGAGCAATCGATCTGACGAAAGGCCCGCCGTGATATCCAGTTTGCGATAAACCGCGTCATGTGTGCGAATTTCCAGGGCCGTGTCGACCGCAACCCAACCGTTGCCCCAACCGGTTTGAAACCCTTTGCCATAGGACAGGGTCAGTTTGTACATCGCCCAGGCGTCAAGTTGCTTGTGGTGGGCACCGGCCCCGAACTCGGCCGCGAAATGCCCCCATTTGTTGAAATTGGCCACGGGAACCCGGGCAAACAACAGGGCGTGGCCGTAGAAATCCCGGCTTTGTTCGAAATCTACCCCGATTGTGAGGTTCGGCCTGTATCCGAATTCAGCATAAAGCGCCGTTTTGTAATCATAGCTGCCGTCACGGTCTTTGAATGCAGTGACCGAGGCCGCGGTGAACGCTGCGTCCTTCTCACGCAGCCATGCGCCGGACCAAGCCGGGGCTGCGGCAAGCAGCAATACCAAAAAAGCGAGAACCCGGAACATGCACGCAGTTTCCGCAAGCATGGTTAACGGTTGGTTAGTGTTTTGTTTATTTTCTGGAAACCAATCCAAGGCGACGTGTCGTTTAAGGAAACACAAGACCTTTCCAAATCCTGTGTTAAGCTTGCAAAAGAAAAGGGAGATTCCAGATGCCGAAGATTTCCAAGACCGCGAGCGTCCAGACTGTCATCACCACTTTTGAGATGACACCGGGCACCTGCCACGATCTGTTGGATGCGTTGACCGACGCCTACGCCGAGTTTATCTCGAAACAGCCGGGATTTGTTTCCGCAGGGCTGCATGTGAACGATGCGCAGACGCGGATTGCCAACTATTCCCAATGGAACCGTCGTGAGGATTTTCTGGCAATGTTGCGAACGCCGGAAATGCGCGATCGCAATCGCAAGATCAACGAGATGTGTAAAAGCTTTGAGCCGGTGATGTATGACGTGGCCGAAACTTTTGGCAGTTCCTGACTTGTATCAAAACCTTAATCGAAAAATTCAGATATGGTGGCTGAAGAAAGTAGAGGCTCACCATGTATCACAACATTCTTGTTCCAATTTCATTTGATGCCGATCGGGATATCTCCGGCCCGCTGAAACTGGCCGAGATTTTGGCAACACCAGATGCTCAGGTGACACTGCTGCATGTGGTCGAGCATATTCCGAACTACGCGATTTCCTACATGCCACCGGAATATCTGACCGCGGCCCGCAAGGCGGTCCAGGGCGAGCTGGATGAGTTGGCGGCCAAGCTGTCCAATGCGACGGGTGTGGTGATCGAAGGGCATTCTGGGCGCACCATTCTGGACTGGGCGGAATCCCACAAGCCTGACCTGATCATCATGGCCTCACACCGGCCTGGCATGCAGGATCTTTTGTTGGGCTCAACCACAAACCACGTGGTCCGTCACGCCGCCTGCGCGGTTCACGTGGTGCGCTGATCAGGCCGCAAATCGCTGGGGGCAAGGCGCCAGGCCTTGCCGAACCCTCCGTTCAGAACGGCGTCTGAAATGGCGAAACGCACAAAGCTGAAATCGGTGAAATCGACATAGAGTTTCGATTTGGGTCGCAAGGTCAGATACCGCGACCGCAAGCTGGCATGTTCGGCGCTTTCACGGGCAACGAATGTGGCTGTGGCATGCAATGTCAATCGGGGATGGGTCAGCGGGTCGCCGGTGTTGCCGGGTTCTCCGATTAGCAACGCGCAAACCGGATTGGCACGCAAGGCGGCTGTATGATCCGCCAATGTCGAAATCAGGGTCATAGGGCTGCCCGCGTCATCCGTGGCCAGGCCGATGCGCGACACCGAAGGCACCCCTAGGTCCGGTCGCAAAGTGGCAAGCGCACCATAGGTTGCGCCCTCGATCAGATCACGAGTCAAACATCGGGCGGTCTCATCGACCGGGTGAAATGGGCTGGATTGGCTCATGATGTGCGTGGTTCTAGCTGTTTGAAACAAGCATAAGATACCCCCTATGCCCTCTCTGTGCGAGGGCTTGTTTCCGGGTCAATTGGGGTCTCGGTTTCGCCACAAATCGAGGGTAACAGAGGGGAATGCAGTTTAGAAAACCCACCCCTGAAACGGAATCTTCTGCCCCCAAGGTTTCGCGGCGTCAAAAACGGGCTGAGGCGCAGCGGAAACGCGCATTATCCCCGGTTCGAATTTTCCTCATGGTCCTGATGCTGCCGGTGACGACTATGGGTATCGTCGTGGGGGTCTATCTGCGGACGTCTGAGTATAGGCACGAAGAAGCTTTGCTGCATCTGATTGCCCTGGCCGGGTGCGGCGCGATTGAAACCATTGTGCCGGGGCCATTCGTTGAGGGCGGTCCTGGGTATCACCCGCGCAATGACCCCGATGGCGATGGTGTGGCCTGCGGAACGCAAAGGTCGATTTCCGGGCAGAGCGCAGTGCCGCAACCGGCTGAAACGCCCAGATCGCGGACAGTCGGCAACGCCAAATTCCTGCGGCCCTGACCCCAAATCTAACAGAATCCCCGTGACTGTGGTACACTCCGCCGGACGCGTCGTTTTGGCCGTCATTGGGGGATTTCGCCCAGATAGCGAGGAAAATCATGTTTGCACGTATTACTCAGTTCAAGATGAAGCCCGGAATGCGGGATGCGGCCGAGGCAAAGATGAACGAGCTTAAAGATCAGATTATGGGCATGGAAGGCATGCACAGCTTTACCAATGTCATGAATGAGGACGGTACCGGTTTTGTTGTGGCCGTGGTTCAAAGCGAGGAAACCTCGAACGCCAACGCCCCCAAAGTGGCGGCGCTTTGGGGACATTTTGCCGAATTCCTAGAAGGCCCGCCATCACCGGCCGGGTTCGACGTGGTTGTCCATTGGGATAAAGGATAGGTCCGCGTATTCAGGGCCAAATTTCTCAACTCCAGTACCAGACTTTTTCAGGAGGAATGTTCAATGAACTTTTCGAAATGCGCAGCTATGGCTTTGATCGCAACCCTGTTTTCCGGTGCGGCCATTGCTGACACATCCAAAGATTTCCTGACGGCGACCAAGGTGTCTCAGATTAAGGATATGGGCGCACAGCAAATGGACGGGGCGTCGATAGAAAAGATCGTTTCGGGGAACACTCTCAAGAGTTCCAACTGGACCTGGACGTTTGAAAAAGATGGAAAACAATCTTCGACGGCAAATGACGGGTCATGGACAGATAAAGGCACGTGGTCCGTCAAAGGCAATGAACTTTGCCGGGAATCTGATACCTCTGGCAAAGGCGAACGCTGTTCGAAAGTCTATTTTATGGGCCGTGACCTGAGGTTCACTGACGGCAAACGCAACTTACATGATTGGTGGGTCAGCTACTAAACGCATGGAAAGAAAGTAAGCGAGAGGATTGATCTTCTCGCTTGCTTTCAGTTGATCCTGCAAGCCAAGATCGGGCCATGACCCGTGATGAATTCAACAGCTTTTGCGCCAGCCTCAAAGCCACCAGCCACGTGGTGCAATGGGGCAATGCGGATGTGTGGAAGGTGGGCGGCAAGGTCTTTGCGATCTGCGGTTGGAACGACGGGTGTGATGCGTTCACCTTCAAGACCACCGATCTGGCTTTTGAGGTGCTGGGTGATGAGCCCGGCATCCGCCCAGCGCCTTATCTGGCCTCGCGGGGGATGAAGTGGCTGCAGGTCTATGAGGAACGCGGAATGAGCGATGCTTCCCTGCGCGAGCATATCGTGACGTCCTATGATCTGGTCGTGGCCAAGCTGACCAAGAAGGCGCGGGCCGAATTGGGCGTCTAACCTTTCATCGCGTGCAGCAATTCCAGCAGACGTTTTCGGTCGTCATCATCGGCGTAATCTCCGATCGCCAGACGCTGGGCGATGTTCAGGCGCAGGCGTTCGTGCTGGGTACGCACTTCTTCTCCGGCGGTTTCCGCCAGAGTTTTCATAATCGCCGCTACGGCCTGCTGGCGCTTGGTGGTGGGGTTGGCGATGTAATCGACAAGGCTCTGCTGCCCGGAATCGAGGATGTTTTCGGCCAGATCGCGCAACTGCTCACCATTAGGCAACAGCGGGGTCGGGGCGTTCTCGGGCGGCAGGATTTCCGGCACGCTGCGCGGGGTCTCTGCCAGCGCATTTGCGCCGTCAACGAAGGCCTCGGTGATCATCCGGGTGATCTTGATCGCGCGCGGGTCCTTGAACAGGGCCGAGGCGATGGCCACGCCGTAATCGGTATAGACCCAAGGGTTGACCCGCCGCCCGCCGCGGCCCTTGGGTTTTGAGATCACATTCTGTGATTGCAATTCGGCGACCTCGGCATCGGTCAGCTGAAAGCGGTAGCCCTCGAACAGGTCCTTGTTGCGCGAGACGGCCTGATTGAAGGCGCTGACGGATTTTCCGTAGAACTGCGCCAGATCCTCGGCCAGCACCACACGGGTGCCGCGCACCCGGTGAATGGCGCTTTGGACCTCATGCGTGCTGGGCAGGGTGTTTGGGTTTGTCATAGCAACCGTTTGGAATCACAATTTGTGATTTCAAACGTGGAGGAGTGCGCGCTGGGCTGCAAGGTTGAAGTGTGGGGTAGGAGAAGCAGGATGGATACATATTCCCATCCTGCATGCACGCCCAGTTTACTGAATGGTGTACTTAACTTGGTTGGGAGATGCGGCAATGATAACAATTTCCTTGCCGGCTACGAAAACTGGTTTGCCAATCTGGGCCGCAATGTTGATGTCGCGAATACCTGCAACTTGGTCCTGAGGTGTATTCGGCGGAACAATAATGGGATAGGTACTCGTACTGCTTGATCCATAGTACGGAACGCCGCCGATGTTTCCTGTGAAAGTACTCTGGCTGCTTGGGTTAACTACTAGCGGGGAGCTATTTACCGTAGTTTTTGAACTGTGAATCAAAACGTCCCTGCGGACAAACTGAGCTTTATCATTGGCATATCCATTGTAGTATACGGTGGTGGTACCGGTAGGTCGCGTTCTTCCGAAAATATCAGCTGCTCCAAATGCATTTGGCAGGCTTTCAGAGTTTTCTATAGTGAGTACGGTATCTCCGACACCAGCAATGTACTCGCCATCAATGGATTTAGAGGCAGTGCTAATTTTGGAGTGATCTTGAATTTCGCCGCATGCCGTTAGCGAGAAAATTGAAACAATTAAAAGATGAAACCAACGGTATTTCATTGTTTGTTCTCCGAGTCTTACCGTGCAGCACGATGTTCCTTTCGCCGCGTTAATTCAACCCAAAGAATAACAAAC
The DNA here is from genome assembly GCF_056536625.1 of Ruegeria sp. CJ9. NCBI lineage: Bacteria > Pseudomonadati > Pseudomonadota > Alphaproteobacteria > Rhodobacterales > Roseobacteraceae > Ruegeria > Ruegeria sp. CJ9. The sequence continues at coordinate 165,156 of NZ_JBQFPY010000007.1, forward strand.
ACGATTACCGCCTCTTCCTTTTCACATTCCCGCCCCGCTGACCCGGCCGTCCAGCCGTTGACCGTCCGCGTGATTTCACGGCGTCTTCCGAGGCTTTCTCGACCGCCCATTGGCGCGCCATGGGGTCGTCGGCGACGGCCAGATCGACCGCTTCCAGACGTTTGATCTCATCCCGGATATTGGCGGCCTCTTCGAATTCCAGGTTCTCGGCGGCCTTGCGCATCTGGTCGCGCAATCCGTCCAGATGGGCCTCGAGGTTTGCGCCGTGCATCGGTTTGTCGATGGTGGCGGTGACGCGGTTCATGTCAACGTCACCTTCGTAGAGACCGGCCAGAACGTCTTCGACATTCTTCTTCACCGTTTCAGGGGTGATGCCGTGTTCCTCGTTGTAAGCGAGCTGCTTGGCGCGGCGGCGGTTGGTTTCATTCAGCGCACGTTCCATCGAACCGGTGACCTTGTCGGCATACATGATCACCCGGCCATCGGCGTTCCGCGCGGCGCGGCCGATGGTTTGAACCAGAGAGGTCTCGGAACGCAAAAAACCCTCTTTATCCGCGTCCAGAATGGCGACCAGCCCGCATTCGGGGATGTCGAGCCCTTCGCGCAGCAGGTTGATGCCAACCAGCACGTCGAACGCCCCCAGCCGCAGGTCACGCAGAATCTCGATACGTTCCAGCGTGTCGATGTCCGAGTGCATGTAGCGGACCTTGATGCCCTGTTCATGCAGGTATTCGGTCAGATCCTCTGCCATGCGTTTGGTCAGGGTCGTGACCAGCGTGCGGTAGCCATCGGCGGCCACCTTGCGCACCTCGTCCAGCAGGTCGTCCACCTGCATGGATACAGGACGGATTTCGACCTCAGGGTCTAGCAGGCCGGTGGGGCGGATCACCTGTTCGGTGAAGACGCCGCCGGTCTGTTCAATCTCCCATTTTGCCGGGGTGGCCGAGACAAAGACGGATTGGGGGCGCATGGCGTCCCATTCCTCGAACTTCAGGGGGCGGTTGTCCATGCAGGAGGGCAGCCGGAACCCATGTTCAGCCAGCGTGAACTTGCGCCGATAGTCGCCCCGGTACATACCGCCGATCTGCGGAACGCTGACGTGGGATTCGTCGGCAAAGACGATCGCGTTGTCGGGGATGAACTCGAACAGGGTCGGGGGCGGCTCGCCCGGTGCGCGGCCTGTGAGATAGCGCGAGTAGTTCTCGATTCCGTTGCAGACGCCGGTGGCCTCAAGCATTTCCAGATCGAAATTGGTGCGCTGTTCCAGTCGCTGCGCTTCCAGCAATTTGCCCTCGCCCACCAGTTGATCAAGCCGGGTGCGGAGTTCTTTTTTGATCCCAATGATGGCCTGCTGCATGGTCGGTTTCGGCGTCACGTAGTGTGAGTTCGCATAAACGCGCACCTGCTCCATTGTGGCCGCGCGTTCGCCAGTCAGCGGGTCGAATTCGGTAATGGTCTCCAGTTCCTCGCCAAAGAACGAGAATTTCCAGGCGCGATCCTCAAGGTGGGCGGGCCAGATTTCCAAGGAATCGCCGCGTACCCGGAAAGACCCGCGCTGAAACGCTTGATCGTTGCGCCGGTATTGCTGGGCGACCAGATCGGCCATCACCTGTCGCTGGTCGTATTCGTTGCCGACCTTTAGGTCTTGCGTCATCGCTCCATAGGTTTCGACTGAACCAATACCATAGATGCAGGAAACCGAGGCGACGATGATCACATCGTCCCGCTCTAACAGTGCCCGCGTGGCCGAGTGGCGCATCCGGTCGATCTGCTCGTTAATCTGGGATTCTTTCTCGATGTAGGTGTCCGACCGCGCCACGTAGGCCTCAGGCTGATAGTAGTCATAGTAGGACACGAAATACTCGACCGAGTTCTCGGGGAAGAAGCCTTTGAATTCGCCATACAACTGCGCTGCCAGCGTCTTATTGGGTGCAAGGATGATAGCCGGGCGCTGGGTCTCCTCGATCACCTTGGCCATGGTAAAGGTCTTGCCCGTCCCCGTCGCGCCCAGCAGAACCTGATCGCGTTCACCGTCCATCACACCCCCGGCCAGCTCCTTGATGGCCGTTGGTTGGTCACCCGCTGGTGCGAACTCGGTATGCATAACGAATTCCTTGCCGCCTTCCAGCTTCAGGCGGGCGCGGACATCCTCGGCATTCATCTGGGTCTTGTCGGAATGAGCATAGGCCATAGGGGAAGATTCCTTTCGCGCCTGATTTTGATCTGTTTTTGTTCTTGTTCAAGGGGGCATTTCCAAATGCCGAAATTGCGACAATTGCGGACTTGTCCGCGCCGCCTGCCTGACGCATAAACATCCCTATCCAAATGAGTACGGAGAGGCGACATGCGCGCACGGATTTACCAGCCCGCAAGAAATGCAATGACCTCGGGAATGGCCAAGACCCGCAAGTGGGTTTTGGAATACGCCCCCGCGTCATCGCGCGAGGTTGATCCGCTGATGGGCTGGACCTCGTCCAACGACACGCAGACCCAGGTGCGCCTGAAGTTCGACACCAAGGAAGAGGCGTTGGATTACGCCAAGGACAACGGGATTGATGCGCAGGTCAGCGAACCGCATAAGCGCAAGCCCAACGTACGCGCAGGTGGGTATGGTGAAAACTTCGCCCCGGGTCGTCGGGCACCCTGGACCCATTGACCGAAACCCTTGGAATGATCGACATCCGCGAAGTGGATCCCGGAGCGCAGGACATGCGCCCGATCATTCAAGCGCATTTGGCCCATAGCTGGGATGCCACGCCCCAGACCTCGAACCACACCCTGGACGTCGATGCATTGCGAGAGCCCGGCATTCGATTCTGGGCATTGTATGAAGCGGGTAAACCGCTGGGATGCGGAGCGCTTAAAGCCTTGCCCGATGGCACCTCTGAGGTGAAATCAGTGCATGTCGTGACCGCCGCCCGTGGCCGTGGTCTGGCGCGAGTGATCATGACCTACCTGGCTGACCTTGCCCGTTCAGAAGGTGTGACGGCCCTGGTGCTGGAAACTGGGGCGGAACATCTGACGGAATATGATGCCGCGCGCAAACTCTATGAGGCGCTGGGATATACCTATTGCGGACCGATATTTGGGTATGAGGCCGACCCGAACAGCGCCTTCATGCGCTTGGGTCTTGAACCCCGCCCGTAAAAACCGCAAGAAGGGCGCAGCGGTCCCTTAGCTCAACTGGATAGAGCAGCTGACTTCTAATCAGCAGGTTGAGGGTTCGAGTCCTTCAGGGATCGCCATTTCACCAAATCATCGAAATACCAAAGAAAGAAATCTTGAACACGTCCGTTGTCGCTGTACCAAGGTCGGTCGCAATTGTTGGAGATTACTTGGATTTCAGTGGGAAGGTGCTTTGCCATGATTTCGACCCGTGTTGCACTAGCGGGCAACGATACGTTCAAGTTCCGAGCGGTCAACTTTAGATGCGTGGCGTTTGTCCATGGGGATTTTGTGAACTGAAATCACATTGGGCACGCCAAAATCCGACGCGAATTTACGCCAATCCTGAAGGTGATCACGCCGCCCTTCGACACATAGCGTCGGTCTGGTCCCAGTGTTGATCAACGCACAGCGCGCAACACCCGGCCATTGTCTTGCCGCGACTTCAATCGCAAAGGGAAAGAGCAGGCCCGATTTCACTTCTATTTCAGACCCCACCCGACCCCACAACCACAAGCGTCCCTCTTCATCCAACGTGCCGGCGTCTCCGGTGCGATGCCAGATGACGGCGCCTTCTTTGATTTTATTTTCGCCCGAATGTGCGGGATCAAGATAGCCGTCATTCACGTGCGCCCCAGCGACCTGTATCTCGTTGTCGCAGATACGGAGTATGATTTCAGGAACCGGATACCCCACAAGTAGACCTTTCCCTTCGGCCATCTGTCGGTGATCGTGTTCTGAGATATCTGTGGCATCAAGGTGGGCAATCGGTTCAGCCTCGGTCGATCCATAGACACAAACCACGGAAAGCCCGTTTCGGGTTCGCAACGTGTCAACAAGGTCCGGAAAAACCGGACCGCCACCCGTGAAGACCGTGTTCAACTGTCCGGTATTTTGGGTTTGGGTCAGTTTTTCGCAAATTGAGGGTGGAATGAGGGCGCGAGTAACTTGCTGCTTTTGAATCCAGTCCGCCAAGTGGGTGGGCGCAAGGCGGTCAAACTTGCTCAGCCGCCAGTTTGGCATAACGGTGGTGCGCCCTGCGGCCAGGTTGATCAGGGTGAACACCGGAAAGGCCACCAAATCCCTTTCAGCCTTGTCGCTTTCTAGAAGGGGAGCAATGGCGTCGTGTTGCGCCATTAAAAACGCATGCGAGCGCGGGATGGCCTTGGGCTGGCCTGTCGTTCCGGAGGTGAATGAGATCAAGGCTGTGTCATCGGCCTGAATCTGATGATTGGGCGGCGAGCCGGGGCCTTCTTTGGGCGTCAGAAGTTGCAGCCTCCAAAGCTCTGGAATTAGAAACTTGAGCAAAGAGTACGCGCCCGCTGCGCAGAACGCCTTGGGCGAAGTGCCCCGCGCAGCGTGGCGCAAACCGGCCAGTCCCATTGCCGGTTCCGGCAGCACAACGGTTGCACCCAACGACCACAGGGCCGCCAGGCTCGCATATAGGTCTGCGTCGACGGGCATTGCCAGCAATACGCGGTCGCCTGGCCTGATACCTTTTGCGTGCCATCGGCCTGCCAGTTTCTGCATGCGAGAGTGCAGTTGCTGAAAACTGATCTGGCGGCCTTTGCCGTCCACTATGGCGGTTCTGTTCGGAAACCGTTCAACCGCAGCAGCAAAATGTGCTATCAAATCAGCCATTCAGCTTACGTCCAAGCAGAGAGTATCGCCGGAATATAGTCGCCCCTTCTGCCGCACTGCGATCAGCGGACTTATTGTCGTCGTGGATCAGGGCATGGATGGCAGTGTCGCACCCCATCTCTGCAGCCGCTTTGTGAAACCTGTGGGCCAGATGCCGCCCTGCACCCGGTTCCAGACTTGCATAGGTTTTGAGGATCGCGGAACTGGGGGTAGCCCCTTCGGCATAGTTGGGAATGCCGAACAGAAAACCCGCCAAATTGCCATCGTGGCGACGCGCAAACAGGATCAGTTTACGCTTCATCATCGGCACGACAGGCAGGTACATGGCCAGGAACTCGGACTCGGAAATCGGTTTGTAAAACGCATTTTCCGAAAACGCCTGTGCAGACAGCGCGAACACCTGGCGAAACAAGCCTTCGGGATCATTTCCATCCCACGCTTCCACCTCAAAACCATCGTTTTCAGGCGGTGCCACTGAGTCGGTATCCTCCAACCGCACACGGGCCGAGAAATACCGGCTGATTTCGCAAAAACCCGCGGATCGGAAGACTTCAGGTTCATGCGCTTTGTTGGTCGGCTCCATCAGGAACGGAGCGGATCCGTCGCTGTAGGAGACGAACCGGTAACTGTGCCAGGTGTCCCCTGACATCGGCCCAATGACCCGGTCGATGCCTGCGTTTCTGACCAGTTCTATACCCGTATCCAGAATTTCGGCACCGGCTTCGGGTGATTTGCATGAAAAGTCACCGAATGTTGCCGCTTGTACGCCCTCCCAATTGGGGCCGTTCAGGTAAACGGTCAGCTTCGCATCAGCGGTTTTGATTGTCTCTTTGGTCATGACGCGACTCCGGCAAAAAAACCTGCACCGATCGATCCCGCAACGGAGTACGCGTAATAGATCAACGGAAGGGCAAGGGCCAATACTGTTAACCTCAGCACCCGATCTTTTTCAAACCACCGCGGTCTGATCCACGGTACGGCCGTCATGCAGATTAAGGAAAGCAGCGCCAGAATTGTCAGCGGTTCGGCCCAGCGTGCAGGTTCCGGGTTCAGCGCAGTAGCAAAGTGTCTGACTAAGAATAATGTTGTGGCCACCACAAGGATCGCAAGGATTTTGCCTCGCAGCGCCAGAACGCTGAACCCCATGGCCAGCCCCATCGCACTGAGGCCATAAAACGATACGGCATTCCACCCGGTCGCATTGCCAAGCGCCAGCCATCCGAAACTGAACAACCCCAGAGACGCCACGACATCCAGATCCGGGTACTTGCTGTCGCAGGGGGTCGATACCCGTGCCCAAAGATGCGTCGCCAGTACCAAAATAGGCAGGACCGCATTTTGAAGTGCAGTGACCGCCAGCAAGAGGAAAACGGTGATGACGTAAACCCGTGTGGCATGTTTGGTAAGACCCAGCCTTGCGCCCAGGATGCTGAAACCGCCGAGCGAGGCCAGAAAAACCAAGGCTATGGTCGCCAGCTCAATCAAGGAACTGTCGAAGTGTACGCTCAGAAAAATCAGGAGGCCAAGTGGGAGGAACAGGTTGTCAAAACCCCGCCAGCTTTGGGCCTCGACCAGGGTTCCAAACGCAGCAACCATAACGCAGAGCATAAGGGTGTTCGCCGGTGGCAAGGCGGCCATGAACAGAAAACAGACGATCGCGATCAGCATCGTAACCACGAAAAAAACGACCGATCCCTCGACGCTTTTCTCACCATCCTCGACAATGAACCGCCGCGTTCCATACGCGGTTCCGGCCAGCGCGGCGGCGGCGTCTGCCAAGGTCAGAACCGCAATCGGCAAGATGTAGAACAACAGGTTGTCCCCGGCCAGCAGGAAGCAAAGCCCCACCGACAACGCGAGCAGGAAGTCACCATATGATGTTCGCTCCACCCCATGCAGGGTCGCGCCAAGACCTTTCGAATAACGAGGAAGACGCAAGACAAGCATCACAAGCATTGTGGCGGCGATCAGCATATAAACCGGCCAGCGGTCGGGAAAGATCCAGGGCAGCAGCAACGCAAAGAGCCCCGTGCTTACATGCATCAGTTTCCGCTGCACTTCGGCGTTCAGCCCTGCAGCTTTGGCCAGATGGCGGATGACCATCATCACGCCGAGCAATGCCAACACCGACCCTGCCGCCAGCAATATCTGCATGAGAACGGTCAAGGCCGGACCTCTTCGACCACGAAATCCGAATAGAAGAAGGCCAGATCGCGAGCCTTCTGTTGTGTTTCGATATCGGTCAGGGTTTCAATCCTGTCCCGGTAATCCGCTGGTACACGGCGCGGCGCCATCATGTTCCAATACACCAGTCGCGCATTTGGCTCTGCAGCACTCAGGATCGCACCATAGACCTGCTTGAAAGTATCAGGGGACATGTATTCGAAAATGTCGGACAGGTTGAACCCGCTGGCCTTTTCGCCTGTCGCGACGAAAGCCTCGAGCGAGCCAAGGCGAATATCCAGGCGATCCAATCGGGACCGGACAGTTTCATAATGTTCCGGACGCCACGCCATCGGCAATGCGTCGCCATGGGTGCCCTTCAGAATCCAGTGCAGATAAGGGTTTTGCGATGGATCGGTCGCGACCCCGGCATGGCGCAGTCGGCGAGCAACATGTTGGGCCGGGCTTCCATCTACGTGGTCGAAAAACGCGCTGTCCCGCCCCATCCGCCCCATCACGAATCGCGAGAAGAAAGTGTTTAGCAACAACCGCCATCGGAATGTGTTGAACCGCGTGTCGAAAAAAACCTCGCGTGCGTCGGGGGGGCGGGGCGTGAACACGTCGTCGACGGTGCGGCGCGAATGGACCAGCGGTAACAGCCAAGTTCGAAAGATGCGAAAATACCGCTCGAACTTACCGACGCCGCCGATGCCGTGTCTGTCTACTTCGGACGCAAGGGTCTGCCAGAAGGCGTTTGTTTCTTCATCGGTTTCTTCCAACACCCGGTTCAGCAAAGCAAGCCGCCGCTTACTTTGGCGCGAGCCTGTCAACTCAATGAACTCTGAATGCGTCAGCACCTTATACGCCGCGATCCTGAGCTTGAGGCAGGCGATCTGAGCCGGGGACAAATCCAGCACCACAACACGCGCGGGATCGAGTGTCAGCATGGCCAGCGCATTGTCTCCGGCCGAACATATCGACACCAGTGTCCGCCCCGTGCAATCACCCAATGCGGCGGTCAGGACGTCCGCGTCCTCCCACAGTTGGGCGTACCGGATATGGTCGAAATCCGCCTTTTCTTCGATTTCACTGCTACGCATCGCACCGCTCCACGGCGCCGCTTGCCCCGTCGACAGACAGTACTTCTCCGTCTTTGATCCATTGTGTGGCCCCTTTAAGGCCAACAACGCAGGGGATACCCAATTCGCGCGCCACAATGGCCGAGTGGGACAACAAGCTGCCACGTTCGACAACGATGGCAGAGGCGTTCGAGAAAACGGCGATCCAGCCTGGATCGGTGTGGCGGGCGACCAGTACTTCGCCGGGGTTCAGCGCCTCGGTCCGAGGATCGCGGATCACCCGCGCACGTGCTTTGACTTGACCCGCGGAACAGCCCGTTCCGTACTTTGTCCGTGTGGCATCTGCTTCGGCCTCAATCGAATCAGACCAGACAGGCGCGATGGCAGGACCTTGGATTTCAATCCGTTCGGGCGGATCGGGGCGTTGGGATGAGGCCGCATCTTCGGCTTTGCGTCGTGCAACGATGCCTTTCAGGTCAGGCGACAGGTTGAACCCCTCGACCGCGCCAAGGACTTCATGCGTTGTCAGAAAGAACACATCTCTTGGTGTTTCAAGCAAGTCGCGCGCGGTAAATTCCCGACCGATCCCCAAAAACACACGGCGCGCATAGCCAAAGATGCGCGTGCGTTCAAAGCGCAGGTTTTCGCGGTCGCGCACACGCGCCTTGGTCCAACCCAAAATCCATTTCGCAACATGTCGCTTGATCGGGCTCGCTGGGAACAGTGCCTTCCAATCCGGTTCACGGCCTTCCTGACGCCCGCCGGGAGGATGATCGGCGCAGGCGGCAATCGCCAGCAACAGGCTTGTCGGGTCGTCTTGCAGAGGGATGCTTTCCAGCTTTAGCTCTTCGGTGCATCGGTCTCCGAATTTCTCAAGATAGGATTCAACTTCAGCCTCGATCTGTGGGTGCGCGGACAAAACGGACAGCCGCGCGTCAGCTTTCAACTGTTCCGTGATACCGGCGGTGCGCACCAGATGGCCGATCCGGGCAATGCGCTGCGCAGGTTCGGCTGACACGATGTCACCCTGGCCGATCATCAGGTCATTATGCAGCGTCAGGCCGTCTTCACCAAGCCACCTTTGCAGCAGGTTGCGCGACCCGCCAAATGCAATCATGCACAGAAAATCATTGATCAATGGGGCATCCCACCGATCCAGCAAGGTGCTTTCGATGCGGCGGTATTCGGCTGCAAGCTGGGTCGCATTAGACGCATCTACGTCCAGCCCCGCCTGCAATACCCCGTTCAGCCTGTCATAAAAGCTTCGCCGCGTCCGTGGCAGGCAGATGGCCTGCCAGATCAGCCCGGCCGCGACCTTGCCCAGCTTTGCGTATTCCACAATCCTGCGCCAACCAACCGAGGGGGGTGGGGCAAGGGCATCCGTGACCTCTCGCGGCATGGGTTCCGACACGCCCATCATCGTTTCCATATAGTCGCGGTTCAGCGAAAACCCCGGCAACAGGGCCAAGGCCCGATACCAGTTGATCAGGTTGTAATAGACACGCCCATCCACGCGCCCGAGCAAATTGTCGAACACCGTTGGATTCTGGTCGACCGTACGCTTGGAGACGCCCAACAACCTGACAAACGCGCGGTAGACCTGAGCATACACGTGCAGAGCAAAGGAATAGGTCAGCGGGCTAACGATACCGGGATAGCTTTCGACAATGTTCGAGTTGTCGAAAATCGTCAGCGTTGTGTCGGCCAAGGCCGCGGGGCGCAATGGCGTTGTGATTGGTCGGGCCTGCAGAATATGAAGCCCCTGTGCATCAATGGCCCATTCAATATCCTGGGGCGATCCGAAAAGCTCTTCGGCTTTACGCGCGAGGGCGGCAATGGACTGCGCGTCACTCACCATTAAATACTCAGGCTTATCCGGTGCGCTTTCAGGTGCGTCATCCGCGCCTATGATCCAATCTTCCCCGTCCGTCTCACCAGAAACCAACTGCTCAGCCAGACCATCAATTGCCGAAATTACGACCACACCGCGACGACCGCTAACCGGGTCGGCGGAAAATGCGACACCTGCAGATTTTGGATTAATCATGCGCTGTACGATGATCGCGGGTCCTTCGGCCTCGCCCCCGGATTTGACCGCGCGGTATGTCTCGACCGTCTCTGAGAAACCGGAATGCCAGACCTTTTTGGCCGCTTTCAAAACAGAGCTGCCCGAAACGTTCAGAACCGTTTCGTATTGTCCCGCATGGCTGTGTTCCACACCATCTTCGGCCTTACCAGAGCTACGAACCGCGTAAAGCCCGGTTCCGAGTGTTTTCAGCGCGGCAGTCAAAGCCGATTTCAGACCGTTTTGAGCAATGGGACCGGATTTCCCCATGCGGAATGCATCGCTGGTGATGACAAAAAATGCGGGCGGGGCAAAACCATGCTGCGTAAGATGCGATAAAGCAGCTGCCTTGCCCCCTACAACGGAAACATCGTTTGCATCCGATTGGGCGACGATGAAGGTCATGTAAGCGCTCCGATCAGGTACGGAAGGAAACCAGCTGTGGCGTAGCAGAAAAACACCCATAGGCCGGCGATTGTGTCCATCCGATCTTGGGCTTTCACTGTCGGCGCCTGAACATAGCGTTTTGCTGCCAGACAACAGGGGATCAGGGCCAACCCGCCGATCAAGGCGCTTAACCAACCAACGCCGGTTGCGGCACCTGTGCCCACAAGCAGCGCATAGGATATCAAAACGCAACCCACCCAGATGCGCCCTGCCTGAGGCGGGCCCCATAACCCGGAATAGGTGTCCACGCCGGTGATCTCATTTTCGGGTGCCCACAATTTGCGGCCAATCTCAAGCACACACCCGTTCACGAAGGACAGCGCCAGAAACAACCACAGGAAGGGTGCCGCCTGACCTTTTGGCAGCCATTCGATGCCAGTCAGCAGCAAATCGATCAGAGGCATGATTGCCATATGGCTTAGCAGGTACAGGACCGGTCGTGCCTTCAACCAGGCGGGCGCGCCAAATTCGACGGTCATTGCCCCAAGCCAGATCCAGACTAAACCCAATAGCCACAAGACCGGCGGGTACCACAGCCAGGCGGCGGCAACAGACAAAGGCACGGTCAACAGGCCCCAGCCCAATACTTCGCGCTTGGATACCAGACCACGTGGAATTGGCCTGTCGGGCCGGTAACGTCGGTCATCCTCGGCGTCTTTGAATTCGTCACAGACCCGCATCTGGAAAAACAGCGCCATGGCAAGGATAAAACCGGCGGCAAATGCAGGCCATTCCGGCAGGGGGCGATCCGCCAGACGGGCGGACACACATATACTGGCCGCAGAAAACACAAGCAGCAGGGGCACGGTTTTCTTCAGCGGAAATCGCTCAGTCTGATAAATCCAGAAGCGGCTTTGAAAGCTCATCTTTGGCGGGCCAGACTTTCATGAGCGCGGGTGAAATGCCCTGCCGCGATCGCCGCGACGATGGATATTTCCCCACACAGGCAGGTTGCCGCGGCCACCTCAGCCAACGCTGTGCCACACCCGTTGCCCTTGAGGCCTAGTATATTCAGGGCCGCAGTCTGGCTTGGCAACCCGGTGCCGCCCCCTACTGAACCAACCAAAATGTTTGGCAACGTCACCGAACAGAATAGATCATCACCCCTTGGCTCCATTCTTGTGACGCCCATCGCACTTTCGGCCACGCAAGCCGCGTCCTGGCCGGTTGCTATGTAAAACGCGGCCAGCCCGTTGGCATAATGCGCCTGTGCGCCAAACTGACCCGACAGATGCGCACCCAGATTGGCGACACGCCCATAGGCCAACATCGCCTCGACCGTTGTGCCCAGCGTCTTTTCGACAATTTCAGCAGGAAGTGTGACCGAGGCGCTAACCTTTCGTCCGCGCCCTGTCACCAGCCCAAGCGCCGAAGCTTTCTTATCACCTGAGAAATTCCCTTCGACATACCAGTTCTCGAACTCGACCGGACAGTTGTCTGCAATTTCATGGCACATCGCGTCGGTGGCAATGGTCACCATGTTCTGTCCGGCTGCATCGCCGGTGGTGTATCGGCAGATCAGGAACACGACGTTGGTGTCTATGAACGGCTCCAGCGAAACTAGCTTGCCGTGGCCGGTGGTCGCCTCGGCCGCGGATTTGAGCATTTCGACATTTGAAACCACCCAATCCACGAATTGCCCGGCCTTTAGCAGGCTTTCAAACACAAAAGCCGGAGTGCGCAGCACCCCTTCGTACAAAACAGCCGTGCTGATACCACCAGACCGGGTGGCGGCATAGGCACCCCGGGCATATGAGGCGACCAGCGCCGCCTCGGTTGTGGCGAGGGGAACGTGGAAATCCCCGTTTGCGTTCATTCCGTTCAAACGCAACGGCCCAATAATTCCAACAGGAAGCTTAACTGTCCCAATGAAATTTTCGATATTGGCACTGTAAATTTCTGCAGCCTCAAGCGTTGCAGGGTCCGCAATCTGCGCCTGATCTTCATCACCTGCGGTTGGTTTCAGCTTTTCCCAAAACCGCACAACCATTTCAGGGGTTGTCTTGCGCGATGGTCGCAAGGTGGCAAATTCGGCGTCGTTTGACGCCATCTGCTGCGGTATCTGATCGGCATCAAATCGAGCCTTGATGCGATGAAGCATCTCACGAACGTGAAACGGAATTATCAAAAGTACGCTCCGGTATCTGTCCCGCAAAAACTATTGCAGATGCAAATCAATGTGTCTGCACGTTACCAAAAGGTCCGCCGATATCCAGCCATATCTCCTTGAAACGAAAGGACCCCAACCTTGCGGCAATGGATATGTTTGATTGCACTATGCGTGCTTACATGTGCATCGCCGCGTCGGGCGTGGGCCGAAAATCGACGCAACCGTGTCGCAAATTTCTATAGGATGTGCGCTTTGACCGACGGTGCGGTCCCCTAAAACTTGGTTTCTTCCGCGGATCATCACGGTTCTGGATCATTCCAACGGAGGAGACCCAAATGTCTGCGAATGAAGAACACATAAGACAGCCAAGTCTGGGGCTGGCGCTTGTACCAATTGTGCTGACCCTTTTCGTGCTTGGCCTGCAGCTTTTCTATTTTGGTGACTTTACCCCGCATATTCCGCTGGCCTTCGGGATCGCGATTACAGGGATCGTCGGTCTTATGCTTGGGCACAAATGGCCCAGCATCGAAGAGGGCGTATTCCACGTCATCAATATTTCACTACCGTCTGTTTCGATTCTGATCACGGTTGGCATGATCATTGGTGTGTGGATCGCAAGCGGCACGGTTCCGACACTGATCTATTATGGTCTGAAGATACTGTCGCCCGAGCTGTTTCTGGCCGCGGGCATGGTGTTGTGTTCCATCGTCTCTGTCTCGCTGGGCACCTCCTGGGGAACGACGGGCACTGTCGGGCTGGCCCTGATGGGCATCGGCGCCGGGTTTGGTATCCCGATGTATTGGACGGCTGGCGCGGTCGTCTCAGGCGCCTTCTTCGGCGACAAGATCTCACCTTTGTCGGACACTACGAACCTGGCACCCGCCGTGACAGGCACCAATCTGTTTGACCATATCCGTAACATGTTACCCACTACGGTTCCGTCCATGTTGATTGCGCTGGTGATCTACTTTGTTGTCGGTTTTACGTTGATCGACACATCGCAAGTGTCGTTTGACCGCATCCATGCCATCACAACCGCACTGGATGAGGCATTCTGGATTTCCCCGATCATGTTGTTCCCGGCTGTTTTGGTCATCGTTCTGGCGGTTATGAAACAGCCTCCGATCCCGTCGCTGTTTGCAGGGGCCGTCGTTGGTGGCATCATGGCCATCTTTTGCCAGGGTGCGGGTCTGCACGAAACGTTCACCTTCGCCAACAGCGGGTATTCCATTGATACCGGCGTTCCAGAAATCGATCCGCTGCTGAACCGAGGGGGCATTCAGTCGATGATGTGGACCATCTCGCTGGTGCTGCTGGCGTTGGGTTTCGGCGGCGCGCTCGAACGCGTGGGTTGCCTTCAGGCAATCATCAACGTGGTCATTTCGAAGGTGAAGACATTTGCTGGCATTCAGACCTCGGCCATTCTGACTTCGGTGGCGACAAACACCGTTGCGGGCGACCCGTATCTTTCCATCGCCCTGCCGGGCCGCATGTATGCGCCTGTCTATCGGGCCATGGGGTATTCACCGTTGAACCTGTCACGCGCTGTCGAAGAAGGCGGTACCTTGGTCTCGCCCCTGATCCCCTGGAACGCCGGAGGCGCCTTTGTGATCACCGCACTTGGTCTTGGGATCGCAGACGGGAATTTTGAAAACCTGCTATACATTCCCCTTGCGTTTGCTTGCTGGCTGTCACCTGTCATCGGTATCTTTTATGCTATGACTGGGCTTTTCTCGCCCAAAGCCAGTGACGAGGAAATCCACGCTTGGGAAGCCAGCGGCGAGCCTGTTGCTGAGTGGCACGCCTGATCGACCTGCACCAACACCTTCGGGTGTTGGTGCGTTTCACCCATCTCGGTTGGTATTGGGAGGAAAAAGAATGAGCCCCAAGAACTTCATTCCAAAAGGGGCGGCCAGTTTTCGCATAGACCATGACGGGCCAGCCAAAGAGATCTATTTCCTGCTTCTGCCGAAACTAACCATGCTGGCCTTTAGCGCAGCTGTCGAGCCGTTGAGGATCGCCAATCAGGTCACGAACAGAGAGCTCTACAAATGGTATCTGATCACCGAAGATGGAAACCCGGTTCAATGCTCAAACGGAATTGAAATCACCCCGGACACTGCACTGCAAAACCTACCGCGCCTATCAAGGATGTTCGTCTGCTCTGGCATAGAACCGGCAGAAAGCACCAATCCCAGGGTACTGTCGTGGATCAGTCGCCAGAAGGCCTTTGGCTGCAAGCTTGGTGGTATTTGCACCGGTGCATTTGCACTTGCCAAAGCCGGAGCGCTAACCGGAAAGCGGTTCACCTTACACTGGGAAAACCACCCCGCCTTTATCGAGCATTTTGAAGGGATGGAACCTTCTGCAAACCTGTATGAAATCGATAATGAGCTTATGACATGCGGCGGCGGCAATGCGGCGACCGATATGATGCTGGATATGATCGAGTCTGATTTCGGAAAGGATCTGGCCGTCATCGTTTCCGACATGTGCATTCATTTTCGGTCGAACAACCGCAAAACCCTCCAGAAATCAGCCTTTTCGGTGGCTTTGGGTAGCCGCAACCAGTACCTGATCAACGCCATGCAGATCATGCATGAGAACTTGGAGGATCCGTTGGATATCTCGGAAATAGCAGAGGCTGTTCAGATATCACGCCGCCAGTTGGAGCGCCTGTTCCAGAAATATGTCGAAGTTTCACCTGTGCAGTTTTACATCGAATTGCGCGTTGCGCGCGCTTATGCACTGCTCAGCGAAACCGAATTGCCCGTTACCGAAATCGCTGCGGCTACGGGGTTTGGCAGTGCGACCCAGCTTACGGTGCGTTTCAAAAAGCGTTATGGCGAGGCGCCAACGTCCTTCAGACGAGGATGGTCGGAAAAGCGCGAATGATATCCGCCAGTTTCAGTCGATCCAGCCGGTCAAGTTTGTCCCTTGACCCTGGGCTGCGAACGCTCTAGGCCCTGTCGTCTTTGCTCAGACATCTCGGAGACATGCGCCATGGCCCCCAGCAGCCCGTGGATTGGCATTGATTTTGGCACGTCGAACTCGGCGGTGGCATATGTGGACGCGGGTGCACCCCGTTTAGTGCGGTTCGACGCCGCCGCCACGACCCTTCCCACAACCTTTTTCTTTGATTTCGAAACCCGCGAAACCCTTATCGGCGAGCCTGCTAATCAGGCATTGCTTGAAGGGTTGGAGGGGCGATTTATGCGCGCCCTCAAACGCGTGCTGGGCACCACGTTGATGCATGAAAAGCGCCAGATCCTGAACCAGAGGGTGACTTTCGTCGAGATTATCGGATCTTTCTTGCGCAGGCTTCGAGAGCGGGCCGAGGCCGAGCGTGGCGTGTCTTGCACCCGCGTGGTCTCGGGACGGCCCGTGGTATTTCATGGCTCGGGCGATCCGCGCGAGGCGCAGGCTGAGGCTGATTTGCACGCGTGTTATGAGGCCGCCGGATTTACCGACATCCGGTTCTGCCCTGAGCCCGCCGCGGCTGCCATTGCGAACGGTGCGGCCGGGCCAGATGACACGGTTGGATTGGTTGTGGATATCGGTGGCGGAACGTCAGATTTTTCGGTTTTCCGCACTAGATCCGCAGAGGTCGAGATTCTGGCCAACCACGGGGTACGAATTGGCGGTACGGATTTTGATCGTACAATAAGCATCAATCAGGTCATGCCCCTGTTGGGTAAAGGGTCGATGGTTCGAGATGTTTTTGGCAAAGGCGTGTCGCAGACGCCCAACGCGATCTTCAATGACCTTGCGACCTGGGAAATGATCCCTTTTCTGTACACGGCCCAGAACCGCCGCATGGTGGGAGATATGCTGAAGCTGGCCGAGTCTCCCAAGCGGTTAGCGCGGCTTGCAACAGTGCTTGAACACGAATTGGGTCACGAACTGGCCTTTGCGGTGGAGCGCGGAAAAATAGCCGTGAACTCAGGGGCGATTGACCCGGCCATCACGCTGAACATGCTCGAGACGGGGTTGACCGCGCAACTCAGTGATGTGTTGGTGGCCGAAAGCCTTGCCGCGCATGCCGCGCAGTTGGACACGGGGGCACGCGAAGTTCTGCGCCAGGCTGATTTGACCGCACAGCAGATCGACCGCGTCGTCTATGTCGGGGGTTCTAGCCTGATGGGCATCGTGCCCGAAACGATGCGTGGCGTTTTCCCTTCGGCCGAGCATTCCTTTGCCTCTGTCTTTACCGCCGTGGCCGAGGGGCTGGCCCTGGTGGCAGCGCAAGAGCTTGGGTAGGGCAAAGATCGCACCACTTGAAATGGACGGCGGTTTACTGGGGCCCGCTCACGTGGGGCGGAGCCCTTTAAGCCTGATTGTATCGAGTAAGTTGAAAAATATCTTGCAACCGGTTGCAAAGAAAATCATGGTATCCTCGAATTAAAGAATCGGGAGGCCTGCATGCTCAGAATCGGATTGCTTGGTGCCGGACGCATTGGCCGCGTACATGCACAGGCCATCGCTGCGCATTCGCAAAGCCAGCTGTGCGCTGTCTCTGACGCGATTTCCGATGCGGCTGAAAGCCTTGCCACTGAACAGGGGGCAACCGCGCGCGACTCGATGGAGATCATCGCAGACCCGTCGATTGATGCCGTCCTGATCGCGACGCCGACTGACACCCATTCTGACTTGATTGAGGCCGCTACACGGGCGGGCAAGGCGGTTCTGTGTGAAAAACCCGTCGATCTCAGCCTTGAACGGGCACTTGCCTGCCAAGCCATTGCGGCGGAAACCGGCCAACCGGTGATGGTTGGGTTCAATCGCCGGTTCGATCCCAGCTTTTCGGCTCTGAAATCCGCAGCTGATCAGGGTGAAATTGGCGCGCCCGAGTTGTTGTCGATTACGTCTTTCGATCCGGCCCCTCCACCCGTCAGCTATATCAAGGTCTCGGGTGGTCTGTTCCGGGACATGATGATCCATGATTTCGACATGGCGAACTATCTGATGGGGCAGTTGCCGGTGCAGATTTCGGCCTTCGGCACCTCGATTGTCGATCCCGAAATCGGACGGGCGGGCGACGTGGATACAGCTGTTGTAACAATGACTTATGCAAGCGGTCAGATTGCGGTGATCAAGAATTCGCGGCGTGCTGTCTACGGTTATGACCAGCGGATCGAAATGCTTGGGTCGGGCGGGCTGTTGCAAGCCCATAACATTCTGGAAAACGCGGTGGTCAAGTCAACAGCCGACGGCATCACTGGGGCGAAACCGACCTATTTTTTCTTGGAACGCTATATGCCTGCCTACCGCGCAGAATGGGATGCGTTTGTGCAGGCGGTGCAGTCCGGTTCGTCAATGCCAGTGACGCTGGAAGACGGGGTTGCGGCCCTGGCCATGGCCGAAGCTGCGAACCGTTCGGCCCAATCAGGGCAGCCTGTTGCAATGGCCGATGTTTTGAAACCGGTTGCAAAATGAGCGGATATCCGGAAACTGGGGAAAGCTCCGCCAGATTCCCGGAGCGGAGGAGATTCGGCCGGTCCGAATAACTGGGGCTGCTGCCCCGGCAATAAAGACAAACTGTTTTTATGGGAGGAAACCAAATGAAAAAGTTCGTAAAAAGCGCACTGGCTGCCAGCGCGCTGGCGCTGGTCACCGCTACCGGCGTTGCGGCTGAGGGTGAGAAATACATTCTGGTCAGCCACGCCCCTGACAGCGACAGCTGGTGGAACACAATCAAAAATGGCATTGCCCTGGCGGGCGAACAGATGGGTGTCGAGGTTGAATACCGCAACCCGCCCACAGGTGACCTGGCTGACATGGCACGGATCATCGACCAGGCAGCGGCGTCTGGCCCCAATGGCATCATTACCACGCTGGCCGACCCGGACATTCTGGAAGGTCCAATCAAGGCAGCGGTGGATTCCGGCATCGACGTGATCATCATGAACACCGGCACGCCCGAAAAGGCGCGTGAAGTTGGCGCTTTGATGTATGTGGGGCAGCCTGAATATGATGCGGGTCTGGCTGCCGGTCAGCGGGCCAAGGCGGACGGGATCGGGTCCTTCTTGTGTGTGAACCACTATATCGTTCAACCCTCAAGCCAAGAGCGGTGCCAAGGTTTTGCCGATGGTCTGGGTGTGGAACTGGGCGAGCAGATGATCGACGCCGGTCAGGACCCCGCTGAAATCAAGAACCGGGTTCTGGCCTATCTTTCCGCAAACCCTGAAACCGACGCTGTTCTGACGCTTGGTCCGACATCGGCGGACCCGACCATTCTGGCGCTGCAGGAAAATGGAATGGCCGGTGACATTTATTTCGGCACGTTCGATCTGGGCGGTGAAATCGTCAAAGGCATCAAGGACGGCACCATCCAGTGGGGTATCGACCAGCAGCCCTTCCTGCAGGCCTATCTGCCGGTTGTGGTTCTGGCCAATTACCACCGCTATGGCGTCCTCCCGGGCAACAACATCAACTCTGGTCCGGGCTTCGTTACGGCGGACGGCCTGACAAAAATCGAAGAGTTCGCGGGCGAATACCGCTGATTTAACAATGCGGTGGGCGCAAGAGGACTGCGCCCGCCGCTCACTCCAACACTCGGAAACCCGCGCGAGGGAGGACCACAATGTCTGAGACAGTTCAATCCACGGCAGGCGGTGACGAACGGATCAAAGAGATCTCGCCACTGCGTCGCGCCCTGATCCGCCCCGAATTGGGCGGCATGGTCGGGACAGTTGCTGTTTTCACCTTTTTCCTGCTTTTTGCTTTTGACAGCGGCATGTTCAATAGCCAGGGCATCATGAACTGGTCCATTGTCTCGGCGCAATTCATGATCATCGCGGTAGGGGCCTGTCTGCTGATGATCGCGGGTGAATTTGACCTGTCCGTCGGTTCGATGATTGGTTTCGCGGGCATGATGATCGCAATCTTTTCGGTCACGCTCAGCTGGCCGGTCTGGATGGCGATCCTGGTGACATTTGCCCTGTGTGTCTCAATCGGCGCGCTGAACGGCTACATCGTCATACGAACGGGGCTGCCTAGTTTTATCGTCACCCTGGCATTTCTGTTCATCTTGCGCGGTTTCACGATCTACCTGCCGCAGACTATCGAACGCAAAACCATCATTGGCGGCATCAAGGACGTGGCCGAGGGCGATTGGTTAGCGTGGGTGTTTGGCGGCAAGGTGTTTCAAGGCTTCTTTGTCTGGCTGGGCAACAATGGCCTGATCGAAACGTTCTCACGTGGCACACGTGAAGGGCAGCCGGTCGTCGATGGAATTCCCATGTTGCTGATCTGGGCAATCGGGCTGATCATCTTTGGCCATGTGCTGTTGACCAAAACCAAGTTCGGGAACTGGATTTTTGCTGCCGGTGGTGACGCCGAAGCGGCCCGGAACTCAGGCGTGCCGGTGAATCGGGTCAAGGTGCTGATGTTCATGTTCACTGCCTTTTGCGCCACGGTTTTCGCCACCTGTCAGGTGATGGAGTTTGGTTCGGCCGGTGCGGACCGCGGATTGCTGAAAGAGTTCGAGGCGATCATCGCCGTGGTCATTGGCGGCGCATTGCTGACCGGTGGCTATGGCTCGGTCCTTGGGGCGGCGTTGGGCGCGTTGATCTTTGGCGTCGTGCAGCAGGGTCTGTTCTTTGCCGGTGTCGAAAGCTCGCTATTCCGGGTGTTCCTGGGTGTCATCCTTCTGGGTGCTGTGATCCTGAACACCTACATCCGTCGCATCATCACAGGAGAACGCTGAGATGACCGAAGACACCAAGTTCCACCACGGCGACGCGCAGGCCAAGAAACCGATTATTCGGATGGTCGACATTCAAAAGCATTTCGGTTCGGTGATTGCGCTGGCCGGTGTCAGCTTTGATCTGTGTTCCGGCGAATGCCACTGTTTGCTGGGCGACAATGGCGCGGGCAAGTCGACCTTCATCAAGACCATGTCGGGCGTACACAAGCCCACCGCAGGCGAGATTTTCTTTGAAGATAAGCCGATGCATTTCGAAGATCCGCGTGATGCGATTGCAGCGGGAATTGCCACCGTACACCAGCATCTGGCGATGATCCCACTAATGAGCGTCAGCCGGAACTTCTTTATGGGGAACGAACCAACGCGCAAAGTCGCGGGGATCAATTTCTTCGACAAGAAACTGGCCGATGAAATCACTATGGAAGAGATGCGAAAAATGGGCATCAACTTGCGTGGTCCCGATCAGGCCGTGGGTACCTTGTCGGGCGGTGAACGTCAGACGGTGGCCATTGCTCGGGCGGTTCATTTCGGCGCCAAGATTCTGATCCTGGACGAACCGACCTCGGCCCTTGGTGTGCGGCAGACCTCGAACGTGTTGGCGACCATCGACAAGGTGCGCAGTCAAGGGGTAGGCGTTGTTTTCATCAGCCATAACGTGCGTCACGCGCTGGCTGTGGGCGACCGCTTTACCGTGTTGAACCGGGGCAAGACGCTGGGCACTGCACGGCGCGGGGAAATCACGCCAGAAGAGTTGCAGGACCTGATGGCAGGCGGTCAGGAACTGGCCGAACTGGAAGGGTCCTTGGGCGGAACGGTTTAACCCCGTTCCCCCATTTTGGGCCCACGGCCCGACATCAAACAAAATTGCAGGCTTGGCCAAATCGGCCTTGTGTTGAAAGGGATCACAATGGGCAAAACAGTCCGACTGACCGCAGCGCAAGCTTTGGTGCGCTATCTGGGTGCGCAGATGAACGAGGCCGGAGAGCCGTTCATCGCTGGTGTCTGGGCCATTTTCGGCCACGGCAATGTGGCAGGTCTGGGTGAGGCGCTGCACGCTGTCAAAGACACCCTTCCCACTTATCGCGGCCATAACGAGCAGACCATGGCGCATTGCGCGATTGCCTATGCCAAGCAGATGCGGCGTACCCGGGCGATGGCAGTGACCTCGTCGATCGGGCCGGGCGCGACCAATATGGTGACAGCGGCCGCGCTGGCGCATGTGAACCGCCTGCCGGTTCTGATCGTCCCCGGTGATGTATTCGCCACGCGTGGACCCGATCCGGTATTGCAACAGATCGAAAGCTTTGGCGACGGCACCGTCAGCGCCAATGACTGTTTCCGCCCGGTCAGCCGCTATTATGACCGTATTTCGCGCCCCGAACATCTGCTGACCGCACTGCCGCGTGCCTTCCGCACCATGACGGACCCGGCCGATTGCGGACCGGCAACATTGGCCTTTTGTCAGGACGTGCAGGCCGAAGCTTATGACTATCCCGAAAGCTTTTTTGAGCCGCGGGTCTGGTACCAGCGCCGTATCCGCCCGGATGAAGGCGAACTGGCCCGTGCCGTCGCGGCCATCAAAGCGGCGAAGCGTCCGGTTATCGTTGCCGGGGGTGGGGTGCATTACTCGGGCGCGACCGATGCACTGCAAAGCTTTGCTGAGACGCACAACGTCCCCGTTGCCGAGACGCAGGCTGGTAAATCGGCACTGGCCTGGGATCACCCTTTGAATCTAGGGCCGGTTGGCGTCACTGGCGGTGAGCCCGCCAATGACGTTTGTGCCGCCGCCGATCTGGTTCTGGCAGTCGGCACGCGGTTGCAGGATTTCACCACAGGTTCATGGGGCCTGTTCTCGAATCCCGAACGTGAGACGATTTGCCTGAACACAGCTGCCTATGACGCCGAAAAACACGGCGCCATGCCACTGCAATCCGACGCGCAAGTCGGGCTGCAAGAGCTGGGCACGGCCTTGCAAGGATACCGTGTCGATCCGGTGGCCGACACGCTGAAGGCTGAATGGTTTGGCAAGGTCGATAAGCTGACCGATGCGCCGGGGGACGGCAACGCTCTGCCGACCGACATGCAGGTGGTGGGTGCGGTTCAACGCGCCTCGCACAACGACACCGTTGTGATGTGTGCGGCGGGCACCATGCCGGGTGAGTTGCACAAGCTGTGGAAAGCGCCGCGCCCGGGTTCGTATCACATGGAATACGGGTTCAGCTGTATGGGCTATGAAATCGCTGGTGCCATGGGGATCAAGATGGCTCAACCGGAACGTGATGTGATCTGCTTTACCGGCGACGGCACCTATATGATGGCGAATTCGGAAATGGCGACGGCAGCGATGATGGGAATTTCGTTTACGGTCGTCATCACCGACAATCGCGGGTTTGGCTGTATCAACCGGCTGCAGATGGGCACGGGCGGGGCTGAGTTTAACAACCTGCTGGATCATGCGGTGCACGAAACGCCATCTGCCATCGACTTTGCTGCCCATGCGGCGGCGATGGGGGCGACTTCGGTTAAGGTCAGCTCGATTGCCGAGCTTGAGGAGGCGCTGGCTAAACGCGGCGAGATCAAGGGGCCGAATGTGGTGGTTATCGACACTGATCCGTACCCCTCGACCGAACATGGCGGAACATGGTGGGAAGTGGCCGTTCCCGAGGTCAGCATCCGCCCCGAAGTGAATGAAAAACGGGCGGCCTACGAGGTTGCTATCAAGGAAAGAAACACGAAATGAGCGTAAAAATCGGAATCTCTCCGATCGCCTGGCAGAATGATGACCTGCCGGACATTACTGCGGCCTTCACCATGGAGCAGGCGCTGAAAGAGGCGCGTGAGATCGGCTATACAGGCGTCGAACGGGGCCAGCGAATGCCCAGCGATACCGAAGGTTTGCGCGCCTATCTCGACGGCAACGACATTGCGCTGTGCGGTGGCTGGTGCTCGGGCGCGTCGCTGGTCAATGACTTTGCAACTGAACGCGAAGCTGTGCGCGCGCAGGTCGAGCAATTCGTAGCCCTAAACAGTCCGTGCATCGTTTACGCCGAGTGTTCGAACACCGTGCAGGGGCAGATTGGAACGCCGGTCAACCACCGCCCCAAACTGTCGAAAGATGAGGTTATGGCCTATGCGGCTAAGATCACCGATCTGGCCAAGTGGATGGGCGATCAGGGCATGACGATGGCCTATCACCATCACATGGGCACGATCATCGAAACCGAAGATGAGGTGAACTGGCTGATGGAGGGGTCGGGCCCCGAGGTGAAGCTATGCTTTGACACCGGCCACCTGCTGTTTGGCGGCGGCGATGTGCTGGCCACCCTGAACCGCTGGGGCGACCGGGTGCATCATGTGCATTTCAAGGATATCCGGCCCGCCGTGGTGCAGGATACGCGCGAAAACAACCGCAGTTTTCTGGATGCCGTTATCGCCGGGGCTTTTACCGTGCCCAGCGACGGCTGCATTGATTTCCAGGCGATCGCAAACGCGCTGAAGGCGATGGACTACGACGGCTGGATCGTGGTCGAGGCGGAACAGGACCCAGCCAAGGCGCCACCTTCTGAATACTCCAAGATGGGTTACGACCACATTGTGGACGTGTGCGGAACGGCAGGGTTGAAGATCAAGGCGTAACACGCTGCCCAAGAGAGCAACACCAAAAGCCATGAGAAAGGAAAAAGTCATGGTAAATCAAGACCTCGGATATGTCGGCTATTTCGACCGGGAATCCTGTGATCTGGATGAGTTTAAGGTGTTGACCTCGCAAAGCCTTTTGGCCGATGCGGTGCCCCTTGCCGCGTCGGTTGAAAAGAACATTCCTGTTTATGACATGCAGGCGTTGCGCCCGGCATTGGAACGGCCCGATACGCGCCGGGCAGTGCTGGCGGAATGGGCTTGGGTGCTGGACAAGTCCGCTGGCGTGATCGCCCTCAAGGGGGCGTATTTGGATACTTCTATCATCGACCGCGCCACCGAAATCTTCCGAGAGCTTATCGACGAGGAACGCCAAAGCGGGGCGGGCGAGGGCGATCACTTCGCGGTCTCGGGCGCGAATGATCGGATCTGGAACGCGCTGCAAAAGCAGTGCCTTCGCGACCCCGAAGGCTTTGCGCTGTATTTCGGGAACACCGCGATTGCGGCAGCGTGCGAGGCATGGTTAGGCCCGAACTATCAGCTCACCGCGCAGGTCAATCAGGTGCGTCCAGGCGGTAAAGCGCAGCAGGCGCATAGGGATTACCACCTTGGGTTTCAAAGCGCGGACAGTGCCGCCCAGTACCCGGCCCATGCCCATCTTGTGACTGCGTCGCTGACGTTACAGGGGGCGATTGCCCATTGTGATATGCCAGTGGAAAGTGGGCCGACAAAGCTGTTGCCTTTCTCACAGCTTTACCCATCAGGATATCTGGCGTTTCACGATACCGCCCATCAGGATCATTTCGAAGACAATTATGTTCAACTGCCACTGGCAAAAGGTGATGCAGTGTTTTTCAACCCGGCGCTGTTTCACGCGGCGGGTGAAAACAGCAGCGCCGACATCCACAGGATGGCCAACCTGCTGCAAATCTCATCCGCGTTCGGGCGTGCGATGGAGGCGGTGGATCGCCGCGCCATGGCGCTGGAGGTTTTCCCCTCTCTCATTGCCCTGAAACAGCGCGGCGAGCTGGCAGGAGCAGAACTGGACGCCGCCATCGCCGCCACAGCGGAAGGCTACCCGTTTCCGACAAATCTGGACACAGACCCTCCGATCGGAGGCAACGCGCCGGAAAGTCAGGCCAATATCCTGCGAAGGGCCGTGGTCGAGGGTTGGACCGAAACAATTCTGGCCAAGGCGCTATCCGCCCTGCACACAAGGCAAGCTGCCTGAAGCAAGAACATCAAGGAGGCTAAAATGGCAGACCTGCTTAAGAAACCCTTCGGTACC
This sequence comes from Ruegeria sp. CJ9, assembly GCF_056536625.1. NCBI lineage: Bacteria > Pseudomonadati > Pseudomonadota > Alphaproteobacteria > Rhodobacterales > Roseobacteraceae > Ruegeria > Ruegeria sp. CJ9. The sequence goes on from NZ_JBQFPY010000007.1 coordinate 190,458, forward strand.
CATGGCAAGGTCCATGACATCACCCCGGCTAGTGCGAGTTGGCAGTATGTCGGGTTCGGACTCTATCATCTGCGCGCAGGGGATAAGGCGGCTGAGGCCACTGGTGAGCGCGAGGTCATTTTGGTCGTGGTCGAGGGCAAGGCGCAGATCACTGGCGCCGGCCAGGATTGGGGTGTTCTGGGAGACCGGATGAATGTCTTTGAGAAGACCCCGCCGCACTGCCTGTATCTGCCAAACGGAACTGAGTGGCAGGCCATCGCCGAAACCGATTGCGTCATCGCCGTCTGCTCCGCTCCGGGAATAGGTGGGCACGCGGCGCGGCGGATCGGTCCTGATGGCATCACTCTGACCGAACGCGGCAAAGGGGTGAACACGCGCTATATCAACAACATCGCGATGGAAGCCGAGGATTATGCCGACAGTCTGCTGGTGACCGAGGTGTTTACGCCGAACGGGCACTGGTCATCTTATCCCAGCCACCGACATGACGAAGATGATTACCCGCGGATCACCTATTTGGAAGAGACCTACTACCACCGCCTGAACCCGGCCAACGGCTTTGGCATTCAGCGGGTCTATACCGATGACGGTCAATTGGATGAGACGATGGCAGTCTCAGACGGCGACGTCGTGACCGTCCCGCGCGGCCATCACCCGTGCGGCGCACCTTATGGGTTTGAGATGTACTATCTGAACGTCATGGCCGGACCTTTACGCAAGTGGCGGTTTGTACCCGCTCCCGAGGTTGAATGGATCATGGAGCGCGACGGGTAGGTCCGATCGGTCTACGCGGCGCGCTTTGAGTTACGTTTGCTTTGCGGAAATAAGGGTTTGAGGGCCAGCTTCAGTGGCTTTTTGAACACGTCCACAACGAAAAAGAAAACCGGTCTCGACGCGCGGATCATGGACCGGGCATAGGCGTTGGCTTCCTCTTCTTGCTCGGCCACCTGTCCACCCTCACTGTGCCCAAGAACGTGATGGCCGACCTCGTGGTAAAAGGTGACTTCATTGTTGAGTGTTTCAATCCAACTAATCAGACCTTTGAGTTGGATCGTTGGTTGGGTCAGCACAATGCCGGAGAAGAACAGGTTGTACCTGCCCAGATAGTCAAGCTCAGGCCGCTCGGCGATAACGTCGATACGGGTCACGTCCTTTAACGACAATCCTTTGGTTTTGTTCCAACGCTGAAGGTTACGAATGACGCGACGCGAATTTGCGACGTCATCGGCAATGAATACCGGAACGGTTTCGGCCAAATAGGCTGAAGGTGCATCTTCCAGCCGTTTTGCCAAAAGGTTCAGCGTTCTGCGATGAACTGGATGCAGTTTGATCGGTCCCAGCCGCATGACTTCCTGCCGGAACGCGTCGCCGTCCATCTCGCTTAGCAGCGCCAACAGGATACCAAAGTACTTTGGTAAAGGACCCGGAGGATTGTTTTTCCAGGCATTGGAGTTGAGTTTTTTCTTTATGACCGGGACGGCCTCTTCCTTATCAGAAAGTAATGCCCGCCATGCATCCCTAACAGTTTCTATGTGGTCAGTTGAAATGCCCCGCAAGAGCTTATTGAGGAAGCGTTCGGCGTTTTGTTGCATACCTCACGAATAACAGGATTATTCATGGAGCGCAAAATCCTCTTTTTGAAGCAATATGTTAGATGCTCTGATATTAACTTTGCGGCGGCGCTCCGAAGGCCCGGATCACGAGCCGTGCGGCGGCTTCGACCGGGTCGTGGGTTTCTTTTAGAATGGTGACCCGGTCGAACCTTTCGGGGTCGCTGTTTACGGCTTCGCGCAGGGCGGCGCCGAAGGCCATGCGCAGCTCGGTCCCGATATTGAATTTGCAGATCGAGGTCTCGCGGGCCAGGCGGGCGCGCTGTTCAACCGGCACGCCGGAACCACCATGAATGACCAAGGGCACGTCGGTCACGGCGTCGATCTGGTGGATGCGGTCTTCGTCTAGGCCGCCTTCCTTGTTCTGCTGCAGATGGACGTTACCGACAGAAATCGCCATCGCATCCACACCGCTTTCACGTGCGAACTGCGCGGCCTCGGCCGGGTCGGTACCATTTGACCCTTCGCCACCGGAATAGCCGACAAAGCCGATCTCACCTTCGCATGAAATCTCCGCCGCGTGGGCCATTTCGGCAATCGCGGCGGTCTCGTCGATGTTCTGCCGCAGTGGCTTGCGCGACCCGTCGAACATCAGCGATGTAAACCCGCTGTCCAGCGCGATTTTGCAGTCCTCATACGTATAGCCGTGGTCCAGATGCGCGACGACGGGGACCGAGGCGTTTTCGGCCAGATGGCGGAACATCTTGCCCAGCACAGGCAACGGCGTGTGTTCGCGGCAGCTGGGGCCCGCTTGCAGGATTACCGGCGCATTTTCAGCCTCGGCCGCGGCCACATAGGCGCGCATGTCTTCCCAGCCCAGCGTAACCAGGCCACCCACGGCATAACCTTGTTCATAAGCAGGGGACAGAACGTCTTTCAGCGTGACAAGGGTCATTTGAACTTTGCAATCATGTCTTTGATGCCCGGAATAGTCTCGATCTGGTAGGCATGGGTTGGTTGGAAGTACTGCACCAGAGACCTCTGGCTGAGACCGCCGAGAATGGTGAAATAGTACATCTCATACCCCGGCAGGACGCAGCAAGGGTGATAGCCCTTGTCGATGCAAATCGTGGACCCGTCGACGATGTGATAAGCATCGCCGGGTTTGTTATCTTCGCGTTGCAACATCTGCAGGCCCGAGCCCCAATTGGGCTTGAAGCGGAAGTTATAGGTCTCGTCATGGCGCGACTCTTCCGGCAGGCGGTTGGTGTCGTGCTTGTGACTGGGGAATCCGGACCAACCGCCTTGACCCACGGTGAACAGCTCACTGACCAGCAGGCGACCCACCTTGTCATGCTGTTTCTGACCAAGGATGTGCTTGATTTTGCGATGGGTTTTAGTGTCGTCGCTACCATATTGCACAAGGTCATGTTCGCGCACGTCGAACGGGTCCAGCACCTTGTCGTATTTGGCCCCGGCAATGAACACTTCGGCCTGATCCGAGACGCAGACCATCTGAGCCTTGGCGCCGACGGGGACATAGACGCCCTCGGGCTCGCCATCCCAGACGTCTTCACCCCGGTTGCCGAGCCTGGGGAACTGTACGCCTTCAACGTCGACATCCACGCTGCCGGTGGCGGGGGCGATGCAGGTTTCATACCCCGGCACCTGATATTCGAACGCCTCACCTTTTTTCAGTTTGACGATGTTGAAATAGTTCAAAGGCACCATCGGGTCGTCGGCATCGACTATGGGTTTGTTCTGATTGTCATAGGGTGCGATATGCATTGGGGTCTCCTATGCGGTCGGGCCGGGATGGGCGGCAAGGAATGCGTCCAGCTCGGGTGTTGTGGGCATGGCGGGGGCGCAACCTGGTTGCGAAACCACGATTGATGCGCAAGCCGAGCCGCGCATCACGGCGTCTTTCAGTGAATGCCCCGCCGCGATCGAGGCCAGCAGGCCAGCCATAAAACTGTCGCCCGCGCCGTTGGGTTTGACGGCGGTGACGGGGTATATGCCGGTGGCAATTTCCTGACCGTCTACCAGCGTGACGGCACCTTTCTCGCCCATCTTGTAGATGACGATCCGGCCGGGTTTTTCGGCCAGTTCCTTGGCTTTTGCGAACCCTTTTTCGATACCGCCAGCCATGAAGCCGAATTCTTCGTCATTGCCGACGATCAGATCGCTGGCGTCACCCGCGCGCGACAGCACATCCGCGGCAACCTCGGGCGAGGGCCAGCTGTAGGGGCGATAGTCGATGTCGAAGATGATCGGCAGACCAGCGGCGCGGGCATTGTCAAAGGCGTGGAACGTGGCGCTGCGCGAGGGTTCGGCGGCAAAGACGGTTCCAGCCGAGATCACAGCAGAGAAAGCCGAGAAATCAACCCTGTCCATATCTTCGTCGGTGACCTGAAAATCGACTGCGCCATTGCGATAGATGACGTTCTGGAAATTCTCGATTCGGCTTTCATAGACGGCCAGCGACATGCGGTATTCACCGCCCAGAACGCGGATATAGGATGTGTCCACGCCGTAATCGCGCAGTTTGTTAAGGCAGAACCGCCCCACCGCATCATCCGAGACTGATGTGATCAGAGATGCCTGACTGCCCAGCTTGACCAAACCGGCGCAGATATTTGCGGAAGACCCGCCCAGATCGGCGTGAAAGGTATCAGCATCTTCGCTTTTGACACCGATGGGATCTGCGTACAGGTCCATGCCTGCACGCCCCAATACGGCAAAGCGATTACCTTTGATACCGTCTATCAAAGCGCTCACGTCATGTCCTCCGGCAAAGTGGGGTCGGCAAAGTTTGGACCTTGCGTTGAATCGATTCACACGATACTCATTTTGCAACCGGTTGCAAATAGTATGTTCGGAGCCGTGACAGATGCCTGAAATCGGAATTGGAATTGTGGGTGGCGGCTATATGGGCAAGGCTCATTCCGTCGCGATGTCAGCAGTAGGTGCGGTGTTTAACACCGCGTTGCGTCCGCGTCTGGAAATGATCTGTGCCTCAAGCCCTGAAAGTGCCGAACGCTATCGGGCGGCCTATGGATTCAAGCGCGCGACTGGGGATTGGCAGGCGCTGGTCAAGGACCCGGCGGTCGAGGCCGTGGTCATCGCCTCGCCTCAGGAAACCCACCGTCAGATTGCCGAGGCGGCCTTTGCATTGGGCAAGCCGGTCCTGTGCGAAAAACCCCTTGGCGCGTCGATGGCTGATGGAGATGCCATGGTTGCCGCGGCCGAAGCGGCTGGTGTCACAAACATGGTTGGTTTCAACTACGTCCGCACGCCTGCCACTCAATTTGCAAGGAATCTGATTGCCGACGGTGAATTGGGCGAGGTCACCTGGTTTCGGGGTGAACATACCGAGGATTTCTACGCCGACCCCGATGCCCCGGCCACGTGGCGCACAACGGGTATGGCCAACGGCACCATTGGCGATTTAGCGCCACATATGGTCAATGGGGCGCTGGCCTTGATGGGGCCGATTGCCGAAGTGATGGCCGAGGTTGAAACCGTCCACGAAACCCGTCCCGGCGGAAAAGTCACCAATGACGACCATGCTCAGATCATGTGCCGTTTCGAAAATGGCGCGATGGGCAATATCTATGTCAGCCGAATCTCAACCGGGCGTAAAATGGGCTATGCGTATGAGATTTCGGGCACCAAAGGCGCGCTGCGTTTCGATCAGGAAGACCAAAACGCCCTGTGGTTCTATCGTCGCGAAGGCCCCGAGGCGCATCGCGGTTTCACAAAGATCCTGACCGGTCCTGCACATCCGGACTACGAACCCTTCTGTCAGGGCCCTGGCCATGGCACAGGATATCAGGATCAGATTATCATTGAGGCCAAGGATTTCCTTGAAGCCATTCATGCCGGCCAACCGATCTGGCCCACCTTCCGAGACGGGCATGAGGTCAACCGGGTGCTGGCTGCAGCGCTGGCCTCGTCCGAGCGGCGGCAATGGCAAAACATAAGCGATTTCTGATCGCGCAACCGTAAAAAACCTGAAGAGAGACAAGAACCATGGCAAAGCTGAGATGGGGCATGATCGGTGGTGGCGAAGGCAGCCAGATTGGGCCTGCGCACCGTTTGGGAGCGCTGGCGGACGGGATGTTCGAACTCGCCGCGGGCGCGCTGGATCACCGCCCTGATGTGGGTCGGGAATATGCCCGACGGCTGGGTGTTGCTGCGGACCGCGCCTATGGCGATTGGCAGGAAATGCTGGCGGGTGAAAAAGGGCGCGAGGACCGGATTGATCTGGTGACAATTGCCACGCCAAACTCAACCCATTTCGAGATTGCCAAGGCGTTTCTTGAAGCCGGATTCAATGTGCTGTGCGAAAAGCCGATGACCATGACCGTGGAAGAGGGCGAAGAGATTGTCAGCGTGGCCGAGGCTTCGGGCAAGATCTGTGCAGTGAATTATTGCTATTCCGCCTATCCAATGGTGCGGCAGGCCCGTGCAATGGTGCGGGCTGGCGACATTGGGAAAGTGCGCTTGGTGGTGACTAATTTTAGCCATGGCCACCACGGCGACGCCACCGACGCCGACAACCCGCGCGTCCGTTGGCGGTATGATCCGGCCATGGCGGGTGTATCTGGGCAATTCGCTGATTGCGGTATCCACGCGCTGCATATGGCCAGTTTCATCTGCGATGACGAGGTCAAAACACTGTCCGCCGATATGGCCTCGACCATCCCAAGCCGCGAGCTGGAGGATGATGCAATGGTGAATTTCCGAATGGAGGGCGGCACAGTCGGCCGCCTGTGGACCTCATCCGTGGCAATCGGGCGGCAGCACGGGTTCGACATTCAGGTGTTTGGCGAAATCGGGGGAGTGCGATGGCACTCGGAACAGCCCAACCAGCTGATTTATACACCCGTGGGGGGGCGTACTCAGATCATTGAAAAGGGTGAGGGTGGATTGCATGATGAGGTGCAGCGCCTGTCCCGCGTGGCGATTGCGCATCCCGAAGGGTTCCCCCTGGCCGTCGCCAATATCTATTGCGATCTGGCCGATGCGATCCGCGGAGAAACCCGTGACGGCCTGCCCGGCGCTTCAGACGGCGTCCGCTCGATTGCTGCCGTCCACGCGGCAGTCGCATCAGGCAAAGAAGACGGCGCGTGGAAAGATGCGCGCCCGCCGATGTTCCGATAATCAGGGGCGGGGCCGCAATGTGCCCCGCTCGATCACCCGGCAGGGGAAAATTCGCGCTTCGGGATAGCGTTTGGGATCTTTCAGCATCTCTTCAACCAGATCGACGGACGAGGTGATGATCTGCTTGATCGGCTGATGAATGGTGGTCAGGTCAATGTTCTCCCAACGCGACATTTCCATGTCGTTCAGGCCAATGATGCCGATATCTTCGCCGGGTTTCAGCCCGTGGTCGCGCAAGGCGGACAGCGCCCCAACCGACAGAATGTCGTCACCGCAAAAATACCCATCAGCCGGGGCACCTGCCAGCAGTCGCAACATCTCGGCACGTCCAGCCTCGAACGAATAGGCTCCCGCGAATGAGTGGGACACATCAAGTTCGGGGTGCTTTTCGACCTCTTCCATAAAGCCGCGATATCGGTCCATGGCCGAGGTCGCATCTTTTGGCCCCCCCAGATACCCCACGCGCCGATACCCGCGCGCCAGCAATTCCCGCGCCGCCATGCGCCCGCATTCGACGTTGTCGATTCCGACCACATGCACTTCGGGCGACGTGGCTGAGCGGCCAAACGTATGCACCACCGGCACGCCAGCATCATGGAACGCCTTGGCAAAACTGGGCGGCAGGGTCGATGAGGCGACGATGGCGGCATCCACAGAATACTGCCGCAGCATCCGCACCGAATTGGCCGGTTCAGTCTCGTCCGTCAGGTTGACGATCAGGGGTCGTAGCCCGCGCTCCTGCAGGGCGCGGGTGAACTGGTCGAAAACCTCAAGGAAGATCGGGTTGTGAAAGTTGTTGGAAATTAGCCCGATTAGCTTGGTCCGCCCGGTTGTCAGCGACGACGCCAGCGCATTGGGGCTGTAGCCCAACTCTTTGGCGGCTTTTTCAACCTTGCTGCGGGTCTTTGCCGAAACCGAGGCACCTTCGGTAAAGGTCCGCGACACGGCCGAGCGTGACACACCCGCTAGGGCAGCAACATCTTTCAAGGTGACACTCATGACTGGCACCCACGGTTAGGGGGGAAGCTGATCAGCAATTTCATGAAACAGATAGTATGCGCCAACAGCTATATTTTGCAATCGGTTGCAAGGCCGAGAGTCAAATAACACCGAGTCCGTGGTATTTGTGGAAGCAGAGGGAGAATGGTGGGTGATGAGAGACTCGAACTCCCGACATCTTCGGTGTAAACGAAGCGCTCTACCAACTGAGCTAATCACCCGTGACGCTGCATGTAGCCAAGCCTGCGCGCGGGTGCAAGAGGGTCCGGCACAATTTCTTTACCTCAATACCGGATAATCCGCCCTAGTGTATCGCAGGCCCCGGTAGTCTTGTTCATTTTCCGCAGGCTGGCCCTGATCGTATGGGAAAGACGCTTGCGTGCCCCCGGTTGCCTCAGATATCTCCGAAGGGACGCAACCTTCCTGACGCGAGAGCATATGATCCTGTCCCTTGCCCGCCGATGCGCAATCGCGGCCCTGGTGCTTGGCACTGTAACGCTGGCACCGCTCCGGGTCAGCGCGGCAGAAGTTTTGGTGTTTGCGGCTGCCAGTCTGAAAACCGCGTTGGATGAGATCGCACCGATATTCGAGCACCAAACAGGGCATCAGGTGACGGTGTCCTATGCGGCCTCGTCAGTGTTGGCGCGGCAGATTCAGTTGGGCGCGCCCGCAGATGTGTTCATTTTCGCCAATGTGGATTGGATGGATGTTCTGCAGGATCAGGGATTGATCGACGTGGCCTCGCGCGTGGATCTGTTGGGCAATGGGCTGGTTCTGATCGGTGGGTCGGATCAGGCGCAGATCGGGCATATTCAGCCGGACACCGATTTGATTGCAAGGCTGGGCAGCGGGCATCTGGCCATGGCGCTGGTCGATGCGGTGCCTGCGGGTATCTACGGCAAGGCGGCCCTGCAAAACCTGGGGCTGTGGGAGGGCGTGCAACCTCGGATCGCCCAGACTGACAACGTGCGCGCGGCGCTCGCGCTGGTCGCGGCAGGGGCGGCGCCACTGGGGATCGTTTACCAATCCGATGCGCAGGTTGAAGATCGGGTGAAGGTCGTGGCCTCGTTCCCGTCAGAGCTTCACCCGCCGATCATTTACCCCGCTGCCGTAACCACTTCGGCGCGGCCTGAGGCACGGGCGTTTCTGGACCACCTGCAATCGGATACGTCCCAAACCATCTTTACAGAACAGGGTTTTACCCTGCCGGGCAGCTGACACATGGGATGGTTGGGGCCCGCAGAAATTGAAGCGCTGAGATTGTCGCTGCGCGTTTCCTTCTGGGCGACGTTGGTGACATTGCCCTTTGGCATTTTCGTGGCTTATGCGCTGGCGCGCTGGCGGTTTCCCGGTCGTCAATTGCTGAATGGGTTGGTGCATCTGCCGCTGATCCTGCCGCCGGTTGTAACCGGGTATCTGCTGCTGCTGACATTCGGGATTCAGGGGCCGATGGGCAGGCTACTGGGGGAGTTCGGCATCGTGGTCGCCTTCCGCTGGACCGGAGCGGCGCTGGCGGCGGGGATTATGGCCTTTCCATTGATGGTGCGCGCTATTCGTCTGTCGATCGAGGCGGTAGACCCCAAGTTGGAACAGGCCGGAGCGACCTTGGGCGCGTCGCGGCCCTTTGTGTTTGCGACCGTGACCCTGCCAATGATCCTGCCCGGTGTGATCGCGGGCAGTATTCTCGCTTTCGCCAAGGCAATGGGCGAATTTGGCGCCACGATCACCTTTGTCTCAAACATTCCCGGCCAGACACAGACCTTGCCGTCAGCCGTCTATGCCTTCCTGCAGGTGCCCGGCGGTGAGGGGGCAGCGACCCGACTGGTTGTGATTTCAATCATCATTGCCATGGGCGCACTGCTACTGTCGGAATATATTGGTCGTCGCGCCGCCGCTCGGGTGTCCGGGTCATGAGGCTGTCTGTCCGCCTGCAGCATGACCTGCCCGATATCAAGCTGGACCTCAGCTTTGACGCGCCCTTGGGGGTGACGGTTCTGTTCGGGCGGTCGGGGTCGGGCAAGACCACCGTGGTCAATGCCGTGGCGGGACTTCTGCGGCCCAAAGCCGGGCGTGTTGCCGTTGATGGGTGGGAACTATTTGATACCGAACAGGACCTCTGGTTACCGCCGCATCGCAGGCGGTTGGGTTATATCTTTCAGGAAGGTCGCCTGTTCCCGCATCTGACAGTGCGCCAAAATCTGGCCTATGGTCGCTGGTTCGCACCAAAGCGCGCGCGCCGCGAGAACCCGGACAAAGTGATCGAAATGCTTGGCATTGGGCATCTGCTGGATCGCCGTCCAGCGGGCTTGTCGGGCGGAGAAAAGCAGCGAGTCGCCATTGGGCGTGCACTATTGGCCAGCCCGCGCCTGATCCTTGCCGACGAGCCGCTGGCCGCGCTGGACGAGGCGCGCAAGGCTGAGATCCTGCCCTATTTCGAACGGCTGCGGGATGAGGTTTCAGTGCCCATTCTGTACGTCACCCATTCCGCGGCCGAGGTCGCACGGCTGGCCACCTCTGTCGTCGCTTTGCAGGATGGCAAAGTGGTGCGGCATGGCCCGGCCTCAGAAGTTATGGCTGACCCGTCCGTGGCTCCGGCCGGGGTTCGCGCTGTGGGCGCGGTGCTGAATGTGCGGGTTCAGGAACATCATGCGGATGGGTTGACCGAGCTGGAGGCCGGCGGTGCACGCCTGTTCCTGCCACGTATCCCGCATCAAGTAGGGGAAGACCTTCGAATCCGTATTCCCGCGCAAGAGGTGATCCTGTCCAGCAAGCGGCCTGATGGATTGTCGGCGTTGAACATGTTGGAAGGGACGGTTGACACCATCCGCGCGGGCGGCGGGCCGGGCGCCATCGTCTCATTGCAAACGTCCGCAGGGCCGATCTTGGCGCGCGTGACCCGCCGTTCTGTCGCGGCTTTGGGGTTGGAACCGGGCAAGTCCTGTTTTGCGGTAATCAAGACCGTTGCCCTGGCTCCGCAGGATGTGGGCGGCAGGCTGACCCCGTCTTAAATCAGCGCGCGCGCTTCGAATTCACGCAGAACCAAACGGGCGGCGCGACCGAAGCCATTCCCATCAGGGGGCGCGGTATCGGGGAATATCGCCGCCAATTCCTGCAATGCCTCGGATGACAGCGAGTACAAGGATTCCTCACCCAGAAACAGGCTTTCAGCCGATGCGCCTTCGGCGGTCAGGATTTCATGTTCGTCCAGCAGAATGTGGAAATACTCGACGGCCACGTCAGAGGTTTCAATATCGATCCCTGGCCAGGAACACAGATGCTTGGCCGCGACCAGAGCCTCGGGCGTGCCGAACAGCAAATCGACCTTGGGACCGCGGATCAGAACGCGGTGCTGCTGCGACACCAGCAAATCCCGGCTGGGCGTATTTGGGCCAAGGCTGCCCGCGCTGATCCTGACAGGCCGCATGGCGGGATTTTCCCGTAATCGCTCGGGTGGCAGTACGCTGCTTTCGATCCATCGGATCGGTTGCGGGCCGTGATCTGCGGTCAGCACCTTATCGCCAACTGATAAGGCCTCGATTAGTTGCGCACCACCCGGGGTTTCGATCAGCGTGCCAGCGGTAAAACACACCCCTTCGATGGTGATCGTGATCTCTTGCTGCAGGTCGAAAGGGAAAGGCCCAAGAAAAGTGCCGAACTCACCGGTCACTTGAATGGTGAAGGTATCGGTGACGATTTGATTGTCGTCCAGGCTGTCAAAAAACGCCGGGTCAACTGTATAGGTCCATTCGCCTGTATTTGGGTCGACGCTGGCAGTTCCAAAAGCCGGAGGCGAAGAGATAACCCATGTTTCCGACAAAATGGGGACGTTGCTGTCCAGATCCAGATCGCCCATAGCCTGGTTCGGAGGGTTGCCGGTCACATCGCCGGTTATTTCACCCGTAATTGCTATCGAAACCATGTCACGTGCCCTCTGCCGCCAGAACCTGTGCGAACTCCTGCTTGCGGTACAGCTGCATATGAATCGCGCCCGTGTCATCACGCGTCCATTCCACGATCCGGTTTTGAGACATATCACTGTCCATGCGGTTCGTGCGAACCCTAGGATGGGGGATGCTCTTTTTCAGCATCTCTACAATCTGATTGGTCTGCCCGAACGGGGCGACAAGATCGACGATCCAGAACGACGACCCGCTGGTGAAATCGGCCTCGGTCAACGGAGTTTCCTGAATGGCGTACCGGTGTTCGGCCTCGGGGCTAAGGCCAGCGAATGTCACGAATCCGCGCGGAAAGCCATTTTGGCGAAAGATGTGATATTGGCCCAGCCGGAACGGCGTTTCAAAGGCATAAAGCACCTGCGCCAGACTGCGATCCCTATGCGGTGTTGTCAGCGACGCCAGATAGAACAGCGCGCCGAAATCCGCATATTTTTCGGGCGGAATGTCGAACCAGTCCTTTGGGAATGCCTTGCTCAACCCGTGCCTCGTGCAAATGACCGACGATCAGAGGTTACCCTCTAAAGTCCTGAAATGATACCATTTCGGTCACATAGGCGCGTTTCCGTTGCGGAATGGTGAGAATTGCGCCGCCTATCGTTAACTTTACTCATCGAGCCTAATCCCTATCATTTCAAGCAAAGCCGTATTTTGGTTAGAGGAGATTTACTATGCAATTATTCAAATTATTCAGCATAGGTGTTCTGATGTTGGTGCCAGCCCTGGCGCAAGCGACCGGGTTTGGGTTTAGGTATGGCTTCAATCCCGGCTTTCGCACGACAGTGACGCCATTGGACAATGGCAACTATCAAGTGGCCACGCATGGCACGTCAAAGGCAATTGCCTATTGGTGCGGTATCGGTGATTTCGCCATCCGCACCCTCGGCCTGCCGACAACGCAGCAGATTTATGTCTCGAGACCTTATGAAAAGCAAACACGGACGGTGGAGTTTTCGCTGACTAAGCCCGAAGGGGGCAGCACAAAAAAGAGTTATTCGATCAGCGTCAGCCGCGTGGGCGAAAGTATGTCGGCATCCGGGGCGCAAAGCCGTTGCTACGATAACTTTATGGATTTCGATTTCTGAGGGTAGATCAGACCCATTTGGCCATCGGCGGCAAGCTCATCAGCACGGCGTCGGGATCGTGGCCGGTTTCCAGCCCGAACTTGGTGCCCCGGTCGTAAACCAGGTTGTATTCGGCATAGAGGCCCCGATGCACAAGCTGAGCGTTCTTGTCGGCATCGTTGAAACCTTGCACGCGGCGCTGTTCGACCAGGGGTAAAAAGGCCGGAAGAAAGGCACGGCCGATATCTTGTGTCAGCGCAAAATCCGCAGCCCAATCGCCGGTGCAGTAATCATCCATGAAGATACCGCCAACCCCGCGGGCGCGTTTGCGGTGCGGGATATAGAAATATTCGTCCGCCCATTCTTTCAGGCGTGGGTAATGACCTGGCCCGTGCGGGTCCAGATGCGCCCTTTGCGTGGCGTGGAAATGGGCCGTGTCCTCGTCATATTCAATGCAAGGGTTCAGGTCGGACCCACCGCCGAACCACCATGCATGTGGGGTCCAGAACATGCGAGTGTTCATATGCACCGCCGGAACATGCGGATTTTGCATATGCGCGACCAGCGAAATGCCCGAGGCCCAAAAGCGCGGGTCTTCGGTCATGCCCGGAATGCCTTTGCGCGCTGCCATCGCCTGCTGCGCGCGCGCGCCAAGTGTCCCGTAGACGGTTGAGATATTGACGCCGACCTTTTCGAACACGCGGCCACCGCGCATCACCGACATCAATCCGCCGCCCGCATCCGTGCCATCTTCGGACTGGCGCGTGGTTTCCTTGATTTCGAACCGTCCAGGTCTGGCGTCCGAAAACGGCCCGGTGTCGTGGCTGTCTTCAAGAGCCTCAAAGGCGGTGACGATTTGGTCCCGCAATTGGCGGAACCATGCAGAAGCGGTGGATTTTTCGGTGTCGAACATATGTGTCAGTGCGCTGGGGCTGCAACGGGGTCCAGCAGGGTGCGGCCGCCGTCAATGGTTAGAATTTGTCCGGTGATGAAACCTGCGGCGTCCGAGGCCAGAAACTGTGCTGTTTCGGTCAGTTCGGTCGGCGCAGCAATGCGGGCCAGCGGAGTGTGTTTTTCTATATCGTCCCGAAAGTCGCGGTTCTCTTTCAGGGTGGAGCGCAATGAGGCGCTCATCACGGATCCCAATGCGATGGAATTTACCCGAATACGGTTGGGGGCCAGCGCGACAGCCAAGGATCGGGTCATCTGATCCAGCGCGGCGGTCGAGACGGAATAGGCCATCAGGTCAGGGTGGGTTCGTCGCGCTGCAATCGAAGACAGGTTGATGATCGAGCCTGCAATGTTTTCCTCGTCATCTCCGGCTTGTTTGATCATACGTTTGGCGACCAACTGGCTTAACCGTAGGGCGGGCATTAGGTTCTGATTCAGAAGGGTGCGGACTGAATCGTCTTCGGCATCCAGCGGATCAGAAGGGATCACCTGACGGGCGCCGTTGATCAGGATATCCACCTGATCGAAGGCGTCGATTGTGGCCGACAGCAGGTTGGCAATTGTCAGCTTTTCCCGCAGGTCGCCAGCAAAGAAACGGATATTGCTGTCATCGGCCTGCTCGCCCAGTTCTTCGGCCAGCCGCTTTTCGTCCATGTCGGCGAACATCACATTGGCCCCGGCATCGGCAAAGTGGCGCCCGATGGCCAGGCCGACTCCGTTGGCGCCGCCGGTCACGATTGCGGTTTTGCCTGCTATGGAAAAGGACATGCGCTTCCTCCTGAATTGCGGCGCAGGTTAACTGGGATCACCGCCGAGGGCGAGAGGCATGGAACACCTTGAACCGATTGTCGCCGGTCACTTCTTCGACATGCGCAAATGTGTCGGTCAATGTGGGCTCATAGGGGAGGTGGCGGTTGGCCACCATCCACAATGTGCCATTGCGGGTCAGGTTCTTTGCCGCGGATGTGATAAAGCCTTGCCCCAGTGCCGGATCGGCGTTGCGCGTAGTGTGAAACGGTGGGTTCATCACCACGGTGTCGATGGGTTCGTCGGCACGCCATGTCACCGCATCGGCCCAGTGAAACTGAGCGCGGGGATCAGTCACATTGGTGCGGGCACAGGTCAGCGCAATATGGTTGGCCTCGACCAGGTGCAAGGATTTCAGGCCCGGCGCCTGCAGCAGCCCGGCCGAAAGATACCCCCAACCAGCCCCCAGATCGGCGACCCGAGCGCCCAGCTTGTCCGGCAGCGCGGCCCGCAACAGGGCCGAGGCCGGATCAATGCCGTCGGCCGAGAATACGCCTGGCGCGGTTTTAAAACCGTCCGCGGTCTGATGGGCGGGCGCGGCCCAATCCGCAAAAGCATGCGGATCGGACTGGAACCAGAAGATCTTGCCATGCGCCTTTGAAATCGGCCCCTCAACCGCGACCCGCTTGCGGATGTCCTTCAGCAAACTGTCCACACCGTCGGTCTTGGCGCCGTCAACGACAATCACGCCATTCGCGCGGGTGCAGGCCTGCTGCACCATCGACCGGGCCAATGCCTTGGCGCGAGGTAGGATTACGATGGCGTCCTGACAGGGATCTTGCGCCACGGGTACAACCGCGAAGCCCTGTTGGGTGAAATGGTCGTGAAAGGGTTTAAACGGCTGCACCACTTGCGTTTCACGCGGCAAATCAGACAGGTCACTGGCCGTTGTTGGCCCCAGTACAGTCAGTGGTTGCGACAAGGTCAGACCGCTTTGCAGCGCAAGATCAAGGCGAGGGGACATAAGCGATTCCGTAAGACCGGTCTGGTCTTACTCTTCCCGTTCCATGGTGCATTGCAAGGGGTGCTGGTGCCTGCGGGCGAAATCCATGACCTGGCCCACTTTGGTCTCGGCGATCTCGTGGCTGAACACGCCAACGACGGCCACGCCTTTTTTATGCACCGTCAGCATGATCTCGAACGCCTGCGCGTGAGTCATGCCAAAGAACCGTTCCAGTACATGCACAACGAATTCCATCGGCGTGTAATCGTCATTCAGCAGCAGAACCTTGTACAGCGGCGGACGCTTGGTCTTGGTGCGCGTCTGTACCAGGACAGACGCGTCTGCATCGTCGTCGTCCGATTTGTCAGACATCATCCATTGGTGTTCAAGCATCGCGTTCTACTGTCCGATTCAGGCTTCGGTTTGTCTTTGCGCTTATATAACGTCGAACCAGCCAGAGAAAAGAGCCAGCAGGACGTAATAGCCATGGGCCAAAATCTTACCACAATCGGCTTCGATGCGGATGATACATTGTGGCACAATGAGCGGTTTTTTCAGCTGACGCAGGCTTATTTCGCCGATCTTCTGGCGGATCACGCCGAAAGGGATCACCTGATGGAGCGTCTGCTGGCCGCAGAAAAACGCAATATCCGGCACTATGGATATGGAATCAAAGGTTTCATCCTATCGATGATCGAAACTGCGATTGAGGTGACGGATGACCGGGTTCCCGCCTCGGTCATTCGGCAATTGATAGAAGCCGGGCAAGAGATGCTGGCCCATCCGATCGAGCTGTTGCCCCATGCACGCGCGGCGATTGAAAGCGTGGCGGCGACTCATCAGGTGGTGCTGATCACCAAGGGCGATCTGATTGATCAAGAGAGGAAACTGGCCCAGTCGGGGTTGGGTGAGCTGTTCGACGGGGTCGAGATTGTGTCCGAGAAAACGCCCCAGACCTATCGGCTCATCTTTGGCCAATACGGTGACGGGCCTGGATCTGCGATGATGGTTGGCAATTCGATGCGCTCAGATGTGGTGGCCCCGATTCAGGCCGGGTACTGGGGAGTATATGTGCCTCATGGGTTAGTTTGGGAAATCGAACAGGCCGAAACCCCGGCAGATAACCCGCGATACCGCGAGCTTCAGGATTTGGGTCAGCTTGCCAATCTTGTTCAGCGACTCAGCTGATGTGGCCGAATGGTCTCAGTCCTGAAAAATCGACGCCCAGCGTCGGCAAATTCTGGTCATATTCATGGATTTGGTGGTGGCAAGGGTGCGACTGACCACATGTGGTGTGGTGGTGGCAAGCTCAATAAACCGCGAATTCACGAGCTTTTTGTTTCTTTCACTGGGCCCCTGTGTTAGCCTGATCGATAATAAAATAATATTTAGCCGACCGGGAAAACCCGGCGGCCCGAGGTAGACAGAGGCAAAGATCGTGCAGGTTCGGCGGACAGTTCCGGCCCGAATGGGCTTATTCCTTATAGCATTCTTGTGGCTGCTCTCCTTTGCGCCGTTGCAAGGGGTGGCTGCTCCTTATGCGGCGATGGTGATCGATGCACGCACCGGCGAGGTGCTGCATTCGCGCAATGCCGACACACGGCTGCATCCGGCTTCGCTGACAAAGATGATGACGCTTTATATTGCGTTCGAAGCGGTGCGGAACGGTGAGATCGATCTGGATACCCAGGTGCGCATCACCAAAAAGGCCGCGTCCGAGCCGCCGTCAAAGCTGGGCTTGCGGTCCGGTCAGCGAATTGCATTCCGCTATCTGATCCGTGCCGCGGCGGTTAAATCGGCGAACGACGCTGCTACCGCCATCGGTATTGCGATCAGCGGGTCCGAGGCCGCCTTTGCCCGCCGCATGACCCGTACGGCCAAGGCGATGGGCATGAGCCGCACAACCTTCAAGAACGCGCATGGTTTGACGGAATCAGGCCACCTGTCGACCGCGCGTGATATGACCACTTTGGGCCGTCATCTGCTGTATGATTACCCGCAATACTACAATCTGTTCTCGCGCCAATCGACACATGCGGGGATCAAGACCGTTCCCAACACCAACCGCCGCCTGCTGGCCGCCTATAAGGGCGCTGATGGGATCAAGACAGGCTACACCCGGGCTGCGGGCTTCAATCTTGTGGCCTCGGCCAAGCGCAAAGATGAACGTATCATCGCCACCGTCTTTGGCGGCAAGTCGGGCGCATCGCGCAACGCCAAAGTGGCCGAGCTGTTGGACATGGGCTTCCGCCGCGCCCCGTCTCGGGCACCGATCCGTAAACCGGCGCGCCCGGCCTATGCCGGGAATGCCGGATTGGGCGCGACGGTTGCAGCTCTGACCGGTGCACCAAATTCCAGTCTCCGCCCGGTACTGCGTCCAACGGCAGGGTCTGCAGTACAGGTTGCGGGCACGGTTGCTGCGACAGCGGCCAAGAACGGCGCGCGTATTCAGGACGGTATTGCAGTCGCCATGGCCGCTGCGGATATCCAAACCCCAACCGGCGACACAGCGCGCCCCGCTGCGCGTCCGGATGATCTGGTTCTGGCGTCGGCCGATCCGGCCGTGCAGCCGGAACCCGAACCGGAAATTGTCACCCGCCTTTCCACGTCCGGCGGGCATCTGTGGGGCGTCAACGTGGGCCGCTATACCACCCGATACGAGGCGGAAAAGGTTTTGCTGAAAACTGCCCTGTCGGAAATGACCACTCTGGAAGGCACGCTGCGCAAGGTGAACCAAAGCTCGCGCGGCTTTGACGCGACATTCCAAGGCATGACCCGCGAACAGGCCGATTTGGCCTGCCGCAGGCTTCAGGCCCGGAATGTCACCTGTTTCATGATCGGGCCGTCATAAGATCCGACATATACTCTCCTGGATGGATCTGGGCTGCGAGGAAACTCGCAGCCCTTTTTTGTCAGGGCGTTTTAGTCGAACACGTGGCCATGCTGGTATTGTTCGTCCTGCCCGGCGGCGGCTGTCAGGGCCGCCACGTTGTCCTTGGTGAAGAACCCGTCATAGTGGTGGCAGCGTTCGATATATTCCGTGATCAGCAGCGTATTCTTCGAGTGTTTCGAGAAAATCTGCTTGAGGTTCGGATCGTCTTTGCATTCACCCACCACATGGGCCAGAAACGGCACGCCTTTATCCTTGAGCGTATTAACCACGAAATCGACGTTTTTCTCACCGGCGTTGTGATCACCGTCCTGAATTTCGATGGCCATGTGATGCAGGCGACGGCCAAAATTTCGGACGAAATCCTCGGTCGGCATCGGCAGTTGCTCGAATGAATTGATGAAGGACGGGGTGTTGTTGGCTGTGAAGACCTTGGCAGGCGATTTCTTGTCATCATCCACATTCGGGTTTCGGTTCACGTTGGTCGACGAGTTCATGTCAAAGATGTTGTACGCACCCCAGAAGTAATAGGGCACCATGGTGAGAAACTCGAGGATCGCGTCTTCACGCTCACCGGCCAGAATGCGGGTGGCAAGGTGGTCGACCCCCAGCATCAAGGGTGAGATTTTGCTGTCAGAGCCAAAAGCCGCAGCTTGATCCAGCTGCGCCTGCTCGGCATCACTTAGCAACACGCGGTCACCCAGACCCAGGCTGTCGGGGTCATTGAAATCCAGCGTGGAATAACCGACCCGGTTGCAAGTAAAATCCGACGGGGTGGTGAACCGGAACCCATCCAGCGTGTAGAACGGGTTTTCGGTATCGCCTTCATACTCAAAGCGGATATTCTGATCCTCAAGCGTCTTGCTAAGGGTATTCAAGTCTGTCACGCCGTAAATCTCTCCGACGTAACGTGTTTGCGGAGTGCCGCGCGCCAGCGGATACATGCGGTTGATGCGGGGAATGAAATCCTCAAAGCTGGGGCTGAGCGGCGCCATCACGATCAACGCCGGGTAGTCGGCATGCGAATGCAGGACCGAAAACTTATGCGTTTGCCCCAAATATGTGGCTGTGTGGCGATAAGGGGTCATCACATACAATTCGATCAGCGTATCGAACAGCGCCGTGGTTTCCACTTGCTGGACAATCGCCCGCATCGGCCCGACCTGATCGGCAACACCAGAGCTGCTGCGCCGCTCATAAATTTTGGGTAGATACTCGCCGAAGAAGTCAGAGTTCTCCTTGTCCCCGCGCGGTTCATAAGACATCAAATCGAAAGACATAAATTTCCCTCCTTGCGTGGGCCCAGAGAGTTCTGGGTCCGGCGTTGCCTGGATTTCCAATAATCAGAACATGCACTTGCAGGCATGCTAGGGTCAGAAATCCAACTGGGCAACAGTAAGAAGGTGGGGTGCAAACCTTACACCCGGATGTCTATCGGGTGAATTTTGTCACCTCGACGCCGCCTGCGATAAGGTTCTCGCGAACAGACCGGGCGATCTGTACCGCGGTCGGCCCATCCCCATGCAGGCAGATCGTGTCGATTGAGGTTTCCAACCGCTTGCCGGTTTCGGTGATGATTGCACCTTTGCGGACCATGTTCAGCATGCGTGGTCCTGCTAGTTCGGGGTCGTGGATGACCGCGCCGGGCAGGCTGCGATCAACAAGCGTACCGTCATCGTTATAGGTGCGGTCGGCAAAAATTTCTCCCACCCATTTGCAACCCAATTCGCGCACGGCCTCTTCCTGTTTGGTAACAGCCAGCACCATGACAATAATGTCCGGGTCCACGTCCAGCGCGCCCTGATAACAAGCTCGTGCCATGTCGATATCGACCGAACACATATTGGCCAAAGCACCGTGCAGCTTCAGATGCCGGACCTTCGTACCAACCGCCTTGGCCATGCCCATCGCCGCGCCAAGTTGATAACGGACCAGGTTGCGCAGGGTTTCGTGTGGCACCTTCATATTGCGGCGGCCAAATCCCTGCAGATCGGGAAAGCCGGGATGCGCGCCGATGCCGACATCGTTCTGGGCAGCCGACGTCATCGTTTTCGCCATGACATCGGGATCGCCCGCATGAAAACCACACGCGATATTGGCCGAGGTGATGATCTTCAGCAGGCTTTCATCATCGCCCATATTCCAAGGGCCAAAGCTTTCCCCCATATCGGCATTCAAATCGACGCTGGGCATCGGCAAACTCCTTATTCGGTGCCAGAGATCATTCCGCTGACCAATTGATAGGATAACAGGTCGGGGATGTCGTGCGGATCGCGGACCAAGGGCTCGACCCGCGCGCGCAATCGCGACAGATCGGACAGGTAAGTGGCGTGCAGGGCGACGGCCTCGTCCATGGACACAAATGTAAACTTTATCTGCCCGCCGGCCGGGGTTTGCACCGCCCGGGGCAGATCGCAGGGCAGGACAGTGGCGATACGAGGGTAACCACCGGTCGTTTGGCACTCGGGCAGCAGGATAAAGGGGTTTCCGGTGCCGGTCATCTGGATGTCGCCCGGGGTGATCACATCTGACAGAATGTTCAATTGACCCTTTGCGGCAAAGCCTTCGCCATCGTTTTCCAATTGCATGCCCATTCGGTTGGCCCGCGCACCGCGCCGAAACGCGGTTTTGGTAAAACGGTCCAGCGTTTCTGGATCGAACAGGGGGGTCTGGAAGCTTGCCAACACGCGCAGGGTGCCCCCGGAAAATCGGTCATCGGGGCGCAGTTTCATACCGGTGTTGCCTGAATAGGGACCGACGGGCAGTCGGTCGCCGGCCTGCACGGCACGCCCGACATTCGCTGTCAGGTGGGCGGAACGTGAACCCAGAAACAGCGGTACTTCAAATCCGCCACCAACATGCAAATAGCCATAGTTGCCCTGATTGGCGGCGCCGATCGTCAGCTTCTGACCCGCCTCCATAGAGAAAGAGGCATTCCAGACAATCGGGAAGCCATCGATACTGGCCTGCATTGGCGCGCCGGTCAGGGCGATGCTGACCGGTTGCGTGGCCTCGAACGTGCCGCCCATTCCCGCCATTTCCAGGGCTGCGCAGTCCGGGCTTTGACCCAGCAGCGCGGCACCCTCATGCAACGCCAGTTGATCTGCCGCCCCTGACCGTGAAAGTCCCTGATCCAGATATCCCGAACGCCCCTGATCCTGAATGGTGCAGGCCGGGCCAATCTGATGTACCTGCAGGCTCATGCCGGGATCTCCTCTCGGGTCGCCCCGCCTAGACCATCATTGGTTTCGCGTATCTGTTCCAGTTCTGCGCGTGAGACCGGCAGAAATTGCATCTCGTCGCCGGGGCGCAGGACAAAGCTCTGTTCGGCTTCGGGACGGAAGCAGCGAAAAGCGGTTTGGCCGACATGTCGCCATCCTGTCGGGTTGGGTCTGGAAAACAGCACAAGTTGCGATATCGCCAGGATCAGCGCTCCTTCCGGCACCATAGGAGTGAGCTTCTTGAGGCGTGGAATGTTGAACTCAGGCCCTAGCGGTCCAAGATATGGCAGGCCGGGCGCAAAGCCGATGGTCAGTACGCGAACACGGGTTTCACTCAGGCGTCGTATGGCTTCGGTTGGTGTCAGCCCAGCTGCCGCTGCGGTTTCGTCCAATTGCGGCGCTAATTCACCTCCGTACACAGTGGGTACCTGCCACAAGCGGCGACCTGCAGGAAGCGGTGCCCGATACCAGTCTTGTTGATGCAGCATCTCTTCGATCCGCCCGTGGATTTCCGTGTGCGGCAGGGCAAGGGGATCGAACCGAACATAGGCCGAGGCCAGAGACGCCGATGTCTCAATCACACCTTCCCATCCAAGAAGGTCGACCGCATTGCGAAATGCAAGCGCCGCCCGGTTCGAGGATTCAGCCATCGTGTCAGCAAACGAGACCAATAGACCGTCCTGACCAACCGTCCGTATGCAAGGAAAGGGGTGCGCGTGTGTAGCTGTCATATTACTGTGCGTTTGGCTGTCTCTTTCCGGCGAGGTGACAGTATCCGAGGGTAATGCGCAAGACCCGGCGCGCGCGTTGTGCCTTTTTCAGTGCCCTGTTTGGAGGCGAGTCGGGGAAACGGGCTCAAAATCGGCCCGGATCAGATGATGCGACTCGGTTGGGTCTTGTGGATGTCGGTTAGGAACTCACTATATATAGGGTATGCGGGTGGTTGACCGATTGCTTATGGTGGGGCAACTGCGTGTGCCTACTTCGTGAGCGGTGTATGTGGCTTAGTTGGGTTCATCTTAATCATTTGAAATATAAGTGAAAAAAATCAATTCGCAAAAAAATCGCGCAAGATGCAATTTTCCACTTGCGGGTTGTTTGGGTAAACCTTAGAACCCCCTTCACCGGCGCTGCTGAGGCGGTGTTGGGACGCTGGAGACGGCGGAGACGCTCAGGAGAGACTGGGGGCATCTTGAGGGATTTGTTAGGCGGGCGCGCTGAGGTTAT
>NZ_JBQFPY010000008.1:0-212968 GCF_056536625.1 Ruegeria sp. CJ9
GATTGATAAAAGGGTTCATGCTCATCAGCCCAACCTCACTCAGTCATCTCAATCAGAAACACCATAAACAAAACACAACTAACACAACCAAAACACACCGAACGGAACGGCCAAAAGAGATGCAATAGCCCAGCCTCAATAGAAACACGGAAGGTTCTTTTCACGGGCCGCACGAACCCAGTTAGGAACAAACGGAATGATCTTGTCTTGCGATGGCACCATGATCTCGATGAAATTTGCCCCTGGGTTGGCTATCGCGTCCGACAGGATCGGCTCGATATCAGCCTCTGAGGTGATGCGAGCCGTTTTGAATCCGAAGCCTTCTGCCACTTTGACATAGTCGACTGCACCGAAATCGGTGCTCCAAGGTTCGTCGACATCGTCAAGAAGGATCGCTTCACCTCGAATCCAGCCAAATGTATCGTTGCGTGTCAGGATCACAGTCACGTTCCTGCCTGATCGTTTGAGCGTTTCCATATCTCCGATCACAAACCCAAAGGACCCATCTCCGGTGAATGAAATCACCGGTCCGTCATTGGCAAAGGCGGCCCCGATACAGGCCGGAACCGAATATCCCAAAGCCCCCATCGAATAATTGGTAATGTACCGCCGCCCGGGTTTGCGGAAGGTCAGCAGCGCCGAAGGGTAGATCGCGCTGACGCCCGGCTCTGAGGTGACCACGGCATCATCGGGCATGATCTTGTCCAGCACTTGCGACAGACGTACAGGCGATAGCGTGCCTTCGGGCATGGGGATGTTGGAGTTGAATACCTTGTCGAGTGCGGTCTTCTTGACCGGGTTCAGATCGACCTTGGGCCGATCCAGGTCGGGGTGTTCGGACCGGATGAGTTCAACCATATATTCAAGACTGGCGCGCGCATCGCCCACCATGCCGACCTGCACCGGAAAATTGTTACCGATATGGGCTTCGGCGATGTCCAAGTGCAGGAACGTCTTTGTGTTTGGGTCGCCATACAGCTTCCAATGATCGGTGGCGGCGCTGTCGGTGTTTGAGCCGATGAAAAAGATCGTGTCGGCGTCGTGGACGTACTGATTGGAATATTCCATACCTCCCCGACCACCAATCACACGTAGAGCCAGAGGGTGATCTTCGGGAATGGTACCCTTGCCCGGCGTGGTGGTGCCGACCGGGATTTGCAGCAGTTCCGCCAGCTCTAGAACCACGTTCGACGCTTTGGAGATCAGCCCCCCCTGACCGCAGACAATGGCCGGATTTTTCGCTTTGATCAGAATATCAATGGCCGCGCGGATTTTGCAGTGATTCGCGACCGGGCGATGAGCCGGGTAATGGCTGTACTCGGGCTCGGCGTAAAGGTCATTGATCTCAGCCTCTTCGCCGTAAATGTTGATTGGCACCCGGATATGAACGGGCGCAGGACGCCCCGACGTTGCCACACGGAAGGCGCGGCGAAGCAAGAAAGGGATGTCCTTGACGTTGGTCAGAACAAAGCTTTCCTTGCAGATACTGTCGTAAAGCCTGGTTTGATCAATACCCGTCAGCCCATGTTTCTTGTCCTGATTAATCGGGATGTCCGAGCTGAAGAATATCACTGGAACCGAGCTGAGAAACGCCTCGGTGATACCAGGTGTGCAGTGAGTGATGCCGGGACTTGGGGCCTCAAGAACACAAGGTCGACCCGTGATCTTGGCATAAGCTTCGGCCGCATAAGAAGCAGTACGTTCGTCCCGTGTCAGAACAAACTCGATATCGCTGTGTTCGCGCCATTCCTTGTACCAGCCGATTGTCGTTTCACCGGGCAGGCCAAACACATGGCGCACACCATGAAGCTCCAGCATCTTCAGGATGACCTGCGCGCCGTTCA
Source organism: Ruegeria sp. CJ9 (assembly GCF_056536625.1). NCBI lineage: Bacteria > Pseudomonadati > Pseudomonadota > Alphaproteobacteria > Rhodobacterales > Roseobacteraceae > Ruegeria > Ruegeria sp. CJ9. The sequence goes on from NZ_JBQFPY010000008.1 coordinate 1,845, forward strand.
TCCGCATGGATTCTGCCGGTTTCAACACATGAACCTCCGTTTCGTGAGTCGCTTACTCTAATTGTCGACAATTGATTATACAGTATTGCCGACCAGTCAATACTCAGTTCAAACCCCGGCAAAAACCTGTTAGTCCCAAGCTTGATCTTTGACTTGAGGAAACCGGATGACAAAAACCGAAGATCGTGTTGGTCGCGTCTATGATCTTGTGCGCAGGATGGCCGAGAACTTTGAGTTCAAACCAGAATCCCAGATCAATGAGGTTGCCCTGGCCAAAAGCTTTGGCACCAGCCGGACACCTGTACGCGAAGCGCTGAACCGGCTGGTGGCCGAAGGGTTCCTGACCTTTCAGGCCAGGCGGGGATTTTTCTGCCGCCCGCTTAGCCCCTCTCAGATTCTTTCCTTGTATGAGGCCCGGATCGCGGTTGAGACGGAAGCTGTGAGGCTGGCTATTCGCAAATCCTCGGATAGTCAGCTGGCCGCATTGGTGGAAACATTGCGTGGGGTTTTGAGGGAATATGACCAGTGCGAAGACCCCCGACGGTTGTTGGAGTTGGATGAGCAATTCCATGTGGACATTGCCAAGGGGTCCAAAAATCAGGAACTTGTGCGTATTCTTGAGAACCTCAATGCGCGCATCCGGTTCGTTCGCCTGATCGATCTAAAGAATGCGTATTTGAATGGTGGGGCTGAAACGACGAATAGCCAAATTCCCAGCCACCTGATGATCATGCAAAATATTGCAGACCGCGATGAAGGCATCGCAGTCGATACCATTCGAAAACACATCGAACGCCGCCGAGAAGAGACGACTGAGGCCGTCGCCAAAGCGTTCGCCGAAATCTACTTTGTGGATGACGATGCCTAAGCGGCTATGACCCTTGACCACGCTTGCAGGATTTAACGATGTCTTGCACCAGAATTTCAACCGCCCTCCTATGGGCCAGTGATGGCCGTGTTGCGAGGTAAAAGGTTGAGTTCCAGTTCAGCTTGTCCGGCGCAAGCTCTCTGAGTCGATCGCGGTGGGCCCAGTTTTTGATAAAGTGTACCGGCAGCGGACCCAAAAAGTGGCCGGTTTCAATCATCATCGCCATTGCTTCCATATTTGCCACGGTGGCTTTTGGCTGCGCAGTCTGAAGCACCGGTGACACCAGAATGTTGTAGGAGCGCTGACAAATTTGGTGCTGTGAGATTACATCCAGATCAATCTGATCGTCGGGTAAGTCAAACAAGGGATGATCCTGCCCACAGTACAAACGATGCTCTTCCTGGCACAGTTCGGTGTATGTCAGCTCTGGGACCTGATTGCGGAAGGGGGCGATTGCAACATGCAAATCACCGGTAATCAGCTTCTGTGTTAACTCAGTTGGTGATGCGACGACCACCTCTAGCTGCACTTCGTTGGGGCGGTCGAGAAACCGCTTAAGGACCTGTGCCAGATTGAGCTCTGCCAATGTATTGACCGCATCAATGGTGCCAATCCGCAGATCTCCGGTAGTGGTCCCACGCAATTCCAGCAATTCAGCGTCGAAATCGCGGGCGCTGCGCAAGATGTCTCCGGCCTTACGATAGGCGATTTCGCCCCGTTCCGTCAGGCGAAACCCACCACGGCCGCGTTCGCAAATCCGATAGCCAAGCGCCGTTTCCAGATCTCGGATTCGGATGCTAATCGCCGATTGCGTAATGCCCAATGCGTATTGCGCATCCGTAAACCCACCGCATTCGACCACGGTCACGAAGGTTTCAAGCAGAGTATTTCTGAGCAGTTTCAACGCTTATCCGCCTTTCGGGAGTCGTGGTGTTATTTACATAAAAATACCTCATGTGAACATAAACAAGATGATATTTTTTTGTGTAATTTTCTATGCTGTCCTGATCCCTGAAGACCAAACCCAATAAGGCAACAGGGAAGAAACCAACATGACCTTGACCTCTCGTCCCCTCAAGATAACTGCCGCAGCAGCATTGCTGGGCCTGACCCCTCTCGCCGCCTTGGCCGAGGACTGGAAGTTCGCAATCGAAGAGATTCCGGGCTCGATCATGGATGCCTACGCGCAAGAGTTCAAATCGCGCATCGAAGCCGCCACCAATGGTGAAGTGACCGTGACCGTCTATCCGATGGGCACGCTGGGCACGCCGACCGAAACGGTTGAACAGGCCGCCGACGGTGTCATCCAGTTCACCAACGTATCGATTGGCAATCTTGGCACCGTGGTGCCAGAAAGCCAGGTTTTCCTGCTCCCCTACTTACTACCATCCGATCCGGCCGCGATTTCGAACATCCTCAGCAACTCGGAAACCATCTACGGTCCGCTGAACGATGATTTCCGCCAGCGTGGTCTGGAAGTTATGACCATGTATTCCGAAGGGCCGCAGGTCTGGACCACCAACCGCGAAATCCGCACGCCCGAAGACTTTGACAACTTCAAGATGCGGGTAATGGTGTCGCCGATCCTGCTGGAGACCTATAAAAACATGGGTGCCAGCCCGACCCCGCTGCCTTTTGGCGAAGTGTTCGGCGCGCTGCAACTCGGCGCAGTTGACGGTCAGGTCAATCCGATCCCGACCATCGAAGAGATGAAGTTCTACGAGGTCACCAGCCACCTGATCTGGGCCGGTGAGCAAGAGCTTGTCACCACCGTCGTTGCCGGTTCGGACTGGTTTGAAACCCTCAACCCCGATCGTCAGCAACTGGTACGTGACACTATGGCCGACATGACCGGTTTTATTGACGGTGTCGTCACCGACTTCAATCAGAAACGTCTGGATATCATCAAAGAAGCCAAACCTGACATTGGCCTGGTCGTTCTGAGCGAAGAAGAGCGTGACGCCTTCCGTGAGCGCAGCACGGGCACCTCCGCAGCCTATGTCAACACGGTAGGCGACCGTGGTCAGGAACTGCTGGACGCGCTGCAGGCGGAACTGTCAGGCAACTGATCCCTCCCCACCCACTCACTCAAAACTACCTCACGCGCCTTGCGCGTGGGGGCTTTCAAAGGGGGGAAACCATGCAAAGCAATACTGCCACTCCCTTCGGCTTGTTGGGAAAGATTGACGCCGTTATCGGACGGACAGAAATCTGGATCCTGGGCTGGGGGATCACCGTGATGGCCGTGAACACCATCGCCAATGTCTTTGGGCGATATGTGTTCAACCAATCCATCTATTTTTCGGAAGAGCTGAACGAGTTTCTAATTGTGATCGTCACCTTCATGGGACTGGGCTACGCCACGCGTAAGGGCATCCACATCCGAATGTCAGCCATCTATGACGCCCTGCCAGTCAAACTGCGCAAAGGCCTGATGGTAGTGATCGCCACCACCACAGCCATCGTGATGGGTGTGCTGGCCTGGTACGCGTTTGAATATGTGCAGAAAGTCGCCTCGCGCGGGCGGATCACCCCAGCGCTGCAGCTGCCGCTGTACCTGACTTATGTCTGGGTGGTGATCGGATTGGCACTGGCCTCGTTCCAATACCTGCTGACTGCGATCCGGAACCTGAACTTCGCTGACGAGGACGTCTATGTCTCGTACCTCGAAATTGACAGCTATGAAGATCCGGAAACTGCTTCGGCCATCAAGAAGTTCCAAGATACTGCGGAGGCGGACAAATGACCGAGTTGATGCTGGTTGTAATGATCGTCCTGCTGCTGGCAGGCTTTCCAATGAAAATGCCCTTGATTTCGGCGGCTGTGCTGGGGTTTCTCGTCTACTTCCCTGAAATGAACATGCAAATCCTGATCCAGCAGATGATCGGGGGCGTGAAGCCGGCTGCGCTGATCGCGGTGCCGATGTTCATTTTGGCCGCTGATATCATCACGCGAGGACATTCCGCCAACCGGCTTATCGATCTTGTGATGAGTTTTATGGGCCATATCAAAGGCGGCCTGGCAATTTCCGTCACCTCGGCCTGCGCCTTGTTCGGAGCTGTGTGTGGGTCGACCCAGGCGACGGTGGTGGCCATTGGCGGTGCGATGCGGCCGCGGATGCTGAAATCGGGCTATAGCGACAGCTTTTCGATCGGGTTGATCGTAAATGCCGCTGATCTGGCCTATCTGATCCCACCATCCATCGGCATGATCATCTATGGCGTAGTCTCGGGGACGTCGATTTCGCAGCTTTTCATCGCAGGCATCTTGCCCGGGTTGCTGATCGTAGTGTTATTCTCGGCCTATTGCATGGTGTACGCTTACCGTCACGATATCCCAGTTCTGCCTCGCGAGGGGTGGGGACAGCGCTTTACCGCGTTGCGCAAGGCCCTTTGGCCGATGGGATTTCCGGCGATCATCGTCGGAGGCATCTATGGCGGCGTATTCTCACCCACCGAAGCGGCGGCAATCTGCGTGCTTTATGCTGTCATCCTCGAGGTTGTGATCTTTCGCTCGATCAAGGTCGGAGACCTGTTCGATATTGCCCTGTCCACAGGGGCCATCACGTCCGTCGTGTTTATCCTGATTGCCGCCGGAGCCGCCTTTAGCTGGACACTTAGCTTTGCCCAAGTGCCGCAGACTATCATCGCAGCGCTGGGGCTGGAACAAGCCAGCCCGCTTATGGTGTTGCTGGCGATCAACGTGGCCTTCTTCCTCGGCTGCATGTTCGTTGACTCGATCGTGGTGATCCTGATCCTAGTTCCGATCTTTGCACCGATGATCAAGGCCAGTGGGTTAGACCCGGTACTGGTTGGCGTTCTGATCACACTGCAAGTCGCCATCGGAGCCGCCACACCACCCTTTGGCTGCAACCTGTTCACCGCCATCGCCGTATTCCGCCGCCCCTTTGTCGAGGTGGTCCGCGGCGTGCCGCCCTTTCTGATCATCCTTTTGGTTGTCACCGGGCTGCTGATGGCTTTCCCTCAAATCGCGCTGTTCCTGCCGGAATTGGCGTACCGATAACCCATAAGAAACGGAGAAATCATGTCGGGTCATGGCTATGAATCTGGTCGTCTGAACCTGCCTTTTGTCGGCATCGCGACTTTTGGCAAAAAACCTTATGTCGAGAATTGGGATAAGATCGACGCTGATGTCGCCGTCCTTGGTGCACCTTTCGATTTCGGGTGTCAGTTTCGATCCGGTGCCCGGTTTGGGCCGCGCGCTGTGCGCGAAGCGTCAACCCTGTTCAGCTTTGGCCACGCCGGTGCCTATGACCACGAGGATGACGCAACCTATTTGGCCAGCGATGTGCGCATCGTCGATCTGGGCGATGCCGACATCATCCATACCAAGACCGAGGAAAGTCATGCCAACATCGAATACGGTGTGAAGAAAATCCTCGATGCGGGTGCTCTGCCGGTGACAATCGGTGGAGATCACTCGATCAACATCCCCTGCATCCGCGCCTTTGAAGAAGATTGCGCAAAGAACGGACCAATCCATGTGATCCAGATCGATGCGCATCTGGACTTTGTCGACGAACGCAAAGGCGTCACCGATGGTCACGGCAACCCGATGCGTCGGGCAATCGAAAAAGACTATGTCTCGGGCATGACCCAACTGGGCATCCGCAACGTGTCCTCGACCGCGAAAGAAGGTTATGACGACGCGCGGGCGCGGGGTTCAGATATCCTTTCCGTACGACAAGTGCGCAAACTGGGAACTGAGGGCGTTTTGGATCGTATCCCCGAAGGTGCGCGTTATTACGTCACCATAGATATCGACGCGTTCTGCCCGTCGATTGCGCCCGGAACAGGGACACCCAGCCATGGCGGGTTCCAGTACTATGACGTTCTGGAAATCGTTCAGGGACTCAGTAAACGCGGTAATGTGGTTGGCATTGATCTGGTTGAGGTCGCCCCTGCCTATGACCAGACCGAAAGTACACAGATTCTTGCGGCGCAATTGCTGCTGAACTTCCTCGGGTTCATTTTCCACAACCGGAAATAAGGTCCCTCCCTGTCAGTCCGGCGTGCAGAAACCTTTCAACTACGCGCCGGGCTGCGAGATTCCTTTCGCAGGTTTCCATCCAATGTCCCTACCCCAAATAGTCGCGCAGGCTGGGCGGTGGATTGTCCAAAAGGTCCCGGGTCGGCGCAGGAGGATATGCCTGCTCGTTAGACACAAGAACCGTCTGGCCGGTAATGCGGCGCGCGTCCTGCGGGTCGTGGCTGACCATAAGCAGGGTCGTTCCGGTTTCCGCCAGCAACCCAGCCACAAGATCAAGCATTTCAGCCTTCAGTGCCGGCCCCAGCGCCGCAAACGGTTCGTCCAGCAGCAACATCTGACGGCGCTGCACAAGAACCCGGGCTAATGCGACCCGGCTTTGCTGACCTCCAGACAGTTCGGCTGGCTTGCGATCACCCAGACCCGGCAGGGCAACCCGATCTAGTGCGGTTTGGACCTGAGATTGCTCATCAACCGACAACCGCCCATTCGGGCGCAAGCCCAAAGCGATATTCTGTTCGACCGTCAGATGTGGGAATAGATTGCCATCCTGAAACAGCATCGCCAAAGGGCGCTTGCCAGGGGCGCGGTTTGATATAAGGTCTCCGTCCCAGAATATCTTTCCCTGTTTAAGGTCACGAAACCCGGCAATCGCCTCAAGCAGTGTCGACTTTCCCGCGCCAGACGGCCCAATAATGGCTACACTGGCACCGGTCTCGACGGCAAAATCAGCACGCAACGAGAATTTTCCGTTCTCGATTACGCAGCCTTTAAGTTTCAGCATGCAACCGCCCTCCGCGATCCAATAGCCAGAATGCCCCTATCGACAGTAACAACAGCAACAGAGCTGCCCCGGCCGCTGCTTGCATCTGATACGCCCCCATCAACCGATAGATCTGCAAGGGCAAGGTCGCGATCTGTGGATCGGCGAACAGGGCAATAACTCCCAGATCTCCCATCGATAGCGCGGCTGACAAACCCGTGGCAAAGCGGATCTGTGGGCGCATGCGCGGCAACAGGACGCGGGAAAAGAATGTTATCTTGTCCATGTCCAGCGACAGGGCAAGCCGCCCGTGTCGCGCCACCACGTCGCAGGCCGCCGGCACCAGAATGCGTAGCGCGAAGGGCAAGGCCATGACGGCATTCACCAGCGCGGTTACCGGCAATGCCAGTGTTACTGGATTAGCGATGGGGCGGATCAGAATGAACAGCCCGGTGCCAATCACCAACGGTGAAGCCGCCAGCCCCAGAATACCGCTAAGCTCAACAATCCCGTGACGACCGGTTGCAACGGCCATGGCCATCGGCAGTGCAAGCATCAACAAAACAATCGTACTAGCAGTGGCAACCAGAACCGATATCACCGCCGCACGGAACACCAAGGCAGGCATTTCGAGCAACCCAGATAGGCCAGAGATCGCCACGGCAGCCAAAGGAAGAAGCAGAAACGCTGCCGCGAGTCCGATCCAGCACGCATCAATTGCGGGCGCGCCGCCATCCCATCGTTGTATCGCGCGATCCAATCCAGCGCCGAACCCGTCACCACGCGAAAACTTCAAAGCAGCTAGCGCGGCAGCAGCGGTCAAGGCCAGTTGCACCGCAGAAAGCAACGCCGCGCGGCCAAGGTCGAAATCGTAGGTAAAGGATTGATAGATCGCGAGTTCAAGTGTCGTTGCGCGAGGCCCTCCGCCAAGAGTCAACGCGACGGCAAAGCTAGTCAGGCAAATCGCAAAGATCACGGCCAGAACACCCGGCAGAATGCGCCTTAACATTGGCAGTTCGATCAGACGGAACATGGCAAAGCCGTCGCACCCCAATTGCGCGGCCAACCGAAATCTTTCTGCCGGAATTTCCTGCCACGCCTGCAGGATCAGCCGCGTGGCAAGTGGCAGGTTGAAAAATACATGGGCTAGAACCACCCCGTGCAACCCATAGATGCGCAGCGGCGGCAAACCAAACAGACCTAAAAAGTCTGAAATCCAGCCTGCACGTCCGAAAACCTGCAACAACCCAAGGATCGCGACGATGACCGGCAGGATAAAGGGGGCGCCCAATAGGGCGATCAGGGCAGACCGTCCACGAAACCGACGCCGCGCCAGTGCCCGGGCGACCGGAATAGCCAGCCCAGCACTGAACAGCGCAGACAACACCGCCTGAACCAGCGTAAAGCGCAGCGCCGCCCAATCGGCCGGACCCAACCCACCCGCTGTATCAGCGCGCAGGGCTACCGCGGCCAATGTGCCCAATATCAGCGCAGCAACCAGTGCCGCTGCGCCAACACCCGGCCAAGGGCTTACTGGCTGAGCGCGCCCAGCCATTCCGCAAGCGCCTGATCCCGCACGGCGGCGGCTTCATCCGGGGTATACAGCAAGGATTTCTCAGGCGTGATCAACGTGTCAAACCCTTCGGGCAGGCCAGCCGCAGGGGTCACTGCCGGATACATCCAGTTGGTGGTCGGGATGATCTGCTGGAAGGTGTCCGAGACCATGAATTCCAGAAATTGATCAGCCAGTTCGGGCTGATCGGTACCGGCCAGCTTCGCCGCAACTTCAACCTGCATGTAGTGCCCTTCGTCAAAGGCGGCCGCTGCTTTGCTGGCGTCATCCTCGGCGATCAAGTGATAAGCAGGCGATGTGGTGTAGCTGAGCACCATGTCCGCCTCACCCTCAAGAAACAGGCCATACGCCTCGGACCAACCTTTGGTCACGGTCACGATATTGTCGGCAAGCCCGGCCCAGATTTCGGGGGCTTCGTCTCCATAAGACGCTTTGACCCACAACAGCAGCCCCAGACCCGGAGTGGACGAGCGCGGGTCTTGAATAATGATCTTGGTTTCACCCTCGGCCAGTTCACGGAAATTGGCAGGTGCCGCCGCATCTGCGTTATGGACAAAAGCAAAATAGCCCCAGTCATAAGGCGCGAACACGTCATCTGACCATTCAATCGGCAGGGTATAATCGGCGCTGACCGAGTTGGGAGCAAACAAGCCAGTTTCCTTGGCCGCTGCGATCAGGCCGGTATCCAGCCCAAGCACCACATCGGCGTCCGTGTTTTCACCCTCAAGCCGAAGACGCGACAACAGCGCCGCGCCGTCTTCGACGCCCACAAGGTTCAGATCACAGTTGCATACTGCTTCGAAAGCTTCTTCTACTTTCGGGCCCGGACCCCAGTCCGAGACAAAGCTGTCATAGGTGTAAACGGTCAGCTGAGGTTTGTCGGCCGCGACAGCCGCTGTTGCGCTCAGAAGTCCCGCAGCAATCATCAGATGTTTCATGTCATCCTCCATTGCGGCGAGAGGGCAAGGGTGGATGAAACCGTTACCTTTCCCTCCGCCGGTTCTAGCCGGTTCAGGTTCTACGGGTTCGCCAAAGGCATCTCAGCGCGGCAGGCCACGCACCCCGAGGTGAGGTTGTCAGTAGGTTGGAACGGACGAAAAGACAACCGGGTTAAAGTGTTTTTTGGATGCTCAAATTGGCATCCGTTCAGTTGGACTGAGAGATGCGCAACCTAATCGCCCTGTGGAACAATCACCGTGGGAAAGGTTTTGAACTACGTTCCAGGTACTGGAACGGTTTGCGTTTTTACCCTTGAGAACTTCAGAGGCCGAATCTCAAAACTGAGAGGACGGCCACCAGTCTTTTAGGCCTGAAGGCTAACCATCTTACCTTTCGGTCCCAGCCGCGTTGGGACGATAAAAGTCGCGGTACCACTTAACAAACTCAGCCACACCATCTTCGATCGAAGTCCTTGGTTGATAACCGGTCAATTCCCTGAGCAGCGATGCATCGGCCCAAGTTGCGGGCACGTCACCGGGCTGCATTGGCATCATGTTTTTATTCGCCTTGATGCCAGTGGCCGTTTCGATAGCTTCAATAAACGCGGTCAGCTGTACCGCATCATTGTTGCCGATATTCACCACTCGATGGGGGGCGACCGGTGACAAACTGTCCTCTTCTGGAACATTGCCGTCTGCGGGGCGCACAGGGACGGCGTCCATCAGCAGGCGGATCGCCTCAACCAAATCTTCGACATAAGTAAAGTCGCGTTTCATGTCACCGTGATTATAGACATCGATCGCATTGCCCTCGAGGATCGCTTTGGTGAATTTGAACAGCGCCATGTCCGGGCGACCCCAAGGGCCATAGACGGTGAAAAACCGGAACATGGTGATCGGCAAATCGAACAGATGCGCATAGGAATGGGCCATGCTTTCGGTCGATTTCTTGGTGGCCGCGTAGAACGACATCTGATGATCGGCGCGTTGGGTTTCCTTATAGGGCATCTCGGTATTGGCGCCAAAGGCCGAAGAAGTCGAAGCCAACAGCATGTGTTTTGGCGGATGCGCCCGCGCAGCTTCCAGAATTTCGAAAGTCCCTATCACATTGCATTCCAGATACGAGCGCGGATTCTCGATCGAATAGCGCACCCCAGCTTGGGCAGCGAGGTGAATGACATAGTCAAAACCATGTTCCCCGAACAGCTCCATCATCAGGCCGGGATTTTCGACCTTGCCGATGACGGGCGAAAAATTCTTACCATTGGGTTCGCGCGCCAGCATGTCGTGGCGGGCCTTTTTCAACGACACATCATAATAATCGTTCAGAGAGTCCAACCCCACTACGTGGTACCCTTGGGCCAGCAGAAGCTTGCTCAGATGAAAGCCAATAAAACCGGCTGACCCGGTGATGAGAACGCTCTGCATAATGTTGCCCTTGTAAAAAACTTGGTATTTCGGGCCTTTTTAGTGCGAGATCAAGGGAAGATACCACCACAGTTATCGCAGAAAACGGTGTATTCTGCTGTGCCCTTTCGCCACCCGGGCGACGCGTAGCAATAATCTGCCTTTGTATAGGATTGGCAGCAGCGGACGCCAAAGGTTGCCAGCATTAATCATGCGCATAATTGACGCGCATTTAGAATGGACCTATCTTAGGGTGAAGGGAGGCATATCTGATGAACGCCCAATCACGCAGACCAACCAACCTTTCGCTGGACAGCGCATTGTTGTCCGAAGCCAAAGCTTTGAAGGTCAACCTTTCCCGCGCAGCCGAAGAAGGTGTTCGTATAGCGGTTGCCGAGGCCAAAGCCGAGCAGTGGAAAGCAGAAAACGCGGAAGCCCTTAAAAGCTCAAACGCGTATGTTGAGCAACACGGCCTGCCGCTGGACAGCTTCCGGCAATTCTGATGCCCAAATACGATGTTTTTCCGAATCCATCGGGTGATGGCTATCTTCTGGATGTGCAAACCGATCTGCTTGGGGACCTGAATACGCGGGTGGTCGCCCCGTTGATACCATTGGCCAAGGCCCCAAAGCCCGCGACCCGGCTTAATCCAGTGTTCGATATCCATGGCGAACAGGTTGTCATGGTCACCCAATTCATGGCCGCGGTTCCGGTGGGAATTCTCAAATCTCAGACCGCCAACCTGAATGAGGAAGCCGACCGGATCACGGTTGCCATAGACATGCTGATGCAGGGCTTCTGATATCTGTCGAGCGACCGAAGTCTTGTTGATCAGGGTTGACTGAACCCTCTGCTAGTTGTCCTGACCCAGCACCTTTATGGCACCCAGTAGACGAGCGATTTCCTGTTCGGTGTTGTAGTGGCAGAACGAGATGCGGATGCAATCCGACAGGCCCAGTGGCTTTAGGACGTTGCCGGAATAGTGGTCATCCTTACGGGTGTGGGTGCGGATGCCTTGCTGATTCAATATCTCCACAACATCTTCCGAGGCATGCCTTTTGACCACGATTGAAACCAACCCTTCGCGCGCGGGATTGTCAGCCCCGGCCAGAATCGTGACGTGATCCATATCGCGCAGGCCAGGCAGATTTCCGGTCCCATTAATGGCGGCGTTGGTCAGGTGGGTCTCATAGGCATGGATGGCACGGCCAGCGGCCTCGATCCGTTTGCGCGGCTCGGTCTCGTCCGACACCTCTCCGCCCAGCCAGTCGAAATAGGACACCACGTCCGAGACGGTCGCATAAGACCCAGTGTCACGAGTGCCGAATTCCCAGCCCGTCGCAGGCGCGTCGATCAGCATGTCATGCGGGGTGTTGGTTAGCTTTTCAGAAATCCAGGCAATGCCATAACCATGGCGCGAAAACACCTTGTAGGGCGAGATCGCATAGCCATCAACATTGTAGGCATCCAGATCCAGTTGCCCGTGGGCGGCGTGCTGAATGCCATCGACGATGATCATGCAATCCGGTGCGACCGCTCGGATCGCGGAGGAAATCGCCGCCACATCCATTCCCATACCTGTCACCGGTGAGGCATGCAGGATTGTTGCCACCGCCACATCGGGTGTCATCAGCGCAGTGTAATCCTCGGGTGTGACCAGCCCGGTTTCGTCATTATGCGGCACAATTACGTAGTCCAGTCCCGCAATCTCAGCCCAGCGGTGCGCAGCGCTGCGGGTGGCAGGGTGTTCTATGGACGACCCGATCACCTTGGACCCCTTGGGGGTGGCCAGACAGGCGGTGCGGATCATCCGGAACAGCAACTCTGTCCCGCTTTCACCGGCAAAGAACTGCCCGCCCGAGGCATTCATGAATACCGCCAGGTCACCCTTGGCCTTGTTGATCACATTCTGTGTCCCCTGCCCCGCCGGGTTGATGCGCCCGGGGTTGTCTGGGATCGCTGCATAAAAAGCCGAGGTTTCGGTGACTGTTTTCAATGTCAGCGCACCGCCTGCGTTTTCGAAAAAAATACGCTCGCCCTGAAACGGGCAGCTTTCGACATGGTTAAACCGGTCGCGGATCGCATCGATGAGGGCTGGGTTGTTCTGGATCATGGGTCTGTCCTGTAGTTTTTCAAAGCGCGCGGGGTGCGATCAGAGTGTGAGCAGTCATTCAGGTCTGCCAGCTTTGTCTCTGTAACCTAAGGATTGTCGAGCAGATTGGCGGTCGTCTGGCGCGTTGGCGACATCAGACAGTCTGCCACCGCCATCAATATCTCGAGGTATTGCCAACGAGAGCGACGTCGATAATCACGCGAAGTCTTGCCGGATCGCCAAAAGGGTGAGTGCAATATCCCTTAAAAACCCACATAAAACAAATAATTTCAGGATTATTGGGTTGAAATTGTATGTTTTTGTGGAACTATAGGGAAGAATGATGTCAAAAAGCCGGAATCTGATGTTACAAGAAGACGACAGCCTGGAACTTCAGGATTGGATTGTTGACTTGCACAACGTGATGCAGCGTGCCGAGGGCTATCAGAGCGTCGGAATAGCGGGAGATGTCCGAGATTCTAAAGGTGAAGCTCGACCGCCCGAAAGGAAGCTGGGCACCACCACGGGGCACGGCTATGCGCAGATGTTGGACGTTGATGCAAATTCAAGAAATGCGATCGAACTTAATTGTAATTCGGTTAGAGCCCGCATGACCTTTCCCAATTATTGCTACCCTAGCCCCGCAATCCATCACTAGACAGGACGGAAATGGATGTTGAATCCAACAAGCTCACAAAATACCGAAATGGCTGATCTGGTAACGCATGCGATGGCGGTTGCCGACATAGCCAATACTGCGGCACGAGGGTATTTTCGCGGTAGGTTGGGTGTTGAATTCAAGTCGGATGAAAGCCCGGTTACACAGGCCGATAAAGGTGTTGAAACCCAGGTGCGCACTTACCTAGAGCAGCATTTCCCGGATCATGGTATCTTTGGCGAAGAGCACGGGTTTGACGGGCAGAATTGTCGTGAAGTTTGGATCATTGACCCGATTGATGGCACAAGATCGTTCCTTTCGGGGCATCCGCTGTTCGGCTTCTTGCTGGGGCATCTGGTTAATGGCAAGCCGGATATCGGAGTGATCGGTATGCCTGCGTTGAATGAGGTATTTGTAGGCGTTTCAAGTCAGGGCGCGACTCTGAATGGCAATGCCATCGCAACGTCAAAAAAGACGCGATTGGATCAATCCATCCTGTTTGTGAACGAAGGTGACAAGATCTATCGCGATCATCCCGCTTTATTCGCAAAACTGATGCAATCCGGGCAAACCCGCCGGTTCGCCTATGACTGCTACCCGCATGCCCTGCTGGCGGCTGGGCATGTGGATGCAGTGATTGACTATGACTTGCAGCCTTATGACTTCTTGCCTGTTCTGGCCGTTGTTGAGGCCGCAGGCGGGGTGATGACCGACTGGAATGGCAAGCCCCTCGACCTGAACTCGGATGGTCGGGTGATCTCGGCCGCAACGCCTGAACTGCATGCGGAAATGCTGGATAAGGTGAACGGTTAGGCTCATGGCGATTGTAAGCTTTCTCATCAACTTGGCCGGAGCGACAATGTTGTTGCTTTTTGCCGTGCGCATGGTGCGCACAGGGATTGAGCGCAGCTATGGGGCCTCGTTCCAGCGCGTTATGACGGGCCAGCGCAGTTATTTGCAGGCGTCGATGGTGGGGCTTTCGATGGCTATTGTGCTGCAAAGCTCGGCGGCGGTGGCATTGTTGACCTCGGGCTTTGCCGCTGGTGGGATGCTGGCATTTCCTGCGGGCCTTGCAATGGTACTGGGTGGCGATCTGGGGTCTGCGCTGATTATTCAGATTCTGTCGTTCAAGCTGGATTGGCTGGTGCCGCTTCTGTTGGCAATTGGCGGGTATCTGTTCGTCAAAACCGAGTCCAAGAAACCGCGGCAATTGGGCCGCATTCTGATGGGCATTGCATTCATCCTGATCTCATTGCGCTTTTTGCGTGAGGCAATGGACCCGATCCGCGACAGTGCTTTTCTGCCCGCCATCGCCGACTATCTGGCCCGCGACTATATCACCGCGTTTTTGGTGGGTGGTGCGCTGGCCTTTGTCATGCATTCCTCGGTCGCGGCGATCTTGATGTGCGTGACGCTTGTGCAAATCGGCGCAATTCCTTTTGCCGCCGGGTTGTCGCTGGTGTTGGGGGCTAACTTCGGCTCGGCCTTTATCCCGGTTTGGTTGACGCGGGGGATGGATTTATCAGCCCGGCGCATCCCCTTTGCCAATCTGGCCCTACGTGGCAGTTGGGCCGTTATTACCCTTTTCGCGGCCACCACAGCCCTGAGGGCGGGCGTTCTGGGCGATCTGCAAGGCGGGCAAATGCTGGTGAACGCGCATCTGGCCTTTAATGCCTCTTTGCTGGTTCTGGCGCTGCCATTCTGTGGACGCCTAAGTGCCCCGTTCGAGCGGCTGTTGCCAGACCCTAAAACATCAGAGGCTGCGCTGCAGCCGGGTCGTCCCACCAGCGCGTTGGAAATGCGCAATATCGGCAGCCCCAGCCAGGCCCTATCGAGCCTCAAGCGGGAACTGCTGCGGATGAGCGATCTGGTTGAATCGATGTTCCGCCCATCGCTCGAACTGTACCGCAGTGGAGACAAGGAACAGATCCGTGCCGTCAGGGACATTGATGTCGAGGTGAACGAGTGCCTGTCTGGCGTCCGAAAATTCGTGGCGGCCATTCCGGCAGAGGATTTTGGAAAGCAGAATGCGAAAGTGGCGCGCGACTTGATGGAATACGCCATTCGCCTTGAAACTGCAGGCGACGTTGTCGCCAAACGTTTGACTGTGTTGGCTACCAGCATGCGCAAAAAAGGTGCATCATTCTCGAAAGAAGGTTGGGCAGAATTGGTCGAAATGCACGAGGGTATTTTAGCCAATCTCAAACTGGCCTCGAACGTGCTGATCTCGGATGATTTGGAAAGTGCCCGCCTGCTGAGCCTCGAAAAGACCGAAATCAAACGGGCCGAGCGTGACAGCCGCAAGCGTCACCTCAAACGGCTTCAGCATGGCAGTACGGAAAGTTTTGAGACCAGCGATATCCATCTTGAGACGTTGCGCGCGCTGCGTGAATTCAACAGTCACATCGCAGCGGTGGCTTATCCGATCCTCTATCGGAATGGTCAGTTGCTGGAAACACGCCTGATCGAAGAAATGCCCCGGACGCAAAAAGATTCAGATACAGAGGTGAAAGGATGATTGCGCCCGTAGAGGTACTGAACGAAGAGGGCCAGGGCAAAGTGGTCTTATTGTGCGAACACGCGAGCCATCGGATTCCATCAGACTACAGTGATCTGGGTCTGTCCGAAGCTGACCGGCTAAGCCACGCAGTCTGGGACCCGGGTGCGCGAAGCCTGGCGTTAAAGCTTTCGCAGGCTTTGGATGCGCCGGTCGTGGCCTCGACCGTGTCGCGCTTGGTTTATGATTGCAACCGCCCCCCGGAAGCCGCAAGCGCAATGCCTGAGAAGTCTGAACAGATCATTGTCCCGGGGAATACAGGCCTGACGCAAGCGCAGCGCGATGCGCGTACGGCTGCGGTTTACGATCCGTTCTGCGCCGCTGTGTCCGAGGTTTTGAACAAGCGCCGGGCTGATACGGTGATCGTGACTGTGCATTCATTTACCCCGGTCTATTTCGGCAAACCGCGTGCGGTTGAGCTGGGTTTGTTGCATGATGAAGACAGTCGGCTTGTGGATGCGATGCTGAATTATGTGGATCGTATTCCGAACCGCCGAACCGAGCGAAATGAGCCTTATGGCCCAACTGATGGGGTCACCCATTCGCTACGCCTGCATGCGCTTAGCCGAAATTTGCCAAATGTAATGCTGGAAGTGCGCAACGACCTACTGCGTACCGATGAAGAGATTGCTGTCGCAGCAGAAGAGGTATTGACCCTGCTGTTACCGGCACTGAACGACATCGCGATTAAGGAGGATAAATCGTGAGCGGAACTTTCAACCTCGACGAACTGAAGGCACGTGTGACTGCGGGCGATGTTGACACGGTTTTGGTATGTTTTGTTGACATGCAGGGACGTTTGATGGGCAAACGCTTTCATGCGGGTCACTTTGTTGCGGGTGCATGGGAAGAAACGCATTGCTGCAACTATCTGCTGGCGACAGATTTGGAGATGGGTACGCCGGATGGCTATGCCTCGACCAGTTGGGAGCGGGGCTATGGCGATTACGTCATGAAGCCGGACCTCAGCACGCTGCGCCCTGTTCCGTGGCTGGAAGGCACTGTGATGGTGATGTGCGATGTGCTGGATCACCATACCCACGAAGAAGTGCCGCACGCGCCGCGCTCGATCCTAAAACAGCAGGTCAACCGTCTGAAGGCGATGGGCTATGACGCGATGTGCGCGACCGAACTTGAGTTCTTTCTGTTCGAGAAGAGCTTTGACCAGATCCGTAAGGAGGGCTTCCGCGATCTGGCTCCGATCTCGGGCTACAATGAGGATTACCACATCCTGCAGACCACCAAGGAAGAGCATGTGATGCGTCCGATCCGCAACCATTTGTGGAATGCGGGGATTCCGGTCGAGAATTCGAAAGGTGAAGCCGAGACCGGTCAGGAAGAACTGAACATCAAATACGCGCCGGCAATGGAGACGGCGGAGTACCACTCGATCGCCAAGAACGCGGTGAAAGAGATCGCCTGGCAGCATGGTCATGCGGCGACCTTCCTGCCGAAATGGCATCATGACAAGGTGGGCAGTTCGTCCCACGTGCATCAGTCGCTGTGGGCAGACGGTCAGCCGGCATTTTTCGATAAGTCGGATGTGTTAGGCATGTCGGCGCTGATGAAAAGCTACATGGCGGGGCTGCTGAAATACGCGCCGGACTACACCTATTTCATGGCACCCTACATCAACAGCTACAAGCGTTTCATGAAGGGCACCTTTGCGCCCACACGGATCATTTGGTCGGTGGACAATCGTACGGCCGGATACCGTTTGTGTGGCGATGGCACTAAGGCGGTGCGGGTCGAATGCCGCATTCCGGGCTCGGACATGAACCCGTATCTGGCGATGGCCGGGATGCTGGCCGCCGGAATTGCAGGGATCGAGGAAGGGCTGGAGCTGCAGCCGCCCGCCCAAGGCGATGTCTATCAGGGCGACACCGGCATGATCCCGGGTACGTTGAGGGACGCACGAAACGCCCTGCATGGGTCGGCCATGTTGCGCGCGGCCATGGGGGATGAGGTGGTCGATCACTATACCCGCGCGGCAGAGGTCGAGATCGAGGAATTCGAGCGCGTGGTAACCGATTGGGAAGTTGCCCGCGGGTTCGAGCGGGCGTGAGCTTGGGCCAGGCTGGGGGCTCTGCCCCCAGACCCCCGAGGTATTTTTGGCCAGACGAAGCAGGGGACCCTGCCGTCTTTCGAAATGGAGTGGTTATGGGGCAGATGTTGAAATGTGTCTCACCGATTGATGGATCGGTTTTTGCGGAACGCGAGGTTCTGTCGCGGGACGCCGCCTTTGCGGCGGCTGAGCGCGCACGTGCCGCGCAGGCGAACTGGGCGGCGCGGTCGTTGGAGGAGCGTATCGATCGTGTGATGGCGGGCGTGGCGGCTGTTGGTACGATGAATGATGAGATCGTGCCCGAGCTGGCTCATATGATGGGCCGCCCGGTGCGCTATGGCGGTGAGTTTGGTGGCTTTAACGAGCGCGCCAGCCATATGGCCGGGATCGCCGAGGCGTCGCTGGCGGATATCGCGGTGGGCGAGGATGAGACCTTCAAACGCTATATCAAGCGCCTCCCGCATGGGGTGGTGTTTGTGGTGGCGCCCTGGAATTACCCTTACATGACGGCAATCAATACGGTGGCCCCGGCGCTGATCGCGGGCAACACGGTGATCCTGAAACACGCCACCCAGACCCTGTTGGTGGGTGAGCGGATGGCACAGGCCTTCCATGCAGCTGGCGTGCCGACAGATGTGTTCCAGAACGTGTTCCTCAGCCATGACGTGACAAATGACCTGATCGCGGGCAATGCGTTCGACTTTGTGAACTTCACCGGCTCGGTCGGCGGTGGTCAGGCGATGGAGCGCGCGGCGGCGGGCACCTTTACCGGTGTGGGCACCGAACTGGGCGGCAAGGACCCCGGCTATGTGATGGAGGATGCCGATCTGGATGCCGCCGTGGATACGCTGATCGACGGGGCGATGTTCAACGCCGGACAGTGTTGCTGCGGGATCGAGCGGATTTACGTGCATGAGAGCCTCTATGATGACTTCGTCGCCAAGGCAGTTGAGGTCGTCAAAGGCTACAAACTGGGCAACCCGCTGGACCCGGAGACCACCATGGGCCCGATGGCCAATGTTCGGTTCGCCGATGAGGTGCGCGCCCAGATTGCCGAGGCGGTGGCCGATGGCGCGGTGGCTCATATCGACACCTTCGCCGAGGATGACGGCGGGGCTTATCTGACCCCGCAGATCCTGACCAATGTGACCCATGATATGCGCGTGATGCGGGATGAAAGCTTTGGTCCGGTGGTGGGCATCATGAAGGTCTCATCCGACGAAGAAGCGATTGCGCTGATGAATGACAGCGAATTTGGCCTGACCGCCAGCCTGTGGACCCCTGATGTGGATCGCGCGGCCCGTGTGGGCGATCAAATCGAGACCGGCACCGTATTTATGAACCGGGCCGATTATCTGGACCCCGGCCTGTGCTGGACCGGCTGCAAGAATACCGGGCGGGGCGGTGGCCTGTCGGTCATCGGCTATCACAACCTGACCCGTCCCAAATCCTACCATCTGAAAAAGGTGACATCATGAGCCTTGTTGGAAACTGGTCTTACCCGACCGCAATCAAATTCGGTGCTGGGCGCATCAAAGAATTGCCCGAGGCCTGTGCCACAGCGGGGATGAATAAGCCCTTGCTGGTCACCGACAAAGGGCTGGCCGACCTGCCGATCACCACCGCGACGTTGGACATCATGGAGGCCGCCGGTCTGGGCCGGGGTCTGTTCAGCGACGTTGACCCGAACCCGAATGAAAAGAACCTTGAAGCCGGGGCTGCCGCCTATAACGCTGGTGGTCATGACGGGGTGATTGCCTTCGGTGGTGGCTCAGGGCTGGATCTGGGCAAGATGGTGGCCTTCATGGCCGGTCAGACGCGTCCGGTCTGGGATTTTGAAGACATCGGCGACTGGTGGACCCGCGCCGATGCAGATGTTATCGCCCCGATCATCGCGGTGCCAACCACCGCCGGAACAGGGTCTGAGGTTGGGCGCGCCAGCGTCATCACCAACTCTGAGACGCATGCCAAAAAGATCATCTTCCACCCCAAGGTTCTGCCGAGCGTGGTGATCTGCGACCCGGAGCTGACCGTGGGCATGCCCAAATTTATCACCGCAGGCACCGGTCTGGATGCCTTTGCCCACTGTGTCGAGGCATTCTCAAGCCCGCATTACCATCCGATGAGCCAGGGCATCGCGCTGGAAGGCATGCGGTTGGTCAAAGAGTATCTGCCGCGCGCCTATGCTGATGGCACCGATCTCGAGGCCCGCGCACATATGATGAGCGCAGCCTCGATGGGCGCCACCGGTTTCCAGAAAGGTCTGGGCGCGATCCACGCCATGAGCCACCCCATCGGGGCGGTGTTCAACACCCATCACGGCACTACCAACGCGGTCTGCATGCCCGGCGTGCTGGAGTTTAACGCCCCTGCCATTGCCGACCGGTTCCAGATGGCAGCCGATTATCTGGGCATCCAGGGCGGCTTTGACGGCTTCCGCGCCTTTGTGCAGACCTTCAACGACGATTTGGGTATTCCGCGCAAACTGTCTGACCTGGGTGTGACCGAGGCCGCAATTCCTGAACTGGTCCAAGGCGCAATCATCGACCCATCATGCGGTGGGAATCCCGTTGAGCTGACTGAAAGAAATCTAAAAACACTGTTCGAAGCAGCGTTATGAAAGCAAGGGCCTCGGCAGACACTCTGCCGGGGCCAGAATTTATAATCACCAGTGGTGTTCCACAGGGTGAAGCCGGTAGGTCTTACCGGACAAAAGCAGTCAAGTGTACATATATTGGTAGACCAGACGCTTTTCAGCCGATGACCGGATTTATTGGAAAATATAAATAATTCCCCGCAATTCAAATATTGTCACAAAACATTCACAATTTTTGTGGATTTTTAAGTGAAACTATGTTGGGCTTAAAAAATGGATCACGATAGCGATAATATCCCTCATCGGGGCCGTGAACTTCTAGATGTCCTGGCAAGGTTGGGGGGCTCGGCGCGCAATACCCAGATTGCGCAGGTTATGGACGTTTCTGAGGAAACTGTTCGTCGACTTGTCAAAGCGCTGGCGCAAAAAAACATGGTTGAGAGGGTGCATGGGGGTACCTATCTTTCCCGGGCGCAGGACACGCCGATGTTTTCCGGGGCGTTGGAGCAAAACGCCGAAGAAAAGACGCTTATTGCCAACAAGGTCAGCCAAATGATCGAAGACGGCATGGTGCTGTTCATTACGGTGGGCTCAACGACCACCCATGTTGCCGAGCAGCTGCGCGATCTGAAAAACCTAACCGTGGTCAGCAACTCGCTATCGGTTGTCGCCTCACTGGCTGATCACAACGGAACGCGAGCAATCCTTGCCGGTGGTGAGGTTATTCGATCCGAACGCGGCAGTTTTGGTCGTGCGGCCGAGGAACTGGCCTGCCAATACAGTTATGATGCGGTGATTTGCGGTGCGGATGCCATATCGCTTTCCGGCGGCGTGTTGGCTTCGAACCCGCTGGAGGCTGAGTTGACGCGCGCGTTGCTTAAAAATACGCGGCGCATGATTGTCGCAACCGATCACACGAAATTCGGGGAAAAAGCGACTAATGTATCCTGCCGATTTGACCAGGTGACCGATTTGGTGACCGACATACCCCCGTCTGAAACTTTCGCCACAGCTTTGAAGGATGCGGGGGTTACAGTCCATGTCGCTGCGCTGCGTGGCAAAAAAAAGAAAAAGAAGAAGAGAACCGACGTTGCTGCAGTCAACTAATCGGTTTCACAAGCAAATAAAAACGAAACTGACGTTACCGTAGGGAGAAAACATGAAACAGCTTCTGATGTCAGGTGTGGCCTTGGTCACTCTGGGGGGAACTGCCTGGGCGAACTGTCCGGCAGCGACAGTTGCAGATATGCAGGGCCTATCTGATGGTGCTTATCCGCAGCAATTTGATCTGGCAGAGTTTCAGTCGGCCGCGGGCTGTACGCTGAACTTTGCAGAAAACCCAGCCATTGCAGATCTAAATGGTAAAATCCGCGGCAATGGCGACCTGCCCGCGGTGGCGGATCGTCTGCCGGCCGAGCCTTTGGTCATCGTGCCATATGACTCGATCGGTCAGTATGGTGGGGTTCTGGATGCGCTGTCCAACGCCACCGAAAGCGGCACGTCAGACTTCCTGTCTGTACGTCACGTGAACCTGTTCCGGTATTCCGACGATCTTCAAACCTTGGTGCCCAATGTGGCCAAGTCCTGGGAATGGAACGATGATTTCACTCAACTGACCGTGCATCTGCGCGAAGGTCACAAGTGGTCGGATGGGGCGCCGTTCACCGCGGCGGATGTCGTGTTCTGGTATGACAACCTGATGATGGACACCAATGTCATCGCCGAAGCCAAGGATTACGCACTGGCTGGCGGTGAACCCATGAAGGTCGAAGCGGTAGATGACACCACGGTGCAGTTTACGCTGGCCGCACCCAAGCCGGGCCTGACCGAGACGTTTTCGTTCACTTATGTGCAACCCTACCAGCCCAAGCATTTCTTCGAAAAGTTCCACCCGGCGTTGGATGAAAATGCGGACGCCAACGCACAGGCGCTTGGGTATGAAAACGGTTATGAACTGATCAAGGCCTACTACGGTAACTCGGACTGGATGGATACGCCGTCACCAATGCTGACGGCAGGTGACAAGCTGGCGGGTCTGCCCAAGGATGCTATGCCGACCCTTGAAAGTCATATTCTTGTGAAGGAAAGCACCGAAGGGCGCCACTATGTCGCCAACCCTTACTTCTTCCAGGTCGACACACAGGGTAACCAACTGCCCTATATCTCGGAAATGGATGAAACATATGTACCGGATGAAGAGGTGCGTAACCTCAAGCTATTGAACGGCGAGGTGGATTACAAATCTCAGGGTGTGAACCTGACATCTGCTCCGGTTCTTTTGGAGGGTCAGGAAAGCGGCAACTACACGTTGGAAGTAAAGCCCGCGATCGGCTATCCGGTGCTGACGTTCAACGTGACCGCCGAGGATGAGGCCAAACGCGCGCTCTTCAACGACATCCGTTTCAGAACGGCCATGTCGGTTGCGATGGACCGCAATCAGCTGAACGAAGTTACCGCTTTTGGACTGGGTGAGCCGACACAGTATATCGGGTTCTCACCGCGCCCGGACTTCATTGATGCCAAATGGTCAGAGTACGAGGCTGGTTTTGATCAGGATCGTGCCAATGCTCTGCTCGATGAGGTCGGCCTAGTCGATCAGAACGGTGACGGTTTCCGCGATCTGCCAAACGGTGACCCGCTTGTGCTGGACTGGCAGTTCTCGACGCAGTCAGCCTCTGCTCAACTGGTGGAACTCATCGCTCAGAACTGGAAAGACGTGGGCGTCAACACCGCGATCAAAGAGGTTACTTCTGATGAGTTCCGCGCGGCGCAATCGGCCAATACGTTGGATATGGGTATGTGGCTCAAGAGCCAGCCTGCCGGTTCGGTTCTGGGCGACGGCGAAATCTGGGTTCCCCCGTTTGACGGGTACTTCGATGTTCGAACCGGGATGCTCTGGGCGGAATACATCAGCTCGAACGGTGAAAACGGTGTCGAGCCGCCCGCTTGGGTTGCCGATCTGAAAGCCGCTCTGGATACTTATCAATCCAGCGCACCTGGATCGGACGCATCCATTGCTGCCGCTCAGAAAATGGTTGAGATAATGACCAGCGAACTGCTGTTCATTGGTACGGTCAACTCGCCGGCACCGATCTACCACTCGAACAATCTGCAGAACTTCACCGAGTTCAAGACGCAGTCGTACGAGTTCTATCGGACCTATCCGTATCGCCCTGCTCAGTGGTGGTTGTCCGAGTAATCCGATCCTTGATCTGAGATGACGGAATGGGGCGTTCGCGCCCCGTTCCAAATGCTAGCCAGGAACAAAGACATGCTCCAATTCGCCCGCTTTGCCGCCACGCGTGCGGTGATGGCTGTGGTCACACTTGTATTGGTATCACTCATCGTGTTCACGCTGATGGAGCTTGTGCCGGGCGATTGTGCCGAACGCTATCTTGCCTATAAAAATACCCAAGGCTCGGCCATCACACTGGCGGATATCGAGGCCGAACGGGCCCGACTAGGGCTTGATCGCCCGTTCCTGACACGCTGGGCCAGTTGGCTGAGCGGTGCCTTCCGCGGTGATTTCGGCGAAAGCTGCATATTACGCGTGAATATCGCACAGCTATTGGGCGACAAGTTTTGGATCTCGCTGTGGATCTGCCTTGGATCGTTGACGCTGGCCTATATGATCGCGCTACCCGTGGGTATTATCTCGGCTGCTTCCAAGAACGCATTCCTCAACAATTCTCTGCGCCTGATCAGCTATCTGGGTCTGGCCATGCCCAACTTTCTGCTGGCGCTGATGGTGATGCTGTTTTCCACAATCTATTTTGGCGAGACACTCACCGGCTTGTTCAGCCCCGAATATCGCGAGGCCCCCTGGTCATGGGCCAAGTTCGTGGACCTGCTGAAACATGCCTGGTTGCCCATATTCATTCTGGGCTGGTCCGCGACTGCCTTTGCGTTGCAGACCGTGCGCGCATTGATGTCGGATGAGATCGGCAAGCTTTACGTAACCGCAGCTGCGGCGCGTGGGATTTATGGCCCGCGTTTATTGTGGCGCTACCCCGCCCGTCATGCGCTTGGGCCAATTATCAACTCGCTGGGATTTGACCTGAACCGTATCTTCAACGAACTGCCCATTGTCGCCCTGATCCTGACACTGACCGAGGCCGGGTCGCTGCTGCTGGAGGCTCTGGCACGGTCGAACGACCAACAACTGGCAGGCGCCATCATCTTCCTGCTAACAGCCGCCATCGTCACACTCAATTTCGCCACGGATATCCTGTTGGCCGTGATTGATCCGCGTGTGCGCAAGAGCATTCTGAGGTAAGATCCATGTCTGCAAAAACCTCCACGAAAATCGACGATCAGAAGGCCAAGGAAGCGTATTTCACGGCGTCGCAAAGACAGCTGATCTGGGCCAGGTTCAAAAAGCAGCGCGCGGCGATGATCGCGGCCACCGTTTTGGTTGTTCTGATCCTGTCGGGCCTCTTTGCGCCGTTTTTGTCGCCATACGATCCAACGGTCGCAGGACGGGACAAGGATTACCTGAACGGGGCCCCTCAGATACCGAAGTTCTGCGACAAGAACGGCTGTTCGATCCGCCCGTTTCTGCACACGGTGACGCGCGAGCGGTCGATTGCCACTAACTTTCGCTGGGTCGAAAAGATAAACGAGGATGAACGCCGCTACATGCAGTTTTTCGTCCACGGCGACAGCTACAAACTGTTTGGGTTCATTCCGGGCGACATCCATCTGTTTGGCATGGATCAGGGCTATGTCCATCTTTTCGGCACTGACAGCGCAGGAAAAGACATTTTTTCACGCACACTGCACGCGGTCTGGACGTCACTTCAGGTGGGCACGTTAGGCGTGGTGATCTCGTTCGTGTTGGCTTTGATAATTGGTGGCGTGGCTGGATATTATGGCGGGGCCATAGACAGTGTGATCCAGATGATCACCGACGCGGTCAGGACAGTACCGTCTATCCCCCTTTTCATGGCCATCGCCGCCTTTATTCCACCCGAATGGTCGGCTGAAACCCGATTTTTCGTCATAACCCTGATCCTCGGGCTGGTGGGTTGGCCAACCTTGGCCCGACGGGTACGGACCCATCTGCTGACCGAGCGCAATCAAGAATACGTTCTGGCCGCGCAATTGTGCGGGGCACCCGCCGGTCACGTCATCAGGCGGCATCTTCTGCCAAGCTTTACCAGCTATATCATCGTCGACTTGGTCATATCGTTCCCCTACGTGGTCCTGTCGGAAACGGCGCTCAGCTTTATTGGGCTGGGCCTCAAGGACCCGGTGAACTCATTGGGTGTTATGTTGCAGAACGTGACCAAAGCAGATGTGTTGTTGAATTATCATTGGTACTTCATCCCGGTCCTCTTCTTCATCGCGCTTGTCATGGCCTTCGTCTTTGTGGGCGACGGGCTGCGCGATGCTGCCGATCCCTATTCGGAGACCCGTAAATGAGCCTGATCAACGTCGAAAACCTGACGCTGCAATTCAAGACCGACGAAGGGCTGATCACCGCGGTCGACAACGTGTCATTTTCGCTGGCCCCGGGCGAGGTCATGGGCCTTGTGGGTGAAAGCGGCTCGGGCAAATCCGTGACCGCGAAATCGCTGATGAAGCTTAATCCGGGCAATGCAGTCTACGCGCCGGAAAGCCGTATCACGCTTCATCTGGATAGCGGGCCGGTGGATGTCCTTGCCTTGCAGCGCCCGCGAGATATGGAAGTCGTGCGTGGCGGGGCGATTAGCATGATCTTTCAGGAACCGATGGCCAGTTTCGCGCCTGCAATGACCATCGGCAGCCAGATGGTCGAGCAGCTGTTGATTCACACGGATATGTCCAAAAAACAGGCCCGTGAACTGTCGATCGAGATGCTGGACCGCGTCGGTATTTCCGATGCGTCCACCCGGTTTGGGCAATACGCATTTGAAATGTCGGGCGGCATGCGTCAGCGGGCGATGATTGCCATGGCGTTATCGACCAAGCCAAAGCTTTTGATCGCGGACGAGCCCACCACGGCGCTGGACGTAACGATACAGGCTCAGGTCATCGACCTGATGAAGGATCTGGTGGATGAATTCGGGATGGGCATCATCTTTATCACCCATGACCTTGGGGTGGTCGCACAGACAGCCGACAAGGTGGCGGTGATGTATTTGGGCAAGATGATCGAACAAGGCCCGGTCCGCGAGGTGATCCGCAACCCCTATCACCCATATACCCAAGGGCTGATCGACGCGCTGCCACAGCTGGACGATCTGGACAAGCCATTGATGCCGGTGCCAGGCGATATCCCTTCGCCGCTGGAACGGCCTGAAGGCTGCGTTTTCCATACCCGTTGCAGCAAAATCGTTGGCGATGTCTGTCGAACGATTGTGCCGGGCTGGTCGGACACCGGTGAAAACCATCGCACAGCCTGCCACCTTTGTGACGAGAGACAATCCGCATGAGCAACGACAATCTGATCGAAACCCAGGACCTGTCGGTTGGATTCCCTGTCGGCGGTAAGATTTTCAACAAGCGTACCCTGATGGCGGTCAACGAAGTTTCGCTGTCGATCCCCCGAGGGTCTTTTTTCGGTGTGGTAGGTGAGAGCGGTTCGGGTAAGACAACCTTTGGCCGTGCCCTGCTGAATGCGGCACCCATCACCGGTGGCACCGCCCATTATGACGATGGAGAGGTCAGCTATGATCTGGGCAATTTGGCCGGGGCCGACCTGAAGGAATACCGCCGCCGTGCACAGCTGATCTTTCAAGACCCATATGCTGCGCTGTCTCCGCGTATGACCGTTCGCGACATCATTGCCGAACCTCTGGAAGTTATGGGTCTGTGCAACTCGCGCGAAGAGGTGGACGAGCGTGTGCGCGAAATCGCCAGCTTGTGTCGGCTAAACCTGGAACATTTGCGCCGGTTTCCACATGCTTTTTCTGGCGGTCAGCGTCAGCGGATTTCCATTGCCCGCGCTCTGGTGTCCAAACCCCGGTTTGTGGTGGCAGACGAAAGCGTCGCGGCACTGGATGTGTCAATTCAGGCCGACATCCTGAACCTGTTAAAGTCGCTTCAGGATGAGATGGGGCTGACTTATCTGTTCATCAGTCATGACCTGTCGGTGGTGGCCCATACCTGCGATCATGTCGCCGTGATGTATCTGGGGCAGATCATGGAAAGCGCGCCAACGCGCCAGCTATTCCAATCGCCGCGTCACCCATACACCAAAGCACTGTTTTCAGCGATCCCGTCTCTGGACCCGGATGATCGCGGCAAAGCGCAGAAACTTGAAGGTGAGATCCCGTCGCCAACCAATCGCCCCAGTGGTTGTCAGTTTCACACACGTTGTCCTTTTGCCACTGACCTGTGCAAGCGGGAAGAGCCGCATTTGGAGACCTGCGAGGCTGGACATGCAGTAAGCTGCCACAGATGGCGTGAATTGCAGTTGGCGGGTTAATCCGGGTCAAAGTGTTGGTTGCCGTCAAATTGGTTCAACGCCTTTGAGGCGATAGAGGCAACTGACGAGTAATGTAACTTGGGGAGACACTGAAAGCTTTTTTGTTTAACCGAATACGGCTTCTCGCGAACACGCATCGGTACTTCAAGAAAACTCACAATCCAACTGTTTCTGCGGGGCGTATGTTCAGGCGGCAATAAGTATCTCGGTCCCACGAAAGCCGTTGCACTTCACACTTCTTGGCGCAATGAGAAGGATTGGGTATTTCCAGCACCAAAGTCCCGGTCAAAAGACTTTTCGCCTAGCCGGTATTGCGGTAATGGGTGGACTCATACGATGAAGGTCAAACAGTCTAGGTTCGGAGTTTCTTGCACGCAGGGCATCTTACCTGATCGGTAATGGTGTTTCTGCAATCTGAAAGTCGTACTTTTGCACGTTCCGTGAAAATTAGTTCAACAAACCGTACATTATATTGCTTCTGGTATTCCCAGCTCTGACAACCCTTGAGAATTTGAAAAATGGTTAACAGTCCTAACGCACAGGGTGTCGAACGCCACTGGCAACTGAGTCCCAGGCAGAACCAAAGTGCGTCATTTACCAAGACAGCGGCGGGCACGTTGCTGTTGTTTGTTACTTTCTCTCAGGGCAACGTCACCAGCGCCAGCCAGTTTGTCATCTTATACTTGCCGATCCTGTCTTTGGCGCTTGTGATTATCGGCGGCCGGAGGGGTTCTGCAAGTACTCTTGCCCCCAGCAGCCCCGCACGGCTCGGACTTCTACTGATACTCGTTCCGGTACTTCTGGCGACCCTTTCCACGGCCACCGTGCAATACGTCATCATCCTGCTTGGCTTTACCCTTATTGTCTTAACGCTGCCGGTGGGCGGGTTCCTCCAAAACCTTCCAACTTATGCTTATTACGCAGCCTGGCTGAATGCGATGCTGTACATGGGCGAAGTAATATTTTGGGGGCAACTGGGAATACCATTCGACCCATCAGTGTTTAACTATATCGGCGTCGACCGTGAGGGGGTAATAACCACATGGGGATTGACCCGCTATGGTGGACACCATTCGGAGCCAGGGTCCTTCGCAGTCAATTTCGCGGCGTTAACGGTGTTGTCGTTGATGGGCGATCGAATGCCCACTCTGTTCCATTGGTTTGCTGTGTTTCTATTGGCTGGAACGCTGTCGATCACGGCGGCGCTATTGGCTGTGGTTGTGGTGGTGTCGATTATTCTGACCAGCAAACTGACGGCGAGATCTCTGTTTTTGCTTGTACTGGGACTTGGCCTGATCCCTGTGCTGATTTTGCAACTTCTGCCGCTTTTGGGCTTGCAATCGATGGAATTTCTGACTGAACGCCTGGTTGACCGTGGCGGGAACGATATCAGTATCTACATTAAGGCACAGCTTGTCGAAGATGTTAAAACGCGAGACTTCTTATCTACAATATTCGGGAACCGATACGCAGAGTGCTTTCATTGTAGTTACTCCAAATCCATGGGCTTTGGTTTCTATTTTCTGTTTCAAGGCGGTCTGGTGGGTGCCATTGCAGTTGCAACCATTGGTGGCATCGCAGTCTGGCGACTTGGACGAAAGGGCTTCGCGCTTTTCATCGTTTTTATGTTGATGCGGTTGGAGTTTCATTTCCCTCAAGCCATGATGCTTTATTTGATCGTTGTAGGTTTGCCAGCACCCAACGGACGTTCCTCAAAGGGTAAGATCGCGTGAAAAATATTTTGGTATTTGCGTTGCGTATGATCACGCTTCGTTTGGCAGTCATTCTTTTGTCGTTGACGCAGACTACACTATGGGCGGCTGAGTTGGGGGTTGCAGGTTTCGGCCTAGTTTCGGCTTTCATCAGCGCGCAGGTTCTTTTAGGGTTGGGCGCGCGCTTTGGTGCGGACAACGTTTTGGTACGTCACTTTCGCACTGATCCGAACTTTCCGAAGCGTTTCCATACTTTTGTCCGAGCGGCGATCTTAGCCTCGGTGGTCGTCGCCCTAATCGGGTTTACGATATTGGCAAAGCCAGTGTTCGGTAAGCTGACCAGTTACGGCGCCGTCGCGTTTGTAATGCTGTTGCTGAGTTTTAACATCATGCAAATCCTGATTCAGGTTGTCGTAGCCCAAAGACGTCAGGTGCTGGTGACACTGGTCGGAGGCGTACTACCTTTGTTGGTAAGTCTGGGATTTTTCTCCTTACCGTTGGACAACTACCTTTCAGTGCCCAGACACATTCAGGCAGTAGCGTTCTTGGCTTTAGGATATTTTCTGGCTGCCGCGGTTTTGGCGGTTCTTCTGCGTGATTTCTGGGCAGAATGTCGTGCGCAACACCGAGCGGCTCCTGGGCGCATGCGATTGTTGCTGGGTTCTGAGCAGTGGCACTTTCTAGCCTATCAAAGTATTGGCCTTGCCCGGGTTCACGGAACCACGTTGGCTGTTTTGGCGTTGTTTGGTGCTGAAACGGCCGGGTTCTTTGCTCTTGCATTGCGCTTTGGCAATCTACTGAGCTACCTCAACGAGCCAGCTCGCATGTATGTACTTCCGCGCGTTGCCGGCAGTTCCAGGGGCAATATCTGGCGCCTCTATCGCTCAATGTTGGGATTGAACGCTGGGCTGTTCGTGATTGGTGTCCTATCGCTTGCCGGCCTCTATTTCTTTGTCCAGCTGCCATTTTCCACAGACCCACCGTTCCTGCTCTATACCGTTATCATCATGGCCGGTGCGGCGGTGAACCTCTGTGTTGGTCCAGTCGGGGCTATTCTTGCTCAAAGCGGCAATGAAAAACGCAACCTCACCGCAAATATTCTGGGCTTTGGCATCGCAAGCTTCTGTCTGCTTTTGGCTTGGGCTTTAAATGAGCCTGTTGCGGCAGTATTGGGAGTGTCATTGTCCACCGCGACGATCAATCTGTCTAACACTTTAAGCCTGATGCAGGTAATGCGCGATCCAATTGCCGGTCCCGGTCCGTGGCAACTGGGCCGTAGGCGTGAGTATAGGGCCATCCAGGATAAAGCACGTTTTGTTGGCAGCAAAAAATCTTGAATAGCATTGGTTGAAAAAAAGGTCATCTGAGTTGATACATGTTCGAAACTTCCAAATCGCTAGATCAAAAGATGAATAACAGTTACGCGCCTATTTTGATCTTTGCTTACAACAGACCGGATAGATTATCTCAAACCTTGCAGTCACTAAAGCGATGTCCTGAATTTTTGGAGTCACCTCTGAATGTGTTCATTGACGGGCCGAGAACCGCCAAAGATACCAAAATGGTGAAACGCGTTCGCGAAGTTATTCAAAATCTGGAACACCCCAATAAGACAATTCACGTGAGGGAAAGAAATCTGGGCCTGAAAGCTTCGATCAGTAAAGGTGTTTCTGACGAGTTGAGGGAAAATGATTGCGCTATCATCCTGGAAGACGATCTTATCCTATCGCCGCAGACGCTGCATTTTTTCAATCAGGCTCTGGCAAAGTTTGCTTCGGATGACCGGGTTTGGAGTATTTCTGGCTATATGTACGACGTCGCGAGTTTTAAGGAGCGGCGGGACGCATTTTTTGTTCCATTTCCTCATCCTTGGGGCTGGGCAACCTGGAAAACATCTTGGGAGCGTTTCGCGTCTGGCTCGAGGGATCACGCTGTCGTCGGGTCCAAAAGTTTCAGAACTTATTTTGACGTTCTTGGTCTTCGGGATTTCTCATCCATTCTCGAGCTTGACGACCTTGGCTTAATAAGCAGCTGGTACGTGAACTGGTACCTAGAGATTTTTTTGCAAGGCGGCGTTTCACTAGCCCCGCCCGTTAGCCTAGTGCGGAACGCAGGTATGTTTGCGGGTACACATGCAAGCCCTCTCAACCCTTATCGCTTTTTGCACAAGAACCAAGAGTTGGCCTCGTTTTCACCTAAATTGCCGTCAGAAGTTGTGCTGGACTTCAAAGCGTTGGATTCGATCAGAAGCTCACGGGATGTGAAATTGCAAAAGGTCATCTCCCAGCTGGGTCGGGTAAAACGACGTGCCAAACAGGTGGCATCCATCGGGCGGGGCACGTGAAATGAAATATGTGCGAAACGCTTATCGAGCGATGAACAGATACACTGCAATTCGGGCGAATGTGAGTGTCGGAAAAAGCTTTGTTATCGGTGTGGAAGGGCACATTCAGGCCCCCGATCAATTAAAAATTGGTGACAACGTCAATATCGGGCGAAACTTCTACATGGCTTGCAATGGAACCATTGGAAGCAACGTTCTGATATCTAGCTATGTTGGCATTGTGGGTCGGCGGGATCATGACATGAAGCAAGTCGGCGTGCCGATTACCCAAGCTTCGTGGATCTACAGCGACGATCAGGACAGCGACACACCCGAAAGCACGATCTGTATCGAGGACGATGTCTGGATAGGATTTGGCGCGATATTGTTGAGCGGAATCACTGTCGGCAGAGGAGCTGTCATTGGTGCAGGTTCACTGGTAAACTCGAATGTCGAAAGCTACGACGTTGTTGCCGGGAACCCGGCGAAAAAGATTTCACGACGGTTTTCGGACGAGGAAATTGCCAATCACGAAAATGCAACAGTCTAGTTCTGCGCCTATTTTCATATGTTCACTATTCAAGTTCTTTCCGATTTGGTGTCTAAGAGGATCAATCCAGCCTGAATTTTTCGATAACAGTAATATTCAAAACGAATTAATTTCCGCTTAGCCATTTAACATAGCTCAGCCAGCCATGGCTTGACGCAACTTTCTATTGCCCGCACGAGAATTTCATGACCGAACCAACTTCAGTACGCCCCATTTTCATCGGCGCTTGCCCCAGAAGTGGAACGACCTTTTTGGGGGATCGCATAGGGGCACTGCTGAACGGTCGAGTGATGCCTGAATCTCAGTTCAAACGCCCCGCCTTGCGGGCGTTAGCGGT
This sequence comes from Ruegeria sp. CJ9, assembly GCF_056536625.1. NCBI lineage: Bacteria > Pseudomonadati > Pseudomonadota > Alphaproteobacteria > Rhodobacterales > Roseobacteraceae > Ruegeria > Ruegeria sp. CJ9. The sequence goes on from NZ_JBQFPY010000008.1 coordinate 34,702, forward strand.
TAATGGCCCCGAGGTCGCAGTCAAAGTACTCGACAATGAGCGGTCTTATCGACTTTGGAGGGATCGCCCGGTGCGTGAAACACTGTTGAAATGTAATGATGCCGCTAGCTTTTTGAGCCATTTGGTTTTTCCCGAAGGCGTCCCCGTTGGCACTGCGCCAATCTGGGTAGATCACACCCCGATTAACTTCGAAGATTTTAGCATTTTGCGGCGAGCATTCCCCAACGCCCGGTTCGTTAACTTGGTTCGAGATGGGCGGGCAGTCTTCTCCTCGGTTCGGGGGTTGGAATGGGGACCGCGCAACCCAATGCACGCATCATGGTGGTGGGCCGCACGTACAGCGCCGGGGCTTGCTGCAAGCCTGAGACATCCGGATTGCTGCGTAACCGTCCGGTATGAGGATTTGGCACGCGGACATCTGGATGATTGGAGCTCGTTGCTAACTTTTCTGACCGCAGGCGAGAAACGCAGCGTTACCCCAGAAGAGCTGAGCGCTTCTAGCGGATTTGAAGTGCCCGACTACACTCGCCATCAACACCAACTTGTCGGCGAAGCTCCTTCTGCCGATCGCGTCGAAAGCTGGCGTACAACCCTCTCACAGCGTGAGATCGAAATCTTCGAAGCGAACAACGGCGGCGCGCTGCTTGAGATGCTGGGATACGATCGGCTCTTTTCCTTTCCGCGACCTGCAATCAGGTCAGAGATGATCCGAATGGGCGAATGGCCGTTTCGTGTTACCGCCGAACCCATCAAGAAATTCAAACAGGCGCTGCGTTGGAACAAGGTTAAGTCTGCAGACAAGGTTACAAGTGCATGAGCGATCAGGGTTGTTTCCTTCTCGGGTTGGGTGCGCAAAAATCCGGTTCGACCTGGGTGCATTCCTATCTCGCTGCGGATTCGAATGCAGATTTTGGTCCGATAAAGGAATACCACGTCTGGGATTCGGTCCATTTGCCAGAAATGGCACACTACGATCATCGTGGGCGATCAGGTCTACGAAACGCAGGTGAATCCTTACTGCGCCGCGCGCTCCGCCGGTCTCCGTCTGTCTCTGCGGTTCGCGGCGCGTTACAGGATGATCTTGAAGGTTACTTCGATTTCTTCAAGGACTTGCTCAATCGTCCTGGGATTGCTTTAACTGGCGACATCACTCCAGCTTATGCAGGTCTACCAGCGTCAGTACTAGAAACCATTCGAGACGGCTTTGCCCATCGCGGCATTCCTATGAAAGCTATGTTTCTCATGCGCGATCCGGTGACGCGATGCGTTTCTGCAGCACAGATGAACCGACGCAAAAACACCCGCACCGAAGCTGTACAGCTAGATGGCGATTTGGATACCGCTGTACTGGCTTATGCACAATCACCCGAAGCGAGACTGCGAGCTGACTACGAACGCACCGTAACTGCTTTGCGACAAGTTTTTGCCGAAGATCAGTTGTTCTTCGGCTTTTACGAAACGATCTTTCAGCGAGATGAAATCGCCCGCCTGTCCGAGTTTGCGGGTGTCGCCTTCTGCCCCGAGCATGCAGAACGGCAGGTGAATGTGCATGCCAAAGCTGAATACGTCGGTGACGCGACCCAAGAACAATTGCGCATCATTTTCGATCCGACTTACAATTTTTGCGCAGAAATATATCCAGAAACCAAGGACATTTGGATGCCCGAGGTACTCAACCCGGAAACACTGGTGAAAACCGCCTCATGATCTATCCAAAACGCATCCGCATTGTCTCGCCAGTCTATCCCCGCCCCTATAAACCGGAATCCGGTCGTTTTGTTGCCAACCTTGCCGAGGGCTGGAGTGCCCAAGGTGTTGCTGTCGATGTGATTAGCGCGACTACCCTTTCTGAGCGCCTCAAAGGACGATCTCTCCGCGAAGATGTCTCAATCCCCGGCGTCAATACAGATCTGGTGCCGACGTTAGGCACCCCATTTGCCAAGCATTTACCCAAAGGGCTCTACCGCTTGCTGCTAGACCGCCACAACGACAATATCCTCTCGGGGTTGCGTGGTGGTAAGCGACCCGATCTGATCTACGCTCAATTTGCCGAGTCTGGGCAGTTTGCCCGTGTCGTTGCTCGGGAAAAGGGGCTGCCCTACTTCGTGGCTTTGGGCGAGTCCCATTCTCTGCTGAAAGGCACAACCGATACGGTTGAGATGCGCCGCACAGTTATACGTGACGCGGCAGGGATTGTCTGTGTATCACCGCGATTGCAGGATGAGGCGATAGAGCTGGGTGCCGATTCATCACGCGTGGAACTGATATTGAATTTCCCGAATTGGGCACGGTTTCGTCCGATGGATAAGGTCGAATGTCGACAAAAGCTTGGGCTGAGCCAAGATGCATTCATCCCGGTCTACGTAGGCCACTATTACGACCGCAAAGGAGCATCCCGGCTTAACGCAGCGCTGCACAAAATGACAAAGCCTGTCCAAGCTGCGTTTCTAGGTTCTGGACCGCTGGTGCCAGACTTTCCAGGAGTCATCAAGACAGGGAGCGTCAGCCATGAGGACCTTGCGTTATGGCTGAATGCCGCCGATGTGCTGGCCCTTCCAACTCTGGCCGAGGGCTGCTGCAACGCCATCGCTGAGGCCATGGCTTGCGCGCTTCCTGCAGTGACGTCGGATATTCCCGACGTCAGGTGGCAGGTGCCGGACAAAGGTGTGGTATTGGTGAACCCCTACGATATTGATGCTCTTGCCGCGGCACTGGATGAGCTTGCTGCCAACCCCCTCCGCGTGGCGGAAATGCGCGAAAGCCTGTTGCCGTTGTCACAGGCAGATCGTAAAAAAAGTCGCCCATCTGAAATTCTGTCATGGATTCAACGGACGCTCGCCAACGACAGGATTCAATGCCCGGCGTAGTTGCCGTTTAGGCACTGCCAAACTTGTAGCATAACGTCCTTGAGAGTGGGTAGCGTCCCAGCCAAAATAGGACCTAAACCCAGCTTTAAGGGCTTCGAACTTCTGCGTGAAACAAACGTTTATGCGGTCTGGAACTAACATCGGTTTGCTCTCAATACAACAGGTGACGTTGAATTGCTGGTAGAGTGAGACGTCAAATTCAAACTTGGAGTTTGCGGTCCACACGAGCAACTACCTAAAAATTAGAGTTTATTTTAGTTCAACGACCGCCTCAAGCCTCGTGAAGGTGCTTTCTGACGGTTGGATCAATCCTATTGCTTTGGGCAGGATAGATTCCACAAGCAGCAATTGCCTCACGGGCGGTTACACGCTCGTGCAATCGTTTCCAGATTGCCTTGGCAGCGTAGGGATGCGGGTAAGGGCGCCATGCGACGCCCATTGTCATGCCTCGCAGATATTTCAGCTGTTGACGGTGTGCGGAATACAAAATCGTATTGGCAACGCTACCTTCGCGCGTAAGCTCGTGCTCGGTCACGAATATCCTGTTTCCGCGCATTGTCACCAAACCAGCATAGCGTGAAATCTGGTGCGTGCTTTTGTCTGGAGACGTAGCAATTTCTCGGGAGCGGATCGTGAACAGCCCATCGACTTCCTGAATTCGGATCAATGAACAAAAGATCTTTCCTTCCCATGAAGGTGTGCAGAAATAGGAATGATAGAACCCCACGTATCGCCTGAGGTTTTTCTGTTGGCTTCGAAAAGGTTCCAAAAAAGCATCCGTTGGCGTTGTTCCGGTATGTGACAGGGCGCCTTTTAGCATCAGTTCGAAGACGCCGGTTTCAGCGAATAAATCGGCTTCTGTCAGGTCGAAATGACGCGCAATGCGACGCATGTTGTACGCGGAAGGCAGACTGGCGCCATTCAAGTAACGATTGAATTGCTGTCTGTTGACGCCGATATCGCGACAAATCTGCGAAATGTTCCCATGTTCTGCGCATAACGACCGCAGGTTGGCAGAAAAATTCTCAGACATAGGCAAAACCTTTCGCATTCTGACGCGATATCACTGCAAATAGCGTCAACTCGCATAAGATCGCACAATTTGTTTTGTCTGCAAATCGGTTTCTTCTTCGGTATCGGCCCACAACAGATAAGTCTCAGATGCCAATCGAAACCATCGAAAACACATGGATCACCCTTGCGGACGGGCGGCGGCTTGCCGCGCGTATCTGGTTACCCGAAACAGATCCGGCCCCGGCCATTCTGGAATACCTGCCATATCGCAAACGCGATGGCACTGCGCCAAGAGATGAAACAACACACACAGTTTTTGCTGAAGCAGGATATGCCTGCATCCGCGTCGACATTGCTGGGACCGGAGACAGCGAAGGGCAGTTTGACGACGAGTATTCCGAGCAGGAACTGCGTGATGGCGAGGAGGTCATAGCCTGGATTGCCGCGCAGGATTGGTGTGACGGGTTTGTCGGGATGATTGGAATATCGTGGGGCGGGTTTAACGGTCTGCAACTGGCCTTTCGACAACCACCTGCGTTGAAAGCCGTGGTCAGTGTCGCTTCGACTGTGGATCGCTATGCGGATGACATCCATTTTATGGGTGGATGCCTGCTAAGTGACAATATGAACTGGGGCAGTCAGATGTTTGCGTACCTGACCCGCCCTGCTGATCCTGAACTTCGCGCGGATTGGCGAGAGGATTGGCTTGCCCGACTGCAAAACGTCCCATTCTCTGCGGCGGATTGGTTGCGTCATCCGACACGGGACTCTTTCTGGAAGCACGGCTCAGTTTGCGAGGATTGGTCCGCGATCCAGACCCCTGTATTGGCAATCACTGGCTGGGCAGATGCTTATGTCAATGCACCCCCGGCTTTGGTCGCGAACCTAACCGTGCCCGCTAAAGCCGTCATTGGACCTTGGGAACATCGCTACGCGCATATCTCGAAACTTGATCCGGCGGATTTTCACTCAGAAGTCATCGGCTGGTTTGATCGCTGGCTGAAAGGGCAAGAAAATGGCGCCGAGGATTTGCCTGCGTATCGGACCTATATGCAGGAACACTTCAACCCAACAGCGCATAACAGCCCTCGGCAAGGTCGTTGGATCGCTGAGGCGACATGGCCTTCGCCTCATGTCTCTGAACAGGTCTGGCATCTGACAAAGGGCGGTTTTTCGCAGGAGTCGACGTCTGGCACGGTCGCTATCGCGTCGCCCTGTCATATTGGTGCCGATGGGGGGTATTTCTGTGCAGGCATGCGGATCGACAACGAACTTGCGGGCGACCAGGCCAGGGACGACGCCCTGTCGGTTTGTTTTGACAGCGCGCCGCTGCAAGTTCCGTTAGAGTTACTGGGGCGTGCAAAGCTGAAGTTTCAATTTTCAGTGGATCAACCAGTGGCACAACTGGTCGCGCGGTTGTGCGACGTCTCGCCTGACGGTGTATCGCAGCGGATCAGCTATCGGTCTTTGAACCTGTGTCACTACCACAGTCATGAGACGCCGCAAACGCTGGAGCCAGGTCAGATTTACGAGGCCGAGATAGCCCTGAATGAATGCGCGCATCACTTACGCCGGGGCCATGTGTTGCGGCTGGCCCTGTCTACATCTTACTGGCCGATCGTCTGGCCGGCGCCGAATTCTGCCGAGGTGACATTGCACTTGCAAGATTGCGCCCTGCATCTGCCGGTGCGCGAGGTCACACGCGAAATTAATGCCTCGGAACCGGGACCGGCACAGACATATCCGGTTCTGGAAGCTGAACCTTTGCGTCCACCTTCAGCCCAATCCGAACGCATGATGACCGACGATGGTCGAGTGGTTCTGGAAACGTTCGATGACTACGGCAAGACGCGCGATCCTTATCATGATCTGATTGTCGGCAGCGATGTGCGAATGCACTACGGTATCCACCCCGATGATCCCGCCACCGCCGTCTTCGAGACCGCCTGGAACTTTACCTTTGAGCGGGTGGATTGGCAGGTGGCCATCTCGACCGAGTGCCGCATGACCTGCGATGCGCAGAATTTCTACCTCTACCGCAAACTACGCGCCACCGAAGGCGCAGACGAAATCGAAGTTCTGACAAAGGAATGGTCGGAAACCATTCCGCGCGGGCTTCTTTGAATTAATCCAAGGGAGGATACTATGAAGATCGAATGGACAAAGGCCAATATCGGTCGCAGGGGGTTTCTGAAAGGCGCAACCGCGCTTGGGGCCGCAACCGCGCTTCCGATGGGGTGGGCGGACCGTGCGTTTGCAGCAGATGACGGTGTTTTGCGTGTGCGGGCTTATGGTGATGCACAGAACATGGATCCGGCCCATTCCGTTGGTGTTGTTGAAGAGGAAGTACATGCTTCGATCTACAACAAGCTGATCCAGTACAAACCGGGCGAGGAATGGGGCTGGCAGCTGGATGCCGCAACGATGATTGAGCAGGTTGATCCGACCCACATCAAATTCGCACTACGTGACGATATCGGGTTCACCAACGGTTTTGGTGCCATGACCGCCGAGGATGTCAAATTCAGCATGGAACGGGTCGTGGACGACGCGACCGACAGTCCGAACAAGCCCGACTTGGGGCCATTCAGCCATGTTGAAGTAACTGGTGAACGCGAAGGGACAATTGTTCTGAACAAACCGTTCGCACCGATCTGGTCGATCGCCCTGCCCTATATCACCGGAAACATCGTCTCAAAAGCGGCAGTCGAAGCCGCCGGTGGCCGGATCGGGGCTGATCCGGTTGCAGAGTCCGGGCCGTACCTGCGGGACAGTTGGTCACCCAAGGAAAAGACGGTTCTTAAGCGCAACCCTGATTGGAAAGGGGATGCGCCGACTTGGGATACTGTCGAGATTTATCCAATTGACGATGAAAACACAGCCGAGATTGCGTTTGAGGCAGGTGAGTTGGATGTAACCCGCGTGTCGCTGGGCTCGGTCGAGCGGTACCGCGCCGGTGTTCCGAATGGCGGATCGCTGGTTGAAAAACCCTCGCTTTATTATGTCTGGTTGGGAATGAACGTCGAGCATCCGAAGCTGCAAAATCAAAAACTGCGGCAGGCGATCCAGCACGCGGTGGATGTACCCAGCATTCTAGAGGCCGCCTATTTTGGTGCCGCTGATCCATCGACCGGCATCATTGCACCGGGTCTTGCCGGGCATCGACCTTCTTCGCTTGTGCCACCCGAGGCGAATTTTGAAAAAGCGGCGCAGTTGCTGGCGGAATCCGGTGAAACCAATGTTACGCTGACCCTCGATACACTGAACAAGACGACCTTTACGACAACCGCCCAGATCATTCAGGCGACACTGGCGCAGATCGGGATCACGGTTGAGGTGAATGTTCTAGAATCCGGGGCGTTCTGGGCGTCTGGCGACAATGAGAACCTTCAGCTTGTACTGAATCGCTATTCCATGACCCCTGATCCGTACTATGCGACGTCGTGGTTTACGCCCGAACAGATTGGCAAGTGGAACTGGGAGCGTTTCAATAGTCCTGAATTCAACGAAATCCATGAAGCCGCGGCTGCGGAAACGGATATCGCAAAACGGGCTGAAATGTATCAGCGCGCGCAAGACTTGATGGAAGATAGCGGTGCCTATCGCTTTATCACCCACGAGGCGACACCGGTCATCCACAGCGCACGTGTCATTCCTGCGCTTCGGCCGGATGGCCTGTCCCTGCTTCGCTATTTCGGCAAGGCGACCTGATCTCCCCAGGTCGACCGAGGTACGGCGGGCGCGTAACGCTCGCCGTACCAAAAACAAAGCCACCAAGCCGCAAGGAGCCAGTTGGCCATGCTGAATTTCGCAACCCGTCGCTTCGGGCTGTCGCTGCTTATCCTCTTCGTGGCGGTGACCGTCATGTTCCTGATGATCCGCGCCGTGCCAGGCGATCCGGTCCAGATCATGCTGGGCCCGCGCGCCACGCCCGAGCTTCAGGCTCAGCTAACCGCGGCGCTGGGGCTTGATCAACCGATCTGGAAACAACTTTTGATCTTCTATGGAAACCTCCTGCAAGGTGACCTTGGCACTGACGTCTTCTCGGGCCGTTCCGTGACCGAGATTGTGTTTCAGCAATTGCCTTTCACTCTGGAGCTGATCTTTGCGTCTATCCTGTGGTCTGCAAGCTTGGGCATTGCGCTTGGTGCCTATGCGGCTGCGCATCCTAACACTTTGATCGACCGGATCGCTGCTGCAGTATCCGTCAGCTTTGTTGCTGCGCCGGCCTTTGTTGTTGCACTGTTGGCGCTGCTTGTTTTTGCCGTGCATCTGCAATGGTTCCCTGCCATTGGCGCGGGCGAAGGGTTCTGGGATCGACTGGACCATCTTGTCCTACCCGCCTTTGCAATCGGGCTCAGCTGGGTTGGCTATATTGCCAGGCTTGTGCGGGCTTCGATGCTGGAAGTTATGGGCGAAAGCCATGTACGCACGGCCCGGGCCTTTGGTATCGCCGAACGTCGCGTGGTCATGGTTTACGCGTTGCGTATTGCCATACTGCCAGTGGTTACCGTGATTGGGGTCGGGATGGGCTTTCTTCTCAGCTCGGCCGTTTTTGCAGAAATCGTCTTTGCCCGCCCCGGGCTGGGAAAGTTGGTGATCGATAGCATCACGACCCGCAACTACCCGATTGTCATGGGTTCGGTCCTCGTATCCACCGCGCTGTTCGTGGTGTCGACCGCATTGGCTGATCTGATCAATGCGTTGCTCGATCCACGTGCGCGTACGGCTCATTGAGGAGGGGGAGTTATGGAAAAATCTCGTTCTGAACTGAGCCAGATCATAGTCGGTGTCGCTCGCGACCCGCTTGGCTTAATGGGCTTGATCATCGTTGGCATCATCGTGTTCTGCGCGATATTCGCGGCCTGGATCGTGCCCTATGACCCGATTGCGATGGATATCAAATCCCGCATGCAAGGACCGTCCGCGGCGCATCTGCTGGGAACCGACCAGCTAGGTCGTGATACGTTTTCGCGTGTGATTGCCGGAGGCCAAGTCGCGCTCAAGGTGGCTTTGCCTGCTGTGTTTGGTGCCATGGCGATTGGCCTGACGCTGGGTATGGTTGCAGGGTACGGGCCGAAATGGCTCGACAATCTTCTGATGCTATTTTTCGACACCATCAGGTCCTTTCCGACCGTGATGTTCGCGCTTGCTGTTGTGGCCCTCGTCGGGCCGAGCCTTCAGACCGTGGTGTTTGTGGTCATGGCGACCTCGATCCCGACATACGGGCGAGTGGCGCGGACCCAGACGCTGACGCTGCGCAACTCCGAGTTCATACTGGCCGAACGCTCGATGGGGGCCAGCATGGCGCGCATCTTGGGTGTGCATATGCTGCCCAACATCATTGGCGTTCTGGCGGTACTGGCGGCGATGGACATCCCCACAGTTATCGCGCTTGAGGCTGGCCTCTCCTTCTTGGGACTGGGTGTCAAACCCCCAACCCCCAGCTGGGGCGCATTGCTCAAGGATGGCTATTCGCTGATCCGCCAAACACCGTGGCTGGTAGTGGGCGGCGGCCTGCCAATCATTCTGGCAACGCTTGGGTTCACCTTCCTGGGTGAAAGCCTGCGCGACGTGGTTGACCCGAAACTGAGGAAACAGAGATGACCGATATACTTCTGGAAATCGACCACCTCAGCGTCGACTACGAAACAGGACGCGGCGACCTGAAGGCCCTGCGGGATATCACTTTCAACGTCAACAAGGGTGAAATTGTCGGCATTGTTGGGGAATCTGGTTGTGGCAAATCCACCTTGATTTCATCTATCCTGCGTTTGACCGCACCCAATACGCGCTTCCGCGAAGGAGAGGTTAGGTTCAAGGGGCAGGATTTGCTGCAAGCCTCTGAGCGTCAGATGCGTGACCTGCGTGGGGCGGATATATCCATTGTCTTTCAGGATCCGATGCAAACGCATAATCCGGTTCTGACTATCGGGCAGCAGATGCTGGACATTCAGCACCGATCCAAGCAATCCAAAGCGGACAAACTGGCCCACGCAGCCAAGATGCTGGGTGCCGTTGGCATTCCCGATCCCGAAGCGCGATTGAAACAATATCCCCACGAATTCTCGGGCGGGATGCGCCAGCGGATCGCGATTGCGATGGCGTTGATGTCCGAACCTGACCTGTTGATCGCGGATGAGCCGACAACTGCATTGGACGCAACGCTTGAGGTGCAGATCATTGAGCGCCTGCAAGAACTACAACGCGAATTTCACTGTGCCATCCTGTTTATCTCGCACCATCTGGGTGTGATTGCTGAACTCTGCGACCGGGTGGTGGTGATGTATGCCGGTGCAGTTGTCGAAAGCGGCGACGTGCGGGAGATTTTTCACAACCCCAAACACCCCTACACGCGCCGTCTTATAGAATGCGACCCCGGTCACATCAAAGAGCGCGCCCGTATATTGCCGACCATCCCCGGCGAAGTGCCCGATCTGGCCAACCTGCCAGGTGGCTGCATTTTCAGAGATCGTTGCGATCAAGCGATGGCACGCTGCGCGAGTGAGGTGCCCCCTTTGGATCAACTAAAAGAAGGCCATCATGCTGCGTGCTGGCTGAACCATGAGGAGGCCACAACATGAGCTTGCTGAACGTCGTGGACCTTAAAACCAGCTATGGACCGGTCAATGTTCTGGCGGGCGTCAGCTTTACCGTAGAACCCGGCGAGACCTACGCGCTGGTTGGTGAAAGTGGCTCTGGCAAAACGACGGTTATTCGCGCCATCGCGGGACTTGCCCCGGCGCAGGATGGTTCGGTCACTTTCGAAGGCCAGGAAATTCGAGGCGCGCCGGAAAAGGTCATGCGTCCGCTTCGCAAGGACATGGCAATGATGTTTCAGGACCCAGTCGGAAGCCTGTCGCCACGCTTGACGATCCGCAGCCTGATCACAGAACCCTATCGCATTCAGGGCATGAAAGACCGCGATCTGGATGCCGAGGCCAAGCGACTGCTGGAAATGGTCAACCTGCCCACGCATTTTGCGGATCGTTATCCTTACCAGCTGTCTGGCGGTCAGGCACGGCGTGTGGGCGTGGCCCGTGCGTTGGCGCTGGAGCCCAAGCTGATCCTGGCGGATGAACCAACCGCTGGCCTTGATGTGTCGGTGCAGGGCGAATTGCTGAACCTGCTCAATGACCTGCGCGAAAGGCTGGGTTTGGCGATGGTTATCATCACACATAACCTCAGCGTCGTGCGCCACGTGGCCGACAGGATGGGCATAATGTATCTGGGCCGATTGGTCGAAGAAGGCACAACCGAGACGATTTTCAACGACCCGCGCCATCCTTATACGCGCTGTCTTCTGAGTGCCAATCCAGAGCCCGACCCGGATGCGCGATTGGAACGGATCGCCCTTAAAGGTGAACCCCCGAGCCTGCTCAAGCGCCCTTCCGGGTGCGAATTCCGCGAGCGCTGTCCTTTTGCCAAGGATATCTGCACCCAGACACCAGAATGGGAAGTGGGCGAAGGCCACGGCCTGCGTTGTCTGGCCCCGCTGTCCTAATAGGTAGTCCAATGCCAAGCACACTCTATTTCAATGGCACAATCCTGACGATGGATGCACAGAACTCTTCGCCTGAGGCAGTTTTGACTGCCGGTGACAGAATCCAGGCGGTAGGGTCCGAAGCTGACCTGCGCGCGCGCATGCCTTCTGATGTCCAAGAGCATAACCTGCAGGGGCGCACTCTGATGCCTGCGTTTATCGACCCACACGGGCACTTCCCGGATCCGGGGTTTATCCGACTGTTCCGTGTTGACCTGTCCCCGCCCCCATTGGGGGATTGCACACAAATGGCCCAGGCGCTGGACAGACTTCGAGAAAAAGCCGACGCGACGCCCGAGGGTGAATGGGTCATGGGGGTGTCGTTTGACAATACGTCCATTCTAGAACACCGAATGCCCACACGGGCCGAGTTGGACGACGTATCATTACGCCATCCCATCTGGGTTATCCATGCGTCGGGTCACAATGGGGCCGCAAATTCTGTTGCACTCGAGAGGCGCGGGATAAACCGTCAAACCCCTGACCCGGAAGGTGGCCGCTTTGGTCGCGATCCCGATACCGGCGCCTTAACGGGGTTGATCGAAGGGCTATCGGCCATGGGTGAGATGGGCGACACAGATTTCCTTATCAACCGGGAAAGATTCTGGCAGGGCTTTGATGCCTGTCGTGACGAATACCTGGCCCATGGCGTGACCTATGCGCAGAATGCCTGGACGTCGCAAGCCATGCTGGATCACTTTGCCAGTTTGCCCGCAGATCAGGACCCGGGAATAGACATTGAGCTTTTGCCCATCGCAAGACTGGAGCCCGAACTAAGCACGCATTGGATCGGCGCGAATTGGCCCGGCAACCCACATTTTACACTGGGTCCGCGCAAGCTGTTCACGGATGGGGCGTTTCAGTTGCAGACCGCCTATCTGTCGGCCCCCTATTATCGACCGATAGATTCGGATCATCCATGCGGAATGGTCTACACCTCGCAACAGCAGCTGGATGCTGACGTTCGCAAGCTTCATGAAAAAGGTCTGCAAATTCATTGCCACTGCAATGGCGATGCCGGCGCCGAGATGTTCATTGATGCGGTTGAAAAAGCCCTGCAGGCGCACACCCGCGCAGATCATCGCCATACCATTATCCACGGTCAGGCCCTGCGGGATGATCAGCTAAGGCGTATGGCCCAACTTGGCCTGACCGTCAGCTTCTTTCCCGCTCATGTGTATTTTTGGGGGGATCGCCACTTTGACACCTTCCTGGGGCCCGAGCGGTCTGCGCGAATTTCCCCTGCGGCGTCAGCGGAAAAGTTCGGCGTGCGATACACGATCCACAACGACGCCTCGGTCACGCCGACACGTCCGATCCACTTGGCCCATTGCGCGGTAAATCGCAAAACTGCTTCGGGCCGTATGCTTGGCGAGGGTCAAAAGATCAGCGTTCTGTCGGCCTTACGCGCACAAACTATCGACGCAGCCTGGCAAGTCTTCAAAGAGGATCAGCGCGGGTCTATCGAGCCGGGTAAGGTCGCTGATTTCGCCATTCTTTCGCGTAACCCCTTGCACGCCCCGGATCACCTGACAGACACACGGGTGCTGGAAACAATTCGCAACGGTCAAATAGTATTTTCAGCACTGCCCACCGAACAAGAAGTCGAGCATACCTAATGACGGCCAAGCGTATCGCGATCGCGGGGTTTCAGCATGAAACCAATTGCTATGGTGTGACAAAGGCTGGTCTGGCCGAGTTTGAGATGGCGGATTCCTGGCCTAGTATGCTGCTGGGCACGCAGGTTATTTCGGAAACGGCGGGCATGAACCTACCCGCCGCAGGTTTTGCTGCAGCGGCTACCGCAGTAGGGTTTGAAGTCGTGCCGATACTGTGGTGTTCGGCAGAGCCGTCTGCTCATGTAACCGATCACGCATTCGAAACGATTTGTGGGATGTTATTGGATGGAATCCGCGCTGCGGGTCAGATTGACGGCGTGTATCTTGATCTGCACGGCGCGATGGTCACCGAAAGCCTAGCTGATGGTGAGGGAGAGGTTTTGCGTCGCGTCCGCAATCTCGTGGGCCCAGAAATTCCAGTGGTGGCAAGTTTAGACCTGCATGCCAACATCTCGGCTCAGATGGTTGAACACGCAGATTACCTGTCGATCTTTCGCACCTACCCTCATCTGGATATGGCGGAAACAGGCGCAAGGTGTGTTCCTGTGCTACAGCGTTTGCTGGCAGGTGAAACACTGAGCAAAGCGTTTCAAGCGGTGCCATATCTTATTCCGCTGCATGCACAATATACCGGCTCTGCGCCATTCGACGAAATCTATCAATTGCCAGCAAGATTCGAGCAGCAGGATGTACTGGCAGAAATCGCGCTTGGCTTTACGGCGGCGGATTTTCCCGACACCGGCCCGTCCTGCGTTGCCTACGCAACCACAGCGAATAAAGCGGCCGCCGCCGTTGAAGAAATCGTCAACTTGTTTTTGGCCCAGGAAACCCGCCTTGATTGTTCCATGCTGTCTCTGGAAGAGGCTATTTTGACAGGCCGCCAAAGACGGGAAAAGCCGGTTGTATTGGCTGATGTTCAGGACAACGCCGGTGCGGGTGGGACGTCTGACACCACTGGATTGCTGGCAGCCCTGATAGAGGGTGGAGTCACAAGCGTTTTGATGGGCCTATTCAATGATCCCGAAAGCGCAGAGCAAGCCCATGCGGCGGGTGAAGGTGCATTGGTCAATCTGGCTATTGGTGCAAAATCCAACTTGGCGGGTCACGTTCCGGTCAAAGCAGAGTTTGAAGTTCTGGCATTGGGTGATGGCACATGTCGCTATACGGGTGAAATGTATGGTGGTGGCATTGCAACGCTCGGCAAGACGGCGGCCCTTCGGTTGGTTGGGCACAAGGCCGAGATTGATCTTGTCGTCACAAGTATACGCAACCAATGCCTGGATCGCGCGCATTTCACACATATTGGTTTAAATCCAACGAGTTATTCGGTGATTTGCGTGAAGAGTACAGCCCATTTCCGGGCAGATTTCGAACCTATTGCAGAAGAGGTTTTTGCGGTTTCTTCACCAGGTACCTTTCTCTGCGACCTGGAAAAAACCCCCTACACCCGTATCACCAGAAGGCTGCCCATCGCTGCTGGGTCTGCTGCTGACGACGTTCCCAACACTGTTGGCTATTCGGGTGCAACCCCGGCATAGTTCCGTGCTTTGGACATCTTTCCAATTCCGGGGTTGAACGAATTGGTGGGATCACAACATTTGTAATGTGCCGCCAGATCGGGTTTCGCGGCATACAGGTGGCCCACATTGTGTTCGGCCGGATATTCCGCGCCGCGCGCATCAAACAACTTGAGCATCGCCGCCTTCAATGCCTTAGGGTCCGCCCCTTTTCGAACCACATAGTCCTGATGCATCACGTGGCACATGAAATGTCCATAATAGAGCTTGTGGACAAGCTGATTACTTATCTCGGGTGGTAGGTTTTCCAGCCAATCCTGATCATTGCGTCGCAGGGCGACGTCCAAGGCGATGATGTCCTCGACCTCATCTGCGTGAATGGCCATATAGCGCACGGCGGCCCCCGCAGCGGCGAAACGGTGCAGCCCCGCAATCTTGGCCTCACGCGCTGTGCATTCAAAGAAATCGGCGTCGCGATCTTCCAGAAAGCCGGGCAACCAATTGGCCGCTTCATCTATCCCGGCATCCTTCATTTTAAGGATCAGGTGATGTTCAAATCGGTCGCGGAAACCCAGCATTCTTTTGGGCAGAACTCGTGGCCACAGCGCCACTGCCATTTGCATGAAGCGGTCGGTAAAATTGCACAGGAACGGAACCCGTCGCAACCGCGCATCCACAGCCCCTTTCATGGCAAAAAACATCGGCAGGCGGTCAGTGCCTAGCTTATCGATCATCACGACCGTGTCCTTGCCATAGCGCGCAGTAATATCGAACACGTCGCGGTGCATGTATTCTGCGGACACTGGCAAGACTTTAAACTCGGACAAAATGTGGCGGCGTAGGGCGGCCAGATCACAGGGATCGTTGGCACCGATGTAAAACACCTTCTCAGCATCGTTCTGGGGAAAGGTATCAAGGCGCACGGCGAATACGGCCAACTTTCCAGCAGACCCGGCGGATTCGAACAGTTTTCCCGTGTCGGCGTTGAACCGCGCAGGCGTTTGAGCATCCACATCGCGCACGATCTGCGCATAGTCACTGGCCGAGGCGCGTTTGTTAGAGGATTCTGGTGTCCGGTTGAAGGTTCCGGCGTCCAGATTGGTCAGAATTTCTTCGGGCGTCTCGCCCAGATCAATACCCAGATGATTGACCAACTCTAGATCACCCTGTTCGGTGATCCGGGCATAGACCGAAAGTTCGGTGTAAACTGGGCCGCGTTCAACCAAGGAACCTCCCGAGTTGTTGCAGACGCCACCAACAATCGACGCCCCGATACAGGACGACCCAATTACCGAATGCGGCTCGCGCCCCAGCGGAGCCAGCAGTTTTTCCAGTGCGAAAAGTGTGGCACCCGGAAAGCTGACAATCTGCGCACCGTCATTCAACGGAACCAGGGTGTCCATCCGGCGAGTGTTAATCAGGACCACATCTCGGTCATAGTGGCCGGACGGGGTCGAGCCCTCGGTCAGGCCGGTGTTGGCTGCTTGCATGATGACGATTTTATCTGCCGCGACGCAGGCTTGCAGCACTCTCCACTGTTCCAACAGCGTACCCGGTCGGATGACACACAATGCCTCGCCCTTACCCGAGCGAAAGCCGCGGCAAAACCGTTCGGTCGCGCGTTTATCGGTCAGGACATGGCGCGAGCCGACGATGGCGCGGAACGTTCCGATCAGGTCCTCATTGGTCATGCTGCGTCCCTTTGCACATTCATTGTGGGCGCAGTGTCCCTGAACCGGACATTATTGCGGTTCAACTGGTCGATACGGGTCACACCCATCAGTTTCATATCGCGCTCAATCTCGGCCCGCATCAATCCCAACGCGCGTTCGACACCTGCCTGCCCCGCAGCGGCAAGCGGATACAAATAGTGACGCCCTACCCCAACGGCCTTTGCCCCCAGTGACAGCGCCTTCAACACATGGGTGCCGCGCTGGATACCGCTGTCCATCATCACGTCCAGCTTGTCACCGACCGCATCGACGATCTCGGTCAGTTGGTCGAACGGCGTGCGCGAGCCGTCCAACTGACGACCGCCATGGTTTGACAGGATAATCCCGGTGCATCCGATCTCGGCCGCGCGACGCGCGTCTTCAACGGTCATGATCCCTTTCAGGCAGAATTGACCGTCCCAATCCCGCACCATCTGTGCGACGTCATTCCAGGTCATCGACGGATCCAGCATGTCGGTGAAATACCCGCCGATCGAACTCGCGCCTCCACCCATGTCTACATGTTCCTCTAACTGCGGCAGGCGGAATTTCTCGTGGGTTACATAGTTGATCCCCCACATCGGCTTGATTGCGAACTGGATCATACCCCCCAACGTCAGCCGGAACGGGATCGAAAAGCCGGTGCGCAGGTCACGCTCGCGATTGCCGCCGGTGATGCTGTCGACGGTCAGCATCATAACCTCGACACCGGCCTCTTTGGCGCGCTGCATCATGGCGGCGTTCAGGCCGCGGTCCTTGTGGAAATAGAATTGATAGACCTGTGGGTTCTTGTGTTTCTTTCGCAGCTCTTCCAGCGGCACAGTGCCTAGCGAGGACACGCCGAACATGGTGCCGTATTTCTCGGCCGCTGCGGCCACCGCGCGTTCGCCCTGATGGTGGAACAGGCGCTGCAGTGCTGTGGGCGAACAATAGACGGGCATGTCCAGCTTTTGCCCCATCACGGTAACGGACATGTCCACGTCCTTCACCCCGCGCAGAACAGAGGGCAACAGATCGCAACGGTCGAACGCGTTGGTGTTTTCCCGATAGGTCACCTCATCATCGGCGCCACCGTCGATGTAGTTGAAGATTGGCCCCGGCAACCGTTGCTTGGCCAGCCGCCGGAAGTCGTGGAAGTTGTGACATTGGCTCAAACGCATCACGAGAACTCCTTAATAGGCGACCGAAGGCAACCAGGTGGCAAGGGTCGGCCATAGGAAGACCAGCGCCAGACCGGTAAGCTGCAGCAACACAAAGGGGATGATCCCTTTGTAGATATGCATCAGTTTGATCTCGGGCGGGCAGACGCCTTTCAGATAGAACAGCGCGAAACCTACGGGCGGTGTCAGGAAGCTGGTTTGCAGCGTCACCGCGACCAGGATCACGAACCACACCAGCGCGGGTTCATCCAGAACGCCAAAGCCCGGGATGTCGATGCCAAGGCCGTTCACGATTGGGCGCATCAGGGGCAGCACGATCAGCGTGATTTCGATCCAGTCCAACACAAACCCCAGCAAGAAGACGATGAACAGGATAAAGAGGATGGTACCGTTTGCATTGAATCCGGTGGATTGCACCACATGCTCAATCAACTCGTCACCGCCCAGTTCCCGCAGGACATACGAAAACACGGTTGCACCAAGGAAGATGGCAAAGATGTAGGCGGTGGTGTTGAAGGTCGACACCAGCACGTTCCACAACTTGTGGAAGGTAAGCTTGCGATAGCCCAGTGCCAACAGCGTCGCACCCAGTGCGCCGATGCCAGAGGCTTCGGTCGGAGTGGTCAAACCAGCAAAGATCGAACCCAGAACCGCAAGGATCAGCATTAGCGTCGGGATGACGGCGATCATAACGTCTTTGACCGCAGCCCAGTCGGGGGCTTTCGCGCCTTCGGGCACGGGGGCCGCGTCACGTTTCACCAGTGCGAGTATGAAGATGTATGTCAGGTAAAGGCCACCAATGATCACACCCGGGAAGACCGCGGCCATGAACAGGTCACCCACCGACAGCGCCATCTGGTCGGCCATGATCACCAGCATTATTGAGGGCGGGATCAGAATACCCAGAGTACCGGATGCCGAGACCACGCCCGCCGCAAGCGTCGGCTGGTATTTCTGTTGCATCATCGACGGCAGGGACAGCACGCCCAGCAACACCACAGATGCACCGATGATACCGGTCGAGGCCGCCAGAATGATACCGATCAGGGTAACGGTGATGGCCAATCCTCCACGCACTGTACCAAACAGGCGCTGCATCGAGGACATCAGACGTTCCGCAACACCGGATTCGTCCAGCATCAGACCCATAAAAATAAACATCGGCAACGCAACCAGAACCGCATTGGACATCGTCGCATAGACACGGTTCACAACCGCACCAAGGGTCAGATAGTCGAGCCCTGTAAAGGTGCTCTCCAACCCGGTCCACAGCATCAGATCGTTGTCGAACAGATAGGCCAGACCACAATAGGCAACGCCGACACCCGCCAGAACCCAGGCCACCGGGTATCCAGTAAACAACAACGCGATGAAGGTCAGGAACATGGCGATGACCAGCTTTTCCTCGGTGGTTTCCACCAAGAAGGTCAAGCCGACGCAAACAGCGGCAAACACGGCCAGAACCAGCAGGATACGACGCAAAGATGCACCTTCGCGCTCTGAGGCCGGTCCATACAAAAGCGCGTGCCCATCGTGGATCAGTCGCGCAAGCGCCGCCAGTGCTAGAAGAACAAAGCTGATCGGGATTACTGCCTTGAAAGCCCAGCGGGCAGGCAGGCCGGTTGGGCTGTCCGAGCGTTCATTGACCCGGAAGCTTTCGTAGAAATAGTCGTACCCCTGATCGATCATCAGATAGATGAACGGGGTCAACAGGGTAAGAATACCGATCACCTCGATGACTCGCTGCGCCCGGCGTGACAGCTGCATGTGCAGAACATCGACGCGCACGTGACTGTCGGTGATCAAAGCATAAGAGATGCCGATCATCGTCACGATGCCGTAGAAATGCCACTGGATCTCGTCCAACTTGGGGTAGTTCTGGCTGAGCAAATAGCGCAGAGCGACCTGGGTGAAAATTGCCCCCATCAGCAGGACATTTGCCCACATGACCACATGGCCGACAGCCTTGACGCTTGCGTCTATCGCGACCGCAATCTTCTGACGGTCGGTTTCGGGGTGTTCCAGGATGCCTTCGTAGGCTTCGACCGGATCGGTAAGGTTGTTCTGTGTGGTCATGGTCATACCTCGCTCAGCAGCCCGACGCGCGGGCAGTGAAAGGATAGAAATTCCGAAGATCAGGAAATAAGAACCGGAGCGACGGATCCCGCCGCCCCGGTTGCGTCAGCAAGGGAGATTACTGACGAGGGAGGAACGCGTTCGTTTTCCAGAGGTCGTAACCGTCGCGGAACTCGTTCATATCGGCCAAAACCTGAGCGAAGAAGGCGTCGTTAGCGGCTTCTTCTGCTGCAACCTCTTCCCAAGTTGTGCGGAAGGTATCCAGCATCTCAGGCGACCACTGTTTGATGGTGACACCGTTGTTTTCAATATTGTCGATCAGCGCAGCGTGCTGAATGGCTTCGCCTTCGGCAAAGCTGTCCGCCATCGAAGCTTTACAGGCGCTTTCAATGATCGCTTTGTGCTGGTCGCTGGTTTCGTTCCAGACGTCCTTGTTAATCAGCAGTTCGAACACAGTTGCCTGCTGATGCCAGCCGGGGAAGTAGTTGTATTTCACCAGCTTGTGGAACCCCAGACGCGCGTCGATGGCAGGCATCGAAAATTCGGTCGCGTCGATCGCGCCTTTTTCCAGCGCAGGGAAGATCTCACCACCTGGCAGCAGCGAGGTCGCCACGCCCAGTTTCTGCATCACTTTTCCACCCAGACCAAAGAAACGCATCTTCAGGCCGTTCAGGTCTTCGGGTGAATTGATCTCGGATGCGAACCAGCCCGAAGTTTCAGGCGCAATGATCGCGCAGGGCAGAACTTTGACGTTGAAGCCCGCCTGATCATACATCTCTTGGTAAAGAGTCAGGCCGTTGCCGTAATACAGCCAAGCCATGTATTCGCCCGCCTCGGGGCCAAAAGGAACGGCCGAGAACAGCGGCGCGGCAGGGATTTTACCCGCCCAATATCCGGCCGTAGTGTAGCCAGAATTGATCTTGCCGGTAGATACAGCGTCAAGAATTTCAAACGGCGGAACCAGTTTGCCTGGCTCGTAGACTTTCATCTTCAACGTACCGCCCGACATCAACTCAAGCTGTTCGGCAACGCGCGGGATCGGTGAACCCAGGCCCGGCAGCTCGGTCGAAAAGGCAATCGGGGTTTTCAGCAACAGTTTGTCTGCGGCAACTGCAGGTGCGGCCAGCAGGCTGGCAGCTACGGCGAGGCTCGTCAGGGTCTTCTTCATGAATTCTCCTCCAGGGTAGGTCGGAACATTGTCCCGATCAGCGGCGCAGGTCCCTCCCACACCATTCCGGTGGTAAACTAACTTTACCAATAAAAACCAGTCAACAACTTTATTTACCATTGGAATTAAGTCGACGTAACAACGCAGTCACCTCAGCTACAAACGTCACTCGCAAAGAAGAAAAGAAAATCGATCAAATTACGTTCAAAAACAGTCATCTGTGATACGGTGATCTTCCGGATCTCACTGCTTGAATCTAAACAGATTATGGTTATATTTATTTACCAGTGATCTTTACTTAAGACATCGAACAGAGGCACAGCACCATGAGCCCCACAGCGATATTTGAACCGGTTGGACACGAATCACTGGCCGAGGCTGTTGTGTCTCAGATCGAAGATTTGATCGCCTCGGGCATCCTGAAACAGGGTCGCAAACTGCCTTCGGAACGAGACCTCGCGGAGATGCTGCGCGTTTCGCGCCCGAAACTGCGCGAGGCTCTGTCTGTTCTGGAAGAGCGCGGCTTGGTCACGACGCAACATGGTGAAGGAACCTTTGTCGCGGCTCTGACAGGTCAGGCCATGATGCCGGCACTACTCGCACTTTATGAGAGACATGAGCCCGCCTTTTTCGATTATCTGGAATATCGGCGCGAACAGGAAGGCTTTGCCGCCCGCCTTGCAGCGCGCCGCGCGACAAAAGCAGATCAAGAGAGGATTGCCGAGATTTTGGTCGAAAATGAACGCGCCTGGCGTGAAAACGACACCAAAGCCTCTCAAGAGGCAGATTTTGCGCTGCACTCTGCAATCGTCGACGCCAGCCAGAACGCAACACTGATCCATATCATGGCTTCAATCTACGAACTTACGCGCAAGGGCGTATTCTACAATCGCGACTTTCTTAAGACGATCGATGGCACCGGCAAGAAGCTGCTGGATCAACATATGGAGCTTGGCCGGGCGGTAATCGACGGCGACGAGGAACGTGCAGAAAAGGCCGCAACCGACCACATCGATTTCGTCGAGGAGTCCTTTAGGTTGGGGATCGAACGCAGCCGCAGGGAAGCAATGGCTGAAAAACGCCGCCTGCTGTCGGATCAAAAACCTTCGTAGCGCTTTCAGATCATGAGGATGGGCCACACATCTTTGCCTAAGGAAAATGCGATCTGTTGCCCAAGGCAGCGCAGCCGAATATTCCGCTGCTGGTTGTTGGTGGGTCACAACAATCGATCCCGTGGATTGCCGAACATCTGGCTCAGGCCGGAGCAAAACTGCGCGATAACAAAGTCTAGTGGATCAGCGAATTTGTCGACCGTTGTATAAAGATAGCCCTGCGCGCTTTTCTACTTGGGGCTAGTCGCATCTAGCCACCGGCGACATTCGCACTGTTCAAGTAGAAGCCAAGTATTTTCATAGCTGTTCCCATATTTCGCAATTGATGGATGTCGATCAGGGTTTTGCAAATTTTAACAATCGCAAAGATCATCTGTGACATGTCTGATCCTTTCTGACGGATGATCGATTGCGGCAACCACCATCTGAAGCTACAAGCCCTGAATGTAAAACTGCGCGGTCCCAAAATCTTTGAGGCGGACCGGGAAGCCACGTGGCATATTGCACCTATCGAATTTTCGCATTGGACCGAGTGGATATGGACCAGATCAAAGCAAACCTGATCGGCGCGGGCCGGGTCGGCCAGACCTTCCTGAGCCTGTTGAACTCATTACCATATTGCCAAATTCAAGACGTCCTGAGCGCGCGTTTCGCTTCCGCTCAGGAAGCCGTTGAGAGGGCAAACGCCGGTCATGCCGTGCAAAGCATTTCCGATTTACGCCCCGCCGATCTTTGGGTCATCGCTGTCCCTGATACTCAGATAGCAGCGGTTGCCTCTGATCTGGCAACAAAGCTTTCCGCGACAGATGGCACACCAAAACCACCCATCGCCTTTCACTGCAGCGGGTATTTTGCGGCCGATGAAATGGCTCGGCTGCGCGGATTGAACTGGCGTCTGGCAAGTGTCCATCCGGTTCTGTCCTTTGCAGATCCCGACAAGGCAAAGGATCAGTTCAAGGGTGCGCTATGTGGGCTGGAAGGAGACGCCGACGCCCTTGAATTCCTTCGGCCCTTGTTGGGCAATCTTGGCGCTGAATGTTTTTCGATCCGTTCCGACGCCAAAAGTCTTTATCACGCCGGGGCTGTGATTTCGAACAATTTTGCCGTGGTATTACAAGCAATTGCGCAAGAAGCATGGACGGTGGCCGGCGTTTCGGAAGATGTTATCGCGCCATTGAATGCCAAACTGATGGAAAGCACTGCTCAGAACGTCATTGCCCTGGGCCCCCGACGCGCGTTGACCGGTCCAGCAGCCAGAGGAGACGATGAAGTTGTCACCTCGCAGGGCAAGGATGTTGCGGACTGGCACCCTGATGCTGGGGAGGTTTACCGAATTTTGAGCGACATGGCCCGGTCACTCAAAACGAGTGGCGTAACCAAATCTGATCGTTGAGTTTCGATAGTCAGTTTTCGAGAGATCGCATTGCCCCAGCAAGAACCAAAAGAAGATGGTGGAGCAGCGCGTGATCTAAAGGCCTGTTTCAATTTCAGTGGTTCCTCGTCGGCCTGGTCAAAATTCAGTGGTGTTTTCTAACTCAGCTATGTCGGAGTGTTCTGATCGGGGAACCGTTCTCTCGGGGCAGCTTTGCTGTTGACGTTCAGTACCTCTGTCGGGCCGACACTGAAAACTTTGCGGAATGTAGCGGAAAAGGCGCTGGTACTGCCGTACCCAAAATCCTATGCCACAACACCGACGGGCGTGTTTTTGGCAAACGCTTCCAAAACACTCCTCTGGGCCGGAACCTTCCAACATTCCTAGCAGGCTATTGACCCTCAAACTGTTTCAGGCGCTGCGTCAATAAAGTCCGACCCTAGGAACATCGGTTTTCAGACCGCGAGTTAACACAGGCTTTCGGTCCAAGAGCTTCTGCAAGCTCGCGCCAGGTCGCTGATTCCTGACGATCAAAGACGTTTGCGGGTGGGATATTTCCAAACTTCTCTTCAATGCTCAGCATGAGTATCAGGCTAAGGATGGAATCGAGAAACGGGTGTGTGTTGTCGGGATCAAAACCTGCGCGCGGGACCAACCCCTCGTGATCTGCGAAGTTTCGCAACACCTCAAGCATTGGGGACAGAGGTGACTCAGACACAGTAGCAGCCTTCGGTTGCCGCGTTGGCAAACCAGATGTGTCTGCCCCCCCATTTTCCAATATTGATCGAAGCCTTTTACGATCCAATTTCCCACTGGGAAGACGCGGCAGTTCCTCTGTGTGTACAAATCTCAATGGCGCGGCGGCGGGAAAGAAATTTTCGGTAATGGCCTGCCGCAATTCCTTTTCCAGAATGTCGACATCCTTGCGTTTGGTTTCAATGGCAATGGCAACCGCATCTGCCTCGCGAATTTGCGCGACGGTGACAAAGGCCCGCTCGATCCCTGCTACGTTTTCTGCGATTTCGGTAACGGCATTCAGCGACAGTCTACGCCCCCGGATGTTAACCACATCATCCACTCTTCCTAATACATCTAAACTCCCGTCAGGCAGAATGGTCACCCAATCATCAAGAAGAATGGGATCCTTGAGTGGATCAAAAACCGGCTCACCTGCCTGCAAATTCTTGAAATTGCCCAGGGTCCGGTCGTAGCCAACGGCCTTGACCCGGCCAATTTCGCCGGGTTGCAAGTCGTGACCGTCTGCATTGACTGCTTTTGCACCAGCCAAGAACATTCCACCCGGAGATCCCTGATACTTGGCAAAACCTTCGGCGGGAAGCTTTCCATGTGAAACTTCAATAAACTCCGAAGCGCCGTAGGTCGCGTTTAGTTCAGCTTTGGGAAAACGCTTCACTAAATCCCTGATGAGACGCGCGCGACTCGGTTCCCCCCAGGGGTAAAAGACGAACAATCCGGGCAAAAACTCGGGTGAGAAATCGGGGTTTTGCAACATACCGTGCAATACGCTGCACGGTGCGGATAAAGCTGTGGTGGACGTTGCGACCATAAGATCACAAAGCTGCTTTAGATCGGAGAACCCGGTGATTGGAGGCAGAACAATCGTGTGCCCCCCCACAAAAGCAGGCAGTGTTTCCAGCGCAGTTGCCGTGTCCCAACGCACAACTGTTAGCAAAGTTTGCGGCCGATCATAATCGAACACCCGCATCCGCGAGGCCATGCCCGCTGCCAGGACAACGCCTTTGGGCTCGCCCGAGCTGCCAGACGTGTAAACAACATAGGCGGGACACCGAAGATCAAGGGGTGGTAAAGCCGGGGCTTCGGCAAAACTGTCTAAAAGAAAGTCCAGAGCAGCTGCGTCGCAATCGTCGCCGATGATCACAGCGTTCACATTCTCAAGCTCTGGGTTTGAAGCTATCAAACGACTCCAAAGTGAAAACGTGACAAGAACCAAATCAGGGTCAAACGCTTTCAGGCGATCGACAAGCTGTTCGTTTGAATCCTCTGGCAGACCAACGCAAAGCAGACTTCCGGTTGCCGTCGAGGCCAGTTGCGTCACAATTGCCGCAGGGCTGGCCGGTAGCAGGCACAAAACCCGGTGTTGGCACCCAAATTTACGCACGGGGTCTGAGTGATTGGGGGCAATATCCTGAAAATGCAACAACATGCTGGACATGCGCAAACACAGGCTTGCCAAAACCCCATAGGTGATAAACCCAGACGCGGTTTGAATAGCGACATGGTCCGGGTCATGATTGGATAGCCAACACAACTTACTACGGCGCACCGTGTCGCTGCGCGTCCAGGTTTCCAAATCAACCAGTTCGCGCCTTGGCATTGCTCCTCCGTAAGCGGCGATCAAGTGCCGCTGAACCGGCATTTTCTGTGTCAAAACAAAGCTTCGGCAAGTGCGGGCCAGTTGCTGGGTAAGCCACAACCGCTGAACCAGATTTGAACCCGAACGAGGCGGCAGTTTGAGCGGGACGAGGTCAATGATCGGCACGCCATCCTCGTCAATCCATGTCGCAGCAAAGCAGACATCCGCACCGCTGGAAATCGCAAGTTGCGCCGGAAATCCGGGCAATTTGCCGGGGCGTAAAAGCCACGGTACCAACAACCGTTTGCCGGGGGCTCTTTCTCCGTCGAAGTATATTTGAAGCACTCCGCCCGCCCGCAAATGGTCCAGGTATCGGTTTGAGTAGGAATTGCGTTTCGTCACCCGCCGACCCGATAAAGTGATGTCGTAGCCTTCGCGACGCGCGGCGGTCAGAAAGTCCGAGGGTTCAGCAGGGTCGCCAACTTCGGGTGCAACCTCGACAAGTGTTTGTACCGGCTTCCCCATTCCCGCCAATGCGACTTGCAAACGTCTTGAAGCGAAAGTCAGGTTCTGAGAGTGAGGCGAGTACACTACGATCCCGTTGGCGTTTTCAGCATTTTTTTCCAGCCAGGATTTTGCCCGATCGGTAAGCGCAGAGCCGACACCGTATGCTACCCCTTTCGACGAGGTTGCATAGTCCTGATCTGCTGGAAATGCGGTGGGCATTGATTCTGGACCAACCACGCGCACACCCTGAGTTTTCGCCACCTCAATCAATGGATCATTTCCAAACGACACCCAACCCCTCGCAAGGCGTAACAGTTTGTCGAACAACCGCTTCTTGGCCGCGTTCCTTTTTGGCGGAGATATTCGACCCGACATCGCACGAGTAAGCGATGCTTCGACATGATAGGTTTTACCGTCTGAGATTGCCTCATCCAGCGCGTTAACCAGATGCTTTTCATCGACCCAATGCCAGTGTGACAAAATCACGAAACGCGCCATTGGTGGAAGGGGCGATGCAGAAATAATCAGCGTGGATTTGTAGCTGGCATCCAAACCATCGTTCAGAAAAACAACCAATGACAGGGCGCGCTGGGGATCCTTAGAAATGTCGCAAAGCAACGCATCGATATCTGAAGTGTTCCCTTCTTCGTTGGTTAAAAGGGCATTCACAATTTCCTGGTTGGCTGTTCGCCACTCCGTTTCAAAAGGTCGTTCAGAGCCGGGTTTTCCAACCGAAGCTTCGCCAGGACGGCCCGCCAGCCTGTGACCGCATTCCGAAATTGGATCCCCAGTCTCGTGCCTGATTAAGCGTGTCCGAAGCGGTTCATATTTCTCACGCAGTTCGGTCTTATTTTGCATCAACAATTTGCGCGCGCTATCGAATGCGCGCAAGCCAATAAGGCTTTGAACTCTTTGCACTATACGATCGGAGTTATCATCCGGCGTGCCGACAATCGCCTTGTTCACCACATTTGGGTATTGGTCGTTCAACGAGCCCGCTGCATCGTCAATCGCCTGTGACAATTTCCAACGGGGGACTTTTGCAAGACCCACATCCCGCATTGATTTCAGAACAAGTCGGCCCAGCCTTCTGCGCGGTGTTGCGCCAAACAAAAAAAGCAACCAACCGACTGCGCAAATCTGGTTTTGTCGTACCTGGTAACCGAAATCTGGGCTGGAGAGGTTTGAATTTGGGTATTCAGGCGAAGTCTCTGCTTGCCGATCCAAACCCACGGCAATTGCGCACAGGATTTTTTCTAACGTACTCGCGCTGCCATCATTCGGCGTCATCTGACTTTTCCTGCCCCAAATTAGCTGTTTGGTCGCGATCCCTTTTCAAACCCTTGGTTTCCACTTTGAAGCTAAGTCTTATTGCGTCGTCAGCCGGGGTCAAATGTGAAAAAAGCACAGACTGCGACCTACGACACCGGCTGGGGCCTTCTGCAAAGTGCATTGGGGCAAGGTAAGCTTTTCCCAGCCCCAACATTTTGCACGTATCAGTCGTTTTGTGCTTCTTAGACGAATAGGTTAGCGTCAAAAGGCGACCTACACTCCAGATTTAACCCGCGTCCACATGCGCGTCACGAAACGCTGCATCTCAGCGTCCCAAGGCATCTTCATATAGAGGTTCTTCATCCCTTCTTCAGACGGATAGAGGCCCGGGTCATTCAAAATCGCTTCGTTCAGAAACTCTTGCGACGCGAGGTTTCCGTTTGCATACCAAACATAGTTTGAAATAGCGGCCGCGTTTTCTGGCTCCATCAGGAAGTTGATGAACTTATGGGCCAATTCCGGATGAGGGGCATCCGCAGGGATCGCGATCTGGTCGAACCACATGCCCGAACCTTCTCGGAAAGCGCTATACTCAATTACAATTCCGTTTCCGGATTCGGCGGCCCGGCTTCGGGCTTGCAGGCCATCACCTGACCAGGCCATTGAAACGCACACTTCACCGGTCGCAAGGTCAGAGATATAGCCTGTCGAATTGAATTTCCTGACGTAAGGACGAACCGCGTTAAGAACCGGTTCAGCTTTGGCGATAACATCGAGATCGCGCGTATTCGGATCCTCTCCGATATAGGTCAGGGCAGCGGGGATAAGCTCGGACGGAGCATCCAGAAAATTCACGCCACAATCGGACAGCTTGGACACGTACTCCGGGTTAAACAGCAGCTCCATCGAATCCAGTGGGATATCGTCACCAAGCGCCTCGCGAACTTTTTCGACATTCACAGCAATGCCCGTTGAACCCCACATATAGTTAACTGAGTAGCTATTCTCCGGATCGAAGGTCGCGGTTCGTTGCTCGATAGCATCCCACAGGTTAACCGAGTTGGGCAGCTGGACTTTGTCGAGCGGTTGGAAGACACCGGCTTCTATCTGACGTTGCAAAAACGTGCCCGAGGGAAACACAACGTCATAACCAGACTTGCCTGCAAGCATTTTGGTTTCAAGCAAGTCATTGGAATCGAAGTTATCGTAGACGACTTCGACCCCCGTTTCGGTGGTGAATTTCTGCAGCAGAGACTCGTCGATATAGTCAGCCCAATTGTAAACATAGACCTTTTCCTCGGCGTACAGCGCGGTTGTGAAAAGCAAGGTCATCGACGCAGCCGTCAATATTGATTTCATTGTGTACTCCTAGGGCTTTGCAACATGTTCCCGGTGGGTTGTGAGAAACGCGGTCCACCCGTCTTATGGTCATGAGGCAGATCCAACAAGCCTGAAGTTAAAGCTGAGCCTTACCAAAGGACATATCCCCACCCCAGTTGGTGCGCCCCTTAAACAACAGGAATGTTGCACCCATAGCGTCAAACGATGTGGCGAGAATGAAGAGAAACTTGCCGCGATACTTGATCAGGTATTACTTGCCTCTGACTTCGGAGATGGTTGTCTCGCCGAGACGGTCGACTAGGCTTTGCTCGATCTCCTTCATGATACTCGAAACGCGACGGTGCAACGCATGTTCCACTGAACATTTGGGGGCATGGTCTTCTCTGCCAGAGGCGATCAGACTTTCGTCCAACGCAAGATACACATCCGCCAGGGTTATGCTGTCTGGTTCGCGTGCCAGACTCCACCCTCCTGCGTGGCCTTTTTCCGAAGTTAACAGACCCGCGTCACGAAGCCGTCCCAAGACGCGGCGTACCACCACCGGGTTCGTCCCTGAATGCTCGGCGATATCCGCAGATGTACGCTTACGATTCGGATCTCCGGCCATGTGGCCGAGCGTGTGCAGGGCGAGGGATAGGCGGCTATTGCGCTTCATTTGTCGTTCTTCTCCAGGCAGATATCACACGTAACAATAACTGTTGCATTCGTCTAGTAACTGCGTAAGTTACGTGAATCTCAATGCACCATTCGGAGCAACCCATGTCAGATACCCGACTTCCTGTCACCGTCCTTTCCGGCTTCTTAGGGGCGGGCAAGACCACCCTTTTGAACCGAATCCTGAACAACCGCGAAGGGCGTCGGGTCGCGGTTATCGTCAACGATATGTCCGAGGTGAATATCGACGCCGATCTGGTACGGGCCGATACCGAACTCAGCCGGACGGATGAAACTCTGGTAGAAATGTCGAATGGCTGCATCTGTTGTACCCTTCGGGACGATCTTTTGGAGGAAGTCCGGCGCCTCGCTGCGGAAGGACGTTTTGACTACCTGCTTATTGAATCCACAGGCATTTCCGAACCATTGCCTGTGGCAGCAACTTTCGATTTTCGGGATGAAGCGGGCGACAGCTTGTTGGACGTGGCGCGGCTCGACACCATGGTAACGGTTGTCGATGCGGTGAACTTGCTGAACGATTTCTCGTCCCACGATTTCCTACGAGACCGAGGCGAAACGATGGGAGAGGAAGACGAGCGAACTCTGGTCCACTTGCTTACGGATCAAATAGAATTCTCTGATGTAGTGATCCTGAACAAGGTTGATGATGCGGGGTCAGAAAAAGTTGGTGCGGCACGCAAGATCATCCGCAGTCTGAATGCAGATGCCGAGATCATCGAGACCAACCATTCGGAAGTTGCCGCAGAAAAGATCCTGGACACCGGCCTGTTTGACTTCGAGCAAGCCCATGAACACCCGATGTGGGCAAAGGAGCTGTATGGCTTTGCCGACCATGTGCCTGAGACTGAAGAATACGGGGTTGCGTCATACGTTTACCGGGCGCGACTTCCGTTCGTTCCCGAACGCATTTTGGACGTTCTCAACGGTGATCTGCCAGGGGTGATCCGGGCCAAAGGCCACTTTTGGATTTCGACACGCCCCGACTGGGTGGCTGAATTTTCACTCGCCGGTGCATTGTCCAGCGTCAAGCCACTCGGCACCTGGTGGGCATCAGTTCCCGAAGAGCGACGCCCCGCACATGACAGCGCCCGCGCCTATATGCAGGCCCACTGGCAAGAGCCGTGGGGCGACCGCCGTCAAGAGATCGTTTTCATCGGTGCTGGGATCGACTGGCAAAGTTTGAAGGCACGATTGGACAATTGCCTTATTCCAGCAGTTACGGCGGCAGGGCCGGACAATTTGCCGGACTTGCCGGACCCCTTCCCGATTTGGCGCCGGGCAGAGGATGCCGCATGAACTTCGTTAGAAAGCCCGTGAAAGACAAGGTCACCGGTGTGAGCTTCGCAGATGATCCGGCGGCACTCCGCACTTTTGCACAGCCAAACTGTGCCGCTTTGATTTGGCGCCGGCGAACCCCGCCGGATATGCAAAGCTGGCTTAACCAACTTGATCCCAAGGTTTTGCCAAGTGGGCGAGTCATTCTTCCACCAAGCGCCGTTAAGACGACCGTGGAGCAACTCTGCGATATCTCCGGCATGCCTAACGGGACTGAAAGAGCGTGGCTTCAAGATGATATCGCTTCTCTGGCCGACATTTTCTGTGAACTGATGAACGCCAACTTCTTGCGGCTGCGGCTGGATGTTGTCACCACCAATGCTTGCCGTAAATTTCATACCGATGCTGTCACCGCCCGGTTGGTCTGCACCTATCGTGGCACTGGAACACAATACGGCACCTCGACTGATGGAAAGGATCCCGCGCTTGTGTTTACCGTTCAGACCGGCGCTCCGATCCTGCTACGGGGAACACTCTGGCCCGAGCGCCCATCGTCAGGGGTGGTGCATCGCTCGCCTCCGATCGAAGGTACCAGTGAATCCCGTCTCGTCTTGGTTTTGGACCCAGTGGAAAATCCGGAAACCGAAGCATGAGACGTAACCTCGGGCAATGCAGCTTGCGCCGCAAGCATCGATCAACCGATCCGATGGATGTGTTTGACGGCCTTCCAGCCCCGTTGCGACAGTGGTTGTCAGAAGCTGCATTGCCATGGTCCCCGGTATCCGCGCGCCGCATCTGGTCAAAATCGCGGGCCAAGGGGCTTTCATCAGAAGAAACGCTCGTGTCACTCAGCCAGGCCGAAGCCCGAACGCTCGCGCGTGACCGGCAATCGACTGTTTTCAAATTAAATTCTCAAACATGAAGGAAAAAATGCCACCTCTAACACAGTATGCTGTCGCGACCCATGCGACACTGGGTGCCGCACTTGCAGCGAAAACGCATGCGGCAGACTTCGAAACCCTGAGCGTTTGAGTTCCGATCGAAAAGTTGTTGTTTCAAATCGTGATTGACATGGCCCCTAGTCTAAGACAAGCAAGGGCCAGATGGTTCCCGATGGTGCGCCCAAGGGATGAAAAGGGAATACGGTGCGGTTCGCCACTTTGGCGCCAAATCCGTGACTGCCCCCGCAACTGTAAGCGGTGAGCGACGCCAAAATCCACTGGTCATTGGGCCGGGAAGGATGGCCAAGCATCGACCCGCAAGTCAGGAGACCTGCCATCACATGTTCAACCAACCCGGGGCGGGGCGTCCTGGAAGGAGGCTTTGATGGCACGTCTGAAACGTGTGTACATGATCGGCACCTTCTGTCCGCGCTTGGCTTTAAGCGGAGCGGACTATGCCGGAAACACCTGACCATTTCCTTCTGATCTGCTCGACCTGTACCGGCGCATTGCCTGTTGATGTCATGCGCAATGCGTTGACCGGCAGGTTGCCAACCGGGTTCGCAGTGCGCACCGTTACCTGCATGGCGGGCTGCGCGCGACCAACGACCGTCGGATTTCAGGCCGCTGGCAAAGCTCAGTACCTGTTCGGCGATATTGAAACTGCAGAAGATGTCGACGCGCTGGCGGAATTCGCACATCAGTACCGCAACGTCGCAGACGGTTGGACCAACGCGACGGACCGGCCGCAACCACTATTTACAAAAACCCTTTCTCGTTTGCCTCGGATTCAATTGGGGGAACCATCATGACGACCTCATCTTTTCTGGTTGCGCGTGATCTCGAATATTATGCGCTCAATGGTGACGTTCTTCTGCAAGGCGTCTCGTTTGAATTGGCCGAGGGCGCGATACTGGCAATTGCCGGTCCGAATGGGGCGGGAAAAACCACGCTTTTGAACCTTCTGTGCGGGGCGGCTGAGATTGTATTGGGCAATGTATTGGTCAAGGAACGCAGCCTGAAAAATATGCCCGCAATGGAACGCGCCCGCATGATCGCTGTTGTCGGCCAGCAAGAACAACCGGATGGCAGGCTGTTGTTGCGGGACTATGTTGCCATGGGCCAGATTCCGATCTGGGCCGACCGTTCGGCGGATGAACATGCCAGAGAACTTAACAGAATCCTTGAGCTGACCGACCTTGGCGCGCTGGCAGACAAGCGCATGGCGGTACTGTCCGGGGGCGAACGTCAACGCGCGCATATCGCCCGGGCACTGGCACAGAACCCATCGTTGTTGTTCCTGGATGAGCCAACCAACCATCTCGATCCGGATGCCAAGGGTCGGATGCTGTCTCTGGTCGCCGAACTCGGCATCACGGTTGTGATGATTGTCCATGATCTTGTCATGATCCCGGAATTTGCCACCCACGTGGCGCTGATGAAATCAACGCGGCTGACGGGATTTGGCCCCGTGGCCGAAGTGCTGACCCCCGAGCGGGTCCGCGATACTTTTGGCGTTGAATACCTGTGCTTTCACCACGAAGGCCGCGTGATTCCAGCGCTGGATATCCGAAAATCCACAATCTCAACCTAAACCGAGGAACATTCCCCAATGAAACACATCTGGTCCGTGGCGCTGGTCACAGCCATGCAAGGCGGCGCGTCCGCCCACGAGGTCACCGTCGACAACTGCGGAGCGCCGCTGGTGTTCGAAGCCCAGCCCGAGCGTCTGGTTGTGCATGACATGAACATGACCGATATGGCCTTCGCGTTGGGCCTGCAGGACAAGATCGTCGGTCTGACCGGCATCACCGGCTGGTACAAAACCAGCCCGGAATTCGACACCCTGCGCGGCGATATCCCCGAACTGGCACCGAAATACCCAACGGTCGAAAACCTTGTTGCCGTGGAACCCGACCTGTTCTTTGCTGGCTGGTATTACGGCATGAAGCCGGGCGGAGATGTGACCCCGGATACGCTGGAGCCCTTTGGTATCAAGACCATGATCCTGACCGAAAGCTGTGTGCATCTGGACAAGGATCGCCCCGAAGCCAGCATGGACCTGCTGTTCAATGACGTCCTGCGCCTGGGTCAGGTCATGCACGTTGAAGACAAGGCCGAGGCGCTGGTCACGGGCTGGAAAGACGAACTCTCAGTGATCGAAGCGCAGACTGCCGACCTGGCGAAACCCCGCGTTTTCTTGCTGGACGGCCCGGCGGACGCGCCATTCACCGCAGGTAAGTTCGCCATCCCCGATGCTATGATTGCTGCCGCGGGTGGTGAAAACGTGACCCACGACATGGAAACAAGCTGGGGCCGAACCTCGTGGGAGGCGGTCGCCGCCGCAAACCCGGAATTCCTTGTGCTGCTTGATTATCAAACGGGCAATGGCGCTGCGGACACGTTCAAATTTTTGCAGGAACATCCAGTGATGTCGCAGACTGAAGCCGTGAAAAACGAGCGCTGGATCGGTTTGCGGTACGAGGAATTGACCCCCGGACCGGCAAATATCGAAGCGATTTCGAAAATGGCCCAGGCCATGCATCCAGGCCTCAACTGATATGGGCCGACTGGGCCTGACACTTGTGCTGGGGGCGGTCATGTTGGCCGCCCTCTTACTGATGTCCACCATCTATGGCACCACATCCATCCCTGTCACGGACACGGTCACGGCGATCTTGCTGGGAACGGGGCTGATTGAAGGAGAGATGTCGCCGCTGCACCGGATCGTCTTTGACCTGCGCCTGCCGCGCGCCTTGTTCGCGGCCGTGATCGGGGCTGGTTTGGGCATTGTCGGTGTGGTTTTGCAAACCACAACGCGCAACGACTTGGCCGACCCGTTTTTGTTTGGCCTGTCCTCGGGCGCGGCGGCAGGTGCCGTGTTCGTCATCACAGTGACCGGGGATATTCTGGGTTTTTGGACCTTACCGCTGGCCGCGTTTTGCGGAGGGCTTGTGGCGTCGGGTATCGTGCTGGCACTGGTTCACGGGTTGCGTACAAGCGCGCCCGAGAAACTGATATTGGCCGGTTTGGCCGTGTCCTTCTTGTTCTCTGCAATCACCAACTATCTAATTTTCGCAGGCGACAGCCGCGCCGCGCATTCGGTGATCTTCTGGATGCTGGGCGGTCTGGGCCTAGCCCGGTGGGAGACGTTCCCGCTGGTCTGCGCCGGATTGCTGCTTATTTTGGCCTACGCGCTCTATCGCGCCCGCTGGCTAGACGCATTGCTGACCGGAGACCTGACAGCTGCAACGCTGGGCGTGCCGGTGCAGGGGCTGCGGTTCAGCATGTTCTTTGTCGCGGCCCTTGCAACAGCTGTGTTCGTCTCGGTGGCAGGCGTGATCGGTTTCGTCGGCCTGATGGTTCCTCATATCGCCCGTGGGATCGCAGGGCCGTTGCACCGGCATCTATTACCCACCGCAGCGATTGTCGGGGCGGCCTTGCTGACAGGTTCAGATATTCTCAGCCGCCTATTGCTGGCTCCTCAAGAACTGCCCGTCGGGATCGTAACCACCTCAATTGGTTCCGTTTTCGTGTTCCTGCTTTTATTCAGAACGGCAAGAAACCAGAGGTAGCTTTCTAAGGCCGCCGACCACCCAACCCGGGCAAGACTAAAGCTTTTGCCCGGCCTGCTGAGGGATGCGCATTATTCCACCAACAATCCAATTTGTTTCAATGACCTCACAGATACGGAAAATTCTGTCTCGCGCTTGTCAGCGGGTGTGATCCAAATCGCGCGCAGGCTTACTAGTTCACTCGGATCGGCGCCTTTAAGTGTTGTGAACGCCGCGTGAGGTTACCTTGCGGCAAAGCAGGTCAGTGAAACAACTACGGGAGCCCGCTTCGACATGAATATGGCAGAGTTTTCAGGAGTAGCCTTTCAATTGCTTGAAATACTTACGTACTCTTTTGTCCTTTGTGTCGGCCTGGCGGCGCTTTGGGTTGTGGTTTTATATGTTCGCGACCGGACGCAAACCGAAAGCACGCTGCGCCGCAACTACCCGGTCATTGCGCGGTTCCGTTACGGGTTCGAACATGTCGGTGAGTTTCTGCGGCAGTATTTCTTTGCACTGGACCGAGAGGAGATGCCGTTCAACCGGGCGGAACGATCCTGGGTTTACCGGGCGGCCAAGGATGTGGATTCCACTGTCGCCTTCGGATCAAGCCGGGATTTGAAGCCGTCGGGAACCGTGTTCTTCGCCAACTGTCCATTTCCAACGCTGGAGAAAGACGCCGAGGAACCCGCCGAGGTCGAAATCGGACCTTTTGCGCGTCATTCCTATAAGACCAGTTCGATTTTCAACATCTCGGGCATGAGTTATGGAGCCATCTCAATCCCGGCGGTGCGTGCTCTGTCTTTGGGTGCAAAAAAAGCGGGGATCTGGATGAACACGGGCGAAGGCGGGCTGTCGCCATATCATCTGGAAGGCGGCGCCGACATCGTCTTTCAGATCGGAACCGGCAAATTCGGCGTTCGTAAACCCGAAGGCGGGTTTGACGAGGACAAGCTGCGCGAGGTTGCGGCGCATGATGCCGTCAAGATGTTCGAGATCAAATTAAGTCAGGGGGCAAAACCCGGCAAAGGCGGTATTCTGCCCGGCGTCAAAGTCACCGAAGAGATTGCCGAAATCCGGGGGATCGAACCCGGGCAGGACGCGATCAGCCCGAACCGGCATCCTGATATTGACAGCGTTAACGATCTGCTGGACATGATCGCCTTTGTGCGGGAAGTTACTGGCAAGCCGGTGGGCTTCAAGGCGGTGATCGGCGCGCAAGGATTCTTTGAAGACCTCTGTGCTGCAATTCTGCGGCGCGGTGTCGAAAGCGCCCCGGATTTCGTGACCATCGACAGCGCCGATGGTGGCACAGGCGCAGCCCCCATGAGCCTGATCGACAATATGGGGATGCCGATACGCGAAAGCTTGCCTCTGGTCATTGATGTGCTGAAGGCGCATGGTCTGCGCGACCGGGTCAAGGTCTGCGCCAGCGGCAAGATGATCAACCCGTCCGAAGTGGCCTGGGCCTATTGCGCAGGGGCCGATTTTGTCAACTCGGCCCGCGGGTTCATGTTTGCCCTAGGCTGCATTCAGGCATTGCAGTGCAACAAAAACACCTGCCCAACCGGGATCACCACTCACAATCCCAAGCTGCAATTCGGTTTGGATCCAACCAATAAATCAGAACGCGTGGCCAGCTATGCAATGAACATGAAGAAAGAGATCGGCATTATCGCCCATAGCTGCGGTGTGGCTGAACCCCGACTTCTCAGGCGACACCACGCGCGGTTGGTATTGGAAAACGGCCGCTCTTTACCGATGAGCGAGCTTTATCCCGAACCGCAACATGTGGCGGCGGCTGAATAACCCGCAATTGCTGTCTATAGTTCCCTTCAAACCCCATTTAGGTGAGTGTTTCCATGTCTGCCAAATCTACTCCGACCAAAGCCTCTGACCTGCTTGTTGCCGCCCTCGAAGCCGAAGGGGTCACCCGGGTTTTTGCCGTGCCTGGCGAAGAAAACCTTGATGTTCTAGAGTCTCTGCGCACGTCGTCCATCGAATTGGTGTTGACGCGCCACGAACAGGGCGCGGCCTTTATGGCGGCCACCTATGGCCGTTTGACCGGCAAGGCAGGTGTCTGCATGGCAACGCTGGGACCGGGGGCGACAAACTTCGCAACTCCGGCTGCATATGCCCATTTGGGGGGGATGCCCCTGATTATGATCACCGGGCAAAAGCCGATCAAGAAATCCAAACAGGGGCAATTTCAGATCATCGATGTGGTCGGTCTGTTTGATCCGATCTGCAAGATGTCCAAGCAGATCGTGCATGGCAACACGATCCCTGCCCTGATCCGCGAGGCGTTCCGCGTGGCCGAGGAAGAGCGCCCCGGCGCGGTATTGCTGGAACTGCCAGAAGATATTGCGGCTGAAGCCACCGATGCACCAGTTCTGCAGCCTCATCCGCGCCACTATGCTGTGGCGGATCATACGGTTTTGCAGGAAGCCGCTGAACTGATCCGATCGGCAAAGATGCCCCTGCTTTTGCTGGGGGCCGGGGCCAATCGCAAGGACGCGCGCAAAGCGCTCAGCCGGTTTGTGGCAGACACTCAGATCCCATTCTTTGACACACAAATGGGCAAAGGTGTCATTGATGAACGGTCTGAGCTGTTCATGGGAACGGCTGCGTTAAGCGACGGCGACTATCTGCACTGCGCCATCGACCGGGCCGACCTTATCATCAATGTCGGCCATGATGTCGTGGAAAAACCGCCTTTCTTCATGGAAGAGGGCGGCACCAAGGTGATCCATGTGAACTACAAGGCCGCGCAGGTCGATCAGGTCTATTTCCCGCAGATCGAGGTTGTCGGCGATCTGGCCAAATCAATCACGCGCCTGGCCGAAATCCTCGACGGTCCGCTGGAGTTTGATGACAGCTATTTCCGGCTTGTGCGCGAAGAGACGGAAAAACACACATCCGAAGGGGCCGATGATCCGCGCTTTCCGATCATCCCGCAGCGTATCGTTGCCGACACCCGCAAGGTGATGGGTGACAGCGATATAATCGCGCTGGACAACGGCATCTACAAGATCTGGTATGCCCGAAACTATAAAGCGTATGAGCCCAACACCGTGCTGCTGGACAACGCGCTGGCGACGATGGGGGCGGGGTTGCCCTCGGCGATGATGGCGGCGATGCAGTATCCTGACCGCCGGGTCATGGCGATCTGTGGCGATGGTGGATTCATGATGAACAGTCAGGAACTGGAAACCGCCGTGCGGCTGGGGTTGAATCTGGTGGTGACCGTGCTGAATGACAGCTCTTACGGAATGATCCGCTGGAAACAGGCTCATGCAGGGTTTGACGATTGGGGATTGGAATTCAACAATCCCGATTTTGTGCAATACGCCAACAGCTATGGCGCAACCGGCCACCGCGTCGAACGCACCGAAGACTTGGTTCCGACATTCGAGGCCGCCTTTGCATCGGGTGGCGTGCATCTGATCGACGTACCTGTCGATTACAGCGAAAACCAGCGCGTCCTGATCGAAGAACTGGAAGCCAAGGTATGCCTGATATGAGTACCAGCCTGGATGTCGTGAACCCATTCAGCCTTGAGAAAATAGGCGCGATTGACCTGCGAACATGGGACGAGGTCGAGCCGATGCTGGATCGTGCTCACTCTCTGTTTCGGGACAGGTCCGCGTGGTTGCCCGCTTATCATCGGATTGAAATTCTGGAAAAAACCGCTGCTCTGATGCGGGCCCGGTTCGACGAATTGGCGCATCTGATCGCCGATGAAGGTGGCAAACCCTTGATTGATGCGCGGGTCGAGGTGACGCGCGCCATAGATGGGGTGGGTTTGTGCATTCACGAGATCGGGCAGATGTCCGGGCGGGAAATCCCGATGGACCTGACCGCCGCCGGAGCCGGGCGCTTGGCATTTACGACCCGCGAACCCATCGGGGTGGTTGTGGCCACCAGCGCGTTCAATCACCCGCTGAACCTGATTGTGCATCAGGTCGCCCCTGCTGTGGCAACCGGGTGCCCGGTGCTGGTGAAGCCGGCCCTCGACACGCCTCTGTCCTGCAAGGTCTTTGTCGACATGCTGCACGAGGCTGGCCTGCCGCAGGATTTCTGTCATTTTGTAGCCTGCGACAATGCAGTGGCGGAACAGTTGATCACCGACCCACGCACGGCTTTCTTTACCTTCATCGGATCAGCCCGTGTGGGGTGGATGCTGCGATCCAAACTGGCACCGGGTACACGCTGCGCATTGGAACATGGCGGTGCCGCACCGGTGATTGTGGACACCGATGCCGATCTGGACGCAATGATCCCGGTTTTGTCGAAGGGCGGGTTTTACCATTCCGGGCAGGTCTGCGTTTCGACACAGCGGGTCTTTGCGCCAATGGATATGGCCGAAGAGGTCGCCACGCGACTGGCCGAGGCTGCATCTCAGCTAAAGGTTGGAAACGCCACTGATGAAACGGTTGATTGCGGTCCACTGATCCGTCCGGGCGAAGTTGACAGGGTTGCAGAATGGGTAGACGAGGCAAACGCTGGCGGCGCGCGCGTTCTGACCGGCGGTACACGGTTGGGGCCGACTACCTACGCGCCCACCTTATTGCTGAACCCTCCGGCGGATGCCAAAGTCTCGACGCTGGAAATTTTCGGACCCGTTATCTGTGTTTATGGCTATGAAACTTTCGATTGCGCAGTTGAGGCCGCGAACGCATTGCCTTTCGCCTTCCAGTCTGCGGTTTTCACCCAGTCACTGGATCGCGCGCTGACGGCGGTACGCACGCTGGATGCCACGGCGGTCATGGTCAATGATCATACGGCCTTTCGGGTTGACTGGATGCCCTTCGCAGGCCGCCGCCAATCCGGTTACAACACCGGCGGGATCAGATACACGATGCACGACATGACACAGGATAAAATGGCAATTATCCGGCTGCCTCAGGATAAGTGACGGCCCTGTATATCCCGGTTCTGGCTCCATTCACTGCAAGGTATCTCCCTTTCAGGTCAGAGGGCGTTGGTTGAATTGAAAATACACGCTCGAATTGGTTCAGTGCCAGTCCAACTGACGCGCCCTATTGTTTGACCCGTAGGGTAGTTAGGTTTGAAAAAGTGCAGCTGCTTTGCCAGCCGTATACGCGTTCATTTATTGCCGACATGACGCGCGCGGACAGTTTCCAAAAGGGGGCGCGGGTTATTGTATCGATCAATCGCACCGTTGCGCACAAAGTAACCACGATCGACATCGGCAAGGGTATCGCAAAACACCCGCGTGTTTTCAAGCATTGCGCTGGTTCCCATTGCCTCAAGGACCCGGGCGTTGGTTGCGTCATCATCCCTATGGGGAATGGCAGGGTTGTCTCCGGCGACGCGCAGATGCACCGATGCTTTCAAGCCGTGGGGCGTAACCACCCGATCTGCGGCTTCTAATCTATCCGCAACCGGCTCGGTGTTGCCCAGCCGGAACACAGCACCCACAAGCCCGCAGGAATTCGGAAGGGTCGCGAGAATTTCTATCTGGTGCCTGTCCTGTGTATCGAACCCGTGATTTATCACATGAAAATACGTACCATCAGCTTTGATATCCTCTTTCGTGCGCATCCGGGAAATGTAGATCGGCAAGCCGGTTTTTTCGTATGCCTTAGACAGCGCATCAACAGATCCCTCCACGTCGCGCCAATTCAACGTGATCTCCCAATCAAACAAGTTGTCAGCGACGGACGCGATCAAATTCAGGTGGTTTTCAGGAATACTGTAACCAAACAACGTGATGCGAAAACCAAGGTGTTTCAGAAGGCCAATCCGGGCGCGGCGCATAGGGTCCAGAAGATCATGCAGAGGGAGACGCACGTCCCGGATGCCCATCTCTTGCAGCGCCAGAAGATGATAGTCATTGCGAACCGGTTTGCGATCGAATTCGTCCAAGCCACCGCTGGGAGGCACCTCTGATATCTCCGCCCAATTCTTACGAAGGTCAAAGCCTATCAGTGGCCGGGTGTTTTCCCTTGGGTCAGGGGCCAAAGGCTGCAGATCGCCGGTTGGTTTTTCACCGGGTGCCAGCTCTGCTCCGTTGGTACGCACAAACTTCGTGACGTGGCCGTTTTCATAAACACTCACCAAAAAATAGCCCAGTTTCGCAGCGTCATTGCGACCGAATTCACTGCCTTCCGGTGGAATTGCCCTCAGCATTTCTGAATAGTCCTGCCGGACAAAACTGGTCGCTGGCGCCAGGTAAAAATCCGTCTCGCCGTAACGATCGTACCAGAAGTTGTGGGCGTGACCTGAAAACATGGCCTCGATCCCATGCTTTTCGAGCAGCCCCAACAGCCATCCCCTACCCGGCTGATCGGTATTGTCATAGTGGTCAAGTTCGTCGGGATAACACAAGTAGGCCGGGTGGTGCAGCATGAGCATAATTCGTTGCCCTTGCGCCGCGGCTAGCTCGTTTTCAACCCAACGTCTTTGATCCGCTTCATCCTGCAGCCCGGAATTGATCAATTGCGCGTTCAGCAGAAGAAAACGCACCCCACCCTTTTCGAAGCTGTGGTATTGGGCGCCAAACTCCTTTTCCCACGCTTCGATCATTTTGGGCGTGGTGGGGCTTGCTGGCCCGCCACTGATTGGCGTGTCGCCGATATCGTGGTTTCCCGGCAGCACATGGATTGGCATCGTCAGGTCCGACACAATTGCGCGGTAAGCTTCGGCGGCCTGCGCAAACAGCTCTCCAGTCTCAGGCACGGGGTGAAGCAGATCACCGAGGTGGACAACAAAGTCCACCTCTCTGCGGTTGATATCTGCGACTACAAAACGAAACCGGCGATTGGCGCGGGCGTTCACGGGAAAGGGCGAGTTGCAGCGATCTTCGTCTGGATTGACATGGGTGTCCGAGATCACCGCAAAGCTGTAGACAACGCGGCCCAGACCGGCCTTTCCCGTATTAACCATGATGTCTTCCTTGTATCTCGGGATTATCCACCAGTGGTCAGAACCGATGCCTGCCCTGTGCGTGAGGCACGAATGCGGGATCGGATCAGCACAAAGATCGACAACGCTGTCAGCAGCCAGAACAGCCAGCAAATCGCGTTTCTGACAAAAATTGAAAGACTCCCATCAGACAACAACAGTGACTGACGGAAGTTGTCCTCAAGAAGCGGTCCTAAAACGAAAGCGATCAAAAACGGCGCGACCGGGATATCAAGCCGCATCATGGCGAATCCAACAAGACCCATGCACAGCATTACCAAGATATCGAACAGGTTGTTGTTCACCGCATAGGCACCATAAACACACAGTGTAAACACGATCGGGTACAGAATGCGGTTCGGGATCAGCGCGACGCGGCTGAAGGTCTTGATCGCGACCTTGCCCACGATGAACAAATAGGCCGAGCTAAGCAGGATACCCATGAACAGCGCATAGATCATTGGCAGGTTTTCCGCGAAAAGAATGGGGCCCGGACGCAACCCATGGATCATGAATGCGCCCAGAATTACCGCCGTGATCACGTCACCTGGTACGCCCAAAGCCAGCAGCGGGATCATTGTCGCCCCGGCTACACCATTGTTCCCAGCTTCGGCAGCAGCGACGCCTTCAGGCTCACCCTTGCCGAAGTTTTCGGGGTTTTTCGAGTTTCTGCGTGCTTCGCTGTAGCTTAGGAAAGCCGCCGGGGCGCCACCAATACCGGGAATTGCCCCCAATATCACGCCGATGAAACTGCCGCGAACAACCGATTTCAGCGTTTTGCGGAAATCGGCAAAGCTTGCACCACTCCCCAATTCCTGACGCTGTGCCCCGGGTGGCCTTGCGCGCCGCGTCGCGCGATCCAAGATTTCGGGGATAGCGAAGAGACCAATCAGAACAGGAATAAAGTTCAGACCGGACATCAGCTCGTAGTTTCCAAAGATGAACCGGTTCGTGCCGTAGATCAGATCAAGCCCGACAGTGGCCAACATCAAACCCAGGCACGCAGACAAGATACCTTTGGTCAAGCTGGGTCCTGCAACACCTGCGATGATTGTCAAAGAAAAGACGATCAGCGTGAAAAACTCCGGTGGACCAAAACGCAATGCGAATGTCGCCAGAAAACCGGCGAACATGATCAGCGCTATGTTCGAGATCAGATCAGCCACACAAGATGCATAAAGCGCTATGTCCAACGCCTTTCGTGCTTGCCCCTTCTGCGCCAGCGGATACCCATCTAAAATGGTACAGGACGCTGCCGGGGTACCGGGTGTCTTTATGAGAATTGCCGTCAAAGACCCGCCATAAAGACCGCCCTTATACACTCCAAGCAGCAGCAGGATGCCGGTCACAGGCTGCATCGTAAACGTAAACGGCAGCGCCAGAGCCACGCCCATAGGTGTCGTCATCCCCGGTATCGCACCGATGATGGTTCCAATCAGAACCCCGATGCCGATCACCAGAATGTTTTCGAAGCTCAGGAAAAGCTGAAAGGCAGTGGAAATATTCTCGATCATGCTCAGCTCCTACTCAGCTAAACGTTTCGAATATGCCAAGGGGCATTGGCACACCTGCGACGTGCAAAAAGAACAGATAAAGAAGAATAGGAAGAAGGATGCTGATTGGAACGATGTAGTACCATTTTCGCTCACCAAAAAAGAGCATCATGGCAAGCATCAAAACAATCGAGCTGGCAACCACGCCCAGCGTCGTAAGCGCAAAGTAAAACAGGAAAAGTGCAAAGATCAAAATTACCGTTCGTAGCGTTCCCGGCAGCGTCTCCAACTTGTAGATTGCATCTGCTTCCGCGTCCTCATCCGCATCCACCTCGGGTGTTTTGAGGAAGTATGATTCCGCCACCAAACTCAGCGCGAGAAACACAACGGCGAAAGCAATGACGCGAGGCCAGAACTCGGGTGACAACGCCGAGATCTCGACATTGCCCGGAGAATCCACCCCTGACGGTATGAGTATTACGATTGTCAGAATCCCAAGGACCAAGAACAGTGCCCCCGCGAAAAAATCTCTCCGTTTTGATGGCTCCACGGTCAGTTTCCTCCCTTCAGCAAATTCAAATCCAACTTAGCGTTTGCGATGTTTTCGCTGAGCGATAACAGCCGAGCCGCGCCCATATGCGTCATCTCGCTGGATTTGATCTTGATTGGTTGCTGCAGATCCGACTTGAGGGTGTCGATCTGCTTTCGAAACGCTTCAAGGTAGATGGGCGATTGGGCCAGCGGCCCTGCAAGCAACACCAGTTCTGGCTGCAAAACCGTCAAATTTAGCGAAAAACAGTTCGCTGCCCGCGCGCCAAATTCTTCCAAAACCGATCTGTAATCGCCGTCCGTTTCGTCCGCGCCCGAAACGACCTCCCAGATTTTTCGCGCCCGGTCCCGATCGGAAAGCGCATTGAAAACGTCCGAAGAAAGCAATTTCTGCAACAGCGCTTTCCCGCCGCACAAATCTGACAACGTCACGGGCAGATTGGACCCCAACCCGTCGGTGATCCTAGCTTCGGTCAGAACACCACCAACCCGACTGATCCCACTATAGGGCTGCCCATTGATCTGAAGTCCGATACC
Source organism: Ruegeria sp. CJ9 (assembly GCF_056536625.1). NCBI lineage: Bacteria > Pseudomonadati > Pseudomonadota > Alphaproteobacteria > Rhodobacterales > Roseobacteraceae > Ruegeria > Ruegeria sp. CJ9. Next base: position 79,271 of record NZ_JBQFPY010000008.1, read on the forward strand.
AAAGCCAAGCGCGCAGTAGATCACTACCACGTTTTCAATGTTGCGTGCGGTCCCAAATGCAGCCTCGGATTGACAGATTGCAGCGCTCGGCGTTTCCAGCGCAACCGGAACTCCAAGCTCTTTCTGGACCAGATCCCGAACACCCACTTCGTCATCCCACCCAAGTGTCGGGGCCGAAATGACGGTGCCACGCGCCTTGTCCAGATTTCCTGCAATCGTAAGCCCAACACCAAACAACCTGTCTCTGTCAGGAACATGTTGTTCAATGAGCTTTCGGGCCTGATCACAGCATGTCTTCAGAAAGCCTTCGCCTTCGGACAGGCCTTCACCACCAGCATCCCAGGACGCAATTCTGTTGTTTGAAAGATCGGCCAGTGTAACGACCTGCTGATAGGCGTTGATACCTATTCCGATAACGTATCCACCAGTGCGGTCGACAGACAGTCTCTTGGTGCGCGGGCCCCGCCGCCCCTCTGATTTGGCGTCGCCAACTTCCTGCACCAAGCGCGCCTCGATAAGTTCGCGCGTGATCCGGGACACGCTTGCCGCGTTCAATTCCAGCTTGTCGGCAATTTGCGACCGGGAAATTGTACCAGACCCCAATATCTCACTCAGAACCCTTTGCCGGTTTCCGCGCCCGATTTCTTCCAGTGATGAACCTGCCATTTTGAGCCTCCCATTTCATATTGACTTAATTATTTACTTACTGCAAGTAATTTATTAAGGTGAATTCATTCGATTCAGGGAGACGCTATAAAATGAAACTGAAAAATACAGTAGTCGCTACGCTGAGCTGCCTTGCCCTGCTCGCAATCCCAACTGTGGCATCTGCGCAGGAATATCCAAGCAAGCCAGTAACATTGGTCGTTCCGTACGGCCCCGGCGGTGCCGCTGATCTGGCCGCCCGCACTATGAGTACAGAAGCCCCCGAGTATCTGGGTGAGAACATTCTGGTCGTCAACAAAACCGGCGCTGGCGGAGTCGTTGGCTCGACTCAGGTCGCAAAATCACGCCCGGACGGCTACACTTTGCTTATGGCGCGCGTGGGCTCTCAGGCCACGGTTCCTGCGATCAACCGCACAATACCGTACAAGTGGGACGACTTTACCTTTCTCGGCCTGATTGAAAAGAACCCGTTTGTCTTGGGCGTAAGTGCAGACTCGCCGTACCAAAACTTTGACGAACTGAAAGCAGCAATCGAGGGGGGCGAGCGCCTTTCTTATGCGTCTGCCGGAGTTGGCACTTTGTTGCATATGGCAATGCTGATCATGCTGGATGATCTTGGGGTAGATTCCGAAACCCTGATCCATGTGCCCTTCAAAGGGGGCGGAAAGGCGACCGCTGCCGTTGTTGGCGGGCACGCCGATTTGATCTTTCACAACCTTTCAGGTCTGTCCGGCGCAATTGAGAGCGATCAAATTCGCCCATTGCTGACCACCACGCCGGAACGGTTCTCAGCCATACCGGACACCCCGACCGCGCAGGAGCTTGGTCATCCAAATCTGGAAAATGTCGTCGGTTGGACAGGCGTATGGGGCCCAAAAGATCTGCCGGAGGACGTTGTAGCAAAATGGGTCGAAGTGCTGGGCGCGATTTCCGCCGATGCAAGCTGGGTTGATACGACTGAAAAGCTGGGCTCGGTCCCTATTGTTCTGTCGCCAGACGAAACAAAATCGTTTGTCGAGGGTCAGGTCAAAACCTTCAGTGACACCGCCGAAAAGCTGGGAATGGTAATTCAATAAGCAGCTCGGCGTCCCGGGCGGCCGCTCCTCCCCTTGGCCGCCCGGGACAATTTTCTTTCACATTTGGGAACCCACAATGGCACGTCCGAACATCCTTTTTATTCAGGCCGACCAGCTTGCAGCAAATGCGTTGAAAACATACGGAAACAAGACGGTGAAGGCGCCAAACATCGACCGCCTTGCGCAGGCAGGTGTCGTGTTTGAAAACTGTTATTGTAACTTGCCCATGTGTGGTCCGTCCCGCGCGTCGATGCATGCCGGAAAGCTGCCTTTCTCCATTGGCATGTATGACAATGCCAGCGAATTCCACGCCGATATTCCAACATTTGCCCATTACTTGCGCAGCATGGATTACCGGGTTGAAATGTCGGGCAAGATGCACTTTGTCGGCCCCGATCAGCTGCATGGATATGACAAACGCCATACGACAGAAATCTACCCGGCGAACTTTGCCTGGACCGTGGATTGGTCCAAAGGGCGTGAATACAAGCCCACGAACCTGACCATGGCACCCATTCTGGAAAGCGGCCCGGCAGTGCGCACCATGCAGATGGATTACGATGACGAGGTCGAATATCACGGCATTCAGGCGCTGTATGACCTGGCGCGCACGGGCGATGACCGGCCCTTTATGTTGACCGTTTCCTTTACCTCACCCCACTCTCCGTTCGTGATCGGACAGGAATACTGGGATCTCTACGACCATGATGAGATCGAGTTTCCAGCAGTGCCACCACTTGAGCTAAACGAGATGGATCACCTCAGCCGCAACTTACATTATTGCCAGTCGCGCCACGAATTTACCGTCACCCCCGAAGATCGTCGAATGGCGCGCCATGGGTATTACGGCATGATCTCGTATATCGATGATAAAGTCGGCCACCTTGTGGAAGTTCTAGAAAAGACGGGTCAGATGGAAAACACCATCATTATCCTGACCGCCGATCATGGTGAGATGATGGGTGAGCGTGGCATGTGGTTCAAACAACACTTTTTTGAATGGGCCGCCAGTGTACCTTTCATCGTCTACGCGCCAAATCGGTTCAAACCAGCGCGGGTGAAAAAAAATATCTCACTGATCGATCTTCTACCAACACTCACAGACCTTGCCGCTGACGGCGCGTTCCAGGATTTTGCGTCGCCCATAGATGGCCAATCCCTGGTCCCTGCCCTGAACGGAGACACATCTACACTGTCGGATGTCGCGATCTCGGAGTTTGCGGCCGATGGTTCAACCGGGCCCAGCCGAATGGTTAAAAAAGGGCCGTGGAAGCTCATGTGGCTCGAAGGTGAAGACACATTGCTCTATAATATCGACGAAGATCCCACCGAGGTGAGAAACCGCGCGAACGATCGTGACTGCACCGAGATCCGGGCCGAGCTTGAGGCTATCTTGTTCGACGGTTGGAATCCGGAGGAATTAAAAACAACCATTCGCGCCAGCCAGGTTCGCAGGCTTGCAATTCACAACGTGACGGGTGGGGATCCGACATATGTTCATACAGTTCGCCACGATGATGGTGAACGCTACATCCGCAATGCAGGGGCGGCAGACACCAAGGCGCGGGCGCGTCTACCTTACGTGGCTCCGGCAAAGCCAGATCAGGCGTAAATGCACCGCATGACTACACCCTTGTTGGCGCATGCACTGCGGGGTTCTTTTGCGTCGCATCTGCCTTCGGACCAAAATTCCGACCGAGCCAATTGAAATGGAACGCGCTGGCCACAGTAGATATCGAAGACAATCCGTTGATCCTTTAAAAGGACATCAGGGCTAACCGTCACAGATCAGCCCAAATTACACTTTGCTTTCCGGTGGCCGAAACCGGACGTTGCCACGCCTCTTTATTATTGGCGTCAGCGTCGTGGTTAGATGGGCAGAACATAAATGCGTCGTCCCGGATTCCTGGCCCGCAAGAATGTTGGAGCGCAAGTCATCCCTGTTGGTTAGGGAAGCACTGGCTAACAAAATGGCACGGATCGTCTGGGCGTTGATCGCGAAAAATTTGCAACAGAGCCCCCACCAAAGCCTTGGGTTTCCTTTCATAGTAGGTTCAGCAGTATCACTATTCTTATATCCTGGATTACCTCCCGGTCGCTTTATACGCAAAATTTATTGATTTTGCTCATTACTTTTACTTTACCATAATCCGACCGCCAAACTCGATGAGTACCGCTTTTCGGGATTGATATTTTTTTTGTCCGGAAATGAGATCTGAATACACCCATGACAGACCCCGCGTCCTATCTCCCTGCCTCCTCCCCTGCTCTGTCACCTGCAGATCAGGAGACGCTGGACGCTCTCTATGTTCGCGGAACTCTGTCCAACACCTTGCGGGTTTATGAGCGGGACTTACTCTACATCACCGCCTGGAAAGCGGCCCGCTTCGGCACCGTGCTGGAATGGTCAGAAAGCAACGCCACGGCGCCAGCCTAAATACTCGATCACACCCAGATGAATCAGGGGTGCGCCTTGCCCCACCGGCTGCGCTCGGGCTTTCTGAACCAGGTCGCGCTGGACGGCGCGCCGATCCAAGCCGCCATGCGGCAGTCCTTACGCCGGTCCGTGGCTCAGGTTCTGGCTCAGACTTACTATGATGATGTGGACACTGCAGAAAACCCGGCAACAGATCTGTTGGGATGACACGGCAAAAAAGAAACGCCGGGTTTCGACCCGGCGCTTCCTTGCCCAAGAATTCAGGTGTGAACCTTACCCGTGGGTAAGATCGTCTTCTTCCTGCAAATCGTCGATCAAGGTGGCAATCGCTTGTTCCAGCTTGGCCCGATCAACCCGTGTAAAGTCCAGATCATAGCGCAGCTCGATCCGCCCGCTCGAGGCCGAGCATTTCGCGACCCCTGCCCGCCCCGACACCTGAAATGTGGTTTTTGCCCGGCGCGTTTTACCAGCACCTGACGGTTCAGGCTTTTTCGTCGCGGTGCTATCTGCTTCTATAAACGTCCGCAAAATGGCAATTTCGCGCGGGCCGTCGCGATCCGGTTCGCTCATGATTGCGGTACTGACCTGTCGAACCAACCCGGGATTGGCGTCAAATTTTCGCTTTAATTCGACTCCCAAATTACGCGGAATTTCATTGGGGTGCATCAGCACCTTGTCCAACATCATCAGCAAACTGGCGAACGCGCGAATATAGCTGCGCTTGGTATAGCTGGCGGATTTGAACAGGACCGCAACGGCCTTGTCTACGTCAGCACAATCGTTTGACGGGTCTTCGGCGTACGCTCTGGCCAATGCACCCATCTCAGCAAACGAGATATCTTTGCGGATCAGGTTTTCATCTACCATGCGACGGTAACTGTCGTTAAGGTCTGCCGCTTCAGAGATACCTGCTGGAATACGCGCATAAAGCTCATCCCCCGTTTCCTCATGCAACGCACGATAGGCCGACAGGCGGCGCATGCCCTGTATCAGGTCGAACCGGCCATCCGCACGGCGTTCCAACCGGATGGGATTCGACAATCCGATATCCCGGATCGAGGCCTTCAATTCCTCCAACTCCGGATCGGGGCCGGGCTTGCGGTCACGGGTCAGTTTTTCGGTGACCACATCTGACAAGACTACATGTTCGGTCACCAAGCCATCCGACCGCAACCGGACCAGCTCATGCGCCAGACGATCATTTTCGGCACGAATTGTTTCTTCGGTCGATTGCTGGTCGCGCAACGCGTCCGCGTTTTCAGATATTGCGGTGGCCATCGGTCCGCGCCGCTTTTCCAGCACCTTGTCCGGAGCCTTGCCGACCGGAATGTCATCCATGGCCGGCATGTCGATGTCAAACATTCTGCGTTTACGGCTCATGCGTCATCCTCCAGCTTTTCCCAGGCCGATAGCATCACGTCCCGGAATTCTTCATATACATTGTCAAAGGTCGAGCGCGCGCGACGCCAGGTTTCGCGCGTCATCTCCCGGTAATCCATCTCATAGACAGAACTTAAGAAGCGGCCGGATTGCTCGACTGCGCGGGTCATCTCAACCGGGTGTTCGGCCACGTGGTCACCAAACACTTTCCTAAACGCATCGAACATCGCCAGGTGCAGGGCATTGCCCGGCTCGTAACGTGTCAGCAGAAAGCGCAGCTCACAAAAGGTTTTGGGCAAGCCGATCTTACCCGTGGGTAAGGTCTTGTCGAAACCATAAGCGAGGTCTTCCAACGCCTCGGCCAGCTGACCGATGAACGACGTGGTCGAGTCATATTCCCAGTAGCCGGGACCAGAGGGGACATAGAGCATGTCAGCTGCGAAAACGGCGTTCATGGATTGGTACCCAATCGCCGGGGGGCAATCGAATAGGATCAGGTCGTATGCATCATCCGGGATCTGATCCAGATAGCGCGATACGGCGGCAAAGAACGACCACTCGGGGTTCAGGTGCCGATACTGCGCGGAAGCAAATTCAACGAAGGCGGCGTTGGCACAAGACGGGATGACGTCAATAGTCGACCAAGAGCTTTGCTTGATGAAGTCCGCAATGCGCAAATCGCCCAGCCCCATATCGGTAATCGAGGGTGGCAATTCACGACGGGGCAGGGTGGTGCCGGATTCGGCGGCAGCAGGGCGGTTGTTCATCCGCTCGGTCTCACGGATCAAATCTCGGGCCATGATGCCCCAGACGGTGAAATCTTCGGTCACGTCGGTCAAACCCATCGAGTGGCTCAGCGTTGCCTGCGGGTCGAAATCCACCACCAGCACCCGGTACCCATCCAGCGCCGCGGCATGGGCCAGATGCAGAGCAACGGTCGACTTGCCCGCGCCGCCCTTGAAATTGGCCACCGCCGCCCGGATGGCGCGCTTGCCCACGGGGCGGGGTGGCATCAGGGATTTGCGGTTCACCTTAAGGCGGCGGCGCAGCTCGTTCACCTCTTCCAGGCTGAACCAACGCTGGCGGCCATCCGGCTCAACCTCACCACTGGGCAGTGACGGGTCCGCAGCCAGCTTGCCGCGAAAGGTCGACTGGTTGACGCGAAAGATCAGTTCGGACACCTCCCAGCTTGAAAAGCGGCGGAGGGTCTTTTCCATCTCGGGGCTGAAGGTCTGTTGGCGGATCCAGCCCTGCAATTTGAGGGACTGATTGCGCAATGCGTTCAGGTCTTCGTGCGTGTACATGCCTCAAGTCTCATTCTTTTGGACGCTATTTTATACGTTTTAACTATTTACGCTTGATTTGCGCTTTACGCAAAAGAAAATATGATAAGAGTGTAATCTTACCCACGGGTAAGAAAACAAGGCGTTACACCGCATGATCCGATTCGGCTGGCATCCGATTCGCCCCCAAGGGTTTCCAGGGCAGCGATCCAAGATTTAGGGGGGCGCTAAACCCTGAAATGCCCCATATAGGGGGTCAAAAGTGGATATTAAGGGGACACCTTAGACGTCCCCCATCACCAATACTTCACCTATTTTCATTTTTAAATTGAATTGGATTGGGGGCCGCAGCGATTCAAAATCAGACTCCGCTTGACAGAATCGTCGGTTTGGACGCTAATCAGGTCATCAAGACGAAAAGCGTTGGCAAACAGCGTATTATTGGCGGTATAACCCGTCTGAGGCAGACAGAGCGGTGAGAATAGGAATGCAGGTTGCAAAACCGGTAGGGCGAAATGCGCCTGCCATAAAATACGACATTCTATCAGCGTTGACAGTTTACGCCCTGTCTGGCGACAAACATCGCCAGCGCAGCATTTTACGCATCATTGCCTTGATCACCACCCGGTACAACTGGCGCAACAATGAGTTGTCGATTGGGCGGGAAGAGATCGCGCGTCTGTGGTCAGTAAACGAACGCACGGTGAAACGTGAAATGGCAAAGCTGCGGTCGATGGGCTGGATTGCGGTCAAGCGAGCCGCTGCGCGCGGGCGAGTTGCGGTGTATGAGCTGGACCTGAAACAGGTGATGCTTGATACTTCGGACATCTGGCCCACCATCGGGTCCGATTTTCAGGCCCGAATGTCGGATGATCCCGAACCGGACACAAATATCGTCCCTTTCAAAGTCAAACCTGCACCATTTGAACCGTCGGACGAGGAGGTCTGGACGCAGGTGCAAGCCATATTGCACGGGCGCGATCCTGAACTATGGGCGAGTTGGTTCCAACATCTGACAGAGGCTGATAGGGCAGGGGGGGTCGTCACCCTGATGGCACCGTCGCGGTTCATGGCGGATTACATCGCCCAAAAATGGTCCGCGCGGTTGTTGGCCGCCTACGGCCGGGTTGACCCCTCGGTGCGCCGTCTGCGCTTTGAAACCGCTGAATAGACAGGATTACTGACGCTTGAATTTTCGACTGCTTTGAAAGACCTGAGGGTATGAAAGATTTCAATTGTCCCAATTGCGGGTCTTTGTGCCCGATCTTATTGGACGCGGCCAAGGTCGTGACCTGCTCATCCTGTGGCTCGACACTGTTATTCAAAGGGGACCATATTGCGCTTGCGGGCTATCAGGGTGTCATGCATGACGCTGCTGCTGTTCGGGATCGGGGACACGGTCTAGCTGGGACGAGTTCTGCGGGACGTCTCAGAAAGGCGCGATCTCCTGGGTTTCGGTGGATGAGGGTGACGTGGTCGAACAGATCCGCATTTCCGACGGACGGATGCCAAAGTTCCGACCGCCTTTCAAACCGGGCGAGACGCTGGAGTATGAAAACAACTCCTACACGGTTACCGAAGTGGAACAAGCCGAGTGTATTGCCCTGCGAGGGCGGTTCGACGAGGAACTGCAAGTGGGTGAGACTTATGACCTCGTCAATGCCACGGGCGAAGACAACAGATTGCTGTCGGGCGAATTTTGGGGGGCAGGGTCGATGTGGTTTCAGGGGCGCTGGTTCGATCCGTTTGGCATAAAGATACAGCAGACATGACAAGGTTGCCCGAGCTTACCTCGATCAATTGCACCTCATGCGGTGCCGGGCTGGACGTTTTTGGCGGTGGTCGGGTAATGGTCCAAATCTGCGAATTTTGCGGATCAGAGCTGGACGCGCAGGACAGTTATAAGGTGTTGCGCAAGTTGGTTTTGTCGCAAACTTTGTTCCACCTGTCAGACTGAGTGTCGTTTTGGTAGCGCATGCTCAGATAAGACAGGAGCAGACCATGACCATCTCATTCAAAGGTGCGCACTTTCCGAAAGACGTGATCTAGTACGCTGTTTTCTTCTATCTCCGATGCGACGTGCCAAATCGGGATCTGGAGGAAATCATGGCGGAAAGAGGCGTTGAACTGGATCACGGGACGCTGAACCGTTGGGTGAGCCGATATGCCGGTTTTGTAGCTGATGCTTCGCGGCACAAGAAGCGTCCTACCGACCGTTCGTGGCGCATGGATGAGACCTATGTTAAAGTGAAGGGTGAGTGGGTTTACCTCTATGGCGCCATCGACAAACACGGCAAAACCCTGGACTTCATGCTATCCGAACGCCGGAATAAAGCTGCTGCAACGAAGTTCTTCGCTTGTGCGCTTGAGATGAAGGGTTTGCACGGAAGATTGTCATCGACAAAAGCGGCGCCAACACTGCTGGCATCAAAGCTATAAACAAGATTCTGAAAGGCTTTGGTTATCCGATACCGATCGAGATGGTGAGGCAGAAGTATCTCAACAACATCATTGAACAAGAACATCGATTCATCAAACGTCGGATCAGGCCCATGTTGGGTTTCAAGTCTTTCGATTCAGCTGCATCTGCCCTGGCTGGCATCGAGCTGGTCAACATGATCCGCAAAGGTCAATTCACACCCGGACTCTCCCCGTTTCAGCAGTATGTTCAACTGCTAGGATAATCAAACCGCCTGCGTTGCCTTCTCGTCCTTCAAAGGAATTTGCGACAGAACCGTTTCGGGGAATGGGGGTTTGTGCTGGCCTCACCCGCGCCACTGTCGGGGCGAAGTTTGGGTGTGCCGGATGGGCTGAGTTATCTGACACCCGAAGTCTGGCAGGCCGTACAGGTGTTTAGTGCCGCTATGGACCGCGTTGCGGGCGATCCACCAAACGATTTAAGCAACTTAGATTTCTGTGTTTTCCAGACCGGTTATGCTGGCCTCAAGCAATGTCTTCAGCTTTGAGCGCCATACTTCAGTCAGGGCGTCTTCGCGTGTCACCAGTGAGATGTTGCGAAACAACGGCTGCGGCTTACACGGCAGGACAAGAACCTGTTCAGCGCCATACCGCAATACGTCTGTTTTTGGTAAAAGCGCGTATCCGATGCCGTTTTTAACGCAGTTTACGATGGCTTCGATACTATCAAGGATAATCACTTCCTTCGACTTCAATTGCATCTGATCACGGTATTGGGCGATCAGCTTGCCAATGCCCGACGACGGAATGAAATGCAAAAAAGGGTGTGATCCGGAAAGTCCGCTTAGTCCTTTTACCTTGCTGTCCAGCGGTGCCGCGATCACCATTTCCTCACGGATCACGGTTTCGCAGCAAAGATCATATGTCGCGTCTGCGATTTCAGTTACGATTGCGGCATCCAGTTGACCGTTCCGGACCTGTTCGCACAAAGTCTCTGACAATCCGGTGCTGGTTCTCAACATTGTTTTTGGAGCCAGTTGTTCTGCCGTTCCAAGAAACAGAGGCAGGATGCGAGCAGCAGCAGAAGGGACAAACCCGACCCGATACGTTCCGGTCAGTTGATCGGTAGGCACACATCTTGATTTCAGAACTGAGTAGGCATCAACTATTGTCTTGGCGTCCTGAGCAACCCTCACTCCGAGTGGCGTCAGTTTGGGCGGCCGATACCGGCGGTCGAACAACGCTGTGCCAAGCTCTTCTTCCAGCGATTTCATCTGCATGCTGACAGCAGACAGTGTCATGTTGCGCACTTCTGCGGTTCGAGAAAATGAGCTGTGCTGCGCAATCGCAACCAGTGTTTCAAAAGCTGAAATCTGCATAAATTCAATAAAACTTAATTTAAAGGCAAAGTAAATTCGATTGAAAATAACATGCGAGCTCTCACATAATTGTGAACAGAGAGGATCACCCAATGCTTGACCAAGGAACAAAGACGTATCAGGAAATCGCCCGCGAACTTGCTCCAGGATTTGCGGACCGGGCCGGTCACTGGGACGAAACTCGCACCTATTGTTGGGAAAACGTACGTGAACTGACTGACGCAGGGCTTATGGGCATGACAATCCCGCCCAGGTTCGGAGGGCTCGGCGCCTCATACCTTGACGTGGTTTTGACCGTCGAAGAAATCGCCAAGGCCTGCGCGTTGAGTGCCAGGATTGTCGTCGAGGCCAATATGGGCGGCATCAGCGCGATCATGGCCTATGGAACAGATGAGCAACGGGATTTTGTGGCCCCGCTTGTCCTGTCCGGGGACAAGCCCGCGATCTGTATAACTGAACCCAACGCCGGCAGCGCGGCGACCGAGATGCAGACAACGGCCCGGCGTGTTGGCGGGAAATATCTGATCAACGGCAGCAAACACTGGATCACGGGCGGCGGCGTTTCGAAGCTTTACCTAATTTTTGCGCGTGTTCTGGATGAGGACGGAACCGATCTCGGGATCACCGGTTTTCTGGTTCACTACGATCCTGAAAACGGTATCGCCCCCAAAGGGTTCGATGTGGTCGGTCGCGAACGGACCATGGGGCTGTGCGGCATGCCCGAAACTGAGCTTCGTTTTACCGATCTGGAAGTTGATGAGCGTTTCGCGCTGGTCACCCCATCGGGAATAAAACGTGGCTTTGCCGATCTGATGACCGCTTATAACAGCCAGCGTGTCGGGGCGGGAACGGTAGCCATGGGAATTGCAGCCGGTGCGCTGGAGCACTCAAAAAGATATCTGCGTGAGCGTCATCAATTCGGCCGCCCGTTGCAGGAGTTTCAGGGTCTTCAATGGATGTTTGCAGACATGGACACGGCGGTCCATGCGTCCCGTCTGATGTTGCATGAAGCCGCTGGATCCCTTGGTTCGACTGGGTTTCCCGACATGGCAATGGCAGCCAGGGCAAAAGCCTTTGCGTCTGAACAGGCGATCAAAGTCGTCAACGACTCCTTGCAGATATTTGGTGCGCGCGGATACGGCGCGCAGGAGCCAATCGAGCGCATGTATCGCGACGTGCGCATGTTTACCATCGGTGGTGGAACTGCGCAGATTCTGAAAACACAGCTTGCAGGTAGTTTGTTGGGCATTAAAACGCCACAGACCAGAGACGGGTACGCGAAGCTGGCCAGGGGTTGATAGCCTCAAGCCGCTGCGATTGCGCGTATTGATCTGTTCATTCTTGGATTGTTTTTTAGGTCTAAGAGCAAGTCTTCCAACTCTGGCTGTTTGAGTTCTTTCGCAGTTCCTTTCGGTGAAAGCCAGTGCCTTTTTCTTTCGTGCCTTTCCTTCCACCGGGCTTCACCTTATCGATGTAGAGCGGGTAGACGGTGGCTTTCACTTGGACACTGGTACCGTCGTTAAAAGTCTTAGCGTTCTCAAACTCACCGATCGGCTTGCGAGAAACTGTATCTTCCACACCAGCCTCCGCCAGCGCTTCAATTCCTACCGTGCACCAGTCTTGCTCGCCGTCCATCGGCCAGCCCTTGGGCATGATCCAGCGTCCTGTGTAGCGCGACGTGATAAGAAGTACTTGGGGGCGACCGCCGAACAATTGCAGAGGCAATGCTGCAACTTGTTTAGTACGCTGAGCCGTTATGCTTCTCGCCCTACGCAGGAGGTTGAAGTGAAGATGTGACCAACCCTTTCCGATTGCGACTGGAAGAAACATAATAAACGTCACGAATTAGCAATGCAGAATTCACTGGTTGTCGATATGCCAACCCATGCCTAAATCCGACAGATGCCTTTGAACCCGCCCAGGGTAATCAGATACGATTGCATCCACGCGCAGGTCGATCATCCTGTCTATTTCTTCGTGCTCATTCACCGTCCAAACGGCAACACATAGGCCCAGATCTTTTGCGCGCGCCACATTTTCAGCCGTTACATCCGCGAAGTACGGGCACCAAAGCGAACCGCCAGCTTGCTTGACCAAATAGGGAATTTCATCACAACGACCACGAAAGTCAGGGCAAACCGCTTTCGAGGAATCCTCCCCAACATCATCCGCGTTATCTGGAAGCTGTGTAAGGTAAGAAGACGGCATATCAGGAGCTTTTCGCTGACATTCCTCCAGAAGGTTCCAGTCAAAACTGTGCAGTACTGCGCGCGACGAAAGACCTTTGCCGCGAACTTCCTGTAGAACTCGCCCGACAAAGTTCTCCCTATGAAGCGGATCATGGGCCACGTCAGGATCCGACTTCAGTTCGAGCATCAGATAGGCATCGCCGTATTTTGGTTCACTCACCAATTCTAGCAAGTCCATCAGCCTTGGGACTCGAACGCCTTCCAATTGGGCCTGGTCTGGAAAGCGTTGGCCATAGGCAGAATGCCCGTCTAACCGTCCAATATCGAATTGCTGAATCTTTTCGAAAGTCAGTGACGAAACCTTCGGTTCCTCCCCGGTCAGAAACAGGCCATCTGCGCCGCGAAAGCTCGGTGCGTGCAGACGATGATTATGGGTTATGACCGGCACGTCATCCGCCGTCAGGACAACATCAAACTCAAGAAGCGGGACACCGATAGACAGCGAGAAATCAAAACCAATCATGCTGTTTTCGGGCAAAACGCCTCTTGCCCCTCGATGTCCCACGACCCGGATCAGGTTTTCGCCACCACGGAAGGCTTCGACTTGAGGAAACGTCATTAGCCGCCCAGCCTTTCACCAGTTGATTGGTCAAACAGATGCATGTGCTCTGGGGCGACCGAGAACCGCAAGTTCGGATGCCGGCCCTCGATCGGATGGACTCCCGGAAGGCTTATCGTGATCGCTCCGCCGACTCTCGCTAGTTGACCGTGCAACAAAGTGTTGGCCCCTAACGGTTCCGCCATCTGAATCGCCGATTCCAGCGGACCATTATCATCCAACAGCAGATGCTCTGGGCGTATCCCCAGCTTCAACGCGGTATCGGGACCTGCAGAACGGCCGACCGCAATTTCACCGATCTTGATCGTCCCGTTTTCACGCTGGGCGTCAAACACATTCATCGCAGGGCTGCCAATGAACTGTGCCGCGAACAGAGTTCTCGGTGTTTCGTAGACCTCTAACGGCGTTCCAATCTGCTCGGCGATGCCACCATTCATCACGATCATCCTGTCGGCCATCGTCATGGCCTCGACCTGATCGTGGGTCACATAGAGCGCCGTGATCCCCAGCTTTTCCTGGAGTTCGCGAATTTCCAGACGCATCTGAACCCGCAGCTTGGCATCTAGGTTCGAAAGCGGCTCATCAAACAGGAAAACTGCTGGCTCGCGGACAATGGCCCGACCCATCGCCACCCTTTGACGCTGACCGCCTGATAGTTGTCTGGGTTTGCGATCCAGCAAGGGTTCCAGCTGCAATAGTCTGGCGGCCTCGGTCACTTTTTGATCGATTTGATCTTTTGGCAACCCGGCGATCTTCAGCCCGTAACCCATGTTCTGACGCACCGACATATGCGGATAAAGCGCATAGTTCTGGAACACCATGGCGATGTCGCGATCCATCGGCTCTTTCTCGTTGGCCCGTTCTTCGCCAATCCGGATTTCGCCGGATGTCACGGTTTCCAGGCCCGCAACCATCCGCAACAGCGTGGACTTCCCGCAGCCCGAAGGGCCAACGATTACAATGAACTCACCATCCGCAATGTCGATATCGATGCCATGGATGACGTCCGTCGGGCCAAAGCTCTTTTTGACGTTCTCAAGGGTTACTGTTGCCATTTCTTACTTCTCGCTATCGACAAGGCCGCGGACAAAGAGCTTTTGCATCGACACCACCACGATGACTGGCGGGATCATTGCCAGAATGGATGTGGCCATGATGACTGGCCATTCGGCCACATCATCGCCAGAAGGGAACATCTGTTTGATACCCATCACAATGGTGTTCATTTCAGGGTCGGTGGTTATCAAAAGCGGCCAGAGATATTGGTTCCACCCATAGATGAACAGGATCACGAACAACGCTGCGATATTGGTCCGGCTCATCGGCACCACGATATCGATGAAGAACCGCATCGGCCGGGCCCCGTCCACGCGGGCAGCTTCGGCCAGTTCATCCGGGATCGTCAGAAAGAACTGCCGGAAAAGAAATGTTGCCGTGGCCGAAGCGATAAGAGGGAAGATCAATCCGTAATAGCTGTTGAGCATACCGAACCCGGCAACAACTTCGAACGTTGGAACGATACGCACCTCGACCGGTAGCATAAGCGTCAGGAAGATCAGCCAAAAGAATGTTGTCCGCCCGGGAAAACGGAAATAGACAATCGCAAAGGCTGACAGCAGCGAGATGATTATTTTGCCAACGGCAATCCCGATGGCCATCACCAAACTGTTGAACAGCATCGTTGCAACCGGGACATTCACGCCGGAAAACAGCGCGGCCTTGTAGTTTTCCCAGAACTGATCACCCGGCACCAACGGCATGGGCGGTGTCACGATTTCCGGTTGGGTTACGGTCGACGCGACAAAGGCCAGCCAGATCGGGAAAAAAATGATCAACACCCCGAGGATCATCATGGCATGGGTCAGCCAGATCCCCATCCCGCGTTTTTCGACCATTCCGTGTTGTTGGGCTGCCATCAGTAGTGCACCCTTTTTTCCACGTATTTGAATTGGATGACCGTCAGCAGGCCGACGACGATCAGCAGGATGACCGATTGCGCCGAAGACGAACCCAGATCCTGTCCCACGAACCCATCCGAGAAGACCTTGTAGACCAGAATGGTTGTTGCCTGTTGTGGTCCACCACCGGTAATCGTGTGGATCACGCCGAAGGTTTCAAAGAAGGCGTAGACAACATTAACCACCAGCAGGAAGAACGCGGTGGGTGACAAGAGCGGCAGCACTATGGTGAAGAACCGGCGCCAGAAACGCGCGCCGTCGATCGCGGCGGCCTCAATCACGGACCTTGGAACTGACTGCAATGCCGCGAAGAAAAACAGGAAGTTATAGCTGATGCGCCCCCAGGCCGAGGCGACAACAACCAGCCCCATGGCCTCGGTTCCGTTCAGGACATGGTTCCAGTCATAGCCGAGTTGGCCGAGGTACCACGAGACGACGCCGACGCGTGTGTTGAACATGAACAGCCACAGCACGCCTGCAACAGCGGGGGCAACGGCGTAGGGCCAGATCAGTAGCGTCCGGTAAACGCCCGATCCTTTGATCAGGCGGTCCGCGATGACCGCCAGAAACAACGCCGGGATCATCGAGCAGAGAGTGACAAGCGTTGAAAACACCGCTGTCGTCACGAAAGAGGCTCGGTAGAATTTATCGCTCAGCAGGAATTCAAAGTTACCGAGACCCACAAACTGGGACGACAGCCCAAAGGGGTCAGGTATGAATAGAGATTGCCAAACAGCCTGCCCCGCCGGATAGAAAAAAAATACAGCGGAAATGACGACCTGCGGGGCGATTAGCGCCAATGGCAACAGCCAGCCGCGAAAGGTGACGCGTTTTTCCATCCCTATAAACCACCGAATATAGAAAATGCGGGCCCGAAACAGGCCCGCATCGAGTTACGACTTATTGATTGGCGGATTCGAACCGGCGCAGCAGAGCGTCACCTCGCTCTTTCGCGCTGTCCATCGCTTCCTGAGCGGTTTTCTCGCCGGACCAGACGGCCTCGAGCTCTTCGTCGATGATGCCGCGAATTTGGTCGAACGACCCCAAACGCAGACCTTTCGAATTTGCGGTGGGCTCTTTCGCCGTCATCTGGATCACAGCGATATCGGTTCCCGGGTTTTCGTCGTAAAAGCCTGCGGCACGCGTGGCTTCACCAGCTTCGGCCGTGATCGGAAGATAACCGGTGTTCTGGTGCCACGCCGCCTGAACGTCCGAAGACGACAGGAAGCTGAGGAATTCGCCGACGCCTTTGTATTCCTCGGCGTTATGACCTTCCATCACCCAAAGGGACGCACCGCCGATAATGGTGTTCTGCGGCTCGCTTGTGACGCCTTCCCAATAGGGCAGCGGGCGAACATCGAATTCGAACTCGGCTTCGGAGCTGATGCCAGCGTAACCGGCCGAACTTTCGGTAAACAATGCGCATTCGCCAGCCCGGAAGTTTGCACCACCTTCATTTCTGCGTCCGGTATAGATGAACTTGCCATCCTTGGCCCAGTCACCCATTGCTGTCAGGTGTGCGACCTGCGCCGGACCGTTCAGCATCAGCTCGGTATCCAGACCGGCAAAACCGTTGTCCTGCGATGCGAACGGAACGTCGTGATAGGCCGACAGGTTCTCGAGGTGAATCCAGCTTTGCCATGCAGTCACCAGCGGGCAGTCCTCGCCGCCAGCCTTAAGCTGCTCAAGTACGTCGCCAACCTTTTCCCAGGTCGATAGATCTGTGTCCGGATCAACACCCGCCGCTTCGAAGGCATCGCGATTGACCCACAGAACCGGTGTGGACGAGTTGAAAGGCAGTGAGAGCATTTCTCCGTCCGTTGTAGTATAGTACCCTTTGACAGCGCCAATGTACGCGTCAGGATCAAACGACGCACCGCTTTCAGCCATCACTTCATAGACGGGTTTGATCGCACCTTCGGCCGACATCATCGTAGCCGTGCCCACTTCGAAAACCATTAGAATGTGGGGCTGCTCACCGGCGCGGAAAGCCGCAATACCCGCGTTCAGAGTTTCCGAATAATTGCCTTTGTGGCTTTCGACCACGACGAACTCATCCTGGCCGGCGTTGAACTCTTCAACCTGCGCTTTAACTAGCTCACCCAGTCGGCCGGTGAAGGCGTGCCAGAACTGAACTTCAGTTTGGGCCATCGCCGCCACGGGGGACAACGCAGTAGTTACGGCGAGAGCGCCGAGAAATTGCTTATTCATGATTCCTCCCATGCATCAGTGTTGATGCTTCGTTGAATACCGACCGCAACGCGTAATCAGCACACATGACGATTTCACGACGTTAACGTTACAAATTTATAATTCAAGCATTTAATTTTTGAGAAAAACATAACATTACATTATAAAACAACTAAGCAAACAACGAACCAGGATCAAAGTATGAGTCAAACTTTGAGGATCCGCCAATTGGAGGCGCTCATGGCAGTTTCCACAAACGGATCGGTCACTGCTGCAGCTACGGATCTTGGGATAAGCCAACCTGCGGTCAGCCGACTGCTTTCCGATCTGGAAAAATCGCTTGGCTTTCAACTTTTTGATCGCCGTGAAGGTCGCTTGGTGCCTTCGCAGGAGGTGCGTTATCTGCAACCCAGCGTAGAGCGCGTTTTGGAATTGATGAAGCAGATCTCGGACGTTAGTCAAGACATAACCCAACGCAAAGCGGGACACATCCGCATCGCATGTTTGCCCGGGTTCGCCACCAGTCACCTTCCCAACGTCATCGCCACGTTTTTACAAGATCGGCCAGGTGTAACCATGACGATCGAACCTGACAGACCGGAACGCATTCTCGAGTGGATGATCGGTGAGCAATATGATTTCGGAATCACAGATAACTTTAACGGGCATCCGGCCGTCGAAAGCAGAGACATCGATGTCCGTACAGTTTGCGTGTTTCCTACTGGACATGAATTGGAGCACCTCTCCGAGGTGACACCTACGGATCTTGCAACCGCCAAGATTATTCACACACGGCGCGACAGCAATTTTTTTGGACAGCTTTCAAAAGCCTTTCAAAGCGCCAACGTCAAACTGAATTCCCACATCGAAGTCAGGCAGTTCACGGCGGCATGTGAATTGGCTGTAAAAGGTGTTGGGATTTCCGTGGTCAGCGAGTTGGACGCCGTCCAATATGCAGACAAGGGATTGAGCTACCGACCGTTCAAACCGCTCTTGTCACATACGCTTTCCCTTGTGCGTCCGATTTTGAAGCAACCGTCACTGGTGACGCTAGAGTTCATCGAGCAGTTCCAAGAGAGCCTAGCCCCGTTCAAGGCAGGTAAACTCCATCACTGATTGTAGGGCGGTAAACGCTAACGTTCGCTGCCTGCAGGCCTAACATTTTCTATCTTCATAGCTTGAAACCAATTCTTGAGCATTTGGAATAGCCCCCAAGATCGACCTCGCCTTATCAACCACAGTGGCGAAAGACCGAGTAGTTTTGCCGTTGAGCTTGGATAATTTAGCTCCTAATCCTAGGACACTCTAGCGCCCGCTTCGTCCCGCATTTGGTGAGTTCATAACACTCTGTATATTGCCCGTGCAGCGAACGGCAGTAATGTGGGCTGCAAACGCAGCATTCGAACATAGCGCTCAAGGTCGGCAATGGGCCGACTATACCCGTCCGCTCTTAGGCGATTGCGGAAGACACAGCAATGAAGCGGATATCAGATCGATCCCCCCAAGAAGAGGTCGGATAGTAAGATGCTAACCCAATTGAGGCGTGTTCTTTCTAGGCGCGCGAGAGAGCTTTAACCCTAGCACTGCAATCAAGACGTATGGCCAGATGAAGAGAGCGATCTGTCCAATTGTGGAAGCTGATCGCTCTTTCTCCTTCTCAATTTCGTCGGTAATTTCTCCGCTTTTGGACCGAACATCGTCGATTTTTTGTTTGAGGACGGTTTGTGCCTCTTCAAGGGCAGTGATGTGCTCTGCCATAGAAAATTCGCCGCTAAAGACCGCAGACGCTGTTCCTATCGTCACGCTATACCCGCCGAGCTGTACCAAACGTTGGGATATTCCTCTCTCTTTCAGCACGGTTTGCTCGATATCGCCGAACCTTGTCGCCAGCGGATAGTTTTCGACAAAAATGGCCCGCTCTTGTTCGATTCTCGTTCTTGCTGCAGAGCACATTTGTTGAGCAAATACGCGCTCCATTTCTTTTTGATGGTCATCAATGATTGCATCAACACCAGAGGGCTCATCTAGGCCGAAGTCGGTAGCCCCAAAGTTAAAGCCGCTTCCAATTAAGCATGCGTCCAGTTCTGCTGCGTTCAACTCGATTTGAAGCGAACGAAACTCGGCAATTTCACGACTAATCTCGCGAACTGACTGCTCTTCGTTCTCTCGGATGAATCGGGCCGCGCCCGTTCCATTTTCGACATCGATCTCAAGCCGATCCACGGTCGACTGAGAGTCCTCTAGCTGAGATCTTAGTTCGGCCAGGTCTCGATACCCGAGAAACTCTGTGCGCTCCACTGACTGCGCGTAGAAACTGCGCGTAGAAATAGAGACAAGCTCCCAATATAGCCGATGTGTAGTAAGTTCGGTCGACGGCTTCTCCGTTCAGAGGGTTGGTTTTCGAGATCGCGAGAGAAGCCACAAAAACTGAAACGGCGACAATCACTAACGCAGTTGGGCTTCCCCCAAATAACGCGGTAAGTAGCGCGCCCATACCAAGAATTACTGCGACAAAAGCAATGCAATTTCGATAGTGAATCATGAAATTTCCTTGCTTAAAGCTCTTTTTCAAAACGAATTCGTGTGGTCTTTACCTGCGTGGTATTCGCGATGTTATTTTGACGGGAATGTGCGACTGTGTCATCATCTGAAACTGGCGATAGCCTCGCGAAAACGACTGCAAAGTCCGCTGTGAGCCCGCAGTCTAGAGTTTCGCGACCACCAATTTCGAGCATATAGAGCGAAGGTCGGCAATGTGGGTTGCTGGCGCAGCATTGAGCAACACCACTAAACGGTAGCTAAGAACCGCCTTGTTGGTGCGGATGGTTTTCCACGAGTCAGATAGTGCGGTGCATCCGAGGTCTGGAAAGAGCACAATCTGCCGGATGCTGCGCCTCGAACGAATGTCCGCTCAAAAGCTATGAACGATACCAACGCTCATGACCTGCCTAATGAAAGTTAAGGTCGATTAACTCGCAGATTTGGCGTGCTCAGCTGCCGTATCGGCGAAGATTCCAGCGAAGTCCGTCGCTTCGCGTTCCGTCTGACCGCCACTTTTCAGGAAGGCCTTGATAATCGTTTGAGTCTTTCGATTCAGCTGCATCTGCCCTGGCTGGCATCGAGCTGGTCAACATGATCCGCAAAGGTCAATTCACACCCGGACTCTCCCTGTTTCAGCAGTTTGTTCAACTGGTAAGATAATCAACCCGCCTGCGTTGCCTTATCGTCCTTCAAAGGAATTTGCGACAGAACCGTTTCGGGGAACGGGGGTTTGTGCTGGCCTCACTCGCGCCACTGTCGGGGCGAAGTTTGGATGTGCCGGATGGGCTGAGTTATCTGACACCCGAAGTCTGGCAGGCCGTACAGGTGTTTGGTGCCGATATGGACCGCGTTGCGGCCAAGCCCAACACGCTGCAGACCCATGTGCTGGCGGGGTACTACTTAGACGGGTGGGACTATTGGTTCCGCTGAACTGCGGCCCATACCGGACTTTGTGATCGCATTTTTCAGATGGTCACTTGAAGTCTTAGAAAAATTAGTATACCGCCGCATACAATTCGATACCGGCAGTGGTCAGCCCGCTGAAAACCCGGTAGGCACCCACACGAAACGCTAACAGCCGGAACAGCCATGAGCCTTTATACAGATTACCTCAGCGAGATCGAAACCCGCAAAGGACAAGGGCTGCATCCTAAGCCCATCGACGACGGCGCATTGGTGAAAGAGATCGTCGCCCACATCAAGGATGTGGCAAGCGAACACCGGGACGGGGCGCTGAACTTTTTCATCTATAACACGCTGCCTGGTACAACCAGCGCTGCCGGTGAAAAGGCCAAATTCCTGAAAGAGATTATTCTGGGCGAAGCTGAGGTCGAAGAGATCTCGGTTCCTTTCGCGTTTGAGCTGCTGTCGCACATGAAAGGTGGTCCTTCGGTTGAGGTTCTGCTGGACCTGGCACTGGGTTCGGATGCCTCGATTGCGGATCAGGCCGCCGAGGTGCTGAAATCGCAGGTCTTCTTGTACGACGCCGATACAGACCGTCTCAAGGCGGCCTATGAAGCTGGAAATATTATCGCGAAGGACGTTCTGGAGAGTTATGCCAAAGCAGAGTTCTTTACCAAGTTGCCAGAGATCGACGAAGAAATCGAAGTCGTAACCTATGTCGCGGCCGAGGGTGACATCTCGACCGACTTGTTGTCGCCGGGCAATCAGGCGCATTCGCGGGCTGACCGGGAGTTGCACGGCAAGTGCTTTATCTCGGATAAGGCGCAGCAGGAGGTCGAAGCACTGAAGCTGCAGCACCCCGACAAGCGTGTCATGCTGATCGCGGAAAAAGGCACCATGGGTGTGGGCTCGTCCCGGATGTCGGGCGTGAACAACGTGGCGCTGTGGACCGGTAAGCAGGCCAGCCCCTACGTGCCATTCGTCAATTTCGCGCCGATCGTTGCGGGTACCAACGGCATTTCACCGATTTTTCTGACCACCGTGGGCGTGACCGGCGGTATCGGTCTGGACCTGAAAAACTGGGTCAAGAAGGTGGATGAAGACGGCAACGCGATCCTGAACAATGACGGCAACCCGATCCTTGAAGAGAAGTATTCGGTCGCAACCGGCACGGTTCTGAAGATCAACACCAAAACGCAAAAGCTTCTGAGTGAAGATGGCGAAGAACTGGTTGACGTGCCTTCGTCCTTCACTCCGCAAAAAGTAGAGTTCATGAAGGCCGGCGGATCCTACGCCATCGTCTTCGGCAAGAAACTGCAGGCACTTGCGGCCGAGACGCTGGGTGTTGAGGCACCTTTGGTGTTTGCACCGTCGAAAGAAGTCAGCCACGAAGGTCAGGGCCTGACCGCGGTCGAGAAAATCTTTAACAAGAATGCCGTGGGCTCAACCCCAGGCAAGACCCTGCACGCCGGTTCGGACGTACGTGTGAAGGTCAACATCGTCGGTTCGCAGGACACCACCGGCCTGATGACCATGCAAGAACTTGAGGCGATGGCCGCCACCGTCGTGGCACCCAGCGTTGATGGAGCCTATCAGTCGGGTTGCCATACCGCGTCGGTCTGGGATGCCAAAGCTCAGGCAAATACGCCTCGTCTGATGAAGTTCATGAACGACTTCGGCCTTGTCACTGGTCGTGACCCGAAAGGGGTCTATCACTCTATGACGGACGTAATCCACAAGGTGCTGAACGATATCACCGTGGATGACTGGTCGGTGATCATTGGCGGCGACAGCCATACCCGGATGTCCAAAGGCGTGGCCTTTGGTGCCGACTCGGGCACTGTGGCACTGGCGCTGGCCACCGGCGAAGCCTCGATGCCGGTTCCGGAATCGGTCAAGGTGACCTTCAAGGGTAAGATGGCTGAGCATATGGATTTCCGCGACGTGGTGCATGCCACCCAGGCGCAGATGCTGGAACAGCATGGCGACAACGTGTTCCAGGGCCGCGTGATCGAAGTGCATATCGGTACGCTGTTGGCAGACCAGGCGTTCACCTTCACCGACTGGACGGCCGAGATGAAGGCCAAGGCTTCGGTCTGTATCTCGAATGACGAGACCCTGATCGGTTCGCTGGAACTGGCCAAGTCGCGCATCCAGATCATGATCGACAAGGGTATGGAGCATGAAAACGGGATGCTGCAAAAGCTGATCGACATCGCTGATGCACGCATTGCCGAGATCAAGTCGGGTGAAAAGCCTGCTCTGACACCCGATGACAACGCGAAATACTTTGCTGAGGTTGTTGTCGATCTGGATCAGATCGTCGAGCCGATGATCGCCGACCCGGACGTCAACAATGCCGACGTGTCAAAGCGTTACACGCACGATACGATCCGTCCGATCTCGTATTACAATGCCGAAAAACATGTTGATCTGGGCTTTGTCGGATCGTGCATGGTGCATAAGGGTGACATCAAGATTGTCGCCCAGATGTTGAAAAACCTGGAAAAGGAAACCGGTAAGGTCGAATTCAAGGCTCCGCTGGTGGTTGCGGCACCGACTTACAACATCATCGACGAGTTGAAGGAAGAAGGCGACTGGGAAGTGCTCGAGAAATACTCGGGCTTCGAATTCGACGACCTGTTCCCGAAACAGAAGGCGCGCACCGAGTACGAAAATATTCTCTATCTTGAGCGCCCCGGCTGTAACCTGTGCATGGGCAACCAAGAAAAAGCCGCTAAGGGTGATACCGTTCTTGCCACGTCGACCCGCCTGTTCCAGGGCCGCGTCGTGGCAGATGCACCGGACAAAAAAGGCGAGAGCTTGCTGGCATCGACTCCGGTTGTTGTCCTCTCAGCGATTTTGGGCCGGACGCCGAAGATCGAAGAGTACAAATCCGCCGTGGAAGGCATCGACCTGACAAAGTTCGCACCGCCCGTCGTGCCGGAAGGGACCAAGTCGGCCCATTTCTAAGTTCTGCACGGCCGGTTCACCTGTCGCAGGTTGGGCCGGCCCGCTTCTTTACCAGATATGACGTCCGGGATGCTCGGCTAGCTCAGTGCGGGTGCGCGCTCAGGAACAATGTCGTGCAATCCGGGCCAAGCAATAGAAGTGTCGCACAGAATCAGGAAGTGCCTGACCAGTCCGCCCCGCAAGCGCCGGTCAAGAACCCATCGCTTAGGCGCAGGGCGGGGTCCTCAGTCGTGATCGCTTTTGCAACACCGCCTTGGGGCAAGGTCTGATCCAGACGCTGGCGGTACAGTATACAAAGTTTCGCAAACCCCTTGGATTGTGGCGACAGACGCAAGGCTGACACTCCGACCCAGCGCAATTGGTCAATTTGATGGTCGGTGCAGGCATAGCTGTCGGATAAGGTCTGTACCCCGTTCATTGCCATGAAGGGCCTGCCGTCGCCGGTCAGAACCTCGAGCCCGTCGGGGTCGTCTTCGCAAGCGAATTGGCAGTTGTCCTTGGTGCGCCCATGTAGGCGAGCGTGATAGCAGCGGCCAGAGATGGCAAGCGGTAACCGGCCGTGACCCCAGACCTCGATCGCGATATCCAGGTCATTGGCAACCCGCGTCAATGCCTCAACTGATGCCAGGGGCAATTCCGGCGGCAGACAGACTCGATTTGCGCCGCGGGCTGCCAGCCAGTTCAGCGTGCCTTCATTGTAGACATTAACCAGCGGTCCTACCGTGAACGCGCAGCCCTTGGGCAGATGGGCCAGGGCGGTCAAATCATTGACCTCGACCGTCACACCCATTTCGGCCAGTTCGGCGGTCAGTTTGCGTTCGCGTTTCAGCGTGATCAGCGCAAGACTGGTGAGGGAAACCTGTTTCCCGGCCTCGATCAACGCGGCAATCGCATCGGGGATGCGGTCCTGGTAGAAGGGCAGGCGTTTGGAACAGACCAACTCGCCGATCACCACACGATCGACCGGAGACTGGGTCAGGTCCTGATAAAACCCGGTCCAGAAATCGGCGGGCCAGAAGAACTGGCTGGGCCCGACTGTCAGTTCCATCGCGTTATCTCCATGTTTTCTTGT
The DNA here is from genome assembly GCF_056536625.1 of Ruegeria sp. CJ9. Lineage (NCBI taxonomy): Bacteria > Pseudomonadati > Pseudomonadota > Alphaproteobacteria > Rhodobacterales > Roseobacteraceae > Ruegeria > Ruegeria sp. CJ9. The sequence continues at coordinate 104,355 of NZ_JBQFPY010000008.1, forward strand.
AGGCGCCGGTTGTCATGGCCTGCCCCTCGGACAGGCGGGCCAGCATGGCCTCGGGCATCGGGCGCCCGGCCTCAAGCGCATCCACCGCCGCGCGGAAATTGCGCACCACTTGCGCGACATAGGATTTCGACCGTTGCCGCCCTTCGATCTTCAGCGCCGTAACGCCCGCTTTTTGCAATTGCGGGATCAACTGCTCGGCGTTCAGGCTGACAGGATCTTCGAACAGATGTCCGGTTTGGGATCCTGCGGTGAAACATCCCTTGCACAGGGTGGGGTAGGGGGCCGGTTCCCCCTTATCGACCCGGTGGATTAGATAACCGCCCAGACGCGCATCCAGAACGCCCTGATCTTCTGAGTAATCCACATGGCTGGCGGGTGAGCAGACCCCGTTCATATTTGGTGACAACCCGGTGGCATAGGAAGAGAGCGAACAGCGCCCTTCGGCCATCACGCACAGGCCGCCGAAGACGAACACCTCAGTCTCAACCTCGGTTTCGGCATTGATGGCGGCAATCTCGGGTACGGACAGAACGCGTGGCAGGACCACACGTTTGACGCCAAACGTGTCTGCATAGAAATTGATTACATCGGCATTGGCAGCGGCGGCCTGCACAGACAGGTGCCGTCGCAATCCAGGGTGGGTACGGGCGGTGTGGTCCAGCAGTCCAAGATCGGCCAGGATCACCGCGTCTACGCCGCAAGTTTCGGCATCTGCTACGGCGCTGTGCCAGATCGCCTCATCCCCTGCGCGCGGGAAAGTATTGATGGCAACCAGCACTTTTGAGCCGTGTTGATGGGCGAAACTTACAGCATCGCGCATTTCGCTGCGATTGAAATTGAGGCCCGGAAAGTTACGGGCGTTGGTTTCATCGTTGAAACCGCAATAGACCGTATGTGCCCCCGCCTTAACAGCTGCCCGCAAGGCGGCAGGCGTTCCTGCCGGGCAGACGATTTCCATCACCATACTACTGCGTCCTCGGGTCGGGTCAGGCAGAGGCCGGTTTGACGCTCGGCCAGGGCAATCAGCTGCTGTATCGGACGCGCGAATGGCCCGGAAAGTCTGGCCGCTTCCTGCGCCAGGTCCAGTTCGGCATCGTCCACGGCATTGCGCAGGGCGAGGGCGGCGCCGGTATCGCCCTCAACCACCAGATCGCGCGAGAAAAACAGCGCATCGCCATCAAAGGCCCCGTGTACCAGACCAAGCAAGGCCGCAAGCGGACCCGAGATCCGGGCCACTCCTTTCCCCCGACCGCGAGTCAGGGTCACCTTTGGTCGACCATCGTTGGGATTGAGACACAGAACAATCGGCAGGTCGACCGGGTCGAGTACAAAATCGGTCTGCCTGTATTCGCCCAGGCGCTGAAACAGGCCGGGTGAGGTGCGGGCGATCTTGCGCGCAAAAACCGTCAGCGACAGGGACAGGGGTGCAAGCGGTACCAGCCGCAGCGCCGCCGCCAGAGGGGCGGGGCAGTGCGGTATTGTTATGTGAGGATCGGACAAACTGACCTCCGGCGGTTTAGCAGGTCCTGCTGTCGTAGGCGGGTGCAGGTGCCCGTTAATTGACTGTTGTCAATTCTGCGCGACAAAATCGTTGTTAGGGGAAGGGCAGATTACCGGAGCTGTCCCATTCGCACCTTACCGAAATTTCCCACCCTTCGTGATTTTCTTGGTTGGAGCGAAAGCACCGGCCAATTCCAGGCGGTGTCCGAACCCATCTCTTTGCGCCACCAGATGACGGCCGTGCATCGCGCTGTTTTGGAAGCACAAGGGCCGGTTCTGCGGTTTGATCACCCGGTAACGGCGCAGGGCGACCGATTGGATTTTCCCGTCGTAGTCAATCTGTTCGGCACAGCCCGGCGTGTCGCCGCCGGGCTGGGCGTTACGCCAGATGGCCTGGATGAATTGGGGTCCTTTCTGGCGGCGCTGCGCAGCCCCGCGCCGCCGGATGGGTTGCGCGATGCCCTGTCACGCTGGCCGATGCTGAAGGCGGCGTTGGCAGCGCGCCCAAAAACCGTTCGGTCGGCGGCGGTTCAGGATGTTGTCCACACCGGGACAGATGTCGACCTGTCTGCATTGCCGGTACAGACCCATTGGCCGGGCGATGCCGGGCCACTGATCACATGGCCCGTGGTGGTGACCCGCCCGTATGACAGCGATGCCGGGGATGTCAGCCGCTACAATGCTGGCATTTACCGTGTGCAGGTTCTGGACCGGAGCCGATTAATCATGCGCTGGCTGCCTCATCGCGGCGGGGCGGGGCATCATCGCAGCTGGGTTCAGCGTGGTGAAAAAATGCCTGTGGCCATCGTTTTGGGTGCTGATCCGGCAACGCTGTTGTCAGCGGCGTTGCCGCTGCCGGAAACCGTGTCAGAGTTGAGTTTTGCAGGTGCCCTGAACGGCACACGACCCCGGATGATACCTGCCATATCTGTGCCACTGTTGGTGCCGGCCGACGCCGAGATTGTGTTGGAAGGCTGGGTTTCCCCGACCGATACCGCCCCCGAAGGACCGTTTGGCGACCACACCGGATACTACAACCCAGCCGAGCCGTTTCCTGTGATGCATGTCACCGCCGTGACCCATCGTGAAGCACCAGTCTACCTGTCCACCTATACCGGTCGCCCCCCGGATGAACCTGCCATCATCGGCGAAGTGTTCACCCGACTGTCTTTGCCTACCATCCGCGCGCAGATACCCGAAGTGCGTGACCTCTGGCTGCCACCTGCCGCTTGTTCGTATCGCATGGCGATTGTCAGTATAGACAAACGCTATCCCGGACAGGCGCGGCGGGTGATGATGGCGCTTTGGGGGATGTTGCCGCAATTTAGCTATACCAAGATGATCGTGGCTGTGGATGACGATATCGATCCTTCTAACTGGGACGACATCGCCTGGGCGCTGGCCACCCGCATGGACCCTGTGCGCGATGTGATGTTGCTGGAGAATACTGCCATGGATTACCTCGACTTTGCCTCGCCCCAACCCGGATTGGCGGGCAAGATGGGCATCGATGCCACCAACAAGATCGGCTCGGAAACCTCGCGCGAATGGGGTGAGGTCATGCGAGCTTCGGATGTCGATGCGGCCTTTGCTGCTGATCTGTTGGGCCGGATCATGCCGGGGTTGAGCCAATGAGCGCTGCCCGTGTCATATTGGGGGTATCCGGTGCATCGGGCGCAGCGCTAAGCCTTGCTGTGGCGGGCAATTTGTCGGGGTTGGGAGTTGAGATTGATCTGGTCGTCAGCCCGGCGGCCAATCTTACGTTGGCGCAGGAATGCGGCGCGGATGCGTTGGACGATCTGTGCAAGCTGGCCACCCGACACCATGCCACCGGCGACGTCGGGGCAAGTATCGCTTCCGGCTCAGTCTCGGTTGCGGGCATGATTGTTGCGCCTTGTTCGATGCGCACGCTTGCAGCGATTTCGTTGGGTCTGGACGACAACCTGCTGACCCGAGCGGCCAGCGTGCAGCTTAAGGAACGCCGCCCTTTGATCCTGCTCACCCGCGAAGCGCCGTTGACGTTAGCGCATCTGCGCAACATGACATCTGCAACGGAAATGGGGGCCGTGATCATGCCGCCTGTGCCCGCCTTTTACCTCAAGCCGCAAAATTTGAATGACGTGATCGATCAGATTGCTGCGCGGGCTGTTGATTCCCTGCGTTTGAGTTCCCCCACCGCCGCGCGCTGGAATGCGGGTGCGTGAACAGGGCGCGATTTGGATGTTAGGGAACCCATAATTCTGCCACTATGGTGCAATCTATTGGCGAGTATTGGTTTTTTGGGATTCTCTTATTGTGAACGCTCTTTTTCCTGACATTTCGGCAGCACCAGTCAAAACACCCATTTTTAATGTTGAGACCGAATTGAATGGCGCCGTTCGGGCAGAGCTGCGCCAATTGGAGGCCCGCAAGCAGTTTGCGCTGAACATGCTTTTTGCCCTGGCCTTGAGTGTCTGGGCTGCCATTTTCCTTGCTGAATCCGTGGGCACTTTCTTTATTTCATGGCATTCGAATCTGGGCCTTTCGGCGGCTGGTGAACAACCTTGGACCGCGTTGTTCGTCGGGCTGCTATGCTTGTTCTTTGCGCGGTCGAGCGCGTTGAAAGCAGGCAGTTTCTGGGCGATCTGGACGGGCCGCGCGCCTGTTATTCTTACTCCAACTGAGCGTGTGCCCGAGGCGGTGACTTATTCGATTGAGCAAGATCACGTTACCGCACAAGAGAAGGATTTCACTGAATCTTGGCATTTTGCGCATATCTCTAGACTTGAACGCAATGGGCGGTTCGTGATGTGGCGCAGCCCCGATATGCGGTTGCTTTTTATCCCCTTGCCGACCGAGCAAGATGCCCAACACCTGCTACGCAAACTCAAACAGGAAAGCCGATCGGGCAAAGGCAGTTTTGCGCTGCAAGACGCACCGGATGCGGCGTTGGTGCAGAATATCTCGGCCCGGGACGCGGTTGAGGCGCTTGAAGGAGTCGCAAGGAAAACAGGAACCAAATGCCCCAATAGGTTGGATTCTGTTTTCAACTATTTGACCTTCTTGATCCTCACCGGGTTTGCTGCGCTTGGCCTGTGGTCCCTTGTTTCGGGTAATACCGTGCAGGCAGGTTTTCCGCTGTTCAATCAGCTGTGCGTCGTGCTGTTGGTCACCGCACTGATGGCGCATGCATCGTTTTTTCGAAAGCATCTGCCCCGTCTGCGGTATCTGCACTTTGCTCGGTACGGGCTTGTGCGCGGCATCGCCTGGGGACCGACCGCCGTGACCTGCGACACGTCAGGGTTAGAGATCTGGCGGGAAGGCAGGGTTTTGCGCATCGGCTGGAACATGGTGCGCGCGGTATACTGCGAAAATTATCTGACTGTTGTTGAGCTGACCGACGATCAGGTTTTCGTCATCCCTGAAATCCCCTCGGCGACAAATCTGTTGGCTGCCCACCGTACATCGCGAGGATTGGGCGCATGGGATGGCGCCAGACATGCCACGGTACCGAAACAGGGAAAAAAGAAACGGTGGTGGTCGTTCCTGATCAGCGGCGTGGTCTGGTTGGTTGTTTTCGTGACGATCTTGGGATTCATCGGCTGGCTTCAATCCAAACCCGCCGCAGCCGAGATGCTGCGAAATCCAACCCTGCCTGCATGGTACGAAGAGGTTTCGCCACAGGATCGACGGGCCGCTTTGGCAGCAGACAGATCCGTGAGCCAACCCCTGTTTGATGAGAAAATGCGGGTCGAAGAGGCCGGGTATGAAATCGTCAGACAGGGATTTTTTGTTGTTCACGACCGGTCCAGTCTTGAGGATTTCGGTGAGGTTCGCCTGACGGTGGATCCGATTTTCGAACGCGCCACATTGCATCGGCTGCGGATACATCGGAAGGGAAAGACATTTGACCAACTCGACTTGCCGTTTCGAGAATTGAGTCTGGAGCGTGAACTCAAATCCGGCGTGATGCAGGGCGATATAGAATATTTCGGCCAGATCTCCGATCTGCGCGTGGGGGATGGCCTTGAGATCATCTGGTCGAAAAAAGCGACAACACCGGTTTTTCCTGATCAGTTCCACTATTGGGCAGACAAGCCCAGAGTCAGCAGTTGGACGGAGAGGCGGATAAGCATCGACCTGCCAGCGTCGACCCGTTTTGGTCTAAATCATACCGAAGACTTCTCGATCAACCGCTACGAAGCCAATGGGCGCACGGTCTTGTCGTGGGCCTTTGGCGAGATTGAGGAGGAAGACGGAAACCTGCATGCGGCAGAGGCCTGGGATGTCTCGAATGACGGGATGCAGCTGTCCACGTTTCTCGATTGGGGGCAGATCGCACAGCGCTTTGCGACAGATTACCGACCTCGTCCTGATCTTTTGCCCGATGATCTGATCGCGATACTTGAAGAGATCGCGGCGCAATCGGACGACCCCGAATGGCGCGCGACCCAGGCCCTGCGGCTGGTTCAGGACCGTGTGCGGTATTTCAGTGTTTCCATCGGGGAAGGCGGTTGGATACCCCGTACGCCGAATACGGTCTGGTCCACAGCTTACGGGGATTGCAAGGATAAGGCGCTGTTGCTGATTTCGATGCTGGCGCATCTGGGTATTCAAGCCGATGCGGTCATCGTGGATCATGAAATCGGACCTGCCTTGCCACGCATGTTGCCGTCGCCCTTTGTTTTTGATCATGCGATTGTTCGCATTCGCGATGTACAGGGCGATTGGTTTGTTGACCCCACCGACTTGTTGCAGGGCGGAGTCGGCCGGGCCATTTCGCTGACCGATTTCACCTGGGGGCTGCCGCTGTCACCGGACAGCACCGAACTGGTCGAGATTGTGCGGCATCTTCCAGCTGAGCCCACGTCCGAAGTTCTGCAAGAGTACACTTTGTTGGATGAAGGTCCGGTGGCTGCCATTCTGGATGTGACCGAAACCTGGCGCGGTGTGAACGCAGATTACAGGCGGTGGCTTTTTGATCGTCAGGATGAGGAAAAGCGGCACAAGAATTACGAAGATTGGTATGCGGATCGCTTTCCCGGTGCCACGCATCCCGATGCGATGGTTGTTGAGGATGATCTTGACGCCAACGTCATTCGGCTGGTGCAGCGATATTCCCTGCCGCGCGACGGGTTCGAAGAAGATGGCCTTTGGACGGACCTGAGCCATTTTGGCTATGTGGTTTCGGATCAGCTTTACGAGCTTGATGATGACGCGGCGTTGGCAGGGCAATCGCAGGTTAATAATCCGATCCACGCTGTACACACAGTGGTCATGCGCAATGTGCCGGCATCCTTGAACCAACCGGTCGGTTACAGCTTTGAAAACCGCTTTGTCGATTTTGAAACCAAGGGCGAGTGGAACGAAGCTGAGGCGTCCTTGCGCTATGAGTGGGTCCTGAAAACCAAGAAAACCACACTAAAACCCGGAGATGAAGACGCCTGGCGTGAGGCGGCTGATTACGTTGAAAATCATGACATTTACAACGTCAACCTGCATCAAAACCTGTTCGGCCTGGAATTGGATAAGCCGGTCTATCTGGGGATGAACGGAACCCAGCTGATGGTTCTTCCCCTGCTTGTGTTGGTGGCCATGATGATGTTTTTGATGTTCCGCAGCGGTGTCAGAGCTGAAGTGGCAGCCAGCCGCGCAATGATGGACGCGGACCGGCGCTAACGCCCGCCCCGCCCTTGTTATCCCTCTTGCCGGGAAGACAGGATCCAATCCCGCACAATCTCGGCCTTTGGTGTCAGGGGGCGAGTTTTGGACCACACCAGATAAAACCCCTTGCCCGTTTTCCAGGCCCATTCAGGACGCGCCGCCAGCATGCCCTGCCGCACCAGCGGAGCTACGACATGATGCCAGCCAAAGGCAAAGCCCTCGCCCGCCATCGCGGCCTGCAAAACCAAGGCATAATCGTTCAGCCGCAGACCGGTACGAGGGGTGACCTCGGCGATGCCAAAGGTGCGAAACCACTGTTCCCATGTGGGGCGTTCACGGACCGGCTCCTCTAGGTGAATAAGCCGTTGATTCAGAAGGCCGGGCACATTCTTGAGCGTGACGGCGGCGGCCATGACGCGAGGTGAAGCGACGGGATAGATCACCTCATCCGATATCAAATGCGCGTCGCAATCGGGCCAATTGCCATCGCCCAACCGCACGGCAAGGCTGATAGTTTCCACATTCAGGTCCGGCTCGCGATCGCTGGATTGCAGGCGCAGCTCAATATCGGGATGATTTTGCTGAAACGATGCTATTCGAGGCATAAGCCAGTAGTTGTTGAATGCCGAGGAAGCGCTGAGTGTCACGTGATCATTGCTGGCAAATTGCCGGATCGAAGCTGCAGAATGCGACAGCAGCTCGAACGCGCGGGTGACATCTGAAAACAGACGGTTTCCTGCATTGGTCAAAGTGATCCTGCGATGGCTGCGCCGAAACAATACGACGCCAAGTGAGGTTTCCAATTGCTTGATCGAGGCACTGACGGCGGGTTGCTGCACATTCAACTCCTCTGCCGCTTTGGTGAACGATCCCGTGCGTGCGGCAGCTTCGAAGACGACCAGATGGCGAGGAGAGGAGAGGAGGGACCAGGGTTTTTGCATAACTTCAGGTTATGCTAAACATCAATATTTTCAACCGTCACAGAGATGTGGTTGAGCGCTATGGTTCTTGAAGAAACATGGCGATGAGGGTTTCAATGGCACGGCGCGCTCGGACATCCAGAAAACGGCAGGACACACATATCGCTGTGCCCGCCTCACCCTTTATTCAGCGCCAGGCCCCGTTTTACGATCTGCTTGACGAGGAGCAGGTCGTTCGTCTGGAACGTCAGGTGGATTGGTTTTTGCAGGACGTCGGCATCGCCTTTCGTGACGACCCCGAGGCGCTTGCGCTATGGAAGTGCGAAGGGGCACAGGTCGACGGTGATATCGTGCGCGCCCCTGCAGATTGGATTCGCGCCCTTTGTGCCAAGGCACCGCGTGAGTTTACTCAGTTGGCCCGCAATCGGGATCGATCGGTTGTCATCGGCGGTCGAAATCAGGTTTTCGCTCCGGTCTATGGCGCCCCTTTTGTGCGTGATCTGAAAGGTGGGCGGCGTTATGGCGATCTGAACTCCTTTGAAGACCTGGTGCGCCTTACCTACCTGCACCCAAACTTGCATCACGGGGGTTTTGTGACCTGCGAGCCGTGTGATGTTCCAGTCAGCAAGCGGCATCTGGATATGTTGCTGGCCCACATGACGCTAAGCGACAAACCGCATCTGGGCGCAATTACCGAGATGAGCCGCGCTCAGGACAGTGTCGACATGGCCGAGATCGTATTTGGCGCGGATGTGATGGCGGAAAACTGTGTCATCATGGGCAACGTGAACACCAATTCACCGCTGCTGGTGGATCGGGTGGTGACGGAATCCGCGCGGGTCTACAGCAGCCGGGGGCAAGGTATGATGGTGGTGCCGTTCATCCTGTCCGGGGCGATGGGGCCGGTGTCGACCGCCGCCTCGGTGGCCCAGGCATTGGCCGAGGCGATGATGGTCTGTGCATATATTCAACTTATCCGTCCCGGTGCGCCTTTTGTACTGGGGAACTTCCTGTCTTCGATGTCGCTGAAATCCGGCGCGCCGACTTTTGGCATGCCCGAGCCGGTGATCTCGAATTATGCGATCGGGCAACTCGCGCGACGCGTGGGCCTGCCTCTGCGCTGTGGCGGATCGCTGACAGCGTCCAAGATCGAAGATGCGCAAGCCGCGTATGAAAGCGCGGATACGATGCATTCGACCATGTTGGCCGGGGCGAATTTCGTGCTGCAATCGGCGGGCTGGCTGGAAGGTGGACTGTGCGCCGGCTTCGAAAAGCTGATCATGGATGCGGACCGGCTTGGGTCTTATCAAAAGGTTCTGGACCTGGGGCTGGACACATCAGACGAAGCGCTGGCCAGTGACGCCTATGAGGAGGTTGGTCCCGGCGGTCATTTCCTGGGCTGCGGTCACACCATTCGTAATTATCAGGATGCGTTCTATGAACCCGCGCTCAGCCACAGTGAAAACGTCGAAAGCTGGGAGGATGAAGGTGCCAAGGACATGCGCACGCGGGCTTATGAACGCTGGAACCAGATGCTGAAAGATTATGAGGCACCTCCCATCGACGTGGCGTTGAAAGAAGAGTTGGAGGCATTCGTTGCCAAACGCAAAGAAAGCTTGCCCGACGCCTGGTACTAAGTTCCCCGACCTTTCACCTATGCCGGTCAACCAAGGAAAACACGTATGCCCGAGATTCAAAAAGACGAAACAGCCACCGGCAAACCGTTGCCGTCCCACGCCAAGGTCGTTGTAATTGGTGGCGGTGTCGTTGGCTGCTCGATCCTGTTTCATCTGGCCAAATTCGGCTGGAAGGACGTGGTGCTTCTGGAACGAGATGAGCTGACCTCGGGTTCAAGCTGGCATGCGGCGGGGCAGATTCACACGATCAGCTCGGACCCGAATATCAGCCGTCTGCAAAGCTATACCATTGATCTGTATAAAGAGATCGAGGAGACCTCGGGCCATTCGGTTGGATTGCATATCACTGGAGGTTTCTACGCGGCCTCGACCAAGGAGTGGTACGACTATCTGAAACGCGAGCGGTCCAAGGCGCGCTATATGGGCCTGCATCAGGAGTTCATTTCTCCGTCCGAGTTGGCCGAACGGCACCCGCTGGTCGATCCGAAACACTACTATGCAGCGCTGTGGGATGATCAGGACGGCGATCTGGACCCGTCGGGGGCGACCTATGCATTTGCCAAATCTGCGCGCGTTTATGGTGCGCAGTATTTCACCCATTGCGGTGTCACCGCGATGTCGCAGCGACCCGACGGCTCGTGGGACTTGAACACGCCCAAAGGTCAGATCAATGCCGAACACGTGGTGAATTGTGGAGGGCTGTGGGCGCGCGAGGTCGGGCATATGTCTGGCATTCACCTGCCGGTTCAGCCAATGGAACACCATTATCTGATCACCGAGAAAATCCCTCAGATTGCTGAGCGGATGGAGATCATGGGAGAGGCGGGGCGCCTGCCCGCCGGGATCGACTATGAGGCCAACATCTATTTCCGGCAGGAACGGCAGGGGATGCTGCTGGGCACGTATGAACCGAAATCAACCCCTTGGAAGGTGAGCGGCACGCCGTGGGATTTTGGGCATGAGCTGCTGCAACCTGACCTTGACCGCATTGCCGATCGGCTGGAGATGTCGTTTGAACGCATTCCTACCATTGGTGAGGCTGGGATCAAGGATATGATAAACGGTCCCTTCACGTTTGGTCCTGATGGCAACCCAATGATCGGCCCGGTGCCGGGGATGAAGAACTATTGGGTCGCAGTGGGCGTCATGGCGGGCTTTTGCCAGGGTGGCGGCGTCGGCCTGACCATGGCTGAATGGATGATCGACGGAGAGCCTTCGATCGACGTCTGGGCCATGGATGTGGCGCGGTTTGGCGAGTTCGCAACGCCAGACTGGGGCACGATCAAATCCTCGGAAAACTACGAACGCCGTTTCGTGATGACGTTTCCGAACGAAACGCTACCCAAGGGACGGATGCAGAAAACCACCGCGCTTTATGATCGTTTGGTCGCAAAAGGCGCGCGGATGGGGCAGGGCTTTGGGTTGGAAAACGCGCTGTGGTTTGCCGATGGTCCTGAGGACGCGCATGAAGACCCGACTTTTGAGCGCAATCGCAGTCACGACTATGTCGCGCGTGAGGTGAAAGCGGTGCAAGAGGCTGTTGGTGGGATCGAGATTGCCAATTTCGCCAAACATGAATTCAAAGGCGCGGGTGCGCGGGCCTATCTGGATTACGTGCTGGCCGGGTATGTGCCCAAACCGGGGCGCCTGACGCTGACACCGATGTTGACGCCCAAGGGTAAGCTCTTTGGTGATTTGACCGTGGCCTGCTTGGCCGACGATCACTTTATCCTGTTTGGTTCAGGCGCCATGCAAGAGGCGCATCGCCGCTGGTTCGAAAAGGACCTGCCGGATGATGTGAGCTATGCCAACGTGTCGGACGATTGGCACGGAATCGCATTGTCTGGCCCCAAATCCCGCGAGTTGTTGGCGCGGCTGACGCGAGAGGATGTCTCGGCCGAGGCCTTCAAGTTCCGCGATCTTCGCCAGACCTTTGTGGCCGGTGTACCGGTGATCCTGAATCGCATCTCGTTCAGCGGCGAACTGGGCTATGAGATTTATTGCAAGCCGCAATACCTGTTGCGTCTGGCCGAAGCGATTGAAGAGGCCGGGGCCGATCTGGGCTATCGCTGGTATGGGGCCCGCGCGTTGATGTCGATGCGGCTGGAGAAAGGGTGGGGTGTCTGGACGCTTGAATTCCGCCCGGATTTCAATGCAGTCGAAAGCGGCATGGAAGCCTTCATCAATTGGAACAAAGAGTTTGTCGGCAAGACGGCGACCGCGGCGGCCCGCGCGGAAGGCGCCAAACAGAAGCTAGTGACCATGACAATCGACGTCGACGGAATTGATGTGTCGAATGATGAGGCGATCGTGAAAGACGGCACTGCCGTCGGTTATGTCTCGTCCGGTGGCTATGCGCATCGGGTCGGGGAGTCGATGGCCATGGGGTATGTTGCCGCGGACCATGCCGCGCCGGGAACGATCCTACAGGTGGAAATCCTTGGCGCGTTCTATGACGCCACGGTTCTGGGTGCACCAATTTACGATGCCAATGGAGCCAATATGCGCACCTGAGTAGTTGGTCGAAAAGCCATCCGCGCACAGGTTACAAGACCGTCATCATTTTGTTGGCTTGTAACCTGGCCTGCCATCAGCGTTCGTCAAAAGCGTTGTTCACGGTGTGATGCACCGGCTTCAGCATATAGGCGAGCAGAGTATTCTCGCCTGTGGTCATCTCTGCCACCACGGTCATTCCGGCCTGAAGAGGACGTTCATACGCGCCGCTGCCAATAGATTTTTCGGCCAACTGTATCGAAGCCCGGAAATAGGTTTCGCCTGTCATCTCATCGACAAGCGACACCGAATCCAGCCCGCCTGAGCAGATTACGATCGTTTTCATATTTTGAACCCTTGTTTTGTTACCCGGGTAGGCTGCGACCGGGATGCACCCTGTTACACACGGGGGCTAGGCGTGCCAATCCTCCATTCCCGCAATCACGCGCTTGTGGTAGATGACCCGTGGGTCGTACGGCGTGACCAGATATTCACTTGCTGTGTTCAACACCGGGTAAACTAATCGGCATGATCCTTGAAACTATCTGGAAACAAGAAATTGCACCCTCTAATCTTCCACTGACATTTGGCCGATCAACCCCGGGTTTAAGCCACCAGCAGCCGTTTTGGACCACAAGTGCGAGTCAGCGTAGGAATTGCCGTATCAATACTTGTCGCGCTTTCAATCGGCGCGTCGACTTTTGTGGTGCATTCGCTGTGGTGGACGACCGCGAGGGAAAACAGTCGGATGTTGGCGGCCGAGATCAACAGTCAAATCGCCAACACGGTGCGGATTGAAGTTGGATTGACCCTAAGATCCGCCGAAGCGGCCTGGGCCGCGGTCCGGACAATATTTGTCCAGAATGTGATTCAGACACAGCAAGCCGACAAGCGAGAGTTTGTGTTTCTGTCGCAATTGCAGGCGCAGCCCAACATATCGTGGATTACCTTCGGCTGGCCTGACGGGGACTTTTTCGCCGCCCACCGTTTAGGCGACAGTGGGCTGGAGATGATCGAAATCAACGACGAGATCCGGGATCGGAGCCTGCGTAAGGACCGTTACATCTTTATTCCGGGGGACATCCAATTCGAAGACCGCTCGTTTTCGCCAACCCAATATGATCCGCGCGATCACGCCTGGTACGGTAATTTCATTGATCGCGATACGCCGGACTGGATCGAGGTGCGCGACCTGCCGGGTAGCGACAAAACGGTCTATGCCTTTGCCGGGGCAATCGACGTGAACCGCAGACGCCAAGGCGTGTTGACGGTGGCCATTGAAACGGATCGCCTGTCGCGCTTTCTGGGATCATTGCGGCCGGGTGAGTTTGGCGCGGCCTATATTCTGAGCGCGGATGGCAAGGTGATCGCCGTACCGGACCCGGATGCAGATGAGGTCACCCCGGCGCGGATGGGTGAAGGTGAGCTGTACGAAGTTGCCAAGATGTCTGGGGAAACCCTTTTGGCGACCTCTGGTCCGAATGTCGCCGGCAGTTTGACGACCCGTGTGGTGTATGACGACGTGCCCTATGCCGTGGCACTGACCCCGCTTGGATTTTACGGGTGGCGCGTGGCCACGGTCATCCCCGAAGCCGCCTTCCTGTCAGGTATCGACCGGACGCTCGTCAATCTGATTTATGCGCTGCTTGGGGTGGTTGTTGTGGCGACCGGTCTTGCCATTTGGTTAATGCGCAAGGTTGTGGCAAACCCTTTGTCGCGCGTTGCCGAAGACCTCAGCCGAATTGAACGTTTCGATGTCGAGCAGGTCTCGCGGCGTCCCTCGCGCCTGAAAGAGCTAAATAACCTGTCCGCAGCGACGGCCAACATGGCGGCGGGTCTGTCGGCGTTTCGAAAGTATGTGCCGACCGATCTTGTGCGAATGCTGGTGGCGGCAGGTATCAAGACGCAGCCCGGAGGGGAAACAAAAACGATATCTGTGCTGTTTTGTGATGTGTCGGGTTTCACCGGCCTGACCGAAAAGCATGGCCCGAAGATTGTCGAGTTGATGGCACCATTCTTCAGCGCTGCGTCATCGACCATTGAACGGCATCATGGAACAATCGATAAGTTCATCGGGGATGCGGTGATGGCGTTTTGGGGTGCCCCGCGAGAAAATCTCGACCACGCTGAAGATGCCTGTCGTGCTGCGCTGGAACTCGTGGACGTGGTCGAAAGTGCTGGCCTGCGAAGTGACTCTGACGATTCCCTGCGCGTCAGGGTCGGTCTGAACAGTGGTGAAGCTCTGGTTGGGAATATCGGATCGGAACAGCGGCTGAACTACACGGCAATTGGGGACGTCGTAAACGTAGCAAGCCGTCTGGAGGTGGCCAACAAGGCCTATGGCAGCGCGATCCTCATTGGACCCGAAACACGGCGAGAGGCAGGTGACGCGATCATCGTCCGGGAACTGGATACGCTTGAAATTGCCGGCCGGTCCGGAGAACTGGTTGTTTTCGAACTGATTGCCATGACTGACAGTGTCGCTGAGACCCCACCGTGGATCGAGGCTTATGAAACAGGTCTTGCCCATTACCGGGCCAGACGCATGTCCGAGGCGGTCGCGTCCTTTGAGACCGCAGATAATTTGCGCGGGGGCGATCCTGCGTCCGTTTTGATGATCAAGCGAGCAAAAGCGTTGCTGGCGGACCCTCCGCCAGGCGATTGGACGGGCGTTGCATTCATGGATGATAAGTAGTGTTTCCTTAGGATGTTTGAGGCGTGAGGCGCTCGTCACTGTGTTTTCTGGCGTCATCGCCTTGAAATTTTGTTTCGTTTTGCCGGTAAATACTGAAACATCATGACAGCGCGAGCTTGATAGTTTAGTTGTTCAATTTAAAGCAAAATTGACAATGTCTCGGTGAATATAGTGGAACACGTAACCTTCACGTTCGAGATGGGAGTGGTGTGCGCTTTGTTGGCCTTCACCGTTTTCCTTTTCGTATCGGAAATTGTCAGAATAGACCTTTCTGCGATACTGGTTTTGGTTCTGGTCGGCCTTCTTAGCTACGCTCCGGGGCTTGAGAACCTTGCCAATGTTTCGCAACTGTTCGACGGATTTGCGTCCAATGCGGTGATATCCATCATCGCGGTTATGATCGTGGGGGCGGGTCTGGATAAAACCGGCATCATGAACAAAGTTGCGGCGGTCATATTGAAATATGGGGGCACCGCCGAGAACCGGGTGCTGCCAATTGTTTCGGGCACGGTCGGCGTTATTTCATCCTTTATGCAGAACGTCGGTGCGGCCGCATTGTTCTTGCCAGTGGTCAGCCGAATTTCCTCTAGGTCCGGAATTCCGCTGTCCCGCTTGCTGATGCCCATGGGGTTTTGCGCCATTTTGGGCGGCACGATGACAATGGTGGGCTCATCACCGCTGATTTTGCTTAACGATCTCGTCATCACTGCAAACAAGGGTCTGCCCGCTGATCAGCAGATTGAACCATTTGGTCTTTTTTCGGTTACACCAATCGGAGCGGTCCTGATCTTAACTGGGATCGCGTATTTTCTGCTGCTTGGGCGGTGGGTATTACCGGGCGATACCGGATCTGACAGTACCGGCACAGGGCAGGGTACGCAGGAATATTTGCAACGGGTGTACGGGCTGCAGGCAGATGTTTTCGAGGTGATCGTGCCCGAAGATAGCCCGCTGGTGGGGCGCATTCTGGCTGATATCAACCACGAAGAACACCTATACATAATCTCTACGTTTTATCGTGGCAAAACGTCGATGGTTCAAGTCCTGACCGCCGAGATTGCAGCACCTTGCAGATTGGCCATCATCGGAAACCGCTGGGATGTAGAACAATTTGCACTGAAATTCGGTCTAACGGTTCTGCCGGATTTGGATATCTTCGTTGAAGAATTTGCGCCGACCAATGCCGGCATAGCCGAAGTCGTTGTGACGCCCGATAGCAAACTGATCGGAAAATGCCCGCGCGAGCTTTTGTTTCGCAAGACCTATGGCATGTCGTTGCTTGCAATTCACCGCGGTGAAGAAACGCTTAGCCATGTTGAAACCGACACGCACGAATCCACTCAGATCGGGCTCGAGGAATTTCACGCAGGGGACATGCTTGTTGCACATACCCGATGGGACAACCTGATGCGCATTAAGCGTGATCCTGATTTTGTCGTCGTGACAACGGATTTTCCGCAGGATGAATTGCGGCCGCAGAAGGTCGGTTGGGCCTTGGCCTTTTTCGCAATTTCCCTGTCGCTGATTTTGTTCACCGACGTTCGTTTGTCGTTGTGCCTGCTTACCGGAGCCGCGGGAATGATGCTCACACGTGTACTGAGTGTGGATGAGGCCTATCGCGCAGTCGGATGGAACACCGTATTCCTGCTGGCCTGTCTCATACCGCTTGGGCAGGCGGTGCAAAACACCGGAACGGCGGCATGGATTGCCCAGCAAATCATGATCATTCTAAACGGCTGGCCGATATGGGCGCTGCAGGCTGGTGTCGCGATATTGGCCACAGCCTTTTCGTTGGTCATGTCGAATGTCGGGGCCACTGTCTTGCTTGTGCCGCTTGCCATTTCGATTGCGGTGGCGGCAGGAGGCAACCCAGCTGTCTTTGCACTGACCGTAGCAATCTCGACCTCGAACAGCTTTATTATTCCAACCCATCAGGTCAACGCGCTGATTATGGGCCCTGCAGGTTACAAGGTTATGGATTTTGTGCGCTCGGGTGGAGTTATGACAATTCTGTTCCTGGTTGTTTCCTTGTTGATGCTTAACGTCATCTACTGAACTGCCCGGGCGCGCAGCCCGATCAGAGGTGCTTGTTTCTGAAAAAGGCGCTAGTTGACTAGGTAATTTGTCGGCGGACGTTTCGGTTCAGTCTGCTATTTCTTTCACGACGGAAAAAACGAAAAAAGTGTTGAGAAATCATGCTTTTGAATTCTGACTTATCATTAATCAACGCAGCGCTTCTTTTTGATCGCCAGTGTTATTGGGCCAGAATGTCGTTTGTGGATTTCACATCCGCGATTTCACCGTCAAGCGTTGCCATGCTAACCGAATGAACTTGAGTGGCATTGTGGGATTTTCCGTCCGGGCCGGTAAGCCCATAAGTCCAAACAGCATCGGCTGCATAGATTGGCTGAAAGCCAAGATCAGCTGCACTGCGCGTGGTCGATTCTACACAATGATTGGCGGTCGCACCGCACAGGATAACACGCTCGACGCCAGCGTCTTGCAGAATTGCCTGCAATGGTGTTCCCACAAAACCGCTGCTGCCGGTCTTGACGACGATAGGCTCATCGGTCGCCGGGGCCGCGAATGGTTGAACTGCACACCCCGGGGCGTCGGGGTGAAACGGGTCCTCGGGATCCGTACCATGGTGGTGAATATGGACGACCGTGCTGCCGTCGCGGCGGAATTTTTCCAGCAGCTGGGTAATATTGCTTTCTGCCTCGGGACAAGACCGTTCCGTGCCCAAAGCATCCTCGTGCGCCAGGGCCATTTGAACATCAATCACCAAAAGTGCGGTTTTCATTCATTTCCGTCCTTAGCCCGTGGTTTCAGCCTTGCGGCTGGCCAGTATGTTTTCCACCCGCTTGCCGTAAATGCGAATGTTGATCTCATCGCCGATTTCGCGGTCGGGCTGTTCGTCATAAGTCATCGTGGCCGTAATACGGGGGCGGTCTCCTTCAACCTTGGTCACGCCATGTAACGAGTACCCGCCACGGAACAACGTCAGCGTTCCCGCCCCGCGCGCGAAGGTCTGGGCATGAGACAAGTCCCCATCCAACAAGCGGTCCACCGCCTCTCGGTCTTCATCCGAGTCTGTCCGGGAATTTGGAATAAATGTGAACTCGCCACCTTTTTCGGCAGCCTGCAACAACAGCGTGACGGTGCATTCGGTCGTATCATAGTGCCAGGCATGTCCGCTTCCGGGTTGCAGGGCGACGACGTTGAGCGCCTGAAACTCATCCGCGCATCGATACAGTTGGTCTTTCATCTGCACCCGCCGCACAAACTCGGTCAAAATTTCTGACTGGTACAGCTGCTTGAGGCCGGACTCTGCCGGTATTTGATCATCTGCAAGCTGCACGGCGCTATGGATGAATTCTTTTCGGCGTGGATCATCGTCAGGCAGCGAAGGGTCAATCGCCCCCTGATAGATGTTTCGCTTCACGTGCAAAATCTCCGCCGTCGGAAGCAGGGCGTTTGCCTCTGAATTCACCTGTTTCAAAGCCTTAGAATGCAGAAAGCCATCCAGATTGCACCAGCCGTTGGTGTCGATGCTGAGCTGACATTGGGCTAATAATTCTGCACCCGGGCCATTGTCCAGATCGGCAATCGGGTAGCGGTCGAGGTCTACAAAATCCAGAGCGACATCCCGTTTGGATTGGCTGGTGTCAGTCATGATGATCTCCTTCAGGAAAACTCAACCGGTCAGTGCGCTGTCGCACACCCCGATACTATGCAGAGCAGTCTTGATCAGATAAAACGAAACAAAACGGGCCCATGAACAAAAAATTTTTATGGAAAGCTGATGCGCCACAATCTGAACCTCAACTGGTTGCGGAGTTTCGAAGCCGCAGCGCGATTGCTGAGCTTCACATCTGCGAGTCAAGAAATCGGCCTGACACAGACTGCCGTAAGCCAGCATATCAAAGCCCTTGAGGCGCAGCTGGGCGATAAGCTGTTCGTGCGCCGCCCCAAAAGTCTGCAATTGACCGATGTGGGCAAAGCTTACTTACTGCCTGTCCGCGAAGCACTGGGCACGATTGAGATGTCGACGACCGGTCTATTTGGTCCCCACGGGGCAGCAACGATCACTATACGTGCCTCGATGGCCTTCATCATGTGGTTGTCTCCAAGGTTGGATGGCTTTCTGCGCGATCATCCCGACACCAGCGTCAAACTTTTAACCTCGATCTGGAAGGATTCCTCGGAACAACACCCGGTCGATGTTGATATCGTCTTAGCGTCCAAAGACTATGCTGGCCCTAATTTGGAGCCGCTTTCGGACGAGGCGATTGTCCCGATTGTCAGTGCCGTGTCCCATGAAATGATAAAAGGACCCAAGGACTTACTGCAGCACCCCTCAATTCATATCTTGGGTTTTGACGATCATTGGGCGCGCTACCTTTCCGCCTTTTCGCTGGAATCAACGCGCCCTGGCGCGCGGCTGGTGACCGACACCTCAACCGCCGCGATCGAAATGGTTGGTGCTGGTTTGGGGTGTGCCGTGGTCATTGAACGTTTTGCGGCACGGGCGATGGCGGCCGGACAGAACATTCGTATCGCTGGCGAAGCGGTAGCATTGGAGCAATCTCATTACCTCATTAGAACAGATCACCGCGCTGCTGTTCGTCCACAAATCGAAGCGTTCAATTCTTGGCTTCGGCAGCAGTTCTGAGTTCAGCACCCTGATGTTGCCAGATGAGGTGAACTAAGCCACAGCTGACGAAGAATGAGGCCCTGCACTGTTTTTCTTAAGAAACATGGGGAAAACCCCCATGTTAACCCGCGAATCTTCACGTGAACGAATCTTGCGTAGTCAGTGATAGGGTGAGACCATCGCAGTACAGTCCGAGCAAACATGCGATAAAAGGAGTGTTTATGGAACCAGGCAATCTCAGGCTATTGCCAGTTTACAACGGGAATACACTGGCCGACCTGTTTCAGGCTTGTTCAAGCCCTTCTTTATCGTCGGCGATTTGCGGTTTGTGGGGCAATTCTGACTTCAAGCTGGGCAATCACATCATTGATCAGCCTGAACAGAGCTCGATTGTCCATCCACAATGCTTTGGCAAGGCGCTACCCTTTGTCGGATGTCGGTTTTGAGAATGGAAAGCCCAGAGGCTTTCTATATTCCGGGATACGTACACAATTCGCGTAGCCCCCAAAACTCGGATGCAGGATCACAATAATCATGCGTCTTGTGTTTGATCAAATGGCCAGTTCACGATGAGCAAAAATCTCTCTTGCAAAAATCAACCAGAGGCATCCGATGCACAGCGTTCGGCGTCAAATCTGGTCAATGTGATGAACATCGACCGCGATGACGCATTAGGTATACGCGATCAGATACGCGCAGAGTTGGCTTATTTGATTTCAAGCGGCGTACTGCAAAATGGAGCGAAATTGCCCTCCTGCAGAGCACTTGCGCGTGATCTCAAGGTGTCTGTGAACTCGGTGTTGGGTGCATATTCCAGGCTTGTTGACGAAGGTACGATCATTTCGAAGCCAAAATCTGGCTACTATGTCTCTCTCAATCTGAACCGGACGCAGGCCAAGGCAGATCAAGAGATTAACGCGAATTTCCCGAACATCGTCGAAAGAATAACCAGAAGGCGTTTACCATCCAAAGCAGGCTGTATCACGCGGCCTGCGGATTGGCCGGACTATCAGTTCCCGTTCGTGTGCAATCAGGCGGCCTCGAACAGGTTTCCTTTGGCTGAATGGCGTGAATGTTCCCGACTGGCGTTGAACATGCGCGACCTCAGCAATTGGACAGGTGACAACCAGTATCGTGATTCCGACACCTTTGTTGAACAAATCTGTAGCCGGTTGTTGCCGCATAGAGGCATCGTCGCCAAGCCTGAAAACGTGCTGATTACCATGGGTGCGCAGCAGGCCATCTATATAGTGGCGGCTTTGCTGCGTGGCTTTGGCCGCGTCGTTGCAATTGAGGATCCAGGATATGCCGACGCGCGTAACATATTCGAACAGACCTTTGATGAGGTCCGGTTCATCCCCGTCGACAGTGAGGGTCTTGTTGTCGATGAAAGACTGGCCGGATGCGATCTGGTCTATGTGACGCCAAACCGTCAGATGCCAACAGTTCTGTCTATGTCGCAGACCCGAAAACGTCAGCTGCTGGACATGGCAAAGAAGGAAGATTTCCTGATTATCGAAGACGATTATGAAGGTGACATGGACTTTGATGAGAACAGTCTGCTTCCTTTGTATAGTGGGCATTCTCAGGGGCGGGTGATCTATACTGGCAGCCTTTCAAAAAGCTTGGCTCCGGGTCTGCGGCTGGGCTATCTGGTCGCCCAGGAATCTCTGGTGCAAGAAGCGCGCGCCCTACGCGGAATGATGATCCGCCATCCACCTCACGTCATTCAACACACCGCATCTCTGTTCCTGCGTTTTGGTCATCATGAGACGCACCGGGCAAAGATGCACCGGATTTTCAACGAACGCTGGCACGTCGCATCGCAGGTCATCCAAGAGCTGTTTCCCGATTTCGAGTTGCAATACGAATATGGCAGCACGAACTTTTTCTTCCGCAGCTCCCAAGGGCACAGCGCCTATCAAATCGCGGAAGCTGCACGTCAAAGGGGCGTGATTATCGAGCCGTCTAGCGTCTGTTTTTCTGATGAAAAAAAGGGTGAAATAACCTTCAGGCTTGGCATTTCCGCCGTTCCGGCAGGCAATATCGAACAGGGTCTTCGCACCTTGCGCAGCGCCATTGATGCGCTCTAGCTGTGCCCACACTTAAATTCATCTGTGTCTATCCAACAGGCCAACAAACTTACCTTTATTGATGGGCAAGGCCAATCGGGCTGGTCTGATCGAGTCACTTGCCCACGCGAAAGCAAGTTATTTTTTTGTTGATTTACCGCGCCCATAGGTCCGTCAGGTCGAATGTAGCGAGGTGAGAGATGAATATTCTGGGGCACTTTGTATCCAACGAATTCTGGCCAGGTGCGAGCAACAGGATTTCTGAAATTGTAAACCCGGCCACCGGGGCGGTGACCGGAAAGGCAACGCTGGCCTCTGTCGAAGACGTAGACACCATCGTTAGAACAGCGGCTGAGGCGGCGCCGGGCTGGGCTGCAACACCGCCTGCCAAACGCGCGATGGTTATGTTCGAGTTTCGCGATCTTCTCAAAAAACATACCAATGAACTGGCTGAACTGCTGTCGTCAGAACATGGAAAAACTCTGCCGGACGCAAGAGGCGAGATTGCGCGCGGTATCGAGGTTGTCGAATTCGCGTGTGGGATTCCTCAGCTTCTTAAAGGCGAGTATTCAGAGGCCGTTGCAGCAAACGTAGATTGTTTTTCTGTCAGACAGCCTTTGGGCGTTGTTGCAGGTGTAACACCCTTCAATTTTCCCGCCATGGTCCCGCTTTGGATGTATCCGGTGGCCATTGCCTGTGGAAACACCTTCGTGCTGAAGCCTTCCGAAAAAGACCCCTCGGTCGTGATGCGCATCGCGGAATTACTGGCGCAGGCCGGGTTGCCACCGGGCGTTTTCAACGTCGTGAATGGGGATAAAGTGGCCGTGGATGCGCTTTTGGATCATCCATTGGTTGAAGCGGTCAGCTTTGTCGGCTCAACGGCAATTGGGCGTTACATATACTCGCGTGGCTCGGCGAACGGGAAACGCGTGCAGGCGTTGTGCGGCGCAAAAAATCATCTGGTCGTTATGCCGGATGCGGATTTGGAACAGGTTTCGGACGCGCTCATTGGGTCGGCCTATGGCTCTGCGGGTGAGCGATGTATGGCCATTTCCGTTGCCGTACCCGTTGGTGAAGACACAGCAGATCGGCTGATCGACGTACTGGCACCCAGGGTGCGGGCTTTGAAAGTTGCGCCATTTACCGACCCGTCCTCAGAACTTGGTCCCGTGATCAGCAAGCAAAGCTACGACCGCATCTATTCCTATATTGAACAGGGTCTTGAAAAGGGTGCCGAGCTTGTTGTCGACGGGCGCGAAATCTCGTTACAGGGGTACGAAGCCGGCTATTTCATCGGCGGGTGCCTGTTTGACCGAGTGACGCCTGATATGCCCATCTACAAGGATGAAATCTTTGGTCCGGTCCTTTCCGTGGTGCGAGCTGCCAGATACGAAGACGCAGTTGGTCTGATAAACGATCATGAATATGGAAACGGGACGGCGATCTTCACCCGCGACGGTGACGCTGCGCGTGATTTCTGGGCGCGCGTGCGCATAGGTATGGTCGGAGTAAACGTGCCAATCCCGGTTCCGGTCGCTTATCACTCTTTCGGAGGGTGGAAGCGGTCCTTGTTCGGCGACCATCACATCCACGGCATGGAAGGGGTGCGATTCAATACCCGACTCAAAACCATGACAACCAGATGGCCATCCGGAATTCGCACGGGGGCTGAATTCGATATTACCGGCGGAAAAGTTGTCTGAGCCAAGGCTGAGATTGAGCGGCCATTCTTAAAATTCTCGCATCGAGACATTGAGGCGCCACGTCATATTCCGGCGAGGTTCTATTATTTGAAGTTGATCCCAAAGGCCTCGTGAAAACACTAACACGTGCCTACGCAAAATCTGTGTAGCATCCTATTGCTTTTCTGAATCTCATCTTTGGATTGCAACAGGACGACGAAGAACCACCGTCTGGTCGATCCATTGAAGCAATGTGCGTTGGACGGGCGCTAACTGTTACCATCGACATTGAAATTACCCGCTTAATTTCAAGTCGATATCGAATAATATTGTTATTTTACAATGTGATAAGCATTGGATTGATCTGTGCCCATATTTTCATCGATCTGTGCCTTTCGCTTATTGGCCTGCATAATCTTAACTTGACCCGAGGAGGACGATGCAAGCCTTCTGCGAAATGAGGGGTTGCGCCTGCTCGCGTATGGAACGCATCATATTCCTCTAGGGAAGACAGAGCTGGGTCTGCAAAGTCATTGCAACGCCTTGTTCAAAATAGGCATTTTCACGGGGAGGACAAAGCGTGCTGATGCGAGGACTTGAAGCTCTTACAGGGGCCATATCCGAATTCGCAGGTTGGATCGGATGGTTTCTGATTTTGTACTGCATGGCGTTTGGTGTTTCCGACGTTTTCATGCGTTACCTGCTCAACAACCCATCGCAATGGATCGGCACCACCTTGCAGGCCGCAATGGTGCTTTTGGCATGTGTGGGTGGTATCTATTCGCTGCAGCATGATAGCTTTGTGAAGCTTGATCTTTTCTACGCGAATGCGACAACGCGAAAGAAGGCGATCCTAGATGTGTTGACCGCGCCCATCGCGATCCTCTTTCTGGTGACTCTGATCTGGAAAGGATACGAAGCGGGTTCGCTTTCACTGATGCTCAACCAGTGGACGCCGACATCGGTGCCGATTCCGATCTACCCAATCAAATTTGCAATCCCACTCGCCGGGTTCTTTGTTCTGCTGATCGTCATCAAGAAGCTTCTTGTGGATTTGCAAACAATCTTCGGCGGCGAACCTGATGAGGCGTAAGCCGAAACCTGGCGACGTCCTAATCTGAACAAGATCAAAACGAAAAAAATCATCTCTACAAACAAGGAGGATACAAATGAAACTTGAAAAATCCATAAAGACAGCCTTTTGGGCCGGTGCTCTTGCCACCAGCGCAAGCGTTGCTTTCGCTGCAGACGGCCCGCCGGATGAGGTAACAGAATGGGTTTTCCAGCCGGCATTTGACCAAACTGACGCTGGTTGGGACAACGGCCTGATTCCTTGGGTTGAAGCCGTTGAGGAAGCAACACAAGGTACCGTTAAAATCCGTGTCGAGCCTGCTGGCGCACTGGTAAGCGGCGCCGAGGCCTTCTCTGCGGCCGCAGCCGGCCAAACAGACGGCTATGCCGGCTGGGGATCCGTCTATGGTGGTGACATGCCGGAAGGCATGCTGGCTTTCGGTATGGCAATGGGCGCCAACAACACCGAAGAAGCATGGGAAGTGATGTGGGGAAATCCTGATTATCGCGTCGGCGATATCGTTCAGGAAGCTGCCCACGCGCGTAACCTGCACTGGGCTGGTTGGACCAACCAAGGTCCAAACGCGATGTTCACCAAATTCCGGGTTGAAAAAATGGAAGACCTGGAAGGCCACAAAATGCGCGCAGGTGGTCCTCAGGCGATCTTCCACTCGACCATGGGCGGTGCACCCGTTTCCATGAACGGTGGTGAAATCTATACTGCCATCAAGCTGGGAACGATCGAAGGCACCTACTGGGATACCGGTGGGATCGACGACATGTCTTTCCAGGAAGTGATCGACTACGCGATCATGCCGGGTTGGAACCCCGCACAGCACCAGGAAATCTTCATCAACCTGCAAAGCTGGAATGCCCTGACGGACTGGCAGCGTGAGCAAATCGACGGTATTTTCGAAGAAACCTACTTTGAAACCAGCCGTATGCACGCGGAAGGCGTTGAAGAAGCGCTGCAAATCCTGCGCGATGCCGGTGGCGAAGTGATCATGCTGAGCGACGAAGAAGTGGCAAGAATGCGTGAAAAGTCCATCGCAGAAGTTTGGCCCCAAGTTGCTGCAGCATCTAAAGGAAACGCCAAAGGCGTCGAAATCTACAAAAAGTTCCTCGAAGATAAAGCTGCAGGGAACTAATCCACCGAAAATTCGTCATACGTGACGCACAAAATGACCGCTGGCTTGTTAAACGAGCCAGCGGTGCCCCGGAAAATGCCGCCAACAATACGGCATTTGGAACCGCGCATTAGCCGACGTTCCTAGGCTGCCACGTGCTAAGGAAAGACAAAAAATGAGCCTTGAACTTATCACAGCGCTGTACTTCATAGTGCTTTTCGCCATTCTTTTCATGGGTTTGCCGGTCTCATTTGGCCTTGGCGGTACAGCCGTACTGTTCGCGATGATCATAGAACCGCGAGCGCTCTTGTCGGTGCCAAGTGCCTTTTATTCGACTCCGTGGAGTTCGATTCTGGTGACCGTGCCGCTCTTCCTGTTCATGGGATCCTTGATACGATTTTCCGGAATAGCCGAGGCCGCCTATGACGCTGTCTATAAGCTGATTGGTCATGTTCATGGCGGACTGGCGATGGGAACGGTTCAGGTCTGTACCGTTTTCGCAGCTATCACTGGCATCACGCCACCTGCGACGACAACCATGGGGCAGATCGCATACCCCTCGATGATGCGATACAATTATGACCGTAGGATCGCCATCGGATGTATCGCGGCAGGTGGCGCTCTGGGCGCGCTGATCCCGCCGAGCGTTCCGTTCATCTTCTATGGTCTTTTGGCAAAAGTATCCATCGGTGACCTGTTCATGGCCGGTCTGATGCCGGGTCTGATGCTTGCCATGTTCTATACCATCTACATCGGTGTCCGTTGCCGCATTCAGCCGGAACTTGGGCCCGCTCTGCCGGCAGATCAGAAATTCACGGTGAGTGAAAAACTCACCGCCGTGCTCAGTATCTGGCCCTTTGCCCTTTTGATCGTGATCGTTTTGGGCGTTATCTGGGGCGGCATCGCAACGCCTGCCGAGGCTGCTGCGTTTGGTGCTGCGGGCGCATTCGTCATCAACTTCATCTATGGCAAACTGACCAAGGAAGTTCTGGTTGAATCGCTGGTGTCGACAGTAAAGCTCAGCGGTATGGGCCTGTGGATCTTGATTGGCGCAACTGTCTATCTCAACGTGTTCAATACCTTAGGCAGCCAGGACCTTCTGACCAATCTGGTTCTATCTATGCCAGGCGGAAGCACAGGCATCCTGTTGATGATGATGCTGATCATCTTGATCCTGGGTATGGTCATGGATGACTGGGCCATCATTCTGCTTTGCACCCCACTGTTCATCCCGATCATTGATGAACTAGGGATCGACAAACTGTGGTTCGGCGCTTTGTTCATCGTAAACATTCAGATCGCCTATCTGACCCCTCCATTCGGCTTCGTTCTGTTCTGGATCAAGGGCGTTTTGCCCAAGGACGTGAGTATGGGCGATGTTTACAACTCGGTTGGACCCTTTGTTGTACTTCAATTCGTTGGTCTCACGTTGATTTTCATCTTCCCGGAAATCGCCACCTGGCTGCCCAACGCGCTGAAATAGAGGATATCAGATGTTCAAACATATACTTGTCCCCGTAGCTCCCGGACATGAGAAAGAGTATTCGGCATCCATAGAAGCAGCTAAAAAACTGTTGGCGGACGGTGGTCGGATTTCGGTCTTGTCCATTATGGAAGAGCTGCCATCCTACATGGCGTCATATTTTCCGAAGGATCAGCTTAAGAAAGCAATTGAGGAGCTTGCGGATACTTTGACGGCAGAGCTGGGATCGGACGTGATCGATGTTCATGTTGTGTCAGGACATTCGACCAATGCAATCCTCAGTTGGCAGGAAAAGCACAAGGCGGATTGTGTCGTCGTGTCCTCACACCGGCCCGGTCTTTCTGACCTACTACTGGGATCTACGGCCGCCAGGGTTGTACGGCATTCCAATTGCAGCGTGGTGGTCCTTAGATAAGGTCAAGCAAAATCAATTGGTTGCAAAAGATGGGGTTTCCGGTTCCTCTTGGGGAGGGGCCGGAAACTTTTTTCATTCAAAGTACTGTATTGAAAAATGTAAAACTCTCAGGCGCTTGGTTTCATTTTATTGAAAGCCAACAGTTCTTGTCGGATCGCTTAATTACTGAGAATGCGCATGCTACAGATTCAGTTACTTAGGTTTTCGAGTCTTTGAGATCCGGAAACGGGCCAAAATTTCCAAAACTTAAGAACGCGACTTTCGGTTGACAGGTAGGGAATGCTTGGAAAGAGACCAAGAGAGCTTCCTTTGTGGCGCTCACGGCACGGAGATTTCTGCGGATCTACGTTTTCGTGTATTCTGCGCAGCGAATAGACCGATCATTGATCCAAGCTGAAGACTAAAGTTTCAGGAGCGCACAGATCGCGCCTATGCACGCCATGCTGAAAGGCAGGCCCTGATCCCCCGGTTTTCAATCAACCAAAGCAGCCTCATCTGACTGGTTTAAGTTGATTGTTAGTACATGATTGAACTTGGCTCTATCGGTATGATTGCTTCTGGCACGGGTGGGCTAAGTTTTCATAGAAAGAAACCCAATGACCTAGCCCAAAGGAAATGAAGTGGGGCGAGCAGGGTAACTCCAATCGGGAAGTAAGCTAGCAGCAGGCGAACCGCCTGCGCTGACGAAATTCGACCGATTGACATTGTCAGTAGCAAAGGCGGAACCAGGTATGGAAACGGCACGAGAATCCATGTTGGAACTTGCGCCGTTAAAACCCACTCAACTGGCCAGCCAGTGGTTTCTGCCAATTGTCCTGCCAGTGGCGTCATTACACCTGGCGCAGTCGGAACCGTCGTACACACCGCCACCAGTGATCCGATGGCGGCCAGAGAGGCAAATATTGCCGTATTGCTGGAAAGGTTTGCTTCATGAACATGGTCACCAGATACACTCCGGCCCAGGCATTTATTCCGGAGTGAAAAACCACAGCTCCGAAGCCAATGACCCCGGACACAAAGAAGATTGGCGCAATGTTTACTTTCTGAGGAAGATCGCTGAAGGGGATGACACCGACTACAGGTAATGCACAGATCAGAGCGGCCCCAAGTGCGATCCACGCAGGTGCGATTCCATGCCAGCTGTCTGTAACCCAAAGTAAAATGGTAACTCCGAGTATGCCGGATATGGCGACCGGGCCGAACGCGACATCCGCCATCTGGGGCATCAATTTGCCGAAATCGTTTGCCATCCAAGCCTGGCCGCCTCGCTCAGTCGCAACCTGTGCCTGAAAAAATTGGCCGAACGGGCTGTCCAGATCATCGGCTCAGAGGCGGACTGGGATCAGATGGCGGGGAATGCTGGCATAGAGTTGCCGGACCACACTGCCATGAAGGTGGGTTCTTCACTGATTGCCTTGCAGATCGTTTCCCGCGGCCAAGGCGCGGCGACTATCTCGGAGGATTTTTTGCGCAGCTACATCAAATAAGGACTGCTGGTCTCTCAACTCGATGATCGGCTGCCTACGCCCGCAGTGTTTTTTGGTCGTTCAGGTCACCTCGGAAAAACGAAACGAGGTGAACCAGTTCTGCAGGTGGCTTCAAGACTACTATAAAGCAGCGCAAAGTTTAGGACTGAGGCTAACAGTTGGAGCGTAACGCCGCCGCATGGCGTCCAAGAGGTGCAACTACTCGGCTAATGAATTGCTACAGTCTGTGTGAATCATAACTTTTCTACTGCGCGGAAGCGAACTATCCGGCGCTCATGCAGCTGTTTTCACAACGCAAGCACTTAAAGCGAGAAAATTGCCAATATGCTATCAGTTCATCGCGACCAGCAGGGGCGTTCACACCTTCACACCCGTAAACGCTCAATACGAGAATTTTCCGGGGGCAAAAAATATTGCCTTGAATAGCCGCTAAATCGTCACTGGACCCGTTGTTCCTCTGACGATGCACTCCAATTCGCAGCAGACTCTGAATGGCTCCGGATCGTCTGAGGTAATGTAGTCGGTGAACTTTTCCCCCGCCAGCGTTCCGATGGTTTCTGCCGGAATACGAATGGTCGTTAGACCCGGCTCGACGTCTGACGACCCTTTGAAATCGCCGATGCCGATAATCGACAGGTCTTCGGGAACGGTCAGGCCCAGACTCTGCGCGGCAAACAAGGCACCCTGTGCAATAACATCGTTTCCGCACAACAATGCCGTAGGGCGCGGATGTTCCGTCAAAAGGGAAATGGCAGCCTGCTTTGCCTGCGAGACACTGTAGGGCGCTTCGGAAACTCGCTTGTCCGGAAGGCAAATATCCCTTTCCGCGAGCGTATCATGTACGGCTGTGAACCGGTGCTGCGCTCGATCATTGCCATTGGTTTTGGGAAAAATCAGTCCGATGTCCCGATGCCCCAAGGCCAGAAGATGCTCGGTCGCAAGTCGCCCGGCCAGAAGATTGTCTGCCCCGACACAGGGCAAGTCTGAATCTTCGGAGTAGTTCCATATCGCCAGCCCCGGAATTTTCTGCTGTTCGATCAGGCGGGCGGTTGCCTCGGCGTGTTCCAACCCGACAAGCGCAACCCCGTCCACACGATGCTCGAGCAACTTGCGAACCATCGCGTATTCCCGGTCAAGATCGTATCCGTGCGACGCCAGCAACAGGCTGAAGCCGGCCTTGTCGATCGAATCCGAGAATGCCTGAATGACCTCAGCAAAAATGGCATGGTTGATTGTGGGCACAACTAGGCCGATGGTCCCGGACCGTTTGCCATGCATCGTCTGTGCAGCACGGTTGCGGATATACCCCAGTCTCTGAACCGCTCGGTTGATCTTTTTGCGAGTCGCTGGGTTCACCAAATTCGGGTGATTAAAGGTACGTGACACCGTGGACGGAGAGACTTTTGCAGCCTTTGCAACTGCCACAATATCCACCTTACCCTTTTGAAAAATTGACATAATTTTCTTCCACTTGGTCGATTTTATGAAAACATTTGCAAAACTATTTTCATTGCCTAACCTGATTTGTCAACAAAAGTAAAAACATGAACCGACGGGTTGGGAGGCCCTGAATGGAATTCATTTATTACTTCGGAGACGTGTTTACCCCGCTGTCATTCATGCTGCTGCTCGGCGGTACAATTGGGGGCCTGATTCTGGGTGCCACGCCCGGGCTTTCACCGACCATGGCTGTCGCGCTGTTGATCCCGTTTACCTTCCAGCTTGAGGCGGCGCAGGGTCTGATCTTGCTGGGAGCCGCCTATACATCGACCGTGGCCGGAGGGGCAGTCAGCGCAATTCTCCTCAAGATCCCCGGCGCGCCTGCCAATATCGCCACAACACTGGACGGGCATACGATGGCCAAACAAGGCCAAGGTGCGCGCGCTTTGCAGCTTTCGTTTCTGGCTTCGGCGGTGGGGGGAATATTCGGGGTTCTGCTTTTGATCTTCCTAACCCCCGTTTTGGCCAAATGGGCTCTGGCGTTCGGTCCTTCGCATTTATTTTGGTTGGCCATTCTGGGCGTGACGGTGATCGGGACCCTGGACTCCGCGTCGGTGGTAAAGGGGCTACTGTCAGGCTGCATCGGCTTGTGGCTGGCCACTATCGGCTTTGATGACATCATGGGGGCGCAGCGTTTCATCTTTCACCCCGCTTTGGGTGGTGGAATCAACATCATTGCCGCGCTGATCGGCCTGTTTGCAATCCCACAGGTGCTGACGATGTTCGCCAAGGGGCGCCATAACGCAGGGGCCGAGGTCATTGAAGTGCAGCGCCATTCGATCGTCGCGGCATTCCGAGAGTTGTTCAGCCGCACCCGTGCGCTGGGTATCGGAACGATGACAGGCTCAATCATCGGCCTAATCCCGGGTGTCGGCGGACAAATAGCGGGTCTTGTTGCCTATGATCAGACCAAAAAGTTCTCGGCTGAAAAAGACAAGTTCGGCACGGGTCATTCCGAAGGAGTGATCGCTGCGGAATCCGCCAACAATGCCATGGTCGGCCCATCTCTGGTACCTTTGCTGACGCTGTCCATTCCCGGCAGCCCCACCGCCGCTGTTCTGTTGGGCGGCTTGCTGATTCACGGTATTTTCCCTGGCTCAGACCTGTTCGACAATCACCCCGATGTCGCCTGGACCTTCATCAACTCGATGCTGATCGGGCAGATACTGATGTGCATCTTTGGCCTTTATGTCGCAGGGCTAGCAGCCCGCGTGGCGCAGGTGCCGCAATCGGTCATGGCCGCCATCGTGCTGGCGCTGTCGGTCTTTGGGGCCTATTCGGTGCAGGGATCGATGGGCGACGTCTATGTCATGGCCTGTCTTGGCATCGGCATGTTCTTTCTGGAACGTTTCGGATTCTCTGCCGCACCCCTGGTGCTGGGGCTGATCCTTGGACCCATCGCCGAGGCCAACTTCATTCAGGGCGGAATGATCGCCGACGCCACCGTTGGCAAGGCTTCGTATTTCCTGACCGGCGGTTTGAACCTGTTGCTGATCGTCATTGTGCTGGCCTCGATCGCCTATTCGGTCTGGATGGAGCTGCGCAGCCGTCGCTACACCACCAAAGAGGAGGCGCAGGCATGAACCGCTCGCAGCATGTACTCGGATCAGGTTTGGTGTTTGCGGTTGGACTATGGGTCGCCTGGGTCAGCTATACCCAGCAACCGGCCGAAGCCTTTCTGTTCCCGCGCCTTATCGCGTCTGTTTTCGTGGTTCTGGCCGGCTGGACATTTGGCAAAGCCCTGATGGGCTTGTCCAAGGTCGGAAACGGCGTGACGCGCGCCATGTTCATCAACATGCTGCCCGGCCTGATCATCACGCTGATCTACGTGTTCTGGGCGGCAAAAACGCTTGGGTTCTACACTGCTACGACCATCGCCTTTTTTGTCCTGCTGTCGATCTACGATCCCGCGCCTCATGCCGAAGCAAAAAGCTGGATCAAACGCGGGGTCATCACAGTGGTGTTTGTGACGGTGATGTATGGGCTCTTCGCCATGCTTCTGAACGTCTACACCCCAAGGGAAATTCTGTTCTGACCGCAGCAATTTGCGGGTGAACCAAATCAGGGAGGAAACGCAAAATGAAACGATTGATCGCAGGGGCCGCACTGGTTCTGGCTGGCCTGACAGGCCAGGCAATGGCCGAGAAATACCCGGAACGACCACTGATGATGATGGTCAGCTATGGGGCCGGAGGTGCAACCGACTTTCAGGCGCGGATCGTCACCATGACGGCCGGGAACGAGGATGCGCTGGGAATGCCCATTGCCATCATCAACAAACCCGGCGCAGGTGGTCGCGTTGGCTGGAACTGGTTTGCCACGCAGGCCGACCCGGACGGTTATACTTTGGCCGCCTACAACGTTCCCCACTTCATCGCCCAATCGATCAAGGGCGGCGTCGAATACTCGACCGACAGCTTTGAGCCCATCGCCAATTGGGGGGCCGATCCTGCTGTGTTCGTGGTTGGTGCGGACAGTGAATTTAATTCAATGCAGGATGTTGTCGCCTTTGCGAAGGAAAACCCCGGCAAACTGACCGTTTCGGGTGCAGGATTGTTTGTAGGCCACCACATTGCTGCACTGCAACTCGACAAGGCCGCCGGGACCAAAATGGCCTATATCCCGACCAAAGGTGGCGGGGCCGCAGCAATGAAAGCGGTGATCGCGGGCGAAGTCATGGGCGGCATCAACAACCTGTCTGACGCGTTCCGCGCCCAAGAGGCGGGTAACGTCAAAATCCTGGGCGTCGCCGATCTGGAACGCAACGCCTTCCTGCCGGATGTTCCGACGATGATGGAACAGGGGCTCGAGGTCGACAATTCGTCGGTCAACTTCCGGGGTGTGATGGTGCCCAAAGGAACTCCGCCGGAGGTGATCGAGAAACTGGCCGCCACCGTGCCCGAGATGTTCGCCAATTCCCGCGTCGCCAAAAAGATGGAGGCAGGCGGTTCGCCAATGCACATCATGACACGGGACGAAGTGATCGAAATGTGGGCTCAACGCCAACAGACACTGAACGAATTGCTGGCCGGCCTCTGATCCGGCGATCATAGCGGGGCGGAACGGGTCCGCCCCGAACAACCATTCGAGGACCAAGATGAACGCTCAGGACGGGATTTCCCCCGAAATTGCTGAAATAGATCGTATTGTCGCACGCGCGCGAAAAGCTCAGGCGGCTTTTGAAGCCGGTGCTAGCCAGTCGCTTTACGACAAAGCGGCACTGGCGGCGGGCTGGGCCATCATGGAACCGACGCGCAATCGGGCGCTTGCCGAGGTAGCCGTCGAAACCACCGGACTGGGCAATGTGCCCGACAAGATCACAAAGAACCACCGCAAGACACTTGGCCTGTTGCGGGATATCGCGAGCGTTAAAACCCAGGGCATTATCAGCGACGATCCGGCCACCGGAATTACCGAGATTGCCCGGCCGATCGGGGTCATTGGCGCGGTCGTCCCTTCGACCAACCCTGCCGCCACGCCCGCGAACAACATCATCAATGCGCTCAAGGGTGGCAATTCCATCGTGGTGGCACCGTCGCCCAAGGGTGTGGCTTCTTGTGAGCTGCTAGTGGGTTACATCCACGCTGAGTTTGACAAACTGGGGCTGGATTGTGATCTGGTCCAGATGATCGCAGCGCCCGGGTCAAAGGCGAAAACCCAGCGGTTGATGGAGACCGTTGATCGGGTGATCTGCACTGGCAGTCAAAACAACGTCCAGCGCGCGCAGTCCTGCGGCACGCCTGCGGTGGCGGTTGGCGCTGGCAACGTAACTGTGATTGTCGACGAAACCGCCGACCTGCAAGATGCCGCAGCCAAGATCGCGGCGTCTAAATGTTTCGACAATGCAACGTCCTGCTCTTCCGAGAATGCTTTGGTCGTGGTG
The DNA here is from genome assembly GCF_056536625.1 of Ruegeria sp. CJ9. NCBI lineage: Bacteria > Pseudomonadati > Pseudomonadota > Alphaproteobacteria > Rhodobacterales > Roseobacteraceae > Ruegeria > Ruegeria sp. CJ9. The sequence continues at coordinate 138,620 of NZ_JBQFPY010000008.1, forward strand.
GATGCGGTTTATGACGCATTCGTCGCCGCGATGGCGACCGAAGGCGGCGTTCTGGTACCGTCTTCGGAAACAGACGGTATCATCGCGCGGCTCTGGCCTGACGGTCACCTCAACCGGTCCGTTATCGCGCAGGACGCCGACAAGATGCTAGACGCCTTGGGGATGGCAGGCAAAGTCCCTGAAGGAACCAAGTTTCTTGCGGTTGAGACCGACGGTATCGGCGCGGATCATCCATTGTCTGGCGAAAAACTCAGTCGGGTTCTGGCACTCTATCACGCGGCGGATTTCGACGACGCTAGGGAAATTGCAACCCGAATTCTGGCGCATCAAGGGGCGGGGCATTCGGTTGGCATTCATACGAATGACGATGCGCGTGCCATCGGTATGGGGCGTGATCTGCCCACCTGCCGGGTGATCGTTAATCAAGCACATACCTTTGCCACTGGCGGCAGCTTTACCAACGGGATGCCTTTTTCGCTGTCGATGGGCTGCGGCAGCTGGGGCGAGAACTCAATCGACACCAATTTGCACTGGCGTCACTTCGTCCAGACCACGAAAATTGTGCGTGAAACGCCGCCGCGCGAACCCGGGCTTGATGAGATTTTCGGGGCCTACTGGTCGGAGGTCGGACAATGACCAACCCGCCCGAAGGCACCATCCGTGATTGGCTGGACTACCGTGCGATCCAAGGTGGGACCGGCTTCGTCTTCCCGGACGGCACGGCGGACCTGACTTGGAGCGAGTTGCGCGAAACCGCGCGTCGTGTTGCCGTCATGTTGACCGATCTGGGCGTGGAAAAAGGCGAAAGTGTCGCCATCCTCTACCCAAATTGTCGCGAAGCGTTGGAGGTTCTGTTCGGTGTTCTCTATGGCGGATTTCGGGCAACGATGATCAACCTCGTCGCCGGAGACAGCGCCGTTACCTATGCTCTGGAGCACAGCGATGCACGTTATGGGTTCGTGCATTCCGACCAAACGGACCTGTTTGCCCGAACAGCCGATCCGGCAGCGATTACAGCGCTGCATGTATCGGACGCCAAAGACACCGGCAGCAACCTGCATGGCATCTCATCAAGCAGTCATGCGCTGTTGATGTACACTTCGGGGACGACCGGGCGTCCTAAGGGGGTAGTTCACACTCACGCCAGCTTGTTGGCGGGCGGTTGGACAACTGCGGTCGCGCACCAATTGACTGACGCTGACCGCGGGTTTTGCGTCTTACCGATCTACCACATAAACGGGCTGTGCGTGACGGTGATGGGAACATTGGTATCGGGTGGTTCGCTGGCCATGTGCGAAAAGTTTTCGGCCAGCAGATTCTGGGACAATCTTGGCAAGGTCGGCGCAACTTGGTTCTCGGTGGTACCAACCATCATTTCTCATCTGCTGCACTCGGACACCAGTCCGGATGCCAATACCCGACAGCGCGTACGCTTCGGACGATCCGCATCTTCAGCATTGGCGCCGGACGTTCAGCGCAGTTTTGAAAACCGCTTCGAAATTCCGATCATAGAAACGATGGGCCTGACTGAGACGGCGGCGCAGATTCTGTCGAACCCGCTGCCTCCGGGTGTTCGTAAGATCGGGTCGCCCGGGGTTGCCTTTGGAAACGAAGCGGCAATCCTGGACGCCAGTCTTCAACCTGTGCCGCGCGGAACCGAAGGCGAATTGGTCATTCGTGGTCCCAATGTGATGCTGGAATACCTCAAGGACTCCCGCGCGACGTCGGGAACGTTTACGGTTGATGGCTGGTTGCGCACCGGCGACCTCGCGCGCATGGACAAGGACGGATATGTTTTTGTAACAGGACGCTTGAAAGAGTTGATCATCAAAGGCGGTGAGAACATCGCGCCGCGTGAGATCGATGAAGCGCTTTATTCCCACCCAGACGTTGTCGAAGCGGCAGCTTTCGCACGCCCCTGCGCCAGCTATGGTGAAACCGTAGAAGCCGCTGTTGCAATTCGCGAGGGATCTCAAGTGACCTCTATGGATCTGTCGAAAATTTGCGAAGCGCAGGTCGGCCGGTTCAAATCGCCCGATCGCGTTCATTTTCTGCTGGAACTGCCAAAAGGGCCATCTGGGAAAATCCAACGAAACCGTATACTTGAGATCGTTAACGAGAGAGCTGGTGACCCAACTACCTGAACATCCGCTACATCGTCAATTAGATTACCCAGTGTTCGCGCTGGCGAAGCCGCGCTGCAGCACCAACAGAGTTGTCACTTGACCACATTGAACCTCAGTCCCAGCTTGTAATCAGTGACTTCGTTTCGATTGGCTGATACCGAAGATGGCAACTCATTTTATTTTTCGCGTAAGAATGTGTGAATTGTTTCTGTGGCTTCGAAAGGGGGGGCTGATCCAGAAACTTCTCAAGGGCATCGAAACCGGTGATGCGGCAGCTGCGGCTGTCGCAAACGAGGTACGCAACATGACCCGAGGCTGCAGCCGACAAGTCGCTGTCGAAGCATTCAAAAAGCGCAAAAATCTTAAGGTGTTGAATTCAATGGGTGACGAGTCTCAATTATTCGGTCCCATTATTTACGTACTCCGACAATTCTTGTCGGGCCACCTGATTGGTGAGACGATCTCTTCCGGCTTCGGTCGCTTGTTCGCCATGTGGTTCCTCCATTTTCTTAAACATAGCGGCGGACCACTTCAGAGGGGGAGGATCAACACAAAGTCAGCTTGATATCGGCGGTTGGAGATACTGTTGAGCAGCCCCATCTGACTGGTCCAAGTTTCCCAGACGTTGATTTTCCGGATTTAAACTGCATCCCAAAGGGTTACGACACAAACCTGTTATTCAATAGCGCTTAGTGTTGCCAATTGAGTTAACCTTATAGGAGTAGTTGTTTTTCTTAGTCTGCGGTCATTCGATCTCTCCGAAAAACGCCGCAAAACAGATAGGTTTCAAGCCGTGGTGCCGCGGGAATGGCGGCTGTTTATGTGTCGATCAACAAGGTTTAGGTCGTTAGCGAGGAGGCCGTGGGCTAGTTGGCTGTTCGTTTCAACGCCATTTACGGTGCTCACCATTCTGGCGACAGCTGAATCGGCCTGCGACTACAGACAATCTCCGCTGTTATTGAATAACAATTCACACAAGCTCTATTATCGGATTTGGATGTTGGCTTATCGAAGACTATGGCCTCTATTTCTGTGTTTTGAATTGCTAGAAAGATGCTTTTATGAAGCGAGCTGTATTGGCAATATCTATTTTGATGTTGGCGGGATGCGTATCAACCAACCCTCCTCCATCTGCACCTATCCCAAACCCCGGTCGCGCAAGCGCCCCCGTCAGTTCACAGCAGGCACAAGTAAGGTTTCGGCAGGTCGCCGCACGAATAGAACCCGTGGCAGAGCGAGAATGCCGCCGCCGTACTCGGGGAGTGAATTGCGATTTCTTGATCCGCATTGATCCAAACAAAAAAGCACCCTCAAACGCATATCAGAGCTTAAGCAAGTCGGGACGCCCGGTGATCACAATGACCCAAGCGCTGACACGAAGTGTGAACAATACCGATGAACTTGCATTTGTAATGGCGCATGAAGCCGCTCACCATATTCAAGGGCATTTGGCGCGTCGCGCTCAAAATGCGGCGGCTGGTGCAGTAATTTTGGCTGGTCTGGCAACAATTGCAGGGACCGGGCCGAATGATATTGCCGCTGCACAAGATCTTGGAGCGTTTGTCGGCGGGCGCAGCTATTCAAAGAACTTTGAATTGGAAGCTGATCAACTAGGCACGGTAATAGCCCATAAAGCGGGCTATGATCCACTCAAAGGTGCGCTGTACTTCGCGCGAGTTCCTGATCCTGGTGATCGTTTTCTGGGTACACATCCTCCCAACGCACAAAGGTATCATGCGGTTCAAGCTACGATGACTCAGATTGGCGGCTGATTCATTAGGTCAATAGGTGGTCGCAGAGTCACAATGCTAAAGTTCGTGCAAGCCTTGATACCGCAGTTTCAGTGAATGGCCGCTTCGACAGGGTGCGCCGCAGCACCAGTGGGCAAAGCCAATGTCGGCTCAGAGCCGAATGATGGCGTGGCGGCTGCTCAACTGCGGTTGCGGACAGCCATTATCCAGGACTCCCTTGCGCGAACATAACGCAAAAGCAGCCTCAGTCGTTCCTGGCAATGTGATAGACTGCCGTGAAACAGAATGGGCCCCAACATGATATCGCACGAAAACAAGCGCAGGCTCTTTGAAGTTGTTGGTGAAAATCCAAAAGCCCATTTGAGTCCGTACTGCTGGCGCAGTCGCATGGCGCTGGCGCATAAACAACTAAGTTTTGACTCAGAGCCATGGCGCATAACCGAAAAGCAACGGATCGCAAGATCCGGGGGTGTGACGGCGCCGGTTCTGGTGGATGGCAATCAGTGGGTCCGGGACAGTTGGTGCATTGCGTCTTATCTGGATGACACCTATCCGGGCCATCCACTGTTTGCCAGCCCATCCGACAAGGCAAAGTCGCTATTCGTCAATCACTGGGCAGACAACACGCTGCACCCTCTGATCTTTCGTTCTGTCATAGCGGAGCAATTTCCCCTGACGGCGAAGTGCGACAAGGATTACTATCGTGAACGAACCCTGCGCAAATTCGGCCAGACCGTCGAAGAAATCGGAGCTGACCCTGAATCCGCACGTCACGCGATCAAACAAGCACTGAGCCCGCTTGAGGTAACTCTCGCCGAAACGCCGTTCCTGGGCGGCGTAGCGCCAGATTATTCGGACTATATACTGTTCGGTACATTCCAGTGGCCCCGGATTGTCAGTCTGACGACATTCTGGCCACCAGAGAGTGCTCTGCACCGTTGGTTCGAAGTACTGCTCGACGCATTCGATGGAATGGGGCGGGCACAACTGCCGCGCAGCGCTCTTTAGGGCAGTAACTCTGATCGATGGGTGCGAATATAATCTGCCGTGCGAAACACTAACGCAGCCAGCGTAGCCGTCGGGTTGATTGCGCCGGGCGTTGGAAACAGGCTTGCGCCGGCGACAAACAGATTGTCGATCTCATGCACCTGCCCATATGAATTCGTGACCGATGCCGATGCTTCGTCGCCCATGATTGTTCCGCCCATCATGTGCATAGGATTTCGCGGGCCCGCCCAGGCATCAGTAACCCCCGCCGCACTGAAGATACGGAGACCCTCAGCCCTGGCCAAATCTGATCTGGAGGCATTTGCCTGTGGAAGAGAGTTTTGCACATGGGCTTGCGGTAACCCATATCGATCTTTTTTTGATGGATCGAGCGTGACGCGGTTTTCCGGAATACTATCTTCCTCGCACAACACAGTCATATTGCCATAATGCAAACTGGCTTGACGCAAATATGCGTCCAGAGCCTCGCCGCACAATTCGGGTTTGGCCAGAGCAATTCCCAACAGATCGTTGGGTTTTGCAGCCTGTCCAACAAGCCACGCGCGGCTGCCAAAGGTATCCTTTGCCGGTTGTTTGTCGTCATAGCCATCCAGGCAGAGCGTATTTGCACCGGACACACCCAAATGGGGCTCCGTTTCCTGAGAAAAAAGCCCGTGGATGGTCGTTAGCGCGTGAGACGTAAAATAGCGTCCCAGGGTTTTGCTGCCATTGCCAAGCCCATTAGGATGCTTGTCGCTGGCGGACAGCATCAGCAACCGTGCATTCCAGATTGTGTGGCACGCCGAGATAACAATTTCGGCAGGTTGCAGGTTTTCCCGACCCTGCTCATCGACATATAAGACTGCGGTTGCCTTAGATCCCGCAGGGTCAGTTTCAATTCGTGCAACATAGGCGTTGTGGCGTAGATCAACCCCAGCTTTTCGGGCCCGTGGCCATTGCAGAACTAGTGGATTTGCCAACGCCCCGATTGGGCAGCCCGCGTCGCACCAGCCGTCAAGCAGGCATCCTGACCGGCCATCATAGGGAACGGAGTTTACTGCCAATGTGTTTGTCGTGAGTTTCAGCCCCTCTGCTTCAAACCCGGGCTTGATGGTCTGTGACTGTTTGGAAATTGAAATGGCAGGCATGGGATAGGCCTCGCCGGGCGGCGCATTAGTATCTTCATCGCCAGAAACGCCAAAATAAGACTGCGCACGGTCATACCATGGCCGCAGGTCTTCATAATCAATGGGCCAGTCTAGACTGCGCCCGTACAAGGATTTGACGTGAAAGTCGTCCGGATGCAGCCGGTACCAATTTGCGTACCAATGCAAACCGGCCCCGCCGGTCCCCCAACCCATGGCGAAGTTTGCGGCCCCCACAAGATCGCCTGACTCCCGGACCTCCGGCCCTGCCCATCTGAGCCGCCGGGACCAGATCTGCGAGCTGATCATATCCGAAAGCTGGCGCTCCGGCCCGGCTTCCAGGACCAGCACGGTGAACCCCGCCTCACCCAGCTCCGCCGCCATCGTGCTGCCGGCGATGCCAGAGCCGATGATCACGACTTCGACCTTATCATGTGAGATTTTGGTCATTGGTTCTCTGTGTTTTGGGTTTCTCCTAGGTTAGCAGAATTGCTACCAAGGCCGGGGTGGCGGAATATGCGCGAGATAAGGAATATTCAGATCCGCAAATCCCGCCTGCGTGCCATAAACAACATCCACCGCGTCGCTGCGTGAAATGAAATAAAAGAAATTCGGATCTGGATCGGTCCAGACTTGCATCTTCGAGGCTATCGCAGCCTCAACCAATTCCAGTCGGTTACCGGCATCCGCCCGTGCAAAGGACAAACCAAACCGGTGCAGGCATTCTTTTTCAATGCCCAAGATCCCATTGCGGTAAAATCCTGCCATGTCGCTGGCATCAAGGTATCTGAGAAGTAACAAGGACGCGCCCTGATCTCCTGCGAGGTTTTCGTCGACAAACCTAGCGACCCCGGCCTGGTCTGCGCCGGACACGATCGCCGCGCACCAGGCAGCCAGAGTCTCTACTTCGGCTGCCGTGAGTACCTTGTAGCTTGTGTTTTCGACGGTCTTTGCCTCCGCGTTTATGGAAAGGCTACGCATTACGATGTTTGCCCAGAACGTGGTCGGGATCACACGAGTCAAAAAGCGTCGTCTTCCCGTCATTCGACCTGTCTCCACCTATTGCAAACAGATGCCCTGATCACCGGGCTGGGCCCACCTTATCAGTTTCCGTTCAATCCGTCATACACGTCTAACTACCGGCGATATCCAAACTCGGTGGCAAAGATTGCGGGAGACATCCCATTGAACAGATCGCCCAGCTTTTCAAGCTCAGCTTGAGGGCCATGTAATTCGACCCCGGTGATCTCGACCAGCTGTTGCGTGAGCTCAAAGATGTGGTTGCCCAATTCCATATGGCGGATCACTGCATCGGCGTTGTCATAGTCTTCGCGGGATACAACTTTTCCACCGGCACCGAAACTGTAGGCTGACGCCAAATGGCCGGGTTCTAGCCTACGCAGTTCAATCATTTTGGAACAATTTTCTCTAAATGCCGCTGCATGTGATTCTAGGATCGTCATATAGCCAACGACAGTTACAATCTGCGGGACGGACACGGTAACTTCTCCTACAATTCGATTTTGAATACACCACAAGAATAAGTGTATTCCGCCTGCAGGTAAAATGGTGGTGGGTACCCTAGTTCGGACACCAAGGAACACAGATGTATTCGCCCATGAGTAAAATCGTACATGCATAACAAAAACATCCAGCACTGGTTACCACCTTACTCCCAATCTCTGGGTCTCGAACTAGTGTCCGTTTCAGTGGAGGAGGTGGTGGCGAAACTGCTCGTCCGAGAAGACATGGGCAACCGAAACGGGGTGATGCATGGTGGTGCGATCATGGGGGCGGCAGACTCCATAGGAGGAGTAGCTGCGGCAGTGAACCTTGACAAAGATGCCAGTACAACAACCCTGGAGAGCAAGACGAACTTCATCCGATCTGTGCGGATTGGCGACGAGATCACTTTGACCTGTATTCCCCTGCATCGCGGTCGAAAAACAATGATTTGGCAGACCACGATTACCCGACCCGATGGCCGTACTGCGGCGATCGTGACCCAAACGCAACTCACTCTGGATTGGAAAGGTTAAACCACCAGGTTCATAGCTGGCTGAGCTTGCAATCGGAAGCCATAACCAGGATTTGTCCGTGATCTGTGAGTTTGGTGCTTTCATAATTCGCACGTTCAGTGATAGTCAGCAAAGCGGGCTGCGCGCGCAGCAACTATGCACCTCACTGAGTGACCGGATTGGGCCGTCCGTAAGGCCTGTGTGATGTGGGGCAGGGGGCAATGCTGCACTGGCTCTGATGGCCGCCTTGAGCCCTAAGTACCACTTTCTGCATATTGCACGAATGGCGCTTGCTTCAAAATAGCAGACATCCACAAGTGTTTCTTGTTGAGGATAAGTTGCCCCTCGGGTTAGGTCATCGGTCGCCGCGCACTGGTGACCATGAAGCCTGGTCCGGCCGTCCAAGCTTCGGGGTTACGGATGATCGAAAGTGCTTCGGTCAGCATGCCTTCGGTCATAAAACCGCCACCGATCAATTTAGGCGCCAATGTTGCCAATGTTAGTGACCAGGTCTGCGCTTCAGCCGCTCCTGCGGTATTTCCGGAGAGATTTAAAATGGGCTGAATGTGCCGTGCATCAATTTCCGTAAAGCCGGTTTTGGCAAGAAAGCCCGGCAACGTTGCACCAAACTCTAAATTCCACCCTTGAGATGCGGTGAATTCGAGATACGCGGTCCAGAACGTAGCCCAAAAACGGCTCGGACCGGAAGCAACTCGCCTGAAGTCCATTTCAGTAACAACAAATGCGCCGCCGGGTTTGAGCGACTTCAGGATCGCTGACAAAACCTCTGTTCGGGTCGGTAAAAAGCACAACACCGCGCGACAGTGAACCAGGTCATACAATTCTGAACCAAGCTCATCGGCTCGCAGATCGATCTCCTCCAGGGCTATGTTGGGTAAGGTGTTTTCTTTCACGGACGACACGTCCAGATCGCTGGCGATGACTTTTGCGTGGGGCAATGTCTCGGCCAGCCAGATCGCGACGCTTCCGCGCCCGGCACCTATATCCAGGCAATGCGCATTCGCTGGAAGGTTCAGTCTTTCAATTGTTGCAAAGGTATCGGGGTCGTGCGCACGTGACATGCGATCAAGCCGCTCGGCCTCAGTCGGCAATGTGTGAGGTAATAGATCTTCGTACATCTGGTGCCTCCCATATCTATCCAGAAAATACACTGTATTCACGCATGTTAATACCCGGGCGCACGGTCTCCCTGCTTGTGGTAGGATTGGTTGACTTCATGTTTTTGTGGTGAATCACGTGTTCGAAAAAGCGCATTCGTCATGAACAGGCCTGTTGCCCTCGACTATCTGTTATTGGTCGGGATCAGTCTGATTTGGGGGTCCCAGTTTGTTCTGAACGAACTGGCCATTCAGAGTTTTTCGCCGTTGGTCGTGGCGACCGGGCGGGTGCTGATCGGATTTGTCACCCTGACGATCATCGCCGCTGTGATGTACGGACGTTCAGCGGGATCTTCGATAAAAGTCGGCAGACAGCCTTGGTCGCTTTACTGTGCAATCGCGGTAGCTGAAGCAATCTTGCCGTGCTTTCTGATCCCCTGGGGGCAGCAACACGTCGACAGCAGTATTGCTGCCATCCTCCTTGCCACAGTGCCAATCTTTACCCTGATACTGGCCCCGTTTTTCGTGAAAGACGAGCATTGGAGTTTGATCGCAGCGCTGAGTGTCGCTGTCGGCTTTGTAGGGATTCTGGTTCTGATCGTTCCAAGTATCAAAGGCAGCTGGCTGGCGGACATAATCGGTGAACTGGCGATCCTGGGCGGCGCACTGAGTTTCTCGGCAAGCCTGATCATGATGAAACATCTGTCAAACGTGCCACCTGTTCTTGCGATGCGAAACGTCTTTATGATCGCGTCCGCAGTACTGGTGGTTTTGACGTTGATCCTCAGTTCCGCGTGGAAGCCGGACCCGTCGTGGCAAAGCGTAACAGCGCTGGCAGGCCTAGGCGTCTTTTGTGGCGGCATAGCCTATGTTCTGTTCATCTATATGGTTGGTCGAACCGGCCCGACCTTTACTGCCCTTTCCGGTTATCTGATCACGCTGGTTGGCGTTTTCATCGGCATTGCGTTTCTTGGAGAGCGACTACAGGCGAATGACATCCTTGCGCTTATTCTGATCGTCGCGGCGCTGATCATTGGCAAGTTCAAGTCTTAGTATGCCGCCATTGTACGTTTGCCTTGTACCTACCTTGGAGCGATGAAGACGTCCTGCTTCGGGAGCTTTTCGACAACATCCAGTTTCTGATCAAAATGCGCGGCAAGCAGGTAGTTGGGATTACCTGCAATCCATTCTGAAAGGTCGATTGCCTGATACTCACCGGTGTTAAACGCGATCAGTATTCGGGCTTTTTCCTCACCAGCATTTTCAATCGAATGCCCATAACCCTGAGGAATATATCCCACATCCCCCTTGTTCAGAGATTCTGTGGCGAAGCGGCCGTTTGCACCAAATATGGTAATTCCGATGCTACCGCTCATTACGTATTGCCATTCATCCGCGTTCGGGTGCCAGTGGAACTCCCTCATCCCCTTAGGCTCAAGTTCCAAAACCACGCCCGTTACCGTGGTTGAGATGGGGAATTCCGATTGGCTGACCAGCCATTCTCGACCGCCTGCGAAAGAAGAATTCGGCTCTTGGTCGAGCAGCCTGTATTTATGCGTATTCCGAGGTGTTGCCAGATGCCCCTGATGAGGCAAAGCAGGTTCTTCCGGCGGCGGGTCGCCGTGAACGAAATAAACTTCGCTCTTGGGAAAAGAATCAAACGCTGCTGCGGGCAAGCCAAGGGATTTTGACAACAGGTCTTTCGGCGCGTGGCCAATCCAGTCCGTGATGCTGAATGTACCGAATTCAGAGAAATACCCATTGTCGAATATCAGAATGAAGTGGCAGGGCTGGTTGCCCAGACACTGTATCGAATGCCCGTAACCACGCGGGAAATACCATACGTCACCTGGTTCAAAATCGTTCGTTTCGGATTTTCCAGCCGGGTTGATGACTGTTGTCCGGCATCGCCCCTCCATGACAAATGCCCATTCCGCAGCAGTGGCGTGCCAGTGCAATTCACGGGCGACACCGGGTTCCAGTTTCATTGAGACACCGGCGATTCCCGTTGAAACCGGAAGTTGGCGCACGGTGGCTTCTTTTCCGAAACTGCCACCGTCTTCACGCCCTTTGGATTTTTCCAGTTCAAACTTGAAGTTTGGAAGCTCTTGCTTGGAAAGTTCTGGATCAGGAACATTGTTCCAAAAAGGGCCCGATGGAAACTCTGCGGCTGAAACTTGCATCGCAGCAGTTCCTCCGAGACCCGTTGCTGCGGCTGCTTTAAAGAATTCTCGCCTGGATGAACTAACCATATTGGCCTCCTAATTCTCGGGGAGAAGTCTCAAAAGTGTAACACAGGATATTTGGCTCTCTAAACTTGCCACAAATTGTTTGGCACGGTCGAATAGCGAGACACCCGTGCCATCTCATCTTCTATGTGTAACCACCTGTGTAGCTGTGCTTTAGATGACGCAAGGCACGGGAAGTGGACCTTTGCCGCGGCCGCACCAAAATCTCCCGTCACTTCAGAAAGCGGACGTTGAAGATTTAGATCGTTGCCGTTGTGTTTATGCCACCACTGAAGCGTAGTGCCGGCAATTTCCCGAACAACTCGACTTTCTAATCACTTAAGGTAACCTGTCATTGAGGTTTTAGTCCCCCGACACACAGCCGTTCAGTGTTCGGTGCCTTCTGTCTCAGGCAAAATGACCCTCCATTACAGAATCGATTGCCCGGTCGACTTCCAATCATTGAGAAACTGCTCAATGCCGGTGTCGGTTAGCGGATGCCTGACTAATTTGCGGATAACGGACGGGGGGACCGTGGCTATGTCTGATCCGGCCAAGGCCGCCTCTGTAATATGATTGGGGCTTCTGATGGATGCTGCAATGATTTCAGTTTCAAAACAATAGGTGTCGAAGATGCTTCGGATATCACGGATGAGATCGGCTCCGTCCAGATTGATGTCATCCAATCTGCCAATGAAAGGTGATACATAGGTCGCGCCCGCCTTTGCCGCCAAAAGAGCCTGATTGGGTGTGAAGCAAAGCGTGACGTTTGTTCTAATACCCTGCCTCTTGAAATGAGCACTGGCTCTCAGGCCATCCAAGGTCAGCGGCAGTTTGACAACCACGTTGTCTGCGATCGCCGAGAGGTACTCTCCCTCCGCAATCATTCCTGCGGCATCTAAAGCTGCGACTTCTGCCGATACGGGCGTATCTGTCAGAGTGCAAATTTCAGCAATGACCTCTTTGAAATCGCGGCCAGACTTGGCGACAAGGCTTGGATTCGTGGTAACACCGTCCAGTAGTCCAAAGTCTATCAGGTCTTTGATGTCGTTTACTTCTGCGGTGTCCACGAAGAACTTCATAAGCTTCCCTCATCGTGTATGGGATGATGTTAATTGCACTGAAAAACGCCAGGACGAGTTAGTATCAACGGATCGCTTCTGCGTCGGTTGAACCGGATCAAAACGCGTAACGCATTCCGAATTCGGTGTAATTATGGTTCAATGTCAGATCAGCCTTCCTGCTCTCTCTGATGACAAGTTCAGCATTGGGCAGATCATTCGTTGTGGCGCGTTGCAGCGCGGATTTTGGGTCAAAGCCATGCTTGATCCAGCGGCGTTGCAGCCTGCATTTAAGCTCCTCTAAAGTTGGGCTGACAAATACTGTTGCGGCATAGACATCTGCCAATGTTCTCCACGGGTCGCTATTCATCAGAAGGTAGTTTCCCTCAACGACGATAGTCGGAGTTTCTGGGTGAACAGCAATCGCGCCTGCAATGGCCAGATCCATTTGGCGGTCGAATTTGGGGTGAAAGGACTCATGTCGCGCCGACTGCAGTCCTCTGATTGCCTTGCAAAACCCAACTCCGTCGAAGGTTTCTGGTGTCCCTTTTTTATCCAACAAACTACGCGTCTCAAGTACCCGATTGTCCAGATGATAGCCGTCCATGGGTACCAGCGTGGCTAACGGAACCGCAGAACTCTGATGTGCATTCAGTGATTGCACAACGTTATCTGCCAGCGTCGACTTGCCGGATGCAGGGGGGCCGGCGATTGCGACAATCGTCCGAACCCCAACTTGCCTCCGGGACGAGATCAGGTCGCAAACGCGCATTATGTCCTGCCCGATCACGCGGCGTCCTCTTTCGGGGGCTCTTTGGCACCAGTCATGAAGGCCACGGCATCGGACATTGTGTAGTCCTTGGGATCGATTGTGCAGAGCCTTTTGCCCAGCCGGTGCACATGGATGCGATCGGCGACTTCGAAGACATGCGGCATGTTGTGGCTGATAAGTATGATCGGAATGCCACGCGCGCGCACATCCTGGATGAGTTCGAGAACTTTCCGACTCTCTTTCACCCCCAGTGCAGCCGTTGGTTCGTCCATGATGATGAACTTGGTCGCAAAGGCTGCGGCGCGCGCAACGGCAACACCTTGGCGCTGACCGCCCGACAGTGTCTCAACCGCTTGATTGATCGACTGAACGGTCATGAGGCCAAGCTCGGTCAGTTTTTCACGGGCGAACTTTTCCATGGCGGGTCGGTCAAGTTGACGCAGATATTGCCCCATGAAGCCCTGTTTGCGGATCTCACGACCCATGAACATATTGTCCGCGATTGACAGAGCGGGCGACATGGCAAGTTGTTGATAGACGATCTCGATCCCCATGTTCCGGGCGTCGATCGGAGAGGTAAAGTTAACCTTCTTGCCTTCGATGAGGATTTCGCCCTCATCCGGGATCGTGGCTCCGCAGATCGCTTTGACGATGGATGATTTTCCGGCGCCGTTGTCCCCAATGACCGCAAGGATTTCTCCCTGACGCAATTCAAAATCGGAATGGTCGATGGCGGTGACGTGGCCATAGCGCTTCACGATTCCGCGGCCTTGGACGATTGGTGTTGTGTCTGACATTAGCCCGAAACCTTTCTAATCCACTGGTCGACTGCGACCGCTGCGATGATGAGGAGACCGATGAGCAGGAAGGTCCACTGCGCATCTGCGCCCAAGAGCCTCAGCCCAAGAGTAAACACGCCAACGATCAGTGCTCCGAACAACGATCCCAGAATGGATCCTCGCCCGCCGAACAGTGAGATGCCACCGATCACAACCGCGGTGATACTTTCGATGTTGGCCAGTTGGCCAGAAGTTGGAGAGACTGAGCCGATGCGGCCGATCAGAGCCCAGCCGGCGAAGGCGCAGATCAGCCCGGAGAGCATATAAACGGACATCAAGGTCTTGTGGACGTTGACACCGGACAGTTCGGCCGCTTCTGGATCGTCGCCCACCGCATAGACATGACGGCCCCAAGCCGTGTGTTTGAGTGCATAGGCCAGCACAAAAATCAAGACGAGCATGAATATGACGCCAACTGTAAAAGTCGCCCCACCGATGCTAAATTTCGTGCCGAAAAACTGAAGGAAGGGGGCGTTTGCCTCTATGTCCTGACTACGAATTGTCTCGTTTGCGGAATACAGGAAGTTGGTTGCCAGAACGATCTGCCACATTCCAAGTGTGACAATAAAAGGGGGGAGTTTAACGCGGCTGACAAGCCAACCGTTGAGGGCTCCGATCATCGTTCCGACAGCCAGACCGCACATGACGGCTAATGGCACAGGAATGCCATATCGGAAGGTGAACTGACCCATGATAACTGAAGAAAAAACCATGATCGCACCGACGCTCAGATCGATGCCAGCGGTCAGAATAACAAGGCTCTGTGCTGCTGCCACGATGCCGACGATCTGAACCTGTTGAAGGATCAAGGTCATAGCGAAAGGCGAGAAAAATTTTGAACCCAATAGCAGCCCAAAAACCAACATCGCTCCGACTAAGACAATAAGTGGCACAAAGGACGGGTTGACATGGAGAAGGTGCTGCAACTTCCCCAGTGCGCCGCGCCGGTGATCCTCAAACTCCGCGACGGTTTCCGCCCTGCTTGCTGCGGTTTCAAATTCCGGGGTGCCTTGGTTTGTTTCAGACATATCTCACCCTTTCGTGGCTTGCATTGGGGTCACGAGATCAGTTTACAGGAAGTATCGGATTGCTGGTTAAAGCAATGGAGAGGCGCTCATATGAGCGCCTCTCCAAATGGGCTTGTACTTAGCCCCAGCAGAGTTCCAGGCCCTCTGCGACTGAAATCGATTCAACACCATCGGCGGGTTGATCAGTAATCAGCGCCACACCGGTATCATAGAAGTCTTTTCCAGGTGTGTTTTCAGGCTTCACGCCTTCGTCTGCCCATTTCTTTACGGCTTCAACACCAAGCGAAGCCATCAGCAAGGGGTATTGCTGGCTTGTGGCGCCGATTACACCGGCCTGAACGTTTTGTACGCCGGGACACCCGCCATCGACTGAAACGATCAGAACATCGTTTTCACGTCCAATGGATTTCAGGGCCTCGTAAGCGCCCGCCGCTGCCGGTTCATTGATCGTATGCACAACGTTGATCGTCGAGTCCTTGGCCAGAAGGTTTTCCATGGCGCGGCGCCCGCCTTCTTCGTTGCCGTCGGTCACGTCACTACCAACCAGCCGCGCGTCCGTTTCGTCGCCAATAACATTGGGATCAGCCAAGTCCACTCCGAATCCGTCAAGGAAGCCCTGATTGCGCAGAACGTCTACTGTTGGCTGGCTGACATTCAGATCAAGCGTCGCGATTTTTGCGTCCGCTGCAGCGTCACCCATTTTGGCCTTTGCCCATTGCCCGATCAACAGTCCGGCCTTGTAGTTATCCGTTGCGAAAGTTGCATCAGCTGAATCGATCGGGCTGAGCGGTGTGTCCAGCGCAATAACCAAAAGTCCTGCATCCCGCGCTTGTTGGACCGCTGGAACAATCGAGCTCGTGTCCGATGCCGTTAGTAGAATTCCCTTTGCACCGTCCAAGATGCAAGTTTCAATGGCCTGAACCTGAGTTTCGTGGTCGCCGTCAATTTTACCAGCAAAGGCTTTCAACGTCATGCCAAGCTCTTCAGCCTTGGCCGTCGCGCCTTCTTTCATCTTTACAAAGAAGGGATTGGTGTCAGTCTTCGTGATTAGGCAGACGGTTTCTCCGGCTGCCTGAGCAGAGGCCGCTGCCATCGTGAGCACAGTCGCAGATGCGGCAATCTTGAATAGATTTCTCATATTTGTCCTCCCAGAAATATTTGTTGCCCCGAGCGGCGTACCAACGAGGCCTACCTTCATCCTCTAATGAAGGTCTCATTCAAGAAACTGTGATTCTGGTCTCTCTGTCAATAAATAAATAAAGTTTATTTATTAATTTGATCGACCGTCTTTCCATAGTAAAACAAGGTGGTTATGTTTTGAGTTATGGAGAAAGACGCGCTGAGAATGCTGACAGGAGGCGTAAGTCAAAGCGGTGTTCGAGACCACAACGAACGTCTGATTTTGACAGTTTTACAACGGCATGGGCCTACGGCGGGTGCCGACGTTGCGCGGTTGACAGGTCTGTCTCCACAGACCGTTTCAATCATTTTGCGCAAGCTCGAAAAAGACCAGATTCTCAAACGCGGAGCCCCGTTGCGAGGAAGAGTTGGGAAGCCCTCGATCCCAATGGAGTTAAATCCGGAAGGCATCTTGTCAGTCGGGATGAAGATAGGGCGACGCAGTGCCGATCTGCTTTTGATCGACTTTACAGGCAAGCCGCGCCGCCAACTTTCCACAACCTATGATTATCCGTTGCCAGAGGCCGTTTTCGGGTTTTTGGATTCTGGCTTGGAAACGCTACTGGCTCACGAACCGCAAAGGCTTCGTGATCGCGTATGCGGGATTGGAATCGGCACACCGTTCGAACTTTGGAAATGGCACGACCTGTCTGGGCTTGCCGCCAAGAAGTTTAGTTCCTGGAAAAACGTTAACTTCTTCTCGGAGGTCGCCAAGTTCAGCGACTTGCCGGTTTTTGTAGTCAACGACGCGACCGCAGCGTGTCACGCGGAGCATCTATATGGTCGTGGGGCTGAGTATCGCGATTATTTTTATTTCTTCATTGGGTCAATGATCGGCGGCGGAGTCGCGTTGAACGGCACCGTGTTTGAGGGCAACCAAGGCAATGCTGGTGCCTTGGGCGCGATGCGCACGACGGGTCCATTGGGTGAAAGCCAGCAACTGATCGACACCGCCTCACTGTTTCTGCTTGAGGACAGGCTGATCGAAGGGGGCGTCGATCCCGCGATTCTCTGGAAGAAGCCGCAGGACTGGACCAGCATCACACGGTATGTCGAGCCGTGGATTGGAGCGACTGCGCAGGAGTTGGCCAAGGCCTCTCTTTCAATTTGTGCCGTCATCGACTTCGAGGCCATTTTCATCGACGGGGCGTTCCCGCCGGACGTAAGAGAAGAGTTGGTGGCAAGGGTTCGACGCTATCTGGTCAACCAGGACAAACGCGGTCTTATCCCTCCGGTCGTGGAAGCCGCAGCAGTCGGAGAAAACGCCCGTGGCATTGGGGCGGCAAGCAGCCCAATTTTTCGCCAGTTCCTACTAAACACCAATGCAGGCCTTTCTGGGATGTAGCAGCAGTTCGTCGTCAAAACTCCTAATCAGGAAAGAGTCGCGGATTTCGGAGGGGGCGGGGGACTCGCCTTTCTGGCCGGGGCCAGCCGTAGGTTTTCATTTCTGGGGTTGGTTTTGGCGGCAGCGATTGCCGTTGCGCCTTTTCCCATGATTTTTATCTTCCTTGGCTAACCGTCGTGTGCCCGAATGGGTGCGCTGCGTTTTTTTCTGCTGAGCCGATAGGCCTCTTGCAATACCTTCGGCGTTTGCACCGTCCGCTATCGGGAGGCTGCAATGCTGTAACGTCAAAATCGACGAATGTTCGGAACGGGCCGCAATTCAATCCAACTGTTTCTTGAATCTCAGACTTGCCGCCAACAATCCGAATACTGCAAACCCGATCATCCAGAGAATCCCCCATCGCAACTCATAAAGCGAAGCATCTCGCAGGACCACGCCGCGGATCATGTCCATAAAATGCGTGGCCGGCAGGACTTGTGCGATGGTTTGGACAGGTCGCGGCATGCCGTCGAAGGGGAACATGAACCCGGACATCAGGATCGAGGGCAGCAGGACAAAAATGGTCATCTGCATCGATTGGAGCTGGTTCTGTGCAAGTGTTGAAATTACTAACCCTAGCGACAGGCTGGCAATGATAAACAGCAGTGTCACCACAAGAAGAACGCCCAACCCACCATTGATCGGGACATCGAACAACACGTGCCCGATGCCAAGGATGATTGCGACCTGCAGCAGCCCCAGGAAGATATAGGGTATGATCTTGCCAATCATCAGCTCGATGGACTTGATCGGTGTGTTGATCAACATCTCCATATTTCCCCGCTCGCGTTCACGGACGATAGCGGCCGAGGTGAACAGGATCATTGTCATGGTCAGGATAACCCCAACCAAACCGGGTACGATGTTCACCGCCGACCGCTGTTCGGGGTTGAAATAGAGCGTGACTTCAAACGTAGGCACCTGTCGGTTGGGCGGTTGCTTGAGCAACTCGGTCAGTGGCATCGTGCGCAGGGACTTGATCGCGCTGGCGACCATCGTGTCCGAGCCGTCCACGATCCAATGGGCAACAGGCCGACTGCTGGTCTGGTTGGTTGCGTCGGGCAATCCCAATCCGACGGAAGGGCTTCGGGCAAGGCGGTGGCTCACATCCTGAGGAATAATTAAAGCGGCGCGTACGCGAGATTCGGTGATCGCGCGTTCGGCCTCTTGCGGGCTGGTCAACTCCTCGGTGATTGTTACGACCTGCGTGGCCTGAACAATCTGCGCCAGCGTGCGCGACAGTTCAGTTCGGGATTGATCCACCAGTGCGACGGGCACATGACGCAGATTTGTGTTTATCGCATAGCCGAACAGCAGCAGTTGGATCAGTGGTATCATGACAACCATGGCAAAGGTCATTCGATCTCGCCTCAGCTGCAGCAGCTCTTTCTTCAAAACGGCTGTGATACGACGCGGCGAGATCATTGTCCCGGCCCCCGCGTTGCGCTGACAAAGACGTCTTCAAGGTTTGGACGTTGAGACGTCAGGGACAGGTCCGCAAACGCATCAAGCCGGGCGCGTAGCATATCAACTGGCCGAGGTTCGGACTTGTCGACCAGCACGCGCAGCCGCGAGCCGACCTGAGCCGTTGAGAGTATTTTGGATTTGCCATCCAGCTCGTGTTTGACTTTTCTCAGGTCCGGCCCTTCCACCTCTACAACATCGGCGTCCAGATCATCCATCAATTGACGGGGGGACCCATCCGCCTTTTTTACGCCGTGCTGCAGTATCGCCAGCCTGTGACAACGCTCTGCCTCGTCCATGAAATGGGTCGACACAATCATCGTCGCACCCTGATCGACCAGATCGAACAGCTGCTCCCAGAACGTGCGGCGGGTTTCGGGATCAACGGCCGACGTTGGTTCGTCGAGAAACAGAAGTTTTGGCTGGTGCATGACGGTTGCTGCCAGCGCCAGTTTCTGCCGTTGTCCGCCGCTCATGCTGCCGCTTAGCTGATGCACGTTCGTTGTCAGGTCATAGGTGTGCAGCAACTCGTCAATCCGGTCCGCGGCTGATTTAGCCGGAATGCCGTAAATTTCAGCCGCGAACCGCAGATTCTCAAGAACGGTCAAATCGCGATAATACGAGAAGATCTGGGTCATATACCCAGTCTCGTTCTTCAACGGTTCCGCCGCTTCGGGCATGGACTGCCCCAGAACCGAGATCGTTCCGCTGCTAGGGGTCAGCAAGCCGGTCAACATGCGCATGGTAGTGGTCTTGCCACAGCCATTGGGGCCAAGAAACCCGTAGATCTGGCCCGTTCTGATCTCAAGGTCCAGATTGTTGACCGCTGTGTTTTCCCCAAACCGGCGGGTCAGGCCTTTCGTCGAGACAACGATGTCGCTCATGGTAAGGGAACCTGCACAGGCACTCCGGCGGGTAAGTCCGGCGATGCGGTTGGCAGGTCAATTTCGGCGAGATAGACAAGCCGCGTACGGTCATCCTTGTTCAGTCCGTAATATGGCGTGAACGACGCATCGTCGCTGATCCAGCGGATCACGCCGTCCAATGGATCGGAGAGTCCGTCAATGCGCACTCTCAGTTTATCGCCGGGCTTTAGTTTGACGCGATGCGGTTCGGGCACATAGACACGCGCATAGGGTGTTTGACCGGTGACCATAACGACAACCGGGCTGCCGGATGTTACCCGCTCGCCCAGATTCCAAGGCAGTGAATCCAGTACACCATCGCGGGTCGCAACAACTGTCAGGTCATCCAACACGGTCTGCTCGGCAGCAACCGTGGCTTCTGCTGCACGTACGTTGGCCTCGGCGACAGCAATATCTTCGGGACGGGTGCCGTTTTGCAGCTCTTTCAAAGATTCCTGAGCGCTGGCCAACTCGGCACGCGCAGAATCGCGTAAGGCCAGATCATTTGCCACCTGTGCTTCGGTGACGACCGAGTTTTCGACCAGTCTGGCGTTTCTTTCATAGATGGCTTCGGCGTCAACCAGTCGCGCAACAGCACCTGCGACCTTGGCTTCGGCAATTGCAATCTCTTCTTCCCGCGGTCCGACCTGCAGCTTCAACAGCGTGGCCTGCGCCTTTTGAAGCTCGGCCTGTGCCAGGCTGAGCTTGGCAGTCTGTAATGTTGGATCGAGTTGAACCAGAATATCTCCTGCTTTGACGACAGTTCCTTCGGCGATCGGTAAATCGACAACGATTTCACTGGCCGTCGCAGTCAAAGCCACCCGGTCGCGGGCCAGTACGCCCAGGGCCACGCTCGTGTCGGAACCAGAGCACCGATCCAGAACGGCGGGCAAAACGGCGACCAATATCAAGGGTATGGGAATCGTCAAATTCAGCAAGGCTACCTTCCGGTTTCTGGCCGCTATTCAGGTGGGCCGGTTATTGAATCATACAATCAGGAAATTCGATTTGTATATATCGTCCTGCAGCAGCGTCACTCAAGCAGGCACCCTAGCCAATCTTCGAGGTTTTGGATGTTCTGGCGGCAGCATTCGACTTCATTCGGGCCAATGACACCGCTGGGCGTGGCGTGAGCAACGTATTTTAAGCTCACTTTGTCCCGCGTACTGTGTGTTTATACGCATCGATATTTCGCGCACGCAGCGAACGGTGGGCTTTATGGCTGCGACTGCAGCACCACGGCATTAGGTTGAATGTCGACTCTGGGCCGCGAACGCCTATCTGTTGCTATCTATTGAAGACTGGCGCGGTTGTTTCGGAAGGAGGCGCGCACGGCTTTGAGATATTCGCGGCGCAGCAAGGTTGTAACAGTGCCCGTCTCACCGTCACCTATTTGTCGGCCATCGACTTCGGGCACCGGCTGAACATAGCTGGAAGCGCCAGTGGCAAAAGCTTCATCCGCCCTGAAGACGTCGTCTAGCGTATAGGTGGCATCGACCACTTTCAGCCCCAGGTCGTCGGCAACGCGTAGCATGGTCTGGCGGGTGATCCCTGGCAGAATATCACGGCTGAGGGGGCGGGCGTAGATGCAGCCATTTCTTACGATGAAAAACGACATTGCCCCGCATTCTGTCACTGTGCCATCGGGCGCAATCATCAGCGCCTCATCCGCACCGGCCTTGCGGGCAATTTCTTTCGCCAGAACCTGACCTAACAAGTTGCTGGTCTTGATATCTCGCCGTGCCCAGCGAATATCCGGTGCGCTGGCCAGTCGCAGAGGTTGCGGCGGATCGGCGGCCAGCCCCCCGTGCAGCGGCTGGGTGAAGGCAAAAACGTTGGGTGACAGGCCGCCGGGGTAAAGATAATCGCGATCATGCGCGCCACGGGTGACGTGCAGATAGAGAAACGCTTCCTCCACCCCGTTGCGCGCAATCAGCCCCATCAGCCCGTCATATAACGCACCCTCGCTCATCGGTGGCCGCATTTCCAACTCGGCCAACGACCGGTTCAGACGCTGCATATGGTAATGGAAATCGATGATCTGCCCGTCCAGAATGCCAAAGCCTTCATATACAGCGTCAGCAAACAGCAGGCCCCGATCAAAGATTGGCAATTGCGCTTTTTCCTCGGGCATATATGTCCCGTTCAGCCAGACTGTTCTGCTCATGTTTTTCCCCGCTATTGTTTGTTGTTGTTCAGGAAGCGACCTGCGCGCGTGTGGGTCTGGTGCCCCTGAGAAAGGGTGACCTGCCCGTTTACAAAAACGTAATGAATGCCTTTGGCGGGCTGCTCTGGAGCGTCGAAATCAGCCACATCCGAGATTGTCTCTGCATCAAACAGTACAAGGTCTGCCTTTTTCCCGACTGCAACTTCTCCGCGATCGGTCAGGCCGAACTTTGCTGCGGTCAGGCCGGTCATCTTGTGCACAGCCTGTGCCAGCGAGAACAATTTCAGATCCCGAGTGTAATGCCCTAAGACCCGTGGAAAAGTGCCCCAGAGCCGAGGATGCGGTTTTTCGGTGCCAGGCAGCCCGTCCGATCCGATCATCGACGCCGGGTGTTGTAGGATCCGCTGTACATCCTCTTCGTCCATGTCGAAATAGATAGCGCCAGCGGGTTTCAACTTTGTACAGGCTTCTTCCCGCGACACGCCCCATTCTGCAGCAATGTCATCAAGCATCCGTCCTCCAACCTCCGGGTGCGGGGCGGACCAGATGACAATCACATCTTTAGCGGCATCAATGAAACGCTCCATCAGAGCAGAAGACGAGGCGGTATAGGGGTAGACATCCATGGCGACCTCTGCTTTCGCGCGGGCTGCGTCAATCATGGCGAGCGTCGTTTTGCTTTTACCGAAGTTGCGAAAACCTGCGCATTTGTGGTGCGACAGGATCAGAGGAACATCGGCGCGTTGTCCAGTGGACAGGGCTTCTTTGATGGCTTCGATCACGCCGTCACCTTCATCCCGAACATGGGTTGTGTAAACGGTGTTCGGGTGGTGACGTAGCACCCGTGCCAACATCACAACTTCTTCCCCAGGAGCCGCCATCGCGGCGGGATAGTCCAATCCACTGGAAAGCCCGGCCGCGCCCTCGGACAGCGCCTTATCAAGCAATTCTGCCATTCGGTTGATTTCTGCACTGGTCGCGGCATGCTCCAAATCCGACCCCATTACGGTGGCACGTAGTGATGAATGCCCGGCCAGCAGTCGCACATTGACGGCGGGCGCTTCATCCTTGATCGCGCGTCGATACTCGGTGACGGTTTCAAAGCTGATTGACTGCACGTCCGGAGTGACATTGAACGGGTCTGGCAGATCTTCCTGCACCCTGAATGGAGCGGCGCTGATCCCGCAATTCCCAGTCACAACCGTGGTCACCCCCTGTGTCACCTTAAACGACATATCCGGGGTGCGTAGAAGCGCCCAGTCGTCATGAGTATGTGCGTCAATGAAACCTGGGGCGAGGCACAGGCCGGTCGAGTCAATTTCCGCCTGCGCACGAATACCGTCCAGTGGCCCGACACCGACAATTTCGTCTCCTGATACTGCCACATCTGCATTGCGGATGGAGCCACCGGTACCGTCAATTACCGAGGCATTGCGGATCAGAAGGTCACATTCTTCCAACGTAGTTTTTCGAGTACTTCCTGGCATGGCGACCCGTCCCAGTTTTCCCCAGACTATTGCCAATCGCGCCGCAAAGGTGGTTTCAAATGAACAATTTCTGGTCGCAAATGAGCAAATACCTCTGACAATACACCATCCAACCTCGACAATTTTTGAGAGGTTGTAAGTATTTCTGGTTCTGATCCAAGGATTTACTATAGCCAATCCGACGTTGCACTGGGTGTGGTTGCGAAGAATACGATCGACAAGCTGTGGTAAGATTCCTCTATGTTTTGGCGCATGACTAAAGCGGTACTTATCCTTCCGGGTACAGCACTGATCTACATCCCGATTTTGGTCCAATGTTTCAGCGACCAATGGCCATTTGGTGCAAGTGTGGGAACGCGTCTGCATTGGGCCGTGGCAGCGATGTTGGCTGGCCCCGCGCTTGCCTTGGCCGCGAACACGATGAAACTGTTTGTTCTTGAGGGATACGGAACTCCTGCACCGTGGGATCCACCTCAAAGATTTGTGGTCAGTGGACCTTACCGCTACGTGCGCAACCCCATGCTTTCATAGGTTATTCTAATGATACTGGCGGAAGCACTAGCAATGAGCAGCCTATTCCTGTTGGGTTGGGCGATAGTGTTCTTTCTCCTCAACACACTTTACTTCAAATTCGTAGAGGAGCCGGGGCTGGAACGACGCTTTGGCGAGGACTACCTGCGGTACAAGGCGAAGGTGCCGCGATGGGTTCCCATGTTTCGGCCGTATGAGCCCTCAGGCGCGAACGACAATTGAATAGCAGGTTTTCCCGCGACGTGTGAGTTTGCTTATGACTTGATTTCGCTGTTTCCGCGAATGACTGCAACGATGAGCCGCACCGCGGCATCACGACACCTGAGCGCGTGCCCGCTTTGGGCCGATGTAGTCATCCTAGTCAGATAGGCCGCCATTGATGGGAGTGTGTCCGTCGAAAGACAGATGACGAGTCTTTTCTGGATTACGCACGACGTAGATCGCTGTGATCATCCCACTTTCTATCTCCAACGACGTGGTTTGCAAAATGTCCCCCGTTTCGTGGCTGAGGATCGAAGGCAGATTGTTCAGGTGGCAGAATTGCCATTGCTGGGCAGGTTGAT
Organism: Ruegeria sp. CJ9; assembly: GCF_056536625.1. Lineage (NCBI taxonomy): Bacteria > Pseudomonadati > Pseudomonadota > Alphaproteobacteria > Rhodobacterales > Roseobacteraceae > Ruegeria > Ruegeria sp. CJ9. Next base: position 163,373 of record NZ_JBQFPY010000008.1, read on the forward strand.
CAGTGTATTTACGCGCCAGTCCAGACAATAACCGCATCACTTTGTCTCGGCCCAAAATCGGGTTGAGTGTCGCCAATACTTTGCCGCCGCCATCCGAAACAAATCTTACGTCTTGCGCAAGTAATTTGGCGAGAACGTCAGTGTCGCCGCTTTTGGCGGCCATGAAAAATGCCTTCGCGATGGCTTCGCCTTGTTGGGGCTCAACCTGCGTTCGAGGTTTGTTGCGCTGCACATGTTTCCGAGCTCGGCTAACAAGCTGGCGGCAGGATTCAGGTGTGCGTTCCAATGCCTGTGCCAATTCGTCATATGATTGCTCGAATACATCGTGGAGCAGAAAGGCTGCCCGCTCGAGAGGTGTCAGCCGCTCCAGCGCCAGAAGGAGTGCCACCGAGACGTCACGATCCAGTCGCTCGGTGGCATCATCTGTGATCAGTGGTTCCGGCAACCATTCACCGGGATATGTTTCGCGTCGAGTATGCGCGGCCCGCATGTGATCCAAACATAACCGCGTGACCGCTCGGATCAGAAACCCAGTCGCGTCCCGCACGCTAGCATGATCAACCTTCTGCCAACGCAAAAATGCATCCTGTACTACATCCTCTGCGTCACTAACAGTGCCCAGCATTCGATAGGCGACCGCGAACAAGCGCGGTCGCAGATCGACAAATGTTTGGTCGTTATCGAGTGAAGTTATATGACTCATTCGGCCGTGGCCTCCTTGGCGGCAGGATGTGGCGTTGCAAACCCAATAGCAATGCGGTTCCAGGCGTTGATCGTTGTCACTACCAGCGTCAGGGCGATTTTTTCCTGATCTGAAAACTGAGCGGCCATCTCATCATAGGTGTGATCCGGTGCACCATTCTGCTCGATGCGGGTCAGCGTTTCGGCCCAGGCAAGAGCGGCGCGTTCACGCTTGGAATAAAGAGACGACTCTCGCCACGCATTCAGCAAGTGAAGCCTGTCTTCACTCTCGTCCTGCGCACGCGCGTCATTGGTGTGCATATGAATGCAGAAAGCGCAGCCATTGATCTGCGACACGCGCAACTTTACTAATTCGATGAGACTGTGCTCAAGGCCCGCTGTTTTGAGGCATTCCTCCATGTCGAGCATTGGCTGCATCAGTTGCGGGGCAACGGCGAAATGGTTGAGACGGGATTGCATGAGGTGCTCCTGTATTTGGGTGTATAGAAACAGGACGCGGCAGGCGTGGAGTTTGTGACATGGGTGCGCAACAAATCAGTTTGTATTGCGTGGCAAGGACAGCTGAATCTCAATCGAGTTGCGCAATTTTCACCAGCATTTCGCGAAAGTTTTCTCGAGAGGTTACGCAGGCCGACGAGATCAACCAACAAAGCCGGCAAGTGCAGAGGGAACCGCATGGAAGAGGTAGCAAGTATCGAGACAACTTCAAACTGCTAGGCCAACTAGGCAAATTCCGACCGTTCGGAGACACAAAGTCAGCTTGATATCGGCAGTTGGAGGTCCTGTGGCTGACTGGTAAGTGCCGTCAGCAAGACAGCGCTCTGTTCATCAGACGGGAAGAACAATTCAATTTTTAGATCGTCGAGTGTTTCGTCGGCTACAGTGCTGAACTGCGCTATCGTTCCGAACATCGAAAGGCGATGTCCGGCAAATCGATAGACCGTGGGAATGGATGGTCCCACTATTGCGTCACTTGGTGCATGCGCGTGCGCCGCCAGTTCTCTTATCGCAACCTCCAAATCAGGTATGCCACCTGCCGCTGCACTTTCCGCGCGAAGGCGAAGCATGGTGTAATGCGCCACTTCAGGCCAGTTTTCAACAACCTGTGCCATCGTAGGGCCAGTCAGCAATTCAAGGAGGCTATTGCCTGCAGCCAATCCGAGAGGTGCAAACAGCACCGCAGCAGGACCGTTTAATTCTACAACCCGCCAAAGACGATCAAGCACCAGACCCGGGTAGGGGGCATGTCTTTCCAACGTCCATGTGACAGCGTTCCGAATGGGTTCCATCGCCGCATTGTCAAGCGGCGTCGCCGCATATCTCGGCGCGAAACCAACCGCCTTCATCATATGATTCCTGGCGTCAACAGGTACTTCCATAACCTCTGAAAGATGAACGATCATCTCAGGGCTAGGTCGGGAACGTCCGGTCTCCAGAAACGATATGTGTCGCGCACTGACGTCGGCTTCAACAGCTAGATCGAGCTGGCTCATCCGACGGCGCTTGCGCCATTCCTTCAATAGAACTGAGTAAGAAGTCATAAGGTAATCTTACACAATCAATTGTCAGAGATCACTTACCTCTGAGGTAATTGCTTTGAATACTCCTGACCGCGCATGACAGATCAAGTGAATTAGGAGGAAAACATGACATCACAACAATCTGCCATGCGTCGTTCAGGATGGATCCTGATTGGAGCGGGAGCGCTTTTTGCTTTGGCAGGGTTATCGATACTGCATCCCGTCGCCCACCTTTTCCTTAAGGTTGCCTATTGGCCGATGCAGGAGGTTGCGCCCGACATGGCGATACCGTCGCCATTGCTATTGGCCATCACCGGTGGGCTGACCGTCGGGCTCGGCGGAATGTCATGGGCATTAGGTACATATGTTGCGCCAATTTCCCCGGATGCGGCTCAAAGAGTAACCTGGGTTGCAACATGGTCCTGGTTTTGCACCGATAGCACTTTCTCAATCCTGGTTGGTGCGCCGTTCAATGCGGTGCTTAACCTGACATTCCTGGTCCTGCTTCTGGCTTCTTGTCGAAATCGTCGTTGATTGAACGGAATACGGTATGGTGGTTTGTAGCGGCTTTGAGGGAGTCAAAGCCGCTTATCTGTACCACCATCAATCCCTCTAGAGTCCTGAAATATCCACGTAGACTACGTAATCAGCCACTTTTCCCTCTTGCAGGCCAAGTCGTGTGGCGAAGGGGACTTCATGCTCGCTGCTGTCCTTGCGTGTATAGTGGACCGTGCCGTCGCAAAATACAGTGCTACTACTGGACCAGATGCCGGTTATCGTATGACGCATGGCGGCGATGGTCTGAAAGAAACATTCGTTGGCATGCTCAACAGGCCCGCGCCCGTTGATCGGGTCGAAATTCCCGAGGCGAAATGTAACGTCCTCTGTCAAATAGCTAACGACGTCGCTGGCGTTCATTGCGTCGACGGCCGCATAGAGTCCGGCAACCAGTGGTGCATGGGGCGAATTGTGTTTATTGGCAATCTGCATCTTTGTTCTCCTTGGCGGGTGATTGAAAACTTGTGATGTTCAGCGGCGCTTCGGCCTGCGATTTGTACGGAAGGCGCAGGATGTGGGCGAGGCGGATGTGCCCATTGGTTATGGCCAACCCAAGAAACAGCACCGCGAGCGCCGCGACCAATGTGAGGTGTATTGGTTCGTCAAAGGCCAGAGCCCCGAAGCCAATGCCGAAAAGAGTGGCGAAATATCCGACCTGAGCAAATCCGACGCCATCGGTGCGCCGCTGGACTTCGAAAGTCAGCACATAACTGAGTGCGGTGATCAGTCCGATCCCGGTTAACGCGGCAACCGGTCCAGGACCTGGCATCGAACCGGCCGCGATCTGACCACTTACAATGATCGGAAGACCGATCAGCAACAGTTGAAGCCCCAGTGTTCCGGCCGCCAGCGCTATGGGATCAGCACCCTGCGGGTAGGCCCGACTGCGAAAGACATTGCCCATTGCCAGCAGGAGAGGACCCGCCAGCGCAGCGGTGATCCAGCGCGGCGCAACGCCCGACAGGTCAAAGCCGCTATGGGTGGCAAAGCTGATGCCGACCAACCCGATCAGGATTCCGATCAGCCGGTATGACGGTAACATTCTCTTTTCGACCAGGGCCGTGATAGTGAAAGTGAAAAGCGGCGACAGTGTAACCAGCGCAGAGTAGAAGCCGGTCGAGACGTAGCCTAGTACTGTAAAGCCGATCAATGAAGGACCGCTGATGCCCAAAATCCCCGCCCCCAAGTAGTAGAACAGATACTTGCGATGTAGTGGCGGGCGGTTACCGGTGATCGCAACGATGGTGAATAGTACAACGCTCGCGACCAGAAGCTGCCAGAACAAAGCTTGCTGTGGCGCGCTACCTGCTATGGCTACATATTTGGACAATGTAAAACTGACCCCAACCAGCGCACCGATCGCGATGATCAGGGCAGTCGGCGGAAGGCCTGTGGCAAAGCGGGGCATCACGCGGCACCCTTTGTCAGATCTGCAATGAAATTCGTCGACTCCGGTCCGATCGGGATGATGCCACTCGGGTTAATGTGGCGGTGGCTAAGAAAATAGTGGGCGCGGATATGCTGCAAATCGATGGTTTCAGCGACGCCCGATAAACTTGATACGTCCGTCAGATAACGCGAAAGGGCCGGATAATCCGAGATCCGTTTCCAGTCGATCTTGAAATGAGTCACATAGACAGGATCGAACCGCAGGAGCGTCGGAAAGAGCTTCAGGTCAACCTCAGTCGGCACCGCTCCAGCCAGGTATCGCCGCATCATCAGCACTGCTTCTACGGTATCCAGCCCTGCATAAAGCTGATGGATCGCCTCGTCATATGCTTCCTGCGTGGTGGCAAAACCGACGCGATAGACACCGTTGCGAATGGGGGCCTGGATCATTTCAGCCAGCCGATCGATCTCAGCGGCGAATTCGGTTGGATAGAGGTCCAGAATGGCCGCGTCGACGAAGGCAGTGTCGATCATCCGCATGATGTCGGCGGATTCGGTGCTGATGATCTGACCGCTTTGCTTGTCTAATAGCACCGGGACCGTAATCGCGCCGGTATAAGAGGGCACAGCGCGTTGGTAAACTTGATAGAGGTAATGATCACGTGGCACACCGGCGGACTCGTCAAAGTCGGATTGGTCGATGACCCAACCGTCCTCAGACATCACCGAGTCCATCCAGGTTATGCTAATTACCTCGCGCAGCCCCTTGAGTGCCAATACCAGGTCGACACCATGACACCATGGGCAGGCTTTGGACAAATAGAGGTGATAGCGGCCAGACGCGGTCGGAAAGTCTGCCTCAGCGTCCGAACTGATCCAGCCACGAAAGGAACTGGGCAACCGGTGAAAGCGCCCGTCGGATTGCGCTGGCTTGTCGCGCAGAATTCCGTTGATGAGCATTTTGGGCATGGCCGTCTCCATCCAACATGTGTTGAGGACGACCTAATGTGTTTCCAATGGCATGATAATTGGCTATCAGGTTTACATTAGGGTGAGAAAAAGTTGACTATACGAGAGAAACATGATCGAAATCGGCGCTATCCCCGTATTTGTCGCTGTGGCTGAATGCGGCGGTTTTGCTGCAGCTGCGCGGCGATTGGGGATCACCAAGTCAGCCGTCAGCAAACGGATAGGTGCACTGGAAGCGCATCTTGGCACCCAACTGTTTCATCGCTCGACGCGCAGCATCTCGCTGACCGAAGCCGGTGAAATCTACCTGACGCATGCAATACAGGCGCTTGGATCGGCGCAGGAGGCGGAAGACGCGGTTGCGGCCGTTCAGGGTCACCCGGTCGGACACCTGAAGATCAGTGCGCCCATGTCCTTTGGACGGCTGCATATTGCACCGATGCTCACCGAGTTTCTGACCACTTATCCTGATATCACACTGGACCTGACTATGGATGACCGGGTCGTTGATCTGGTCGATGCGGGGTTGGACATGGCCGTTCGGGCCGGCACCCTGCCTGACTCTGCCATGATCGCGCGTCGGCTGGCGCCTATCCACAGTGTTCTTGTCGCCGCGCCGGATTATCTATTGCGGCGGGGTAATCCACAGCAACCTGAAGACTTACTGACGCACAACTGCCTTCACTATGCCTATTCACGCGATCCGATGGAGTGGGTGCTGCATGGACCACATGGTGAACTGCGGGTACGCACCAAAGGCACTCTGCGCATCAACAATAGCGAGACGCTTTGCGCTGCCTTGCTTGACGGACTTGGTATTGGGCGGTTGCCGACCTTTGTGGCGGGTGCTCATTTGGCCACCAGCGATCTGGTCCGGGTCTTGCCGGATTACGCATTTCCGGAACAGGCGCTTTATGCCGTATTCCCCGAGCGACGCCATATGCCAATGAAAGTTCGCGCCTTTGTGGACTTCCTCGCCGAACGGATCGGGAAGGACAGACCGTTCTGGGATGCCGAAGCGAGGCTTGATGCCTAAAGTTGCCGTCATTGATTATCGCGATCGTTACGCTCGGCGCAAAAAGCGACTTAGCACGCGCGGTAATTTACTTCTATTGCGGTCCAGGAGGCATCGGCCCGTGAGCCTGATCAAAAAGTGATAGGCGCGTGTTATTGGCCAACACTGATGAGGCCAGAGATCGCACGGGAAGGGTGGGATTGGCATCGTTGAGAGCAAAATACCGAGTGCTGCGGGACCCGCAAATGACGGTTTCCGTTTGAAGGTTGTCTGCCGACCCGGTTCTTGCTCATTCGATATTGGCCGCCCGACAAGCACAGGAAACGGATCGCTCAGCACGGATGTTTTTTCTTAACTGACTGGCATGCAGAAACTGAAAGGCATGACCATGGAACTGAAAGACAAAACGATCATCATCAGCGGGGCGAGCAGCGGAATCGGTGCAGCCGCAGCGCTTTTGTTTGCATCAGAAGGGGCAAACCTCGTTTTGGGCGCGCGTAGAGAGGCGCGGCTGAAGTCAATTGTTGAGCAGATAGAGCAAAGCAATGGGCGCGCCGTTTATCTGGCAGGTGATGTTCGCGATGAGGCATTTGCCAAGGGCCTGGTTGACTTGGCAGAACAACGGTTTGGTGGCCTCGATGGCGCATTCAACAATGCAGGCATTGTGGGTGATATGAGTCCAATTCCGGAAATGGAACTAAGCAACTGGCAGTCTGTCCTTGCAACCAACCTTACCAGTGCATTCCTTGCGGCCAATGCCCAGCTTCCCGCTTTGCAAAGACGTGGCCGTGGGTCAATCGTCTTTACGGGAACATTTGTTGGCTTCAGCAACGGCGGCATGCCGGGCATGGCGGCGTATGCTGCATCGAAAGCAGGACTGATAGGATTTACACAGTCGCTGGCATCGGATCATGCGGCGCAAGGCATTCGCGTCAATACAGTTCTGCCGGGCGGAACAAAGACTGACATGGCGGGTGACGACCCGGCGACGCACGACATAATCGCGGGTTTACATCCCGTTAAGCGCATGGCTGAACCGACCGAGATCGCTCAATCAGCCTTGTTCTTGTTGTCGGACCGAGCAAGCTTCGTGACTGGCTCTCCGTTAGCTGTTGATGGTGGTATGGCGACACGCCTGCTTTGAATACCTGCTGTTGGTCGCTTCATGGTCAACGGCAGCTGTGTCCACGTTTCCGGCGGGGCGGATCAAATGTCTGCCACCGCATGTTCACTCCGAACCCACATGTTCAATTAGCCAAATCGCAGCAAGAGATTGGCCTATTGCTTGGTGGTTGCAATCAGTCTGAGCAGGCGCTTTCATCGCTTTTGAGCGGCGACGGAACGCGACGCAAACTCCATGAGGCGCCTGAACTTTGGGCAATCCATATGGGTCTCTGCCGGACAATCCGCCACGTGACGCAACGCATCGCGTAGCCGGGTGAGACCACGGATTTGTTCATCAAGAGTATCTGCGCGCAGGTGCAATTCAGGGCGTGGCAATTGCGGAGTGCCATCATTGGCGAACATGTCCTTGATCTCAGCAAGTGAGAATCCCGCCATTTTTCCTAAAGAGATCAAAGCAAGCTGCGTCGCGACGCGTATCTCGAATTGCCGTCGAAGCCCATTCCTAGCGGCGGACTGGATCAGCCCGATCTCCTCATAATAGCGCAGTGTTGAGGGGGGGACGCCGCTCCTTTTGGACAGGACGCCAATATCAAGAAGTTTCATGGTTGACCTCAAGTCGACTTGAAGTAGCAGGATAGCTCCTCACTGGCACATGAGACAAGAGAGTTTACGATGACTGATACGGTGCAGGCGCAATCTTCTATTCCCATCCTGATCACTCTCGCTGCAACGACATTGCGCGACAACCATAATGTGCAGATAGCCTGAAATGAGGTTATTTACTTGGAATTGGCACTTGAAAAGAGCTTGTAGGAGCGATCAAGTGCCGAGAACAAAAGCGAATTCCGAGACTTCACCATGGCGTTCGCCAATGTTCTGATGAGATCAATCCGGCTCGGCCGCGCGCCTATAGACCTCTTTTCTAGTGTCGCCTACCCGGCACAACCAAACCCTCGCAGCATCACCTCAATGGAACGGCCTTACCGCGCTTCTTCGATCGCCGTACGCCGAAAAACTCACGGTTTGATCGCAACCATTCTAAAACGCCGAACAAACCTGTTTTCTATCAAAGGCGTATACGAGAAGCGTTGGGGCAGGGCACCTTTGATGCAAGAACTAAGATCCGAGCTCGAGCCGGAGCAGAACAATGAACTTGATCGGCTATTACTGCGGTTCCCGGCAAAGTGGTTTTGAAAACACAGGGCGGAAAACGGACTTTCGCAGCGAGTGCGAACCAATGAGGGTGCTTTAAAGAAAGCCGACATTCAAATGGTGAACATTTCGGAATCTATGCTGCACCATCGTAAGTCGGCACTTAACCCAAATGCGCACTAAAACTAGCGAATAACTGACTTGCTGGTTGTTTGCGGAAGAGATCATCAACACTAAACCTTTTAGGTTTGCAGCATGGAATTGGCTCTCGAAAACAAACGAAATGACTCTTTGATTGCTAGGCATTCGATTAGCTTGCAATGTTGCGTGGCAGCTCTTTAATCGGAAAAGGACCTCTCATGTCTCGACTTTCAAAACGCAGAGATTTTGCCATCGAAGTTTGTGAGGAGGCTGGGGCAATTGCCGAAGAGTATTTCGCGGATCGGGGTAATCTTGTCGTTGATCAAAAAGGCGCTCAGGACTGGGTTAGCGAGGCGGATAAGAATGTTGAAACCTTTATTCGTCAGAGGATTGCAGAGGTGTTGCCCAATGATGGAATTTTCGGTGAAGAGCACGGCGCTACTGTTGGTAAGAGCGGTTTTGACTGGGTGATTGACCCAATTGATGGGACAACGAATTTCGTCAACGGCATACCTGCATGGACTATTGTTCTGGCTGGCGTCACGGAAGGGCATACTGAGATCGGTGTGATACGTGATCCAAATGTGGATGAGACCTTTGTAGCGATTCGCGGAGAAGGTGCGACGCTTAACGGATCACCAATGCGCGTCGCGTCAGGGGTGGCGCTGCGGGACGGAACAGTCGCCGTGGGATATTCGAACCGGATTGAGACCCGGCATATTTTACCTATTGTCGAGAACCTAATCGAGTACGGGGCTATGTTTCACAGAAACGCCAGCGGAGCGCTATCATTGGCCTATGTCGCTGCTGGGCGACTCTTGGGATACATGGAAGAACACATGAATGCCTGGGATTGTCTGGCTGGGCAATTGCTGGTCTCGGAAGCCGGTGGCATTGTTGAGGATCAGAACGCCGATGTGATGATCCGCGAAGGTGGGCGCGTAATCGTGGGTACACCAGATGTGTTCGAGACCTTGGTTGAAATCGCAGAGAACGCTTGGAACGACTAGGGTCTATGCCAACGAAACCCAGCCCGAATAGGGTTTGAGTGTCAATAGATCTGCCTGCCAGAAATGGCCTTGTGAGGGCTGATCGTACTTGCGGTCTATCGAACAATCCGAGAGTGCGCACCACAGCAATGTGCCGACCGCGCCGTGTGTCACGATTGCAATATCTCCGGCGCCATGCATCCGGACAATCTCGGTGACTGTCCGATAAATACGAATCTGCGCCTCGACAGCTGTTTCCCAACCGCGATAGCGCGTTTCCGGTTGAGCAAAGAAAGCATTAGCTGCTGCCTCAAATTCGTCCCGAGGCAAATAACCGGTGCCGCTGCGGTCGTTCTCACCAAGACCCAAGTGGTAATTTACAGGTAGCGTTCGGGATGCGGCAAGAATCTCGCCTGTTTCGCGGGCCTTTCGCTCGCCACTGGTCCAAATTTGCGTGACTTTCGATAAGACTTCATTGGATGCAAATTCAGCAGCGCGTTTGCGGCCCGTCGCACTCAAGCACCACTCTGTTATCGGAATGACCGGATCGATAGAGACCTCGGGGTGTGTGATGATCGTAAGATTCGGCATTTAGTCAGGCAAAAGCACGGGCCCTTTGTCAGCAAAACCCATCATGATTTCAGTGCCGGGTTCTAGCGGTGCATCGACATCATCTTGAACGGCAAAAACCTGGCCGAATGCACCTTTCAATGTGTATTCCATCCGAACGCCAACATAGGTCGCCTTGGCCACTGAGGCTGGAATACCTTGATCTGAACCGATCACCAAACGTGAGGGTCGCACGGCGATGGTTGCCGGTCCTTCGGACAGACCGCGGCGTGGCAGCGTGTGGCGGTAGCCTTCGACTTCGATGGTTGCCATATCGCCATCAATACTTACGATTTGGCAGCTCAGAAGGTTTGCCTCACCTATGAAATCGGCGACAAACCGGTCATTCGGCGCATCGTAAAGCTGGCGCGGAGTGCCTATTTGAGCGATCGCTGCGTTACGCATAACAACTATCTCATCCGAGACTGCCAGTGCCTCTTCCTGATCATGGGTAACGTAAACAACTGTTAAGCCAAGGTCTTGCTGAATTGCCCGAATATCTTCACGAACTTGACGGCGAAGCTTGGCGTCGAGGTTGGATAGCGGCTCGTCGAACAACAGCACTTGCGGCTCAAGAACCAGTGCGCGCGCCACGGCGACACGCTGCTGCTGGCCGCCCGATAACTCTGAGGGAAGGCGGTTGTCGAACCCCTGAAGGCCAACCAGCTCCAAACCATACAAGGCGCGACTGCGGGCCTCGTCCTTCGCAAAGCCCGAGAATGTGAGGCCATACTTCACATTCTCCAATACGCTCATATGAGGGAACAACGCGTATGACTGAAACACCATAGATACATCACGGTCGGTGGCTGGCAGTTTGGTCACGTCCCGATCACCGATCAGGATCTTGCCCGAACTTGCCATCTCCAACCCTGCAATCATGCGCAGTGTCGTTGTTTTTCCGCAGCCTGACGGGCCAAGCAGCGTAACGAGTTTTCCTGCGTCTACGTGAAGGTTGATGTTATCGACGGCGACCACATCCTTGCCGAACACTTTCGACACGTTCTCAAACCGTACCGGGGCGGCCTTGGAACCGATTTTGGTGTCGGTCATGGCGATGTCTCCGTTCCGTGCTGGGTGCGTCGACCAATCTGAACCCGGCCAACGAGAAGTTGCAATAAGCCGACCGTCGCGAGCATCACGAAGATCAGCGTCGTCGAATAGGCGATAGCAAGGCCATAGTCGTTATTCTCGACCCGACCGATGATATAGCTGGTTGCCATGTCATACTCTGCGCTGACCAGAAAGATGACGGCTGAGATTGCCGTCATGGCACGAACAAAACTGTAGACAAGAGCAGCAAGTATCGCAGGGCGCAACAGCGGCAGGATGACATTCCGGAACGTCTGCCACGAGTTTGCGCCAAGGGTCAGCGAGGATTCATCAAGGCTGCGGTCAAGCTGTGACATGCTCGCAATGCCAGCGCGAACACCAACTGGCATATTGCGGAAGATGAAGCTGACAACGAGGATGACACCTGTGCCGGTGATTTCGATTGGCGGAACGTTGAAGGCAAGGATGTAGCTAACGCCAATTACCGTGCCGGGGATGGCGAAGGACAACATTGTTCCAAACTCAAAGGCGTTCTTGCCTGCAAAGCTTTGCCTGGTCAGCAGATAGGCAGTTACTAGCCCAACAGCGGCAGTCAATGGCGCTGCTATGGCCGCGATGGTTATTGTGGTCCAGAAACTGTCCCAAGCGGCTCCGGTCCAGCGTATACCCTCTTCTTCGAAGCGGACTGAGAATGCAGTGATGTAGTGCTTGATCGTCAGCGAATTATCGACTCCCCACAGCTCAACCACACTGCCGTAGATGATCATTGCATAGACAATAATTGTGAATAGTGCCCAGCCCAGGGCGATGAGCAGTACAGGCACCGAAAGGCCGGTTGGCATTAGAGGATGCACCCCCGCATCACCCTTGCCGGTGACGGTAGTGTAGCTCTTCTTTCCCAGCCAGACACGCTGCGCGTAAAAGGCGGAAAGGGTAAAGAACAGCAGCACCATTGCCAGAACCGCAGCACGGCCTTGATCGTATTGAGCGCCGACAATTGCGAAGAAAATCTCAGTCGACAGCACGTCGAAATTTCCACCCAATACAAGCGGGTTCCCAAAGTCGGCCATGCTTTCGATGAAGCCCAGAAGAAATGCATTTGCAAGACCGGGCCGCATCAGGGGCAAGGAAACCGTCTTGAACGTCTGCCATCTGCTGGCCCGGAGGGTCTGGGCCGCTTCCTCCATCGAAGGTGAAACACCTTCCACCACGCCTATTAGTACGAGAAATGCAATGGGAGTGAACGCGAGTGTCTGCGCGATCAGAATGCCTGGCATTCCGTAAAGCCAGCGTGTCGGTTGTGTGCCAAATAGCTCGGCAAAGAACCGGGTTACAGAACCGGACAAGCCAAAAAGTAGGATAAGCGCCAAGCCGATCACGAATGGCGGGGTGATTATTGGAAGAACAGTCAATGCTCGCAGCGCCCGCTTATAGCGAAAGCCTGAGCGCGTCACGACCAACGCGAAGCACAGACCCAGACCCGTGGTGATGACGCCTACAAGGATGGCTAGGAACAGTGAATTCCACGCAGCACCGCATCGCGCACCTTGTAAACACCCCAATCCCCACAACCGGTCGTCGAAGAACTTCGAGAAGAAAACCGCAATGGAATAAGCGCCGTCTTCGGTGATGAAAGCAGCAAAAAGCATCTTGGCGATGGGGAAAAAGACAAAAGCGGTAACGATGGTAATCACACCGCCAATAGCGCTTACGACGAAGACATCACCATTAATAGCACCCCTCGCCGCGATACCTTGAGTGAGCAGGAACAGAAAGCTTGATGCGCAGATCATCGCGCCATAGCCCATTCCGAACTGACGGTCGCCAAGCTCACCAAACAACGCATCCAACCAATCGAAGTTGAAGCCTCTGATACCGATGCTGAACCCCTGAGCGATCAGCCAGCTGAACCCCAGCGCGCCGGACAGTATCAGCATACGGGCGTAAAGCGGATCAGATTTGGTACGCTTCAACACCAAAAGCGGCAGGGCGAGGGCGATAAGGAGCGGAGCGAGCCACAGCTTCTCACCTTGTCCAATCAAAAACGCAGCGGGGGCATAATCCTCATCGAACGGGTAGCCGTCCACGAGCCACCCGAACGACCACAGGCCGCCGTCGACCATGTACCAGGGCAGCAGGCAGAATCCGACCCACCCGGCGATGATCCAGAAGATAAGGACCGGATGGGTCGTTTTTGATGTAGTGTCAGCCATTTACTGCGGCAGAACCGAAACCTCTTCATCCCATTTCTGCAACAGACGCTTCCGTTCGTCTGAGGAGCCATATTTTTTGAAGTCATAGTCGATCAGCTTGATCTGACTCATGTCAGGCGCGCTATCCGAAGTTTCCGCGCCCTTGTTCGATGGCACCTGAAACGCGTTAACTTGAAGAGCAAGGTTCTGAGCTTCGGGCGACAGGGCCCAGTCATAGAACTTCTTCGCTTCTTCTTCGTTACGAGCCCCGTCTATAATCGACATTGAGCCAATTTCGTAACCGGTGCCTTCGCATGGCGCGACGACTTTGATCGGGAACCCCGAAACGGCCTGCTTTACGGCGTCATGCATGAAGACGATACCAATCGTGTTCTCGCCACGACCGGCGGCCTTGATCGGCGCCGAGCCGGACTTGGTGTACTGGTTGATATTCGAGTGCAGGCCCTTCATGAACTCAAAGCCTTCATCCTCGCCGAAGATCTGCACCATTGAGGCCAGCGTCGTATAGGCCGTACCCGACGAGTTCGGGTTCGCCATCTGAACGTGTCCTTTGTATTCGGGCTTCAAAAGATCCTTCCAGCAGGCAGGTTCGGGCAGGTTGTTTGCAGCGACAAGGTCGGCATTGTAGCCATACCCAAGCGCGCCTGAATAGATGCCGATCGTCTTGTTGCCAGCACTTTCAGCCTGAGATATCGCCCAATCATGAAGCTGGTCGCGCATTGGGGACATGTATTCCATCGTCAGGCCTTCTTCAGCGGCCTGCAGATGCGGGTCGCCCGTACCACCCCACCAAACGTCACCTTTCGGGTTCGAGCTTTCGGCACGGATTTGCGCAAATGTCTCGCCCGAGGACTTTCGGGTCATGTTAACGTCGATGCCAGTTGCATCTTCGAAGCTACGTGCCATCAGTTGACACCAATCCTCTTGAGCTGAGCAATAGAAAGTCAGCTTATCGGCATGCGCTGCGGACAATGACGCGGTCAAGGCAATCAGTGATCCCACGGCAGTGGATGTCAATTTCTTCATTATTTTTCCTCCCTTAGGGTTTAATTCGTCCGGGTTTCCCGGATCTATTTTGCCCTTCCTCATGCAGCCTTACGAAATTTTTCTTAGAGTGTTGAGGCTTCCTAATTATCTGTCAAAACCTTTGGAAAATGCGTCCGGATACTTTTACAACCACCAACTTCACCAAGAGAAAACCGACGATGCGCCCGGCCTTTCTTTTTGAAATTGATCAGCCTGCGTATATTGCTCTGTCCCTTGAAATCTTTGATGTCATGTGAATTTTCACAACGGAATGAGGATTATGCAACAAAAAATATTGCAAAATGCCCGAAACCCCACAAAATTAAATTCTGAAAATATTCGAGTCGTTGAATGTCCAAAACCAAAACGCGCGGCAAGAAATCTGAAAAGAGTCCGGGTCGGGTAAAAAAATCCGACAGACGCCAGCAAATCCTGCTGGAATTGAAACTGCGCCCGCACGTTCGCATCAACGAGTTGGCACAGCGTTTCAACGTTTCGAATGAGACCGTGCGCCGGGATTTCGAAGCCCTGTCCAATGAAGGCCTGATCGCGCGTGCGCACGGTGGGGCATCAGCCCCAGTGCAAGGGCATTACCCAAGTCTGGAAGAACGGACCAGCGCGCAGATCGAGGAGCGCGAGCGTATAGGTATCAGCGCGGCGGGGCTTGTTCAGGACGGCGAAACAATCATGGTCGATTCCGGCTCGACGACTGTCGAGATGGCACGCGCGCTGGCATTTCTCGATATCCATTGCACGGTGATCACGAATTCAATCCCCGTAGCGATGACCCTTGGCCATGGTACTGCCCAGGTCTTGCTGTGCCCCGGAGAATACCTGGCAGCTGAATCTGCAACGATCGGAACCGAGACACTGGAATTCCTTTCTCGTTTCAACGTTGACAGGTGCATGATCGGTTCTTCGGGTTTCTCAGTAGAAGGCCCGTCAGAGACGGTAAGGGGCTTTGCGGCGATCAAGAGGATGATGCTGACGCGTGCTGCGAAACGCCACCTTCTTATCGATTCCGGGAAATTTGGCCGCAAGGGTCTGGCTCAGGTAGGCGATCTTGCCGAGTTGGATTCCATAGTCACCGACACAAAACCAACCGGGGAACTGCTCAATGTAATAGATGGTGCCGAGGTCGATATTCTCGTCGCCGGTTAAGAACGAAAAGGAATGACTAACAGCGGCTGATAAATGCTGCACATAACTGGGAGGAAAACATGAAGATTGACATCAAATTATTGGTTGGGGCTTCCGCAATTGCGCTATTGTCGCTGTCGGGGACAGCCTCGGCGCAGGATTGTCCACGCGGTGACCTAGACGAGCGTTTTTGTGACGCCGATGGGGATTTGATCGCGGATATTCCAACAGATGCCTCCGAGCAAATTGATCCAGACACCTTGATTTTTGCATATACACCAGTCGAAGACCCGGCCGTTTACAAAACCGCATGGTCAGACTTTCTTGAGCATTTGAAGGCGGAAACCGGCAAGGACGTCGTCTTTTTTCCGGTTCAGAACAACGCAGCTCAGATCGAAGCGATGCGTTCGGGGCGTTTGCATATTGCGGGCTTCAACACCGGTTCCAACCCACTGGCTGTAAACTGCGCCGGGTTCCGGCCATTCACGATCATGGCTTCGAAAGACGGTAATTTTGGCTATGAGATGGAGATTATTACCTTTCCTGGTTCGGGCATCGAAAAGGTTGAGGACATCAAAGGCAAGCAACTGGCCTTTACGTCCCCCACATCCAACTCAGGTTTCAAAGCGCCATCAGCAATTTTGAAGAGCGACTTTGATCTTCTGCCGGAACGCGATTTCGAACCTGTCTATTCGGGCAAGCATGACAACTCGATCTTGGGCGTGGCCAACAAGGATTACCTGGCGGCTTCGATTGCAAATTCGGTAAAATCACGGATGATCTTGCGTGATGTCATCAACGAAGACGACGTTGTTACGATTTATAAATCGCAGACTTTCCCGACCACAGGATTTGGCACCGTTTACAACCTGAAGCCCGAGCTGCAGGAGAAAATCCGCAATGCTTTCTTCAATTTTGACTGGGAGGGCACGACACTTGAAGCTGAATTCTCGAAGTCGAACGAAGGCCAGTTTCTTGAAATGACCTATCAGGAATTCTGGGATGTCATTCGTAAAATTGACGCAGCAAATGGCGTCTCCTACGCCTGCCAGTGACCCTTGGCCAATACTGCGGGCCCGAAAGGGCCCGTTATTCAACCTAATCTGGGGCATTTTATGCTGCGTCTTCAAAAGCTGACGAAAACATACAAGACCGGAGATCAGGCGCTAAAGGCCATCGATCTTGAGGTGCCCAAAGGACAGGTGCTTGCGTTGATCGGACCCTCGGGTGCAGGCAAGTCGACCATGATCCGCTGTATTAACCGCTTGGTCGAACCCACAAGCGGCGGCGTCCTTCTGGATGATGTGGACCTGACAAAACTCGGCTCGGGCGCTTTGCGGAAAGCGCGCCGCGAAATGGGTATGATCTTTCAGGAATATGCCCTGGTCGAACGCCTCACGGTGATGGAAAATGTTTTGTCCGGCAGGCTGGGATATGTGGGATTCTGGCGCAGTTTCCTACGGCGATATCCGCAGTCGGACGTTGACGAGGCTTTCCGCCTGCTTGATCGGGTGGGGTTGTTACACATGGCTGACAAACGCGCCGACGAGTTGTCAGGGGGGCAACGCCAAAGGGTTGGCATCTGCCGCGCCTTAATTCAAAACCCAAAATTGCTGCTGGTCGACGAGCCAACAGCATCGCTCGACCCGAAAACCAGCCGTCAGATCATGCGACTTATAACCGAGCTGTGTCAGGAGCGCGGATTGGCGGCGATTATCAATATCCATGACGTGGCACTTGCCCAGATGTTCGTTCCTCGCGTCGTGGGCCTCCGCTTTGGCGAAATCGTCTATGATGGTCTTCCAACAGGCCTTACCCCCGAAAAGCTGACCGAGATTTATGGGGAGGAAGACTGGGAAGCGACCATCGAAAAAGTGGACGAAGATGAAGATGTCGAGGCTGCAGAATGAGCCATCGAGAGTTAGACGACATGCTGGGAAAAGGCTGGCGTAAACCGGCCTTTGTAAAACACCCTTTGCTCCGCTGGGTATTGATCCTGGGCTTTTTCGCCTACCTGATCGCGGCCTTCATGACCATCGATGTTGATTGGGGCCGTGTCTATGAAGGGCTGGATCGGGGGTGGGCATTTGTACTTGCGTTTACCAGCCCGGACTTCGTTTCGCGGTGGTCAGACATTTGGAGCGGTCTTCTGGAGAGTATCATTATGACCGTGGCTGCGTCGGTCGTGGGTATCTTGATCTCGATCCCAATAGGGTTGGGCGCGGCACGAAATATCGCCCCTTTACCAGTCTACATGATTTGCCGGGGCATTGTTGCCATCAGTCGAGCCTTGCAAGAAATCATCGTGGCCATTTTGCTGGTGGCTATCTTCGGTTTTGGTCCGCTGGCCGGATTTCTGACCCTTTCCTTTGCGACCATCGGGTTTCTCTCAAAACTTCTGGCCGAAGACATCGAAGCGATGGACAAGGTTCAGGCCGAGGCGATCAAGGCTTCTGGAGCGCGTTGGCCGCAATGGATCAACTATGGCGTTCAGCCACAGGTTATGCCGCGACTTGTGGGCCTTTCCATGTACAGGATCGACATCAATTTCCGAGAAAGTGCAATTCTTGGTCTGGTCGGTGCCGGCGGGATTGGCGCGACGTTGAACACTGCGTTCGATCGATATGAGTACGACACAGCGGCGGCCATTCTCATCCTGATCATCGGGATCGTCATGGCACTTGAATACCTTTCGGGAATTATCCGCGCGAGGGTTCAGTAGTGCCTGTTCTTGAACAAAACGATACGCAGATCTGGCGCAGACGGACGACGGGTCAAAGTCTTGTTCGCTGGTTTGGCTGGCTTTTGGGTGTGGCTGTCTTTGTTTATTGCTGGCAGTTCATCTCGGAATCGACGACCTGGTTTTTCGTTTGGGATGCCCCCCGCATTGCCAACGATATCTGGACCCGCGCAACGCCTCCCAAATGGGACTACATCACACAGCTGGGCCGCCCGATTTGGGATACGCTGAACATCGCCACCCTAGGTACAATCATCGCCTTGTGCATGGCAGTGCCGGTTGCCTTCTTGGCCGCGCGCAACACCACACCGTCGACATTGTTCATTCGACCCATAGCGTTGTTGATCATTGTCTCGACCCGCTCTATCAACTCGCTGATCTGGGCGCTTCTATTGATCGCAATTATTGGCCCAGGCGTCTTTGCAGGTGTTGTTGCAATTGCCATCCGTTCAATCGGGTTCTGCGCAAAGCTTCTGTATGAAGCCATAGAGGAAATAGATCACACTCAGGTCGAAGCGATCACGGCGACCGGTGCGTCGCGCTGGCAGGTCATGGCTTACGGGATTGTTCCACAGATCCTGCCCGCTTTTGCAGGCATTGCCGTTTTTCGTTGGGACATAAATATCCGCGAGTCCACGGTTCTGGGTCTGGTTGGCGCCGGAGGTATTGGATTGCAATTGTCAGCTTCGCTCAACGTTCTGGCTTGGCCACAGGTCAGCCTGATCCTGATTGTGATTCTCGTCGCGGTTTTGATCAGCGAATGGGTCTCGGCAAAAGTTCGAGGGGCGATCATTTGACCGGGTTCTCTGCGCAGGAGGCTTTTGATGCCTATGAAGCTGTACGACATCGCCTTCCGGAAGCCAGACCTACTGAAGTGACATATCGTCAGGTTGAAACGCTTGATGACATAGCTCATGAGTTCGATGTATTCCTCCTCGACGCCTTCGGGGTTCTTAATATAGGCGACACGGCAATCCCGGATACACCGGATCGGGTCAGGTCACTGAAAGCCGCCGGCAAACGTGTTTTGGTCGTTTCAAATGCTGCTGGGTTTCCTCACACAACTCTGTTGGAAAAATATTCTAGGCTTGGTTATGACTTCGCGCCCCGAGACGTGATCACCAGCCGGGCCACGTTGCTATCAGAAATAAGCGGTCAAAGTGGGTTGCATTGGGGCTTGATGGCGACCCCCAGCGCCGGTCTTCGCGATTTGGAAGGGCTGAAACTATCCTACCTCGAGGATGACCCGAAGCCCTACGAAACCGTTGACGGGTTTCTAATGATAGGATCAGCGGTTTGGACTGAATCGCGTCAAGCTATGCTAGAGACTGCCTTGCTTGAACGGCGTCGCCCGGTAATGGTCGGCAACCCTGATATCGTCGCGCCCCGCGAGTACGGGTTTTCAAAAGAGCCCGGTCTTTTCGCGCACAGGCTGGCAGACCGGACAGGTGTTGTTCCTCAGTTCTTTGGAAAGCCTTTCGCCAACATCTATGACCTTGCTTTCCAACGTCTCGGGCACATCGACAGGTCCCGGGTTCTGATGGTTGGCGACAGCCTGCACACCGACATTCTGGGCGCATCCAGCGCTGGCATAGATTCGGCACTCATTTCCGGATATGGATTCTTCGCAGGGCATGATGTTGAAGCAGCGATCAAGAAGGCGGGGATAGTGCCAAACTTTGTAGTAGGCCGGCCTTGAGTTTAGAGCATTCGTTTTCGATAAGTATCCCGTTCAAATCGAATGTCCTGCAAGCCCGCATTTCGAACATGCTGACCATGGAAATACTGCGCTGTGCACCAACGGCAGCTTTGCCCCCTCGCGGCAAAGCGACCCCCGGTCTAAAGTCTGGATTGGGCTGGATGCGACGTGTCGGGCTCAGCCGTTGAACCAAATCGGAGCATCGCCTTCAGACCAAGTTGTGTACTTTCGCATCACCAGCAAAAATACTTCACTGTCCAGGAATTGATCTAGCCACGCCACTAAATTCGGCCACTCCTGTGCGTCAAACCACGCCCGGTCTATGTGCGCAAACTGGCGAACAAATGGTAGAAGCGCCAAATCGGCGAGAGTGGGGCGATCTCCAAAAAGCCAGGACCTCCCGACTAACCGCTCGTCGAGGTTGAGCAAGTAGCTCGCCGCTTTCCTGCGCTCCTTTTGGACGTCTAAATCCGGATACCGCACGACGTATTTTGTGTGATCTAATGCATCCTTGAATGGACCATCATTTGCCGCGATTAGGCCCCAACCTTCTTGAGGCATATCCAAAAGTCGCTGCGGATCATTTTGTTGAAGCGCCCAAATCATGATTTCCAGGCTTTCATCTATTACTTTGTCTGGAAGTCGAAGCGCGGGCACTGTTCCGGACGGGGATGTTTGTAAGAAAGCCTCTGGTTTGTCCTGCAAAAGAATCTCGCGCAGCTCGACTGTGACTCGTGAACTCGCCAATGCGAGACGGGCCCTTATGGCGTATGGGCAGCGACGGAACGACCATAAGATAGGGTATTGAGCCATACGAAGATATATCTCCAATCTACCAGCGTGGTTGAACCTCCCGTCGTTTCCCAACTGTTACTTCTGCTTGAACGCTGTCTGATACTATCGGATGGGCCATTGCTTCACAAACATCGGCCTCAGTAGCCGTCTGGTTTGGAGATTCGGAACGAGAATATGCGGAATTGAGTACAAGTGACTTGTCTTGTGAAGTTGCAACGCGAAAGTCCCCGAGATCTTAGAAATTGGCCCTGGGCCGGTCGCGGTGGTTATGGATTGATCGAAGAATTAGTCTGTCATAGCTTGCAGCATATGCCCAAGTTTCTCCATCTTGTCGTCTTAGAGCGCCACAGCGCTCATCGCCGAAAACGTTTTGCCGGATAGCTGGTCTTCCATTTGTGACCTAGCCAGTAAAACAATTTTGGAGACCTCAGATGACTGAATTCACTGAAATCCCGGTGCTTGATCTTGCACCGCTGATCAATGGAGAGGATACGTCCAACCTCGCCTTGGAATTCGCCGAAGCCTATGGAAAAACCGGATTTGGCTATGTTGTTAATCACGGCGTTGATCCTGACTTGCGCGCTGCCGTGTTTGCCGCCTCGACGGAATTTCATGCACTGCCGGAGATCGAAAAACAGGCAATTGCATTAAATAAATGTCATCGTGGCTACATCGCGATCAACACCTCCACGGACGTGAACTCTGACCTGGCCAAGGTGACTAAACCCAATCAGTCCGCATCGTTCATGATGATGCGCGAGGATGCCGAGGTCGACCCTGCCGTCTATCTGTCCGGACCAAATCAATGGCCCGCCCTGGAAGGTTTCCGAGAGGCCTGCGAGGCTTATGCCGACGCGATGACAAAACTGGGTTACAAACTCATGGGTCTTGCCCTTGACGCTGTTGGCGCCGCGGATCGTTCGATCCTCAGTGCATTCCAGACGCCAACGATTTGGCTGCGCCTACTCCACTATCCACCACAACCGCCACAGGCTTTGGGTGATCTTTACGGATCTGCACCCCACAAGGACTTTGGATGTCTTACATTGCTTGCACAGGACAATGTTGGTGGTTTGCAAGTCCAGACGCCTGAGGGTCATTGGGTGGATGCACCGCCTATCGACAATGCCTTCGTGGTTAATGTAGGCGATATGCTGCACAGACTCTCTAACGGAAAGTTGTTGTCCACCCCGCACCGGGTTATCAATGCGACCGGACAACAGCGCTATTCCGTACCGTTCTTCTTCGACCCACATGTCTCCGCTGAAATCGCGCCGCTCCCTGGGACAGGGACTGCGAGATTCGATCCCCTGAAGTTTGGACAGTTTTTGAGAGGAGAACTGGAAGCAAGCTACGACGCACATCAGGTTGGCCATTCGGATACCTAAAAGCACGCTGCGTTGGCAGTGACATTTCACTGACCGATATGAAACGAACGTCCGCATTGCAGTTGCTGCGACGCAGCTGTGCGGCTTCAGATCAAAATCCTCAATGGGCCGTTTCGGTACATGTGAGTAACGTCTGCCGTCCGGATGCTGCGTTCGGTCCGATGTCCGTATTGAGCCCATACTCACCGATGCTGCGCTTTGAACAAATGACCGCTCCGTAGTCACCAGTGAAATCTGGACCCGCAAATGCAACCAATGTCTTGACTATGATTTCGGCCGTCCGGCTCAATCCAAAAACATCAAAATTCTGACCAATTATGCATATCTCAGATTCGCAAATGGAATACTCTATGCCAACACTGGAGGAACCACATGACAGATTCTGATACGATTTCTCTTGGCTATGATCACGATCCATCGCGTTCCAGTTCACTGCGAGCGGAGGCCTACACGGAAGAAAAGTGGTTTGACGCTGATCTCAAGGTCATCATATCCAAGACTTGGCAGTGGGTCTGTCATGTGGAAAAAACCCGCGAGCCAGGGTCCTACGTTACAATCGAGATTGCAGGGAAGCCTATTGCCGTTGTGCGCGACAAGGAGGGCACGTTGCGCGCTTTCTACAACGTCTGCAAGCACCGCGCCCACGAACTGCTTTCTGGCGAAGGAAACACAACTCGGATCATGTGCCCTTACCATGCTTGGGTTTACAAGTTGGACGGGCAGTTGGCCCGCGCGCCCCACACCGAGAACCTAGAAGATTTTCGCACCGATGAGATTAGCCTCGACGCGGTGCAAGTCGAAGAGTTTTGCGGATTTGTATTCGTCAATCTGGACCCAAAGGCACCCTCTTTGGCGCAGCAGTCAGGCAATCTGGAAACTGAAGTGCGCCACTGGGCACCGGACGTGGATCAACTGACCTTCGGGCACCGATTGACCTATGACATCAAATCAAACTGGAAGAACGTCGTTGATAACTTTCTTGAGTGTTATCACTGCCCGACGGCGCATAAGGATTTCTGTGATCTTGTTGACATGGATACTTACAAGGTCACAACCTATGGCATTTATTCCAGTCACATGGCCGATGCGGGAAACAGCCCCAATGCCGCATATGACGTGTCGAACGCTACGGTCAAAACCCATGCGGTTTGGTGGCTTTATCCGACAACTTGTCTGATGCGGTATCCGGGTCGGTCCAGCATGATCGTGCTCAACGTCATCCCTGTCGGGCCGGACCGGACGTTGGAGACCTATGACTTTTTCCTCGAAACGCCTGAGCCCGACGCGATGGAGCTGGATGCCATTCGCTATTTGGATGAGGTGCTGCAGGTTGAAGACATCAGTCTTGTCGAATCCGTGCAGCGCGGTATGAGCACACCTGCTTTCACCCAAGGCAGGATCGTCAATGACCCGGATGGGTCGGGCAAATCCGAGCATGCGGTGCATCACTTTCATGGGCTGGTTCTGGATGCCTACGCCAGGGGTGCAACGTGACGCGGCCAAATATCCTTGTGATCATGGCGGATCAGTTGGCCCCGCATTTCACGGGGGCCTACGGACATAAGGTTGCCAAGACCCCGCATCTTGATGCGCTAGCGGCGCGCGGGATGCGCTTTGATGCGGCCTATTGTAATTCGCCGCTTTGCGCGCCGTCGCGGTTCGCCTTTATGTCGGGCCAACACATCTCCCGTATCGCGGCCTATGACAATGCATCAGAATTCAAGGCGTCTGTTCCTACCTTCGCGCATTACCTAAAGTCGCTGGGCTATCGCACGTGCCTGTCAGGTAAGATGCACTTTGTCGGCCCTGATCAGATGCACGGGTTCGAAGACCGCGTGACGACCGATATTTACCCGTCGGACTTTGCATGGACGCCCGACTGGGAAGCCCCCGATGAGCGGATCGATAAGTGGTATCATAACATGCAGACCGTCAAGGAAAGCGGTCTGGCGCATGCGACGTTCCAGATTGATTACGATGATGAGGTTGGCTTTGCCGCCAAACGGTGGCTTTTCGATGCGGCACGTGACAAAGCGCTAGGGCATGATGCGCCCTTTGCGATGGTTGCCAGCTTCATTCATCCGCATGATCCATATGTCGCCCGCCCCGAATGGTGGAACCTCTATTCAGACGACGACATCGACATGCCGGCCTTTACGCCTGCTTTGGATGATCAGGACCCGTTCTCGCGCCGCCTGATGGATGGGATCGAAGCGTCCTATGTGCCGCTGACAGAGGAAGAGGTGCGCCGCGCGCGCCGCGCATATCTGGCGAATGTCAGCTACTTTGACAGCAAGATCGGCGAACAGGTTCAAACGCTCGAAGAGATTGGAGAACTGGACAATACAATCGTGATCGTCACGGCAGATCACGGCGACATGCTGGGCGAACGTGGGCTGTGGTACAAGATGAATTTCTTTGAACATTCGGCCCGCGTGCCGTTGGTCATGGCGGGACCTGGCGTGGCGGTTGGGACAGCGCGAAACGCTGTGTCGCTCGTGGATATGTTGCCGACGTTTATTGAGATCGCTGGCGGTAGTGAAAGCATGATCGGCGAACCTATAGATGGCCGAAGCCTTATGCCCTTGGCGCGGGGCGAGGACGACCCCGTTGATGAGGCAATCGGCGAGTATTGCGCTGAAATGACGGGCTTTCCCGTCATCATGATCCGGCGTGGTTCATTGAAATACATCCACTGCGATAGCGATCCACCACAGCTGTATGATCTGAGCGTTGATCCGTTGGAGACAAGAAATCTGGCCTCCGACCTCAGTTACAATGAGGCCGCTCAAGCCTTTGCTGATGAAGTAGCCGCGCGGTGGGATGGCAAGGCATTGCGTACAAAGATCATTGCAACCCAAAAATCCCGCCGCGCGCTGCATGCCGCGATGGAAGCAGGCGCAAGTGTGCCTTGGGACTACAACCCACCATCCGACGCGAGCAAGCAATATGTGCGTAACGATATGGATTGGACCATTGCGGCCAAGCGTTACCGTTATCCCCCATTGAAGGACCAATACCAATGATGCTGAATGGAAAAATTGCCCTTGTTACAGGGGCAAGGGGTGGAATCGGACGTGCGATTGTGGCGCGTTTCGTCAAAGAAGGTGCGACAGTTTACGCCGCAGACCTGACGCTCGAAGGGTCACTGGACAGGCATGACGATGACGGCAGCCACTTTGTAAAGCTCGACGTAACACAGGAGGCGGACGCAATCGCCGCGATGGATCAGGTCCGCAACGCTCATGGCAAGCTTGACGTCTTGGTGAACGCGGCAGGGATCGAGATTGAAAAGACGGTCGAAGACACCACGCTGGAGGAATGGAACCAAAGCTTTGCGGTGAATTCCACGGGTACTTTTCTAACCTCAAAATACGCCATTCCATTGATGCGCGAAGCCGCGAAATCTGGCAACAGCGCTAGCTTGATCAACTTTGGGTCTTACGATGGGTTCATCGCTGACCCCGGCCTTGCCGCTTATTGTGCAACCAAGGGGGCGGTGCATGCGCTAACCCGGGCAATGGCCTGCGACCATGGCCCTGAGGGTATCCGCGTCAATGCGATCTGCCCCGGCTATATTGATACTCCGATGCTGCAGAGTTTCTTCAACGGTGACGGATCTGGCGGCGGGGGGGGCAACATCGAAACACTTCAAAAAGCTGTCCGAGACGTGCACCCGATGCGTACCTACGGAACGCCAACGGACATTGCCAATCTGGTCAATTGGCTGGCCAGCGACGAGGCGCGCTATGCCTCTGGTCAGCTTTGGGTTTTGGACGGGGGGCTGTCTGCGCAAGTGCAACAGATGAAATTGTAATGCCCAAGTCAGTCATCATCACCTGTGCGCCAACGGGCGGCATTCACACGCCGTCAATGTCGCCCCACCTGCCGATCACACCTGCCGAAATTGCAACAGCAAGCATTGAAGCGGCAGAGGCTGGCGCGTCTATCATCCATCTGCACGCGCGACATCCCGAGACCGGCAAGCCAGATCCCAGACCTGAATTGTTTCAGCAATTTCTGCCTGTGATCAAACAATCCACTGACGCGGTGGTGAATGTCTCAACCGGCGGCGGATTGGGCATGTCGATGGACGAACGTCTGTTGGCCGCGACTTCGACGAGCCCGGAAATGGCCTCGCTCAATATGGGCAGCATGAACTTTGGCATCTTCCCGATGCTTCAGAAATACACGGAATTTCAGCACGATTGGGAACGTCCATTCCTTGAGATGACGGAAGACTTCATTTTTCCCAACACGTTCAAGACCATTCGATATGCGATTGAGAAACTGGGGGGTGATCATGGCACCAAGTTTGAGTTTGAATGCTATGATCTGGGCCATCTCTACAACGTCAAATGGTTCGTGGATCAAGGGCTTATCAAACCGCCGTTCTTCATCCAGATGGTCTTTGGCATTTTAGGAGGCGTTGGCGCTGACCCCGATCATCTGACCCATATGCACAATACGGCGGACAAACTTTTTGGCGCTGAAAACTATGAATGGTCTGTACTGGCAGCAGGGCGGCACCAAATGCCTTTCGCTACACAAAGCGCAATGCGCGGTGGCAACCTGCGTGTCGGGCTCGAAGACAGTCTCTTTATCGGCAAGGGAGAGCTTGCCACATCGAATGCCGAGCAAGTGAGCCGCATTCGCACAATCATCGAAAATTTGGGCCTTTCAGTTGCGACACCGGCAGAAGCACGCGAACGCCTCGCACTAAAAGGCGGCGATCGGGTTGGGTTTTAGAGAGGATTACATGCAGACAAAGATGTTAATCAATGGCGAAATGGTTGAAGGGGGCGGAGCGCCGATCTTTGTCGTGAACCCAGCCACGGGCGAAGAGATTTGCAAGATCAATTCCGCGACGTCCGAACAGGCAAGCGCTGCGGCCGCAGGGGCCCACGAAGCCTTTGAGACATTTGGCCAGACCAGCCCTGCAGAACGTTCTGAGCTTTTGACCAATATCGCAACTGTCTTGGAAGAGCATGTCGAGGAACTGGCAGAGCTGGAAAGCTTGGATGCCGGTAAGCCCTGGCCCTCGGCTTTGGATGACGAAATGCCGTTGACGCTGGACACATTCAAGTTCTTTGCCGGTGCGGCGCGCACGATGTCTGCCGTTGCTGCGGGCGAATATGTGGCCGGTCATACCAGCATGATCCGCAAAGATCCGGTTGGCCCCGTAGCCGCGATTGCGCCATGGAACTATCCGCTGATGATGGCGGCCTGGAAACTGGCAGCGCCATTGGCAGCTGGCTGCCCGGTCACGCTGAAGCCCTCGCAGCTGACGCCGCTTTCCACGCTGAAAGCCGCCGAGCTGATCGCAGGTGTTGCGCCCAAAGGGGTGGTAAACGTGCTGCACGGCCCCGGTCGTGAGATTGGCGAGCAGATGATCAACGATCCACGGACCGAGGCGATCTCGATCACGGGTTCCAACGCGACGGGTTCTGCCGCGATGGCTGCAGCCTCTCGTCAAATCCGCCATGTGCATCTGGAACTGGGCGGGAAAGCCCCGGTCATTGTTTTTGACGATGCTGATATCGATGCGGTTGCCGAAACTGTGCGCTATGGTTCGTTCTTCAACGCCGGTCAGGATTGTGCACAGCCCTGCCGTTTGCTTGTCGCTGATGAGGTTTATGACAAGGTCGTTGCCGCCGTTGTTGATCAGGTCAGCCAGATCAAAGTTGGGGCTCAAAAGGCCGAAGGCACCGAAATGGGGCCGATCATCTCGGCCGCGCAACGCAACGCTGTAGCGGGGTTTGTCGACCGAGCGCGCGATAACTGCGACGTTGTATTGGGAGGCAACATGATCGACGGACCAGGTTTCTTTTTTGAACCCACCGTGCTGATCAATGTGGCGCATGATGCCGAGGTATTCTGCAACGAGATCTTTGGTCCTGTCGTAACCATCTCGCGGTTTGGCGACGAAGAAGAGGCGCTCAAGGTGGCAAATGCAGGCCCGTTTGGTTTGGCCTCATCCGTCTGGACCAACAATACCGGTCGCGCGATGCGGATGTCTTCGAAGTTGCGCTATGGCTTTACGTGGGTGAACACGCATGGTGTTGCCACGCCTGAAATGCCTTGGGCCGCGATGAAGAGCTCTGGCACTGGTTGTGATATGTCGGTCTACGCCTTGGACGCTTATACCGCCGTGCGCCATGTGATGGTCGCGCACTGATGCGGTTGGCTGGCAAACGCGCTTTCGTTACAGGCGGCAGGCAGGGCATTGGGCGCGCTATCGTAGAGGCCTTCATGGCCGAAGGTGCGGACGTTATCACCTGTGGTCGGGGACCAAAGCCGGATGGTTTGAGTACTGATTGGATATCTTTGGATGTGTCAGATGCCGCCGCCGTTGGCGAAGCTGCGCAAGAGCTGGGTGTATTGGACGTCATCGTAAACAACGCTGGCGTCCAGGTTGAAAAGACTGTTGTGGACAGCACTGATGCCGATTGGGATTTGGTTATGGGAGCGAATGCAAAGGGCGTTTTCAATGTCTGCCGGGCACTCATTCCGCAAATGCAGGAGGGTGGCTCCATTATCAACCTCGGGTCGATCTCGGGCAATGTCGCGGACCCGTCGATGGCACTCTATAATGCGTCAAAGTCTTTTGTGCACGGGCTCACCAGGTCCATCGCGGTTGATCACGGACCGGCAATTCGCTGCAATGCGATCTGTCCGGGCTGGATTGAAACCGGCATGCTAGATGCAGGGTTTGAGCTTGCCCAAGACCCTCAGAAAGCGAAAGCCGACGCATTGGCACGGCACGCGGTCAAACGCTTTGGCAAACCTGCTGACATAGCAGCAATGGCTTTGTGGTTGGCCTCTGACGATGCATCGTTTGCAACGGGCCAATTGTTTACTGTTGACGGTGGCATGACAGCGGCCTCTCCTCTTAATCCGGGGTTGTTCTGATGTCTCAGATTGAAAGAACTGCCATTCTTGGAGCCGGCGTGATCGGGGCAAGCTGGGCCGCATTGTTCCTCGCCTCGGGCCGGAACGTAACTGTCTTTGATCCTGACGAAAACGCTGAGAACACCGTGCGTTCCTACGTTGAAAACGCATGGCCTGCGCTGGAAGACCTAGGCCTAACTGAGCGAGCGACACCTGACGCCATCACCTTTGTGGCGACCGCTGCCGAGGCCGTCACAGAGGCGCAATTCGTTCAGGAAAACGCGCCTGAGCGGTTGCCCATCAAACATGCAATCTATGCGGAGATTGAGCCCGCGCTGGCTGCTGACGCAATTGTCTCCAGCTCGACATCGGGTCTGACGCTCGAAGCGCTCCAAGAAGGGTGGCGCGATCCCGCGCCGCTTATTCTTGGCCACCCCTTCAACCCGCCGCATCTGATCCCGCTGGTGGAACTGACAGCGAATAAGGCCACCGGATCAGACATTCTGGACCGCACAGAAGCGTTCTACAATGACATCGGGAAAGTCACGATCCGCATCAAGAAAGGCATGCCGGGGCATGTAGCCAACCGGTTGCAGGCCGCAGTTTGGCGAGAGGCCGTTCATATGGCCGTTGAAGGTGTTGCCAGCGTCAAAGACATAGACAAGGCGATGTGGGCCGGACCGGGATTGCGTTGGGCCGCAATGGGGCCAACCACTCTTTTTCACTTGGGCGCGGGCGCAGGCGGTTTGCAGGCTTTTTGTGACCACTTCAAAGACACGTTCAACAGCTGGTGGGACGATCTTGGTGATCCACGCTTAGACGATGATGTGATCAGAAAACTGGTCGATGAAATGACAGCGCATGCACACGGGCAAAGCACCGAGGAACTCTCAGCGCGGCGTGATGAGATGCTCACAGCTATGCAGAAGGCTACGAGACACCTTCGGACCTAATGTCAGGCTTGAACATTGGCCAGGCGCGAAACTCGAACGGCACACGACCTTCAATGCGATCAGCAGTGGGCGTCAGGCCGAACCGGTTGCGGTAAGCGCGGCTGAAATGCACTTGACCGTTGAACCCCGACGCCTCTGCAATCTCGCTGAATTTCAGCTCGGTTTGCGTGACGAGGCCACGCGCTCGATCAAGGCGGATATCTCGGTAGTATTCGACGGGTGACTTTTGGACATACTGCCGGAACAATCGGCCTAGTTGCCGCTGCGAAACGCCTAGCTGTTGAGATATAGCGGGAATTGACAACGTGGTCTCCAAATGCGCTTCCATAAGGTCGATCGCATCCCGGACAACGCCAGATGTGACATACCCAAGCGGCTCCACATCCTTGGGGTTTTGTGACTGACCTTCCCCACGCACATCATGGTGAAACAGATACCGCGCTGAGGCGTTTGCGATGCTTTCGCCAGCGACGGAATGGACAAATCTCAAACCAAGGTCGGTTGCCGCTGATCCTCCACAACATGTGAAGATCTTGCCATCTGTTACAAACATGTTCTCAGATACCGTCGTGTCCGGTGCAATTTCGGCGAAGGCATCGATGTGCTCATAATGGACCGTCGCAGTTTTGCCCTTTAGCAATCCAGCCTGCGCGAGCACAATTGCACCCGTATCCAACCCACCAACTATTGCACCGCCTGCATCCCATTTTTGAAGAGCCGCCTTGAACTGGCGTGTCCCGTGGCGTTCAGGCGTCCAGCTTGTACTTACGAGAACGAGCCAAGGCTTGCCCCTGACCACGTTTGCCAAAGGAGCAGTATCAACCACCAGGCCGCTGCTGGATTCGATGTGACCACCAACCTCCGAAACATAGGTCCAGGAAAACCGCACCAATCCTGACAGGTAATTCGCAGTTCTAAAAGGATCGATGAAAGATGTCGTTGCCGAAACATTGAAATGCGGGCTCACCAAAACTACGATGCCTAACGTTTGATCAATTGATTTCGCCATGGCTGATTTTGTAAAGTATGGTCCAAAAATATCAAATCGATTTCTTTTCTTTCATTTGTTTGGTGTCTTTTGGAGCTCCAAAACCAACAGCTTGCCGGGGACAGAAAGCAGTCCTGCGGTAGTTTAGAAGCACCACAAGCAGACCTTGGCGCAAATTTGACGAAGGCCCGCTTCGTCCGCAAACTGTAAATTCACCCATCTTTTGATTGCGCACTTGCAGCGAATGTCCGTAATGTCGAGCCGCACTGCAGAATGCTGAACGACCGACTAAAGTCCGGTAAGGGCCGGAAGTGATCAGGGCAGGGCACTTAGTCGCTCAACATTGTTCAGCACAAAACCTTACGCTGTGAAGCTTTCGGTCTGCGAGTTGTGTCCGCTCTCGGAAGTTCCCAATGCGCGTCGCAGTCGACGATCGTATTGCTGCAGTCTGAGACAAGCTTGATAAGTCCAAGTCAGCGAAATCCACCAAAATGCATGAAAATCTTAAGTCGTTGAATTATGGGGAAGACAAGTCTCATTAATTACGTACTCCGACAATTCTCCCTCAAAAGAGGCAATATTTCTATAATACGTCTTATGTTAAATAACAGCGTTTAACTTACCGTCGATGTGCGGAGTATCTGTCGAATAGGTCGGCCCGCACATCAGATAGCGACCGTATTTCTGGTGACGTGCTGCACCGAACGGAAGGTCCCGGCCGTTCGAGAAAATCTGAAACAAATGAATTTTGGTGCTTGTTTAAGCCGTGAACCTCAAGCTAAACCACCTATACGCAGGGGAGTCCCACCAAGGGGACTGAGAGGCTGACGGGGCAATGCCCGGCGACGCGACCCTTTGAACCTGACCCAGTTGATACTGGCGTAGGAAGCTAGGGCGCGCAGGCCACAATACCGGGCAAGCGCACTCCGAACAGGGGCTGTCTGCCTTCTCGTTTCCCCAAGCCAAAACTCATCTGGTGTCTTTTTAAGTTGAACTGCTTGAGGAGCACCAACATGAACGTCCCTAACCCCAAAATCACCGCCGGTGAACTGCCCGCATCGCGCAAGATCTATGTAAACGGCACAGTGCACCCGGATGTGCGCGTGCCAATGCGTGAAATTTCGGTCCACCCCACGGCGGGGGAGCCACCCTTGCCCGTGTATGACAGTTCAGGGCCGTATACCGATCCGCAGGTGATGACGGACATTCGGCAAGGTCTGGCGCCGCTGCGTCGCAAGTGGATTGAGGCTCGAGCAGATGTCGAAGAATATGATGGACGTGAGATCAAACCGGAAGACAACGGTTTTGTCGAAGGTGATCGGCTAACGCCCGAGTTCCCTGTGCGCCCGCGCCCTCTGCGCGCCAAGGATGGAAAGGCTGTGACGCAACTGGCCTATGCTCGCGCCGGCATCGTCACCCCGGAAATGGAATTCATCGCCATCCGTGAAAACCAACTGCGCGAGGCTGTCGTTGAACAGCGCGACGGCAATGATTGGGGTGCAAACATCCCTGATTATGTGACCCCGGAATTCGTGCGGGACGAGGTCGCCGCTGGTCGCGCCATTATCCCTGCGAATATCAACCACCCTGAAAGCGAACCGATGATCATCGGGCGTAATTTCCTGGTCAAGATCAACGCCAATATGGGTACCTCGGCTGTGACCTCTTCGATGGAAGAAGAGGTCGATAAAATGGTCTGGTCGATCCGTTGGGGTGCTGATACCGTCATGGACCTGTCGACCGGCCGCAACATCCACAACACCCGTGAATGGATCATCCGCAACAGCCCGGTGCCGATTGGCACCGTGCCGTTGTATCAAGCGCTGGAAAAGGTCAACGGCATTGCCGAGGACCTGACATGGGAAGTGTTCCGTGACACGCTGATCGAACAGGCCGAACAAGGCGTCGACTATTTCACCATCCATGCAGGCGTGCGCCTGCATATGGTACCGATGACGGTAAAACGGGTTACCGGTATTGTGTCGCGCGGTGGGTCGATCATGGCCAAGTGGTGCTTGCATCACCACAAGGAAAGCTTCCTCTATGAGCATTTCGACGAAATCTGCGACATCTGCCGGGCCTATGATGTGTCGTTCAGCCTAGGCGATGGTCTGCGCCCCGGCTCTATCGCCGACGCCAATGATGAGGCACAATTTGCCGAGCTTGAGACGCTGGGTGAGCTGACCAAAATCGCGTGGGCCAAGGATTGTCAGGTGATGATCGAAGGCCCCGGACACGTAGCCATGCACAAGATCAAAGAAAACATGGACAAGCAATTGGAGTGTTGCCACGAGGCGCCCTTTTACACGCTTGGCCCCCTGACCACCGATATCGCGCCGGGCTATGACCACATCACCAGCGGTATTGGTGCTGCGATGATTGGCTGGTTTGGTTGTGCGATGCTCTGCTATGTCACGCCGAAGGAACATCTGGGGCTGCCGGACCGGGATGATGTGAAAACTGGGGTTATCACCTATAAGATAGCGGCTCATGCCGCTGATCTGGCAAAGGGTCTGCCGGGCGCACAACGTCGTGACGATGCGCTGTCCCGCGCCAGGTTCGAGTTCCGCTGGGAAGATCAGTTCAACCTGTCGCTGGACCCGGAAACGGCGCGGGAATTCCACGACCAAACCTTGCCCAAACAAGCGCACAAGGTGGCGCATTTCTGTTCCATGTGCGGGCCGAAATTCTGCTCGATGCGGATCAGCCACGACATTCGAACTGAAGCGCAGAAAGAGGGGATGGAGGCCATGGCCGCCAAATTCCGTGAAGGCGGCGACCTTTACATGCCCGTGAAAAACTAAACACCGCGGCGGAGCCGATCCTTTCGGCTCCGCACGCTCTTGCATTGAAGGGAAACTACTCTCAGGGCAATAGATCGGATACTTTGCTGAACCCAGTCAAATCGAAGCCAAATGAAATTGGCTCTCCGACCCTGTTTTTAGCGTCGATCTGCAATTGATTACCTGCCCGCATCGCAGACATCCATTCCTGGGAAACTGGCGAACGGGCAAAACAACCTTGTGCCTCGCATGTCAGGAACTCCAGACGGGCGACCTCGGCATCATCCACCTTTGCAACCAGCCCTTCCGAGAACAAAAGACCGAATGGCAGGGTCAGCACGGTCTCAGTCTCGTCCTTACCTGCAGCCTTTATAAATGCGATGGACGTAAGCCTTTGGTTGTTTTCGGTCAAAACGATGCTTTGGGTCATTTCGCAGATCAACTCGGACCCAACGGCCCGATTGCTGCAATTGACCGACCATGGCGGCGCTGCGCCTTCCTGCGCAGCAAGGGGAGTTGCCAATCCCAATGTGACCCCCAAAGCGCTTATCCAAGTTTTCATCCTGCTGTCCCTCATCGATTAGAATTGTAGTCCAAGGCCAAGACCTACCTGTAGGGCCCTGGTTGAGTCTCCGAACAAATGATCGAGGCTCAGATTGACAAAGCTGCTGTCATCCAGCGCAAACAGCCCCAACCGGGCCGAGACCAAGCCATGCGCGTCGCCGACAAAGCTGGTGTTTGAAAACCCACCGTCAGCGGTGCTCGCTCCGTTGAACCCGGCGGTGACCGATACGGTATCATCCGACGAGAGAATGGCACCAACCTGAAAACTTGCGCGAAGCTTCTGCGAGGCACTCAGGGTTTGCTCGGTTCCGATTTCCAGCGAAGGCGTGAACGAATAGATCATCTCGCTATCGTCTTGCAGAACGACCCCCGCTAGGGTTGCATCGCCATTGCTTTCGGTTGCCAGACGTGTGGCATCAACGGCTACCTCAGGGCGCAGATAGGAACTGCCGCCCGCGAACCTGTGGTCATAAGCAAGGCTGAGACGCAGGTTCTGATGGTTCATCTTGTGCTTGATCTCGCTGACACCAACGGTGCTTACGATTTGACCGTTGGGCAACACGCCACTGATCCCGCCCGCGCTGAGCGTATCATAGTCTGACCAACCGGCCGACAGCTGGGCTGCAAACTCCCACGCGCCGGTGTATTTGGTCAGCGAGGCACCCAGATTGAACCGATCACCCGTTGCATTGTAATTCGACCCGTTCCGTAGGCTCATCTCGTCATAGCCTACCGCGAACCCAGCGAATAGCTCATCCCCAACCGGCAGACGGACACCAGCCGACAGGTTGGTGTCGTTGATGTCCAGCTCTTCGTACATGCCGGTCTGATCGCGGTCATAAAAAGACCGCCCGCCTGAGAACCAGACACAATTGCGCGGGTCATCCCCGAACTGGTAATCGGTAAACCGTTCGCAATTGTGCAGTGTGTCCGCAAATACCCGGGTGCCATAAAGCGCATCCACGGCATCGGCGGCATAGTCGGCAGTCGACAGGCTTTCGATTGCGGCGATGACATCGGCCTCGGACTGCATGTTGCCGATCAAGGCGAACAGTTGGCCTTGGGCAGCCGATCCCTGCCCGTTCAGAACTTGGTTGATGTAATCCCCGATGGCCGCCTGATTGGCGTTCATGCCGGGGGTCGAATAATCCGGCGTGATCACCAGGTCGACCGAACTGCCGTCAGAGGTGGAGCCGTTCAGGCCGATGGAATAATCCAGCACCACAGTGTCTTCGATCAGTGTGCCCGCGTCTGCGGCGGTTCCATCAGGATTGATGATGACAAGCGGCAAGGCCCTTTCCAGCGTATTCAGCAGTGGCACCAGCGTACCGCCCATGGTGGCATTACCGGTGGCATTAACCAGGTCGCTGTTGCCACCCGATGCCCCAGAGGTCAGGAAATACACGTCGAAGGTTGACGTTGCCGTTGCTCCAAAGGCCAGGCTTCCGGTCAGGTTCAATGTCTGGCTGACATTGCCGCTGAAGGTAAAGTCACTGGCCGCAACCGTCGCCGTCAAATCTCCGTCCAGACCCAGATTGGCCCCCAGTACAAAATCACCGTTCACCTGCATGAAGCCGTCAGCACCCAGATTGACCGTATCCAACGCATAGAAGTCCGCGCCGTCTTCGACGGTAAAGCCGTTAGTGCCTGCGCCAAGATCCATGTTGCCAAGGGCCGTACCCGCAAGCGAGATTTGTTCGTTGCCGTCGCCCCCATTCACCAATTGATCGTTGCCGGCGATCAACAGGGTATCTTTAGACAGGGTCAGCACATTGTCGGTGCCGCCGTCCACAACGATTGATGCGACTGACCCCGCCTCACCAGTGCCGCCCATGACGACGCCGTCAAAGCCAAGTGTGATCGCGTCTGCGCCATCGCGCCCCTCGGATTGTGCCAAGACGCCGATGCCGCCCTCGCCCACCGACAGGATGTTACCATCAAGCGTCATGTCGATGGCGCCACCAGAGCCCGCACCACCGGCAGCCCCGCGATAGACCGAGTCCACCATGCCACCGCCGCCGCCAAGCGACTGCGCCACAACACCAATCGCATTTTCGCCCGTCGTGACGATGTTGCCGGATTGCGAGAATCCGATATCGCCGCCATCACCGCCATTTGCAGCAGACAGGTTTACCGTGATCCGGCTGGCCTCCATATCGGTTGAAACGAGACCGCCGCCGCCACCGATACTTTGGATGACGAACCCGTGCGATCCAGTTCCACTGGTAGTCATGTCCCCGATATTTGCAAAGCCGACATCACCACCGTCACCGGTTGAATCGTCTTGCGCGCCCAGCGTTACATCCGCACGCCCAAGACCCGAGATGACAACTTCGCCCCCACCGGCACCGATACTCTGAACGCTTTGGCCAAAGGATCGGTCACCACTTGTGAACACGTTGCCGTCCAGCAAAAGGTCGATATCGCCGCCATCGTTGTTGAAGCTGGGATCAGAACCCAGGATCACAGACGCGGCCTTTTGGATCCCGGCTTCGCCATCCGTATTGCTGTTCAGCACAAGCTTACCGCCGCCGCCGCCGATGGATTGCGCCGCACCGGCCGATGAGAACGCGCCATCGGTGCCAACATCACCGGTCCGGCTTCCGTCCACGTCTCCGCCGCCAGCGTCGTCCGTGTCAATCGCACCCAGACGTGCGGTGATGTCGATAGCGTCACCGTCTTGAACATCCACCGTGGTCGCGGATGTACCGCCGCCGCCACCGACACTCTGAAGCATCAGGCCGGTCGAGCGATCGCTTGTGGTGGCAATGTTACCGTTATGGGCCTGCGTGATCTGGTTGCCCGCCATACCCGACACGTCATCGCCACCAAGGGCGATATCGCTGCTGACGACCGAGCCGGTCGCGCCAGCGGTCGTGGTGGTGAAATCGACAGAGGCATCAGTATTGCCGCCGCCGCCATTCACCGATTGGACAAAGACCGCTTCGCTGCCCACGCCATTGACCAGAATATCTCCGGTCGAATTGACAGTTACAGTGCCCACCGAACCGGTGGATCCCTCCCGAGCCCCCAGCGCCTGCGAGATTGTGTAATCCAGCACCGAGACCAGCGGGGACGACACCGAATAACCCGCGTTGCCGCCGCCGCCGCCAACGGATTGGGCATAGATGCCAAACCCGTTTTCGGCATTCACAACAATTGTGCCAGTGTGGTTGACCGTGACGTCTCCTCCATCAGAACCCGATCCGCCTGATCCGCCAATGGCGATCTTCGAATAGGATTTGCCCGTCATTGTGTTCTTAAGGTCGTTCACGTCCATCGCAACGGCCAGACCGCCATTGCCGCCGCCGCCACCGACAGATTGTGCAAAGATGCCGTAGGCGCCTGTGCCATCCACTTGAACGTCTCCGGTGTTGGTGACGACCACGTTGCCGGCAACATTGCCGCTGCCGCCCGATCCGCCGATATTCAGCTGCGCGGTCGGAGAGCTGCTGTCCCCGGTCTTTAGCCGCAATGTCCCCGTGATTGAGCTGCCGCCATTGCCACCGCCGCCGCCGACGGATTGGGCAAAGATACCATGCGCACCGGCACCCGTTGTCACGATCGTACCGGCATTGGTCACCGCGACATTGCCGCCCGTGCCACCCGTACCGCCTGATCCGCCCAGACCAAATTGCAGCGCCCGCCGCGTAGTGGCCTCGGCCCCGCCATAGCGCCCGTCAACCGAGATGGTCGAGCCGCCATTACCGCCGCCGCCACCGATGGACTGGGCAAAGATCCCGTGACTTTCCGTACCATCGGTCAGGATCGTGGCATCGGTTTCGTTTACTACGGTTACCGTGCTGCCCGCGCCGCCAGTGCCACCAGTTCCGCCGATCAGAATGGCGTTTGTCGTTGATCCTTCCGAGGATCGGCCCAAGATGATGTTGCGTACCTGTTGCGCGTCGCCTCCGCCACCGCCAACGGATTGCGCATAAATACCGATAGACTTGTCACCTGTTGTTGCGATGACATCGCGGTTAGTGACCGACACTGCCGCAGACATCGCACCGGTGCCGCCATTGCCGCCAATCGAAATTGTCGCTGTGTTGCCGATCTCTTTGCGCAGGTTGATGATGCGGTTTTCCACCAGGCCACCCATGCCGCCTCCGCCGCCGACGGATTGCGCATAGATGCCGTGCGCCATCGTGCCCGCCGTGGTGATCATGCCGTCATTCACAACGGTCACAATGTCCGACGTCATGCCGTCCCCGCCAGTGCCTCCGATGTTGATCGAGGCTGCCGTCCCCACGGTTGATGGGTTAACGAAGGATTTGATCGTATCAAGGTTTCCTTGACCTGCCTGCACCATGCCGCCGGTGCCACCTGCACCGCCGACCGATTGCGCCAGCAACCCGATTGAGCGTTCCCCCAACGTTGCGATCCGTGCGGTATTGGTGACATCGACCGTGCCACCTACGCCGCCAGAGCCACCGGTGCCACCGATGGACAGTGATGCCGAAATGCCACCACCGGCCGAGTTGCTGGCCTTGCCGCCATTACCGCCGCCGCCGCCCACGGATTGCGCGAAAACCGCATGGGCATCGTCGCCCTGGGTGACCACGATACCCGCGACCACAGAGGTCACGTTACCTGCCGCACCACCAGTGCCGCCCGCCAAACCAACCGACACGCTGGCCTTGTTACCCTTGCTGTCGCCGGTCTTTGGCGTGCCAATGCTGACCGAGGTTGACGAAGAATTGCCGCCGCCGTTGCCAATAGATTGGGCAAAGAACCCGTAAGATCGGTCGCCCGCAGTGCTGATGATACCGTCCGAGCTGGCATAAACATCACCGCCACTGCCGCCGGTACCGCCGGTCCGGCCGATCTGAATGTTGACGTTGCCGCCATCCACCGAGGTCGAGGCCGAGTTATAGCCCGCGTTGCCGCCACCGCCACCAACGGATTGAGCGAACAGCCCATGGGAATCCGCACCGAGCGTTGTGATGTCGCCGGTATTGCGCACGTCGACTGTCCCACCGATGCCGCCCTGACCTGTCCCGCCGCCAACGGCCAGGCCAAAACCCTTGTTGGTTTGGTCCGAGGCAAGTTCATAGGCAAAGGCCAGGTTCAGGGCTGCGTTACCGCCGCCGCCGCCAATCGATTGGCCGAATACCCCATGGCTACTGTCTTGTTTCGTGAGAATATCGCCGTAATGGTCAATATCGACCGTCCCACCATCCCCAGCGGTTCCGGCATCACCGCCAATGGCAACCACAGCTGACATGCCGGTTTTGTTGCCAGAAGAATCCGCTGGATTAACTTTGCCTTCAAGCTCATCCAGCACGTTGTTGTAATTGGCAATTACCGAGTCATCCACACCCGTGTTGGTTGGTGTCTTGCGGTCGGTTGAATCGCCCGTGCCGCCGTTGCTCTGACTGCCGTTGGTCTTGCTGATACCCACAACCGCGTTGACCCCGGCGTCGCCGCCACCGCCGCCGATGCTGGAAGCTTCGATCCCGTGCGCGCCGACACCGTCTGTCGTGATGGTGCCTGCTGCCGCTAGGGCGGTTCCACTCATGACGGTCACGTCCCCAGCGTCACCACCGCCGCCACCAAAGCCGCCGATGCCCATGGCAATGGGTGAACTGTCCTTGGTGCCGACAAAGGTCGCGTTGATCCCGCCAGTACCGCCACCACCGCCGATGCTTTGGGCAAAGATGCCACGCGCGTGATAGCCATTGGTCGATATATTGCCGGTTTGCGTAACAACGACGTTGCCCGCATCTGCGCCGGTGCCGCCATGACCGCCCAGACCACCAACGATGCTCAGGTCGGTTTTGCCGTCGGAATTGTTGGAATCGCCATAGTTCAGCTGCCCGGTCACATTCAGCGCGCCGTTACCGCCGCCGCCCGCGATGGACTGGGCCAGAACGCCGTGCTTCCAATTGCCCGCAACGGCAACCGATCCGGCATGATCCACGGTCACATCGCCCGAGACATTGCCATTGCCGCCGAAACCACCGACACCAAATGTGACCGAGGGGATCTTGCCATCCTTGCTCAGCGCAATCCCGCCCGACACGTTCAGGCCACCATTGCCACCGCCGCCGCCGATGGATTGCGCCATCAAACCGGCCGAGCCATCGGTATCCGGCTTTTCTTCGTTGAAGACCCCCATGTCGATGAACAGACGCTCCAACCCATAGGTCGAGGCCAGCTCTTCGGTCTGATCCACGATGGTATCGCCCAGGAAATCGCGCAACTTGTCTTCAAAAGTTGTGGTGTCAGGGATCGAAATATCGTCCGGGTCCGTCGTGACCGTGATATCCGCCTGCGACGTGACTGTGACATCGCCCGCCTGGCCACCGTTTCCTGCGAACCCCCCAACACCCACGATCAGCGAGCTGTCGGACACGATCCCGCCCGACACGTTCAAACCGCCATTGCCACCGCCACCGCCAACGGATTGCGCCAGCAGACCGGATTGGCCGGTGCCATGCGCCATGATCGTGCTGCCGGAGCCAATGTTTACGTCTACGTTCCCGGCATTGCCGCCACCCCCGCCAAAGCCGCCGACCCCGACAACGACTGCATAGGATTTGCTGCTATCCGTTTGCCCCGCCCCTGGTTTGCCGCTGATCGCGATTCCGCCAGAGACATTGGTGCCGCCATGACCACCGCCGCCGCCCAGCGATTGCGCGATAATTCCGCTGGCGCCTTTGCTTTCATCGACGGCGAAAGTTCCGTCGGATTGCAGCACCATCGGCACCGCCTGCACGTTGCCGGTGTAATCCAGGTCGACATCACTTGCGTCGCCGCCTGATCCACCAAATCCACCCACGCCCGCTGCAACGGAAAAGATCGTGTCAGACCCCGACGGTTTGGTCAGCGCCAATGAGCCCGAGATATTCACACCGCCGGTACCGCCACCGCCGCCAAGGCTTTGGGCGAAGATACCATGCGCCCCGTCGCCTGCGGTCACTACGTCGCTTTGAACGTCCAGCGTTACCGTACCGGCATCACCGCCACCGCCACCAAAGCCACCAAGGCCCAATGCGACCGCTGCACCGGATTTGCCCGTCAGGTTCACCGCGCCCGAAACATTCAGACCGCCATTACCGCCGCCGCCACCAACGGATTGCGCCATCACACCGATGCTGTCGACGCCCGTCGTGACCACCGAAGTTGTGCCACTACTGTCCGTACTGGAACGCAGGGTGCTGATAACGTCGCCAGCATTGCCAGCCCCGCCGCCAAAGCCGCCCACGCCCAGGCTGACCGAACCGCCGTTTTGCTGGGTGATACCCAGCGTGGCCGAGATGTTCGTGCCGCCATTGCCACCACCGCCGCCAAGGCTTTGTGTCAGAATGGCCGTGCTGCGATCGCCAGCAGTCAGAACCCCTCCTGTAACGGTCGATTGAACCAGCGCACCGGCATCCGCGCCGCCACCGCCGAACCCGCCGACGCCAATGCCTACGGCCGCATTGGTCGAGCGGGACAAGGACAAGGCCGCCGAGATGTTGGTGCCGCCGTTACCACCGCCCCCGCCAAGGCTTTGTGTCAGAATACCGACTGAGTCATCGCCAGCCGTGGTGACATTGCCGGTGACTTGCTGGGTGACGTTGTCCGCTGTGCCGCCGTCTCCGCCGAATCCGCCAACGCCGATCCCAAGACCGCCCGAGAAATTGCTGGCCAGAGAAATCGCGCCGGAAATATTCGTGGCCCCATTACCACCGCCACCGCCCAGGCTTTGCGCCATGACGCCAGCCGAGCGCGCGCCCGAGGTGCTGACGTTGCCCACAAAGGTGTTGTCGACCACGCCGCTGGTGCCTCCGCTGCCGCCAAAACCACCAACACCGATCCCCGCCGCGCCGGAACCTGTCCGCGCAATGCTAAGCGCCCCCGAGATGTTGACGCCGCCATTGCCACCGCCGCCACCGACGGATTGCACCAGAACACCGGTTGCGTTTTCGCCGCCCGTGGTGACATCACCGGTGACCGAGCCGGTGGCTGAACTTGCATTGCCACCATCCCCGCCGGACCCGCCAATGCCAACGCCAACAGCACCACCGCCAGTACCCGAAAAGTTCACGGCGGCCGAGACATTCAGCCCTCCGTTACCGCCGCCGCCTGCCGCGGACTGCACCAGAACGCCGCCTGAATTATCGCCAGCCGTGGTGACGTTTCCAACAACCGTACCGCTCGCCGTGTTGGCGTTGCCACCATCGCCACCGCTGCCGCCAAGCCCGACCGAGGCACCACCGCTGCCGGTTCCGGCAACCGTGACTGTGGCGGAGACATTCATACCGCCATTGCCACCGCCGCCGCCAAGGCTTTGGACGATGACGCCGCCGGACTCGCTCCCTTGGGTCGATACATCACCGGTTAGCGAGGCTTCGGCGGTGCCGCCGACACCGCCCGTACCGGACGCGCCGCCGAGACCCACCGAGGCACCGCCCGATCCCGTGCCTGCCGCAGCAACCGCAACCGAGACGTTCAGGCCCCCATTACCGCCGCCGCCGCCGACGGACTGCGCTAGCAATCCTGTCGAAGTGTCACCCAACGTAATCAGATTGCCCGTGACATTTGCCGTAACAGCCGAGGCATCGCCGCCACCTGTCCCGCGGCCACCCAGACCTACAGCCGCCGCGCCGGAGCCTGTACCTGCACCGCCCACGGATGCCGAGACATTGAACCCGCCATTGCCGCCGCCGCCGCCAATGGATTGCGCAACAACTGCGCTGGACTGCGCGCCTTCGGTCTGAACATTATTTGCGACGATCAGACCCACGATGCCACCCGTGCCACCGCTGCCACCCGAGCCGCCCAGACCAACGCTGATCGCTCCTGACCCGGTGCCTGCGCCCGCCAAAGCTGGCGATACGTTAAAACCACCATTGCCACCGCCGCCGCCGACAGATTGTGCCAGAATACCAACCGAGGCGTCGCCCTTGGTGACCACATTTGCCGTTGTGCTGGCGGTAACCTGGCTACCGTCACCCCCACCCGCACCCGAACCGCCCAGCCCAACCGAGACTGAGCCCGCGCCCGTACCTGCACCCGAGACTGTGGGGGACACATTGAACCCACCATTGCCGCCGCCACCACCGATGGACTGCGCGACGAGTCCGCTTGAGGCAAACCCGTCTGTCAGAATGGTTCCGTTCGAGGTCAAGGTGACGTTGCCACCCTGCCCGCCGGTATCACCCGACCCGCCAAGCCCGACGCTGACCGCGCCGCTGGCCGTGCCCGCGCCCGACAGGACCGGAGCAACATTGAACCCGCCATTGCCGCCGCCACCGCCAATCGATTGCGCCACAACGCCCGAGGACTGGTCACCGCGTGTTTCAACTGCATTGTTGGATGTGGCGATGACGGTGTTGCCATCTCCGCCACCTGCGCCGTCGCCGCCCAGGCCAACGGATACTCCGCCCCCCGCTGTGCCCGATCCCTGAACCGCCGCACTGACGTTAAAGCCGCCGTTGCCGCCGCCGCCGCCAATCGATTGCGCCAGAAAGGCTGTGGCTGAATCGCCCTGCGTCAGGATCGTTCCGTTTGAGGTCAACGTGACTGCTCCACCATCACCGCCACCATCGCCCGAGCCACCCAGCCCAACGCTAACCGCGCCAGAGCCGACACCCGCGCCCGCGCCAGTACCAGAGATATTGAAGCCCCCATTGCCGCCACCGCCGCCGATGGATTGTGCAACAACGCCAGACGACCGGTCTCCGGCGGTCACAATAGAATTCGTCGTGGTCAGGTTGACCGTTCCACCCACTGCACCACTGCCGCCATCGCCGCCCAGGCCGACGCTGACAGCGCCGCTACCAACCCCTGCACCTGCGAGCGAAGCGCTGACGTTGAACCCGCCGTTGCCACCGCCGCCGCCGACGGACTGTGCCAGAACAGCAGTCGAATCCGCTCCGCCTGTGCTGACGGTGCCGGAGACTGTGCCAGCGACCGATTTTCCAATCCCGCCGCCCGAGCCACCGCCGCCAAGGCCAACTGTGACAGCACCGCCACCCGCGCCAGCCCCCGCGACCCCGGCCGTTACGTTGAACCCGCCATTACCGCCGCCGCCGCCAATGGATTGGAACACAACACCACTTGAATTGTCGGACAGAGTTGTGACGTTCCCA
This sequence comes from Ruegeria sp. CJ9, assembly GCF_056536625.1. Classification (NCBI taxonomy): domain Bacteria; kingdom Pseudomonadati; phylum Pseudomonadota; class Alphaproteobacteria; order Rhodobacterales; family Roseobacteraceae; genus Ruegeria; species Ruegeria sp. CJ9. The sequence continues at coordinate 207,857 of NZ_JBQFPY010000008.1, forward strand.
GCAACCTGAGCCTCGACCACGCCGCCGTCGCCGCCGGTCGCTCCGTTTCCGCCCAGCCCGACGCCGATTGACCCGGCACCAGCACCCGCAGCGGCGACTCCTGCGGTGACGTTAAAGCCACCATTGCCACCGCCACCACCAATGGATTGAACCACTACACCTGTGGACCGCAAGCCTTCGGTTCTAACATCCCCATTGACGCGAACGCCCGTGACAGTTCCGCCAACGCCACCACTGCCGCCGTCACCGCCAAGGCCCACACCGATGGTTCCGGCACCAGCACCCCCGGCGGCAAGACCCGCCGCAACACTGAAACCACCATTGCCACCGCCGCCACCGATGGATTGCACGACCACAGCACCGGAATCGTCTCCGCGTGTGGTGACATTGGCGTCGACAGTGGCCGTTACGGTTCCCCCTGCCCCGCCACCGCCGGATTTACCGCCAAGACCAACGCTGACCGACCCCGCCGCAGCACCGCCGATATCGGCACTGGCACCGATGGCATAACCGCCATTGCCGCCACCGCCACCGACGGATTGCGCCACAACGCCGCTGGAAAACGCGCCGCTGGTCTCAATCGACGTGCCGCCCGCAACCAGAGTCACATCGCCTCCGGTTCCGGCACCGCCACCGTTACCGCCGACGCCGACATTGATGCCAATCGCAGCAACACCACTGGCACTGACCCCGGCGGCGATGCTGCCGCCGCCATTGCCACCGCCGCCGCCGACGGATTGCGCGATGATCGCGCTGGAGTTCGTGCCCGTCGTGGTAACGTCCGCATTGGTATAGACTTGAACGGTCCCACCATTGCCGGCGCTGCCCGCCTGCCCGCCGATCCCGACGGAAACATTGCCGGAAAACAGTGCCGAAGCACCGCCGGTTGCTGCAACCGCCAGACCGCCATTGCCGCCACCGCCACCAACGGATTGGAAAAGCATCCCTGTTGAGCGATTTCCAGTGGTGACAACAGTGCCCTCGAACCCTGCGACCGTCGCAACCCCGCTGCCATTGAACTGGCCGACCGTTACGTCTCCGCCTTTGCCACCCGTGCCGCCATCACCGCCGACACCAACTGCCAAAGATCCAGAAACCGGGCCGCCGGACACCGCAACCGAGACAGCATAGCCACCGTTGCCGCCGCCACCGCCAACCGATTGCAGCATGACACCGACGGAATCCTCTCCTCCGGTTTGCACCGAAGCTGAGCCGCTGCCGCTTAGCGTGACGTCGCCACCGTCACCACCATTACCTGCCGATCCGCCGACCGAAACTGATGCCGCACCAAAGGCCCCGACGGCCACCGAAACAGCACCGCCGCCATTACCGCCACCGCCACCTACGGATTGGGCAAACACACCTGCCGAGCGGTCGCCAGAGGTTTGGATCGCCGAAGGCTGGCTACCGTCGGTGTTGGACAGGGTCACATCAACGTCTCCGCCGGTGCCACCTGCCCCGCCATCACCACCGATGGCCACGCCGACAAATGCACCAACAGACCCGGACGAGCCACCGTTGCCGCCACCGCCGCCGATGGATTGGGCCAGAACGCCCATCGCGTCGTCTCCGGTCGTGGTAATGATGCCGTCGTTCACGATCGTCACGGTCGAACCGCTGCCACCGCCATTACCATTGCCGCCGACCGAAACCATGCCGCCAGACGATCCGCCGTCCCCGCCGCCACCGCCGATGGATTGCGCGATGATGCCGCGCGCGCCGTCGCCGCCCGTTACGATGCTCCCGTAATTGCTGACGCTGACTGCTGCGCCCGTGCCACCCCGCGACCCGGTGCCACCAATGGCTACCAAACCATAGGAATTCGCGCCCGTGCCACCGCTGCCACCGATGGACTGAGCCATAACCCCGTCAGAGCCTTCGCCTGACGTCAGAATGCTGCCGCTGCCCTGGACTGTGACGGTCACAGTGTCTCCGCTACCGCCGTTTGATCCGACCCCGCCCAGAGACAATGCAACCAGCCCCCCTGCAGTGCCCCCCGAACCGCCACCGCCGCCAATGGATTGGGCGACGATTCCGCGCGCGAAATCCCCTTGCGTCTCAATCGCCCCGCCATGCGAGACCGAAACCGCGCCGCCATTGCCGCCATTATCTGCGCCACCGATCAATGAAACCAGCAAGTTGCCACTGGTACCGGCCGAGCCACCGGACCCGCCGATGGACTGGGCATAAATCCCGTTGGCGTAATCTCCTGTCGTCAAAATGCTGCCGCTTGATGTTGTGTTGACTGTGACCGTACCACCACTGCCACCATAGCCGCCGTCACCTGATGCGCCGACCAACCCCCATTGCGAGCCACCATTGCCACCATTGTTCGATACACTCAGAGCATAGATGCCATCGGCCGAGTCTCCGGTCGTTGAAATCGACCCGCTCTGGTTGACTGTGACATTGCCCCCATCGGCTGAATGCCCACCGGTACCACCGCCCGGTGCCGCGAAACCGCTGCCGCCATTACCCGCTTCACCGCTACGGCTAAATGCAAATATGCCGTCGTTATCGGAGCCTGATGTTTGGATTGTGCTGCTGGAGTTTTGCGTTGCGGTGACTGTGCCACCTTTGCCACCATCACCGCCGTCGCGCCCATCCCAGAAACTCAGATACGAGTCGCCCCCGTTGCCGCCGTCGCCCCCGACGCTGCCGATCTCCCAGCCGACGTTGCTGGTGGCGTTGACATCGCTGGACAGAGATTTTGTCTGCGTTGGGCCATCATCACCATCACCGCCCGATCTTGGCGGAACGACCAAGGCGCCGTCCCGTCCGTTGCTGCCATTCTGTCCGTATACAACTTGATTTACTCCGTTGGGCCCAGAGACATTCACTGGCGGTGTGACGGTACCCGGAGTGTCCGAGCTGTTGAAGTTGCTGTTGTACTGGGACAGCGTCAATTGCGTCGACAGGCTGGATGTACCGGTCGCCCCGGAATTGCTGATCTGCGCCGTTGTTCCGCTAATGGAGACAATATCAAATGCAAGCGGTGGATTGTCCGAATTATAGATTGTGTCGCCCGCACTTTTAACGAGAAAAACATATCCGTCAGCCGTTTCCACAAAAGCGGTTGTACCCGCTGTTGGCGTCGAGGCCGGATCCACAATTAGCGCGCTTACGGTCGTATCCAGACCAGTCACAGGGTTGGTGACTGTGTCGCCAACTTTGGAAGCGGCTGTTGGCGCAGCAAGCAATGGGTTTGAAATCAAAACAAAAAATGAAATCGCGAGCAGCAGATTTGATTTCATTGTCACCCTCGAACCTCGCAACCGACATAGTCAGAACACATGGCAATCGGGTAAAGTCCCGAAAAACAGTTACCTGCAATTCGGCATTTCCCCATCACCATTTCGGGCAGAATACGCGCAAGCTAAAGGAGATTAATTTCCTAAAATTCACCTATTAACAGTTTCGTGAACCGTATTGCCTAAATGCAACATTTTTAATGCGCCAATAGGCTGTCACACGGTTTGAACAGGTAAACCACCTAAGGTGAGACAGCAGCCCTATTAAAACGTGAAATGTGCCAAGGCGACATGACGGGCGCCTTCCGGACGAAGAGTGGATTCGTATAGGGTAAAGCCGGTCACAAGCATCTCTGGCAACGTATTCACCGTCCAATCGTGGGGAATGTGAGCCGCCTGATGACGTTCGTGTTTAAGCCGCGCGATCGTTACATGTGGGCGAAAACGTCGGCGGGGCAACACAATTCCGGCACGCCGTGTTGCGATCTGTATCTTGCGATGCAGCGCAACAAGTGGCGCGCTGTCCTTAACCCCAATTGCCAATGCACGCCCGAAACACTCGATGCCAAAAAACGTGATGTGAAAAGGTGCAGAGGAAAGCGCCAAAAGCTCGTCATGCAAAGCCTCCAATACCTGTTCGGGCTGATCATCCAGAAATGCCAGCGTCAGATGCAGGTTCTCAGGTGGCACCGGCCTGCCCGCGGGTAACGCGCGTTGTAGCGGCGCAAGAGCCACCTTCGCCTCATGGTTGAGTGATATGGCGACGAAGGAACGCAATTGACCCTCTTGCTGTGTCTATTGTTGAACGCACGTAAAGTTAACCGTTCATGCCCGCGATGTCAGGTCTTTGCGCGATCTGCATGAAAGCCCGAAATTGATGAATGACTGGCCCGAGCCGACTTATTCTCGGGCGATCCGGGATAAATAGAACTGGGTAATGGCTTGTGTTCTGTTTTTCACCCCAAGTTTTTCATAGATATTCGACAGGTGAAACTTGATGGTGTTAGTCGAAATCTGCAGCTCTTTTGGCAAATCCTACTGCGACATTCCTTGTGCCAACGCTTCAAGGATGACGCGCTCTTTACGAGACAGGCTTTGAATCGGGTCCTGCTGCATTTTTCGTACGTCGATAAACGGAAATACCATCTTACCTGCCGCCAAATTGGCACAGGTTTCCAGCAGGCCTTCGACCTCGCCGGACCGGGCGGCAAACCCTGCGGCCCTGGCCTGCATCGTCAGACGCGGTCTATCACCCGTCGCATCGCTATAGACCACAAGCCGCGGGGCGTTGGCCTGTTCGCGCAGCACTTCGATCAGTTTGGCTGCCCCCAGCACAGGCAGATTCCAGTCGATCAGGCCGAACTAAACGGGAATCCGCATAACAGTCCCAAGAAACCCTTCTGCCGTGGCAGATGTCGCCACCAGCGAGAATCGGGGGTCGCGTTCGGAAACTTCGGACATGGCGGGCAGGACCAGCGGATTGCTATCCGCCAGCATGACATCAATCGGCACTCCTGAGGCATCAACCATCTATTACTACCTTATTTTTGCTAAATACCACCCGGTTGGGTAGGTAGAAATTTGGTATACTGCGGTATTTTTACCATTGTGGGTGGGTTTTAGCCCATACTTTTAGCCATCCTAAAGCAGTAGTAAGTTACGTTGTGTCGTAAGACAAGGCCGCGTTTTCTATTCGGCAATGAAACACGACGGGCCGCAGCGCCCGGTCAACAGCCGAGAGTGTCAGACGATGACTTTTCAGATTTATCCCACGCTTGAGATCCCCGAGACACTGGCTGCTGGTCCGGGGCCGGGCAATACCGATGCTCGTGTTTTGCAGGCCTTCGCCAATGCCGGGGTT
>NZ_JBQFPY010000009.1:0-199653 GCF_056536625.1 Ruegeria sp. CJ9
GCTCCATGGGCGTCGACAAATACTGGTCCCCCGTCAACCGCGTCGACAACGCATATGGCGACCGAAACCTCGTCTGCACATGCCCACCAATGGACGCATACCTCGACGCAGCTGAGTAAATCACACCCCCCGCCAAAAGGCGGGGGGTCCACCGACCAAAACAACGCAGCCAAATCAGGCAGGGGGAGGAGAAATGAAACACTATGTCCTCGGCAACAACCACGTACAGTTGGCCCGAACGGCCTCTGAACGGCTGCGAAGTATCGACGTTTTTCTAAGCGATCCCGAGGCCGAAGGTTCGGCCGAAATGGTTACCGAGTTTTTTCATGCTCTGAATGATCTTGTCGAAGATCACACCTACGCCGTCACCATTCGGAATACATCCGATGCCTTTACTGGCGACCCCCTGTATTGGGCGGGTCGCACTGCGATTTTTTGGGGCGACATTCACAAACCCTGGCACTGCGCCAGACAGGACAAGACCCGCGTTGCGCAGATACTGAATCTGGCGTCACGCTCCATTCTGGTCGGGGGGGCTGCTCTGCTGCTGGCGCACAGCGCGAAGACTGATGAGCCCCTCGCCGCCATCCATCCGAATTTCTCGGCCGCAGCGCAGGAGATCGGGCTTGCCGACTGTCGCAAACCCACGCACAAATCACCCGATGGGCGGGTACACAGTGCCGCGACCAAACTGAGCGCCCTGCGCCTGCTGGCGGAATTCGTAGCATTGGACCACGGTGAACATCTAGCCGAAAGTCTACGAGGCTACATTGGCCTGACCGAACCAAAACGCGGCTGTGCAAGCCAGTTGGCCAATCGCCTGATCCAACGGTCCGGGGCTGATCCGATGGTCCGGCAGGTGATCGAAAAGATGCTAAACAATGTCGAAGACCCGCTGAAAATTTCGGACCTGTCGCAGGCGCTTGGGGCCTCGACCCGTCAATTGCAGCGGCGGTTTCTGAACAAGACCGGTGTCAAATTGCTGACCACCTATCGCGAGCTGCGGCTTGAGCGCGCCTACAGCTTGCTGCGCTATACCGACATGCCACAGCTTGAGATTTCAACAGCAACCGGGTTTTCATCAGCTTCTGCCCTGGGGCGGGCTTTCAGGGCGCAGTATTCCACCACGCCCGAGGCCGTTCGCAGCTGCCGATTTGCCGGAGAACTTAGGGATCACGGCGCGCTGCACTAACCTGCCAAACACCCCTTGCCGGGCCCGTAGGTCCGGGCCAATCTGCACGAATTCTGCACAACTGCTGCAAAGGTTCTGCGATCTGCCCCTGCAATCTTGAGGAAACTCAAGCAGGAGGCTGATATGCCCAATGAACTTATAATCCGGGGGGTGCCCCGCTCACTTGCCCATGATGGCTGGTGGCTGGCCAGTGAAAGTGGCACGTCGGTTGACCCAACGCCCCCGCCTGCGACCCCGGGAAACGTGCTGGACGGCGTCCGAAGGTTTCCGCGGATTACTGCACTGATCCTGCTTGTTCTGCTGGGCGATCTACTGTTCTGGGGCCACAAACCCGGGCTCTCACTGGCCCTTTTCGCTTGGTGCATCTTTGCTGCCATCTGGGTGAACAAGCACGCCCGCTCAAAACTACTGGTGCCCGCAGTTGTGTTGATGCTGGGCACCCTGCCCTTGATAGAACATGTCCAGCTTTTGTCGGTGACCTTCCTGATCGCGGGGCTGCTCAGCGCGATCGTGTTGTTGCAAATCCCACCAGAGGTCAAATACCGCAAGCTCTTTCCCTGGCTGGCCGGTGGAGTCTTGCGCCTGATCAAAAGGGTTCCGACTGCAGGGCTCAAGGAATGCGCAGCGCACGTTCGGGGATGGCGCCGTAAACCGGTAGCACATGGCGAAACCGGCCGTTCAATAGTTCATGTATTCATCCACAACTGGGCCTTTCCGTTGGGTGGCTTCTTCGTGCTTGGGGCGTTGCTGATCAGTGCTAATCCGGTGTTGGAACATGCTTTGGTCCGAGTGCTTAAGGTCGATTTCGACCTGTTTGTGCTGATCCGCCGGATCGCGTTCTGGGGCGGACTGGCCTTGTTGATCTGGCCGTTCCTGACAGCCCCCGCGCCGGATGTGCCTATGGCAGCCCCCACCCTAAGCTGGAACATGTCACGCCTGTTGAACGCCGGATCGGTTTTCAGGGCATTGGTTCTGTTCAACCTCATGCTGGCGGCGCAGAGCGTCATGGACATCTCGATCCTGTTCGGCGCCGCCGCCCTGCCCGAAGGTATGAGCCACGCCACATATGCCCATCGCGGCGCTTACCCCCTGCTGATGACGGCCTTGCTGGCCGGGGCCTTCGCACTGGCGGCGCGCCCCTTTCTTGGGCAAAGCCCAGCGTTGAAACCCTTGTTGCTTGTATGGCTGGCACAGAACGTTTTGCTGACCTTGTCCGCAGCGTTCCGGTTGGACTTGTATATCGACGCGTTTGGCCTGACTTACCTACGGATCTACGCGCTGATCTGGATGGGATTGGTGGCAATTGGGTTGGCCATGGTGGCCTGGCAGGTGCAAAGGGGGCGTTCGTCTGTCTGGTTGATCCTGCGGGTCACTATGTTGAGCGTGGGAACCCTCTATATCTGTGCGTTCATAAATTTCGCTGCGCTGATTGCGGCGGATACATTGTCGCGTGCTGCAGATTCGGATACTGCGACCCGGACCGACTGGACCTATCTGTGTGGTTTGGGGCACTCGGCCTCCAAGGCAATTTCTACCCAGATTGCCAAACAGCCGATCATGCACATTCCCGACTGGGCCCAAAGCTGTGTGCATCCTGCCCCAACCCATCCGAACTGGCGCGAATGGGACTTTCGCACCGCACGTGTGAATGGCTATCTTACGGCGAACCCCAAAGGCGAGGCGCGATGAAAATCCTGTTGGTTGATGATGATCCCCGCCTGCGCGATCTGGCTGGTCTGGCGTTGGAACGCGCCGGCTTTCAGGTGATCACCGCCAGCGATGGCCAGATGGCCGTGACCCACGCCGCCCGCGAAGCACCGGATCTGATCGTCCTGGATATTGGCCTGCCCGAGATGGACGGGTTCGAGGTCTGCCGTCGCATCCGCGCCCGATCCGAGGTTCCGATCCTGTTCCTGACCGCGCGCGATGATGAGATTGACCGGATACTGGGCCTGGAAATGGGCGCAGATGACTATGTCACCAAACCCTTCAGCCCGCGTGAGCTGGTGGCGCGGGTGCGCGCGATCCTGAAACGTGCATCCGGGTCGCGATCCAGCCCGACCTTGACCCATGGACGGATCACGCTGGACCCAGGCGCGCATGTCTGCAGGTTGGACGGAAACGCCATATCGCTGACCGCGACCGAGTTCACTTTGCTGGCCACGCTGGTCGAACGTCCCAGTCAGGTACACACCCGCGCGCAGCTGATACAGGCGGTCTGGGGGGCGTTGTCGCAAGTCTCGGACCGTACTCTGGACAGCCATCTACGCAACTTGCGAGGTAAGCTGGCGCAGGCCGGTTGCACTGGGGTGATCGAAACTGTGCATGGTGTCGGCATCCGCATTCAGGACACCGCGGCATGAGGCGCAAGTGGCGCCCCAGCCTTGCCTTCGTGCTGGGCGGCGCCCTATGCGGCACATTGCTGTTGTCCCTGACCGGGCTGGTTGCGTTTCGGTATCTGGGACCGGAACTGGGCTATCGCAATGCCGCCGTTTTGCTGGCGGTGATCATCACGGCGGCCACGGCTGTTCTAGGCTGGTTGTTGGTGCGGCTATTGCTGCGACCGATCTTTGCGCTGGAACGTTTTGCCACGCAGGTTGTTCGGCACCCCGCCGATCCCCTCTCGCCGCCCTCACGTTTTGGCACTCAGGAGCTTGGCACCACCGCCCAGCGCGTCATCGACATGGCCGAAACCCTGCGCAACCGTGAAACCACTATCCGCAGTTTCTCGGACCATGTCACGCATGAGTTGAAGACGCCTGTTGCAACACTTAGGGTAGCGACGGAATTACTGCGCGATGATGACACGCTATCGGCTGAAAATCTGAGGCTGGTGGACCAGATTGCCGGCGCGGGCGTGCAGATGGAACAGCAGATCGACGCCATGCGTCAGGTAGCCCGCGCGCGCGAGTCGCGTCATGAGGGGGTGACCTGTCTGAACGCGGTGCAAGACGCATTGTGCCGCGATTTTCCCACTCTCGAAATGCGTTTTGACGGCGGCGATCTAATTATCCCGATTGGTTCCAATGGCTTGCTGGTCGTGTTGCGCCAATTGCTCGGCAACGCGCAAGAACATGGCGCGCAGGTTGTGACCCTGTCGGCAACAGAAGACGATACCGAAGTGATCCTGCGGCTTGGCGATGATGGGCCAGGAATTTCCTCCGGCAATAAAGCGCGGGTATTTGATCCGTTCTTTACCACTAAACGCGATCAGGGCGGGACTGGTATGGGGCTGTCCATCGTGCGCAATACACTGCGGGCACATGGTGCGGATATCTCGTTACTACCGACACATGACGGCGCTGCTTTTTCGATCTGTTTCTCGACCAAATAGGCGCAGATCATTCCCAGGATCAGTCAGTGTTCTCGACGGTGCTAGTCGATCCAATCTAATGCGCCCCTGAAGGTCACGCTCAGACAAGATTAGGTTTCAGTCTCGTTTTCTTCGTGGCGCGCACGCCGCAGATCATTGATCATCGCCTTGGCCAGCGAGACACACATCAGCAACAAGACCACGCTAAAAGGCAGCGCACCAATGATCATGGAATTGGTCAATGCCTCAAGCCCGCCGCCCCCGGCCATCAGCAGGGTTCCAATCACCAGCGTCAGCAATCCGCCCCACAAAACACGGTGCATGACCCCGGTTTTTTCGGCCCCGCCGGACATAATCGTGTTCATCACCAGAATGCCGGAATCCGCTGACGTGACCAGAAAGGTCATGGTCAGCACCACGCACATAAAACTGATGATTACCAGCAGATGTCCCGAGATCATCTCGCTGAGCGTCACAAACAGCGTCGCCGTGGTCGAGGCCGCGAGAATGGCGCCATCGGCGTCTCCGTTCAGTTCCAGATCAATGGCCGAGCCGCCCAGAATGGTCATCCAGGCAAAACAAACCAAAGACGGTGCAACCACTGCACCAAGGATGAATTCGCGCACTGTGCGCCCACGCGAGATGCGGGCCAGAAACAGACCGACAAAAGGGGAAAAGGCAATCCACCACGCCCAATAGAAGGTCGTCCAGCCCGATTGCCAGCTGAATAGCCGCCCCGGTGTACCTGCTTCATAGGCGGCCTGCTTTGTCGTGTCAGGCAGGTCGGCCACGTCCCCGCTTAACCCTGCCAAAAAGCTGTCACGCGTGTCCCAGGCATAAGTTGCGCCGGGAAACAGCTCGGCCACGAAGGGGGCGGCATCAGGTGGCAGGGCTGCGGCATACTCGGATTGGGACATCGGGGAATGGGCCTGCAGGCTGAGCGATAAAAAATTGACGATATAGTCCACCAATGCCTGCCCATAGATCCTGATCGCAAAAGAAAACGAGCCAAAGAAAATGAACACCGCCAGAAGAATCAATGACAGGATCAGATTGAGGTTCGAAAGGTATTTCACCCCTCGCCCCACGCCGGACACTGCCGAAAGGGTCGACATCATCATGACCAACGCCAGCGCCGCAATCAGACCAGCGGTCGAGGGTTTCATGCCCCCTTCCATCAACCATTGCGCACTGGTGATCAGGAAGGCGCCGTCGACAAGCTGCGACACTCCGTACCCGATGGTCACCGCCACCCCGAGGATGGTCGCCACCACCCCCAAAATGTCGATCACGTGGCCCGCAACCCCGTTGGAATACTCGCCCAGCAGCGGCGTCAGCGCCGTTCTGATCGTCAGAGGCATGTCACGGGTATAGGCGTAATAGGCTAAGCTCAACCCTGTCACCACGTAGATGGCCCAAGCGTGGAACCCTGTATGCAGAAAGGTATAGCGATAGGCACCCTGAATCGCCTCGGCGCTTTTCGGGGCGACCTCACCAGACATGGTAAGCGGATTTGATTCCCACAGGCCCAGCGGTTCCGCCGTGGCATATACCATCAGCCCTACGCCCAGCCCGGCCCCGAACATCATCGAAAACCAAGAGAAATTGGTAAATACGGGCCGCTCATCATCACCCCCCAACCGCATACGCCCGGTGGCAGGAAGGAGAGCAACCACAAACAGAAAGAAGGCAAACAACGCGACCGAGAGGTTGTAGAAGACGTTGAACTCGCTCAGCAGCCCGGATTTCCACGACCTCAGCGTTTCATTCGCATTCAGCGGCCAGACCAACGCCCATAGCACCAGCAACGAGACAGCGATCTTGCTGACCAGCGCAATCGGCAGGTTGTAGCCCTTGTAAAACCCGCTGTCCTGCCGTTCGATTTTAAGATCCGTAAAGGGGTCTTGCAGCGACATTTTGCGTGGGCCCACCTCGGTTTCCGTGCCGTTCAGCATCCGAGAAACCCCGGAAGACTGCAACAATTTTCAGGTCTTGCGGGAACTACTCGTTGGCAGTTCGCAACCCAGACAGCCATTCCCGAACGGTCTGAAATGCCGCATACAGCACCGGGATCATAAGCAGACCCAGCGTGCTGTCCAGGATCATGCCAAACAGTACCGGATACCCCACCGAGACCCGCGCCGCCGCCCCTGCCCCGCTGGACAGAACCAGAGGCATAACCCCCACGATGAAACACAGGCCCGTCATCGTCACCGGCCGGAACCGGATTTCAGCCGCCTTCAGGGCCGCGTCTTTAATGCTGGCCCCGCTTTCACGTTGCTGATTGGCAAATTCGACCACCATGATCGCCTTTTTCGCGGCCAACCCGATTAGCAGCACCATCCCCACCTGCGCAAAGATATTGCTGGTCAGGAACGGTAATACCGCCAGCGGGATCAACGCGCCCAACAGGGCAAAGACCGCCGACGTGATGATCGACAGCGGCAGAATCCAGCTTTCATACAGCACCACAAGAAACAGATAAGCCAAGACCAGCGCCGACAGCATGATGAAGGGCACAAGCCCCTGTGCCTTCACCTCTTGCTGGGTGACACCCGACCAGTCGATCCGAAACCCATCAGGCAGCGTCTTGTCGGCAATCGCTTGCATCGCGATGATACCGTCGCCCGAACTGACCCCTTCAGCCAATTGCGCACTGACCGAGGCGGCCGTGAACAGGTTGTAGCGCGGGATCGTGTCCGGTGCGAGGACCGGTTCGCTGCTGACGAAATTGCGCACGGGCAGCGAGTCTCCGGCGCTGTTTTTGACATAGATGTTATCCACGTCATCCAGCGTCTGACGGAATTCGGCATCGGCTGAAATCACCACCCAATAGACGCGCTCGTCCAGTATGAAGTTGTCCACGAAGTACGAGCTAAGATTGGCCTGCAACGCGGTAAAGATATCCGCCACGCTGACGCCCAGCGTCTCGGCACGGTCTCGGTCGATGGACAGCTTGTATTGCGGGCTTTGGGCCGAGAAATCGCCATGTGCACGCGAAAACTCTGGCGCGGCATTCAGGGCGGTTACAAAGCCGTTCATTACCGCATCCAATTGTGCCCCGTCGCCTTTGCCCAGATCCAGCAGTTGGACCGAGATACCCCCTGTCGAGCCCAACCCGTGAATGGTTGGAAAGGGAAACACGTATGAGACCCCCTCTGACAATGTCGCCAGCTGTCGTTCAAGCCCATGCATGATGGCGTACCACTGCAAATCCGGACTGGTGCGTTGATCCCATGGGGTGAGCGTAACAATGGCCATGCCCACATTCGAACGCCCCCCGGCCAGCATGGAATGACCCGAGACCGTTGTGACCGCTGCAACCCCTGGCGTCTGTTCGATCAGCTTACCCACCTGCGCCATGAAGGCCTGCGTACGCTGCAGCGAGGCCCCGTCCGGCAGTTCCATCGACGCCATCAGAACGCCGTTGTCTTCCTGCGGAATCAGGCCGGTGGGCACAGTTTTGAACAGATATACCGTCACGCCGACGGCCCCGGCAAACACCAGCAGCGACACCGCCATATAACGCAGCATCAGCGCCACAAGGCGCAGGTATTGGCGCCGTAGCCAGACTATCACTGCCGGAACAATCGCCAGCGGACCGATGGGCTTGCTGTCAGTTTTCAACATCATCGCGCACAAGACCGGTGCCAACGTCAGGGCGTTCACCGCAGAAAGGACAAAGGCAAAGATGATCGTCAGCGCGAACTGGAAATAGATCGTCCCCGTCACGCCGGGAAAGAAGCACACCGGCACGAACACGGCCGCCAGAACAAAGGTCGTCGCCACGATCGGCCGGTTGACCTGAGACATCGCCTTCAGGGTCGCCGCACGCGGGTCCAACCCCTCATCCCGTAGGATACGTTCGGCGTTCTCGATGATGATGATCGCGTCATCCACCACTAGGGTAATGGCCAGAACCAAAGCGAACAGCGTGATCATGTTGGCGCTGAACCCGATGGCATAAATCAGCGCCACAGCACCCAGCAGCGACACCGGGATGGCGATGGCCGGTACGATGGTTGCACGCAGGCTGGCCAGAAACAGAAAGGTCACCGCAATCACCAGCCCCGCCGTCAGGGCCAGCGTCGTCATGATATCGCGGATCGAAACACGCACCGCGTCAGTAACGTCATAGGTGATCTCATACGACACGCCCTTGGGAAATTTCGCCGACAGATCCTTCATCAAGGCGCGCAGCGAGTCTGAAATCTCAAGCGCGTTGGCGGCGCTTTCCTGATAGACGGCGATAGTGGCCGAGTCCTTGCCGTTCAGCTTGGTCGACCCGGAATATGTGGCCGCGCCCAGCTCGATCCGAGCGATGTCCTCAAGCCGCGTGACTGACCCGTCGGGGTTCGAGGCGACAATGATCCGCCCAAATTCCTCGGCATCTCGCAGCAGCCCATCAGCCCGCAGCTTAAACTGGAAATCGGTTCGTCCCTCGGCAAATGGCGGAGCCCCGACCTGTCCGGCGGCGGCGATGACGTTCTGATCCTCGATGGCGTCGGCAACCTCGGACGCGGTGATATTCAACGCGGCCATACGCACCGGATTGATCCAGACCCGCATGCTGTATTCCAGCTGACCGAATTGCGACACCGTCCCTACCCCCGGCAATCGCTGCAACGGGTCGTGCAGGAAATCAGCACCGAAATTGCTGAGAAACAGCTCATCCCGCGATCCATCGGGCGAGGTCAGGTTGATCACCACAATCATGTTGCCTGACCGCTTGGTAACCTCGACCCCTTGCTGCAATACGGCCGAGGGCAGTTCGGAACTGGCCAGCGCCACGCGGTTTTGCACCTCAACAGCCGCCACGTCGGGGTCAGTGCCTAGCTCAAAGGACACGTTCAGCATATAGGTGCCGTCATTCGAGCTTTTGGACGACAGCGATAACATGCCCGGAATGCCGTTCACACGCTCTTCGATGGGAGTGGCGACGGATTCAAGAATGACCTGCGCGTCCGCCCCCGGGTAAGACGTATCCACATAGATCTGCGGCGGCGTGATATGCGGGTATTCGGTAATCGGGATCAGGCGCACACAGACCGCGCCGAACAGAACCATCAGGATCGCAATCACGGCTGCAAAATGCGGCCTGTCGATGAAGTAGCGTGCGATCAAACCGGCCCCTAACCCTGACTGTCTACTGCTTTCACGACCAGCCCGTCATGTATCTTCTGAAGTCCCTGTACCACCACACGGTCGCCTTCGCTCAGCCCGGATACCACCTGAGTGCGGGTCGCTGTCTGAGTGCCGATCTCGATATTCTGCCGGTGGGTTTTGCCGTCACTGTCGACCGAAAACACAAAATAACCCTGCTTGTCGAACTGCACAGCGTTGCGCGGAACGGTCAGCACTTTGGGCTCCTCTGAACCGGCCAAACCCACGGTCACGAATTGACCGGGGATCAGCACGCCGTCAGGGTTGGCGAAACTGGCGCGTAGCTCAATCGTGTCGGTGTTCTGGCTGACGCTGTCGCCCACGAATATGACTTTGCCCGTGGAGGCATAGGTTTCCCCATCCGCCAGTTTGATGCTTGTGGTCAGTTTGATGTTGCCCGGCGTGATGCGCCCTTTGCGGCGTTCTTGCAGCAAGACCGGCTCGCTGATGTAAAAACTCACTAGCATCGGATCAACGCTGTTAACCGTTGCCAAAACCCCGGTATCGGAGCTTACCAAATTGCCCGCATCCACCGCTGACAACCCGATGCGCCCATCAATGGGACTGAGGATTTCCGTGTAATCCAAATCAATCTGCGCGATTTTCAGATCGGCCCTCGCCTCATCCACCGCAGCCTGCCCTGCGGCATAGGTTGCCAATGCCGTGTCCAAAACAGCCTGTGGGACATCTCCCTTGTCGAACAGAGCCTGCTGACGATCCAGCGCCGCCTTGTCGGTCTGCGCGCTGGCCAGCGCGCTTTTCAGCGCCGCCTGTGCGCTGTCCACACTGGCCGCGTATTTCTTCTTTTCGATGCGAAAAAGTACATCCCCTTTGGCGACTGTCCCGCCTTCGATAAAATTGACTTCTTCCAGAAACCCTTCGACACGGGCCTGCAGATCGACGCTTTGATCCGCCACGACCCGGCCAACAAACTGGGTCTTTTTCTGCAAATCCTCCAACGTCACCGGCGCGACGGTCACACTTGGCGGCGGCGCGTCGGACTGGGCCGCTGCCGGGCCCGGCAGAAACAGGGGGATCAATGCGCAAACAAACAGCTTGGTAGGGTTCATCAAGGATCCCCGGTAGTTTGTGATCCCTTCACTATCCCTGCATCCCCCAAACGGTGCAACGGTTTTCTGACTGTCACGGCGTACGCATTTCCCTGCTATATCAATCCCTTTGATACAGGGCTTGCCTGTCGCTGGTTCTTGGGATTTTCTGACGCCAACCACCAATTAAAAGGCCGGGCCTTCATGAAACTTGAATTCCATCACATCAACTTTGTCTCGGACGATGTTGAGCGGTTGCACCGTTTCTACACTCAGGTTCTGGGGTTGGCCGATATCCCGATCGAGAATTTCCCTCGGCCCGATGAGACCGACGACAAGGGCTATAGCGGCAAGATCCGCTTTGCCACCGACGGGGCCATGCAGATGCATCTGGCCGAAAAGAACCTCGACGTCGCGTTCAAACATGGTGAGACTATCAACCCTGTCGAACGCGGCCACATCGCGTTTCGCACCGATGATATCGAGGCGTTCAAAAAGCTGCTCGACGACAACGGCATTCCGTATTCGGACTATGGCACCGCATTCGCGAAAGAGTGGCACCAACTGTTCTTCTACGACCCCGAGGGCAATATCATCGAGGTTCATCAAGCGGTTTAGCCAGCATCGGAGGCATTGATTGAAACAGGCCGTATTGGTTGTCGACGTCCAACCCAGCTTTGACCCGCCTGATTGGCTGGTCGAACGCAGCCGTCTGTTGGCGACCAAATTCCCCTCGGTCGCTACCGTTGAACGCCATGACGAGGAAAAAGTTCCCTTTTTTCAGCAAATTGGGTGGAAGCCACGTTCTGTCGACGAAAGCCTTGTTCAGGCAGATCATATTGTCCTGAAATACGGCTACAGCCCGCCCCCGGAAGTCATCGCACAATTTCAAAGCTGGAAAGTCGACCGTGTGCTGGTCTGTGGCATCCAGGCCGACACCTGCGTTCTTGCCGCAGGGTTCGCCCTATTTGACGCGGGCCTGCAACCGACCATAATTGCCGATACGGTTGTTGGGTCTTCGCTTGATCGCAGCGGTAAGCTGGGCGTGGACCTGTGGCAGCATCATTTTGGCCAGGTGATTGATAAGCACTCGGATATTTTGTGACGTCGCAATCTCTGTCCGCATCTGAGAGGAGAGCTATTGTGACCTCGAACCCCATTTTAAGAAAAACAGCCTTTGCCATTTTTGTGGCCATCCCTTGTGCAGCATATGCAGAAGGCTTTTCACTGACCGGCCAATACGAAGGGCGCTATGCCTGTGACAGCACCACGGGTGGCGTGCCCTCAAGCTGGTCCGACCCCATGAGCGCCGGGATCGTTCAGGACGGAGACCGCATATCCATCGACCTGCGATACACGGACAAACAAGAGCTTGGGGCTGAATACTCGCTTTATACCGGATCAGTTGTTCTGAACCCCGAGGGCACCTTGGTCAGCGGCTATTTCGAAGCCTGCGGCGGCACTTTCCCGTCGAAAGAACTTGCGCGGTTTTTTCCCGCTGCTGCAAACACGCCATTCAGTTTTTCGGTGACCAGTGTTTGGGCTTCGGATCAGGTGCCAAACCTGCCAGGTCTAACTGTTCAAACCTGCACCTGGAGCCTGCAGCGCGTGTCCACGGAAACACCCACAGTCAGGCCGTGCGAGACGGCGGCTCAATAAGGAAATTTTCAATCTGGACCTATTTCTTAAGTCCAGATGTTTAAATTGGATCCAAAAGACCCATATAGCCGCAATCTTATAAATTAACCGTGCTTGAACAGCGACAATTCCCCTGTCAGGCCCCCAATCAAACTGGATGGTCCCGATGAATTTTATTCTACGCGGTAGCCTGGTTACGCAAATCATCATCGGTCTGGTAGCCGGTGCCCTTCTCGCCACCCTCTGGCCCGCTGCTGGTTCAGCCGTCGGTCTGCTGGGTGATTTCTTTGTCGACGCGCTAAAAGCCGTCGCCCCCGTTCTGGTGCTGATCCTTGTCTGCGCCGCAATCACCAACCACAAGAAAGACAGCCAGGCCCGCATGGGGCCGGTGGTGATGTTATACATTCTCGGCACGTTTGCCGCTGCACTGGTTGCAGTGGGCGCCAGTTTCCTGTTCCCCGTCTCTTTGCACCTGACTGGCACGCCCGAGCTTTTGGACGCCCCGGACGGGCTGGCAGAGGTGGTCAAGAACATCCTGCTGAAGATCGTGGACAATCCGGTGAACGCGCTGGCGCAGGCCAACTATATCGGCATTCTCGCCTGGGCCATCGGCCTTGGGCTGGTTTTCCGCCACGCCAGCGACTCGACCAAGACCCTGATGTCTGATCTGGATGGCGCGATCACCAAGATCGTGGCTGCCATCATCCGGGTTGCACCCATTGGTATCTTTGGCATCGTGGCCTCGACCATTGCTGAAACCGGCTTTGAAACGGTTGCCAGCTACGGCCAGCTGCTGTTGCTGCTGATTGGCTGCATGGCGTTTATGGCGCTGGTTGTGAACCCGCTAATCGTGTTCCTGCGCATTCGTAAGAACCCCTATCCGCTGGTCTTCACCTGCTTGAAGGAATCCGGGATCACCGCGTTCTTCATGCGCAGCTCGGCCGCCAATATTCCGGTCAACATGGAGCTGTGCCGCCGCATGAATCTGGATGAAGAGACCTATTCGGTCACCATCCCCATCGGCGCCACAATTAACATGGCCGGTGCCGCCATCACCATCACGGTGATGACACTGGCGACCGTGCACACCATGGGAATTCAGGTCGATTTCTTCTCGGCTCTGTTCCTAAGCATTATCGCTTCGGTTGCAGCCACCGGCGCGTCGGGCGTCGCGGGCGGGTCCCTGTTGCTGATCCCAATGGCCGCCAGCCTGTTCGGTATCGACAACGCAACGGCCATGCAGGTGGTCAGCATCGGGTTCATTATCGGTGTTCTTCAGGACTCGGCGGAAACCGGTCTGAACTCGTCCACCGATGTGCTGTTCACCGCGGCAGGATCGTACAAGCAAGGCGATCCCTATCCCCGCAAACTGCCGATGGAGCAAGTCGCCGCCTAAGCGGCCCTGACCCCCCCACAACCGTCAGGTTTTACTCGGCGGTTGTGGGGTCTGCACTACCCCACCCGGCGGCGCGCATTGCCGAAGTCAAATCCCGTACAGGACCTGGATCGGCAAATACCCTGGTTTTCAACGCCCCCAACGGAAAGTTTGGCCAGGTCCTGGCGTATAATTCGGCCAGTCTGCGTGCCTCACCCCGATCACCGTTTCTCCAATGCGCGGCCATCAGATAGGCAGTTGAAATTGGCCCGAATGGGCCGCCGCGCGCGATCGTATTCTCATAGGTTCGGATTGAGCCCGCATAGTCGCCGGTGTGAAACTGCGCCGCACCCAGCGCGTTTCCGGCCACCGACCCACCACCATCTTCAGCCAGCGCCTGATAATGCTGTGCCTGTGAAAGTACGCGTTCAAAGTCAGAAGTATAAAGCGATATCAGGGCGTCAAATTCCGCAATATGTGGATCATTGGGGGCCAGCTTGGTTGCCCTGTGAGTCAGACTGACGGCCTGATCGAAATTGCCAGCAGCGAACTCAGACCATGCTCTGGCAGACAAAGCCCAGGGCGCATCCGGGGCCAGTTCAAGTGCATGGGCGCTGTTCTTATCGGCGGCTGCAAGCAACTCCTCTGCGACAGGATCGTAGAACTGCAAAATGGCAAGCATGGTTTCCACCTGCGCAGCCCCTGCATAGCCGCAGTAATACAGCGGGTCTCGCTGTATAGCCGTTTCAAACACCATCAGAGCCGGGCGGAGTCGTTGTAAATCCACAACCGGAAAAATCAGGTCCTGACCAGCGCTACACAGGTTCATCGCCTCGACCCGTGTCGGAGAAACATCGTAGATCGTGGATTGATCGCCGGTGATCGGTGGCCCATTGCGGCCGCTCAGATGCGTGGTTGCCACATAACCGCCAAGGCCCAGCAGAACCGCTCCAGTCATCGCTCCGACCAGCAGCAGGTTGCGCTTACCTCCAACCTCGGCCGCACCCGACTGAAACTCTGGCGCGTAGCTGCCGACGGGCAAGGTGATGACCACCGGGTCCGACGCGCCTTGCCCCCCGTAATACGCCTTAAGTTTGCGCCGAACGCGACCCGCGTCGACACGCACCACCCCCTCACGCCGGGACAGGTCATCGGTGCTGTAACCGTAGACATCCATGGCAATCGTCTTGGCGCGGATTTCATCCGTGCGTCCGGCAAGCGCCTCGGTCACGACATAGGTCAGAAAGGACTGCATCCGCGCCGAACCCTTGAAATCCTTCGACGCAAGAACCCGATCAAGCGCCGACTGGATCTGTTCCTTTGGGAACGATCCTGCATCCCTCTGCGTGGTATCGTCGGTTGCGGCAGTCAAGAACTATCCTTTCAAGGTAAGGACTTGGCGGCATGCTGCTACGGTAGCATGCGGTTTAATACGTACAAGACATATTCTTGGACAGGCATGTTTGAATGGCGAATCCAGCGGATGCCGTTACAATGACAGATGATGACTTCTTTGCAGCACAGTTTCCCGGCGCGGCACATCAATTGCAGGCATTGCGCGCGCGGGACAAGGAGTTTGACCAAATCTGCGCCGATTACCACGAGGTACTCCGCGAGTTGGCGCTTGCCCCGCGATCCGCAGGTGGAACGCAGACCCGTTACCTCGCGGATCTGGCCGAAAGTGTCTCGGACCTGCGAAGCAGTATTGAAAAACGGCTGCACGCCCCTGACCGCACAAATGAGTGAAAGGTTGACTATGAAACTCTGTACCCTTCTGCCCCTGCTGATCCTGACCGCCAGCCCGGCCATTGCTCAGGACACCCCAATCATTCACGATGGTGAGTTCGAATACCTGCGCGCGCAGTTCGGCACGGCCTGGGACGCACAGGATGTTGAAATTGACGCCAAGCTTGCCGAAATCCGCGATGCGAATGGCGGCCAACCACCCAATTTCCTTTACATCCTGATTGATGACGTGAGCTTTGGTCAGATGGGCGACCGCAAGATGAACTACGTCATGGGGATCGAGACACCGAACATCAACCAGCTGGCAACCGAGGGTCTGTCGCTGATGCGAATGTATACAGAACCCTCCTGCACACCCACACGCACGGCAATGCTAACGGGCCGCCATCCGGTGCGAGCCGGGGTGGAAGAGGTCAAGGTGGCGCTGGTGGGCGAGGGTCTTCCGGCCTCAGAAGTCACTCTCCCTGAAATCCTGAAACAAGCGGGCTATAACACCGCCCATGTCGGCAAATGGCATCAGGGCGATATCGAACAATCCTACCCCCACAATCAGGGGTTCGACTGGGCCGCCTTCCCCCTGCACCAACAAGTACAGCTGAGCCTCATGACCCCCGAGGCGATGCGGTCCAATGCCATGCTCGGCTATGTACCCGAAGGACAGAACAATCAGTTCCTTCTGGACGCGCGGTTCAAACCCTACGGTCTGGTCACAGGTGTCGAGGCCGAGGCGGGGGGCGTGGCCCGCGAAGTCGACATGGCGGCGGGCGAGGTTTGGACGCAGGTGAAATACGAAGACATGAACCTGCGCTATCAGCAGCAAGCTCTGGAACAACTTCAGCGCGTTGCGGCTGAAGATGCGCCATTCTTCCTGCAATACTGGCCGCTATACCCGCTGAATTTCGTCTATCCCGATCAAGCGATTTCACGCAACGGGGGCTTTCACGCGGACAAGCTACAATTGCTGGACAGCTGGATCGGTGATCTGCTGGCCGCGCTGGAAGAAACCGGCGAAGCCGACAACACAATCGTCGTCCTGATGGCCGACAATGGCCTGATGTATCACTACGAGGGCACCTCAGGCCTGAACCAACTGATCTATCGCGGCGGCAAGACCCAGCATCTTGAGGGCGGCGTACGCACCGATGCCTTTATCCGCTGGCCCAATGTGATCGAAGCCAATAGTGCGGCGGGCGATATCTTTCACGTCTCTGATATCTACACCACAATGGCCCGGATCGCGGGGGCGACTGACTATATACCGCGCGACCGCGTAATTGACGGCATCGACCAGACCGCCCTTTTGCTGAACGGCGAAGGCCACGGACGGCGCGATTATGTCTATGTTTACGAGGGGCCGGTCCTCCGGTCTGTGGTCAAGCAAGAGTTCAAGATGCACCTGCCCGCCCCCGGACAACCCGGCGCTGGCGCACCGACCTACAACATCTATCGCGACCCGCGCGAAGAACACCCGCTGGTGGGGTATTCCCTTTGGGCCGGGGCCTCGTTTCAGGACATGGTCAAACGCCATCAGAAAATGATCGCCAAATACCCGCATTCTGAGATTGGCACTGGCCTGCCCTATGAAGGGATCGAAAACCTGCGTCCGGAATCGGAACTGGCGCGCGAAACCTTCATGAGCTGGCAATGAGGTAAACCGTAGAATTTTAGAAATAAACATCATAATGTTTCAATGTGAGAATACCTCGGCAGCCATAGGCCAAGAGAACATCTTGCATACAAGGGGAGTACGGAATGAAACTGGGATGGTTAATCACCTTATCATCAGGTCTTGTGGCCACATCGGCATTGGCGCAGGAAAACCCCATTCAGCACGACGCCGAATTTTACGTTCTGCAGGCCCAGCACGCCGACCAATGGGCACAGGATGATGCTGCTGTAAACGAAGCATTGGCCGCGTTTAGGGACGGCAACGGTGGCAATCCTCCGAACATCATCAGCGTGTTGATCGATGATTTGGGCTTTGGCGACATGGGCATCCCCGAATTGAACGCAGTGCGGGGCTATGAGACGCCAAACATCAACGATTTCTCGGATCAAGCGATGCGAATGGTGCGTATGTACACCGAGCCATCATGCACGCCGACCCGTGTGGCACAGATGACTGGGCGTTTGCCGGTAAGGATGGGGATGGGCGACACCGCAGTGGATATAGCAGGGTTTGGCTTGCCCGGCGATGAGGTCACCCTACCGGAAGTTTTGAAACAGGCGGGCTATGCCACAAGCCATGTGGGAAAATGGCACATGGGGGACATCGCAGAAAGCTGGGCCATGAACCAAGGCTTTGACTACGCCCAAATGGCCGTACACCAGCAAGGACAACTAACCATTTTCAACGATGATGCCATAAAGGAACAGGTATCTGTCGCGATCCGCGATTATGACGACAAATATACTTTGGACAATTGGTTCAGACCTGATGCATCCGCGATGATGACAGTAATCGAAGGCGAGGCCGACGGTCCGATCCGCGAAATCCGCATGGAAACAGGCGAACGTTGGAATGCCGCCAAATACGACGAGATGAACCAAGCCTTTCAGGACAAAACCCTATCTGAACTTGAGCGTTTGGCCGGCGATGAAGAACCTTTCTTTCTCCAATATTGGCCAATGATTCCCCTGGATAACACGCGTGCTGGTCGTGACGGACCCGAAAGCGCCAACGGCGGGTTGTATGTCGACAAAATGCAGTTGCTGGATCAATGGCTTGGTGACCTATTCGCCAAAGTGGACGAGCTTGGGTTAACCGAGAACACCATCATTGTCGTAATGGGCGACAATGGCCATTTCACCAAGTATTCTCCGCAATCAGGGTTCACCCCAATGATCTTCCGCGGTGGAAAAGCTGACACGACAGAAGGTGGTGTTCGTGTTGATGCCTTTATTCGCTGGCCGGGAATGATTGAAGAAGACGCATTGTTGAACAGCATTGTTCATGTCTCTGACATGTACACAACGTTTGCGCGGTTTGCTGGTGCGGAAGAGTTCATCCCTCGCGACCGGCTTGTCGATGGTGTGGACCAGTCGGCCGCACTTCTATTTGCCGATGAATCCAAAGCGCGCCGGGATCACGTGATCATCTACTCGGTCGCCAAGCCCGAAGCCATCGTCAAGGATCAGCTCAAGCTCAAGCTACCGGGGCCTGGT
Source organism: Ruegeria sp. CJ9 (assembly GCF_056536625.1). NCBI lineage: Bacteria > Pseudomonadati > Pseudomonadota > Alphaproteobacteria > Rhodobacterales > Roseobacteraceae > Ruegeria > Ruegeria sp. CJ9. Next base: position 18,642 of record NZ_JBQFPY010000009.1, read on the forward strand.
GAAAGCCCGATTGTTGCCAAGTTCTTTGATCTCTATCGCGACACGCGTGAGGAGTATTCGGTGTCGACCGAAGTTGGTGCCTGGGGTGGACAGGAGTTCGTTCGGATTCTCGGGCGCCACAATGCGCGAAAGGAAAAGTTCCCGGATACTCCTCCGGCCACGGGTGTTCCGTACGAGGGCATCGACAACATCCGCCCCGAGACACAGCAAGCGGTTGAAGCGTTCCTGGTCAAACGCCAATCGTCACAACAATAAGCTTAGACTGCCCGCAGTATTTCCGCGGGCGACCTTTTCAACTGACAGCAGGTAAGGCGATGGCTGGAAACATAATCTTCGCACTTGGCATAGTGGTGTCGCTTTGCATTGGCTTTGTCTATTTCCGCGATCTGGGCGACATCTCGCAAATGCTGTTGAAGGTGAAGCGCGAGAATATGGTGCGGTTCATCCGGCATGAATACCGCCTGATCGGTATCGGGTTGAGCGCATTTGCCGTCTCCACGCTGACCTTTCTCTTTTTGGGTGGCGGGTCGTTCTGGTTGTGGGCTTTGTCTGCGTTGCTGGTGCTGTTCTTTTACGGCTTCCCTTTTGTCTGGGTGCATCTGGGCCTACGTAACCAGTTGAACGACGCGGCCTTCTTTCCGATCAGCGAGGCCTGCAAATATGTCGGCCCAACCGCGCCGGTCATCGTGATGGATCACAACGGCCATGCCCGCGCGCACCCGGATGCACAGATCATGCGGCCTCATCTGGCCGGTGACGTCGATGGGTTGGGCGGTGAAGATGTGGTGATGACCTATTGTGCAATGGCCAACCTCGGCCAGGGATACACCCCACGGATCGAGGGCAAGCGGCTGGACCTTGAGGTGTTGGCCCAGCACGGCAACAACCTGATCCTGCGCGACAATGAATCCGGCGAACCGATCCAGCATATCTATGGCTTCCGCGAAGCCGATCGCGACCCGAACGCAGATGGGCTCGCCTGCCCCCTGCGCCCCGAGGCGCAGATGAAGCCCTGGCCGACCTACCGGATGACGTTCCGAGGATTCCAAAAGGCCTTTCCCGACGGCGAAGTCTTTCTGAACAAACCCTCGTCCAATCCTCTGCTGCGGCTGCTGGACATGGTGACCGAGATCACCTTTGGCTGGGGCATCGGCCGCCAGCATCAGGAAGAAGCACCCGTAATGGACAATATGGATCGTTCCGATGACCGGCTGCCCAACAAGACCTATGTCTGGGGGATCACAATCGGCAAGGATGCCGCCTGCTGGACGGATGATTTCGTCACCGACAACAACTGGATCGTCAACGCCACCGTCGGTGGCCGCGATGTCGTAGTCAGTTTGGACCCGAAATACGAAAGCTTGGGCGTGTGGTATAATGACAGTGGTCAGCCCGTTTCACATTGCGATTTCTGGGGTGTGTCGGACCAGGGTCAGTTGCAACGGGTAGAAACTCTGCGGGCCGGAGTATTCTGGCACGTCTGGTCCGAGTTTTTCCCGGACACTGACATAAATCGCGTCGGCTCGGGCGCAACGGACTCTAAGGACGTAGCGGCATAGGACCCATTTCGGAAACACATAATTTAAGACAGAAATAGTGAGGGACAGAATGGTACAATCCAAAAAAACAAGGCTCGGCACCGTCGCAGCGGCCTTACTGACATCCGTGGCAGCACCCACCTCGGCGCAGCAGTCCGATTGGTCTTACGAGGCCACTATCTATCTGTTCATGCCCGAGACCGAGACCAGCATTGAAACCCCTAGGGGTACGCTTGACGCGACACTTAGCTTTACAGACGCGCTGGAAAACCTCGACTTTGCGTTCATGGGCGCGCTGGCGGCAACAAACGGGCAATGGAGCGTGCTGGCCGACTATAACTATACCAACTTGTCTTTTGGCGATACCGGGCCTGGCGGCGGCGACCTTGAAACTTCGGTCAAGACACAGTTCCTGACGGCCTTACTGGGTTACCGAGTGCGCAATGATCCAACCGTCAAGGTGGACCTTGCCGGCGGCTTCAGGTGGTACAGTACCGACACTGATTTCTCGCTGACACCTGTGGGAGGTCCCGCCTTTACCTCTACTGCCGACGAAAGTTGGGTCGACCCGGTAGTTGGGGTCCGGGCACGGTTTACGCTATCCGATTCATGGACCAGCACCGCTTATGTGGATTACGGAGGATTTCGCAGCGGCAGCCAGACCTGGTCGGTTCTGCTGACTGCAGACTACATCATCAACGACAGGTGGATGCTGCGGGGTGGATACCGTTACATATCTTTCGACCACGATATTGACGGCAATGATTACGAATTCGATCAATCCGGCCCGCTGATAGGTGCTACTTACCGGTTCTGAGTGCGCAATCTTTAACAACCGGGGTTACGACAGATGCGCTGTGGCCTCAATCTCAACCATGGCTTCGTCTTCGACCAAACCGGCAACGATGATCATCGACATGGCGGGGAAGTGTCTGCCAAACACCTCACGATAGGCTGCGCCGACTTCGGCCTGTTTTGCCAGGTATTCGCTTTTGTCGATGACAAACCAGGTCAAGCGGGTCACGTCGGCTACCTCACCACCTGCGGCTTCGACAATGTCCACGATATTTTGCAGGGCCTGTTTCATCTGGCCAATAAAGCCGCCGTTGACAAATTCCTTGTTCGCGTCCCATCCGATCTGGCCGCCAATATGCAAGGTTCCGTCCTTAGTCAGAACGCCGTTCGCATAGCCTTTGGCCGGAAGCCAGCCGTCGGGCTGAATGATCTTGTGGCTCATGTCGCGTCCTTTCTGAATGTTTCCAGCTTGCTGCGGATGGTATCTGGCCACGCCTCGGGGCGGCCATCGGCGTTGACGTGGACCAATGTCGCCAAAGTTGTCAGCCGCACCTCATCCCCACAACGGGCGGTCATCGTGTACCCCGCCGAGCTGTTACCGATCTGTGTGATTTCAAGTTGGAAAACCAATTGGTCTCCATGGCGGCTGGGTGCGGGAAACTGGGTCTGGATCTGAACAGTTGGTACAGCACCTGCGCGATGCAGATCGTGGAACGGCGCGTTCAAACCCTGATCAAAGAACGCCTCGACGCAATCATTGATCATCTCGAAGTAACGCGGAAAGAACACGATCCCGGCAGGGTCGCAATGTTTGAACAAGACTTTTTGATGAAACTCAAACGCCATCAGACCCCCACATATTTTTCGGAAATTTCAGGGGTCAGGTCAGTGATGGCACCGGTCCAGACGGTGCGGCCCCGCTCCAGAATGACCGCTTTGTCAGACACAGCCGCCAACTCCTTCAAAGATTTGTCGATCAGCAGGATCGCCACGTTGGTCTCTTGCCGCAGGCGGTGCAGCGCTGCCCAGATTTCCTGCCGGACGATCGGGGCAAGCCCCTCGGTGGCCTCATCCAGGATCAGCAGTCGGGGGTTAGTCATCAGCGCGCGGCCTATCGCCAGCATCTGCTGCTCTCCTCCCGAAAGGGAAACCGCCCGTTGCCCCTGCCGTTCACCCAACCGGGGAAACAACTCGGTCACACCACGCAGGGTCCAATCCCCTGGACGTGCCGCCGCAATCAAGTTTTCACGCACAGTCAGGTCGGCAAAACAGCGGCGCCCTTCGGGCACCAGCCCCACGCCTTTACGCGCGACCTTGTGACTGGGCAGCGCATGCAGGTCCTGACCGTCCAGCGTCAGCGTGCCGTCTGACCGGATCATCCGGCAAATGGCCTTTACCGTGGTGGTCTTACCCATCCCGTTTCGCCCCATCAGGGCAGTGACCTCACCCTGCGCAATCTCAAGATTCACACCAAACAGGGCCTGACTGACACCGTAAGAGGCGCTGAGGTTTTCTATCCGCAGCAGACTCATGCCTCGTCCCCCAGATAGGCTTCGCGCACCTCGCGGCTGGTGCGGATTTCTTCCGCCGTGCCCGTGGCGATGACCTTGCCATAGACCAGCACGCTGATCCGGTCGGCCAACGCAAAAACCGCGTCCATGTCATGCTCGACCAGCAAAATGGGCGCTTCCTGCCTCAGCCCGTCAAGAAAACCCGTCAGTCGTTTCGACCCTCCGGCACCAAGCCCGGCCATTGGCTCGTCCATCACAAAGGCTTTTGGGGACAAGGTCAAAGCAACTGCAACCTCCAATTGCCGCCGCTGACCATGGCTGAGGTTGGCACAGCGCGTATCGCGGTCATCGCTGAGGCCCACGCGCTCCAACGCTGCCTCGGCCCGCTCGCGTAGCGCGGGCCGTTTCAGGGCAGGTCGCCAAAACCGCCAAGCCATATGTTCGGCGCCCATCGCGCCCAGCACGGCGTTTTCCAGAACGGTGTCTTCCATGCACAATTGGGAAATCTGAAAGGTGCGCCCCAGCCCGGCCCGCGCCCGCGCCTGCGTGCTATGCCCCGAGACATCTTGACCATTCAGCTGGACCCGTCCGGAATCTGGCTGCAACCCACCGCAAATCTGTTGGATCAGCGTCGATTTGCCCGCCCCGTTTGGGCCGATGATCGCATGGATTTCGCCGGGTATCAGGTCAATCGACACGTCGTCCGTGGCCTTGAGTGCGCCAAAGCTTTTGTTCAGGTTCAGCGTGGAAAGGACGGGATCAGACATGTGCCCCCTCTTTCCCGGTCAGCAGACCGATCAGCCCCCCACGCCCGAACAACACAATGCACAGCAGGACCACGCCCAGGTAGACGTGCCAGAAGTCAGTTAGCTCGCCCAAAAAATGTTCCAACGCGACAAAGACGCAGGCCCCGATGACCGGCCCCATCAAGCGCCCCACCCCTCCGATGATGATCAGCACGATCAATTCACCCGACAATTGCCAACTGAACATCGTGGGGGAGACAAAGCGGTTCAGGTCTGCAAACAGCGCGCCTGCCAACCCGGTGATTGCCCCCGAAAGGACAAAGGCCAACAGCTTCAACCGCATCGGGTTCAGGCCCACGGTCTCAACCCGAGTGGGCGTCTGACGCGCCGCGTTCAGCGCCAATCCGAAGGGTGAGCCCTGAAGGCGGGCGAACAGAAATAGCACCACACAAAGCAGCGTGAAACAGATGCCATAGAACTGGATCGGTGCTAGTGTGTTCAGACCAGGAAAGTCGTTGCGGACATAGATCGACAGCCCATCCTCACCCCCGTACTGCGCCCAGGAGATCGCGAAGTAGAAAAACATCTGCCCAAAGGCGAGCGTGATCATGATGAAATACACCCCGGACGTGCGCAGCGACAGCAGCCCGATAAAGAACGCGACAATCCCTGAAAGGATCATCGCCACCAGCCAGATCACCGGCATAGCTTTGGTGCCATCGGTGGTGAATAGTCCCAGATCAAGCGCCGTGTAGGTCTGCGCGTGATAGGCAAGGATGCCCATCGCGTACCCTCCGATCCCAAAGAACACTGCATGACCAAAGCTGACCATGCCGCCGATCCCAAGGATGATGTTCAACCCCACAGCCGCCAGCGCAAGGATCACCGCCCGCGTCACCAATGTGATCGTAAAGGGTTGATCAGCCACAACGGCCCAAAGCGGCAACACCAGCAGGCCCAAGATCATCGCGGCATTGAGGTATTTTTCATTCAACCTCATGTGCGTGCTCCGAACAACCCGGTGGGTCGCCAGATCAGCACCAGCCCCATCAGCACGTAAATCCCCATAGAGGCCAGCGCTGAGCCGCTTTTCTGTGCCGCGCCATTGTCCATGAACAGCTTGAACAATTCGGGCAGGAACACCCCGCCCAGCGTGTCGGTCAGCCCGACCAGCAGCGCGCCGATAAAGGCACCACGAACTGAACCGATCCCGCCGATGACAATGACCACAAAGGCCAGGATCAGCACCGGTTCTCCCATCCCGACCTGAACCGATTGAATCGCCCCGACCAAAGCGCCAGCCAATCCGGCCAGCGCCGCGCCCAACGCAAAAACCAGCGTGTAGAGTTTCGAGATATCGACGCCCAGTGCCGCGATCATCTCACGATCATTCTCTCCCGCTCGTATTTGAATGCCTAGACGGGTGCGTTCAATCAGCGCCCAAAGACCCACAGCCACGGCTAGCCCGATGCCAATCAGGGTCAGACGATACAGCGGGTATTCGATCCCGCCCGGCAAAGTGACAGGTCCGGACAGCGCGTCGGGAATGTCCAGAAACAACGGAAAAGAGCCAAAGACCCAGCGTGTTCCTTCAGAAAAGATCAGGATCAGCGCAAAGGTGGCCAGCACCTGATCCAGATGCGGCGCGTTATACAATCGCCGGATCACCACCATCTCGACAATCGCTCCGGCCAGCGCTGCGGCGGCCAGGGCGGCAACCAGCGCCAGCAGGAAAGACCCAGTTGCGCCCGCCACAGCCGCCGCCGCAAAAGCCCCCACCATGTAAAGAGACCCGTGCGCCAGATTGATCAGGCCCATCACGCCGAAAATCAGCGTTAGACCAGCCGCCATCAGGAACAGCATCACACCGAACTGCAGCCCGTTAAGGATCTGCTCGATAATCAGGATCGAGGACATGGGAACTCCGGTGGTCTGCCCGCCCCGCAATCGGGGGCAGGCAGAGGGTCAGTTACATTTTGCACTCGGCCGCATAAGCGTCAGAGTGGTTTTCCAGCGCAACGCCGAGGATCTTGTTGGTGAATACGTCACCTTCCTTGATCACTTCACGCGCATAGATGGTCTGAACCGGGTGATGGTTTGGGCCAAAGCTGAATTCGCCGCGGGTGCTGTCGAACTCGGCCGCTCGCAGCGCCTCACGGAAAGCATCGGCATCTGACGGGTCGGCCTTGTCCAGCGCCGACAGCAGCAGATTGGCGGTGTCAAACCCTTGGCTTGCGTAGAGCGAAGGCAGACGTCCGTATTCCGCCTGAAAGCTTTCCACAAACGCCGCATTGGTCGGGTTGTCGATATCCTTGTTCCACTGCGAGGTGTTCACCACCCCCATCGCCGCATCACCAACTGCCTGCAGGATGCCCTGATCAAAGCTGAAGGCCGGACCGACCACGGGCAGGTCGATCCCACTGTCGGCATATTGCTTGAGGAAGGAAATCCCCATACCGCCTGGCAGGAAGAAGAACACGCTATCCGCATCGCTGGCCCGGATCTGAGCAATCTCGGCGGCATAGTCGGTCTGTCCCAGTTCGGTATAAATTTCACCGGCCAGATCGCCTTCGAAGAACCGTTTGTAGCCTGTCAGAGCATCCACACCAGCCGGATAGTTTGGGGCCAAGATAAAGCTGTTCTTGTAGCCCGCACCGTTGGCATAGGCCCCCGCAGCCTCGTGCAGGTTGTCGTTCTGCCAGGCGACGTTGAAATAGTTCTGATGGCAACCTTTCCCGGCCAAGGGAGACGGGCCCGCATTGGGCGACAGATAGAATACGTTCTGGTTCACCGCCGCAGGCACAACCGCCATGGCAAGGTTGGACCAGATGATACCGGTCATCACATCGACCCGTTCGGATTGGATCATCTTGTCCGACAACTGCACGGCGATGTCGGGCTTGCGCTGGTCGTCTTCGATTACAACCTCAATATCGTCGCGGCCCGATTGCGCGATGGCCAGCATGAACCCGTCCCGCACATCGATGCCCAACCCGGCCCCGCCACCAGACAGCGTAGTGATCATCCCGACCTTAACCTCGGCCACCGCACCGGTGGCGCACAGCGCGGAAACCGCAGCGGCCGCTAGAAACTTTTTCATCTTCATCTCCCTTCGTTGGTCTTTCGAACGCGCCTTTTGCCAATCTTCCCCGCGTTCAGCCTATGCCCCTGACAGGGCGTTCTTTTTTGTTATGCCGCTATTCACACCGATCACGCCCCGTTCGTCGAGGGGGATTTCAACCTGAAGCGCTGAATTTTTCCCGTCGCGGTCTTTGGCAACGCGTCGCAGAACCGGATCGAGCGTGGGTATTTGTAGGGCGCGATGACGGATTTAACATGAGTTTGCAGCGCCTCGCGCAGGCTATCCTCTGCCACAGCACCTTCGGTCAGCACGACATGCGCCTCGACAATTTCGCCCCGATCCGGGTCTGGGGCACCGATCACGGCGCATTCCAGAACAGCCTCATGCGCCAGCAGCGCGGCTTCGACCTCGGGGCCTGCGATGTTGTAACCGGCCGAGACGATCATATCGTCATTGCGTGCCGCGAAATGGAAATAGCCGCCTTCGTCCTGATAGAAACTGTCGCCGGTGATGTTCCAGCCGTCGTGAACATAATCCTTTTGACGATCATCATTCAGATATCGGCAGCCGGTCGGGCCTCGCACCGCCAATCGGCCAATGTCGCCCGTTTTGGCCTCGGTCCCGTCGCGGTTCAAAACCTTCGCTTCGTACCCTTTGACCGACCTTCCGGTGCAAGCGGGCCGGTGATCGTCGAACCGGTTTGAGATGAAGATATGCAGCAATTCCGTGGCCCCGATGCCATCGAGCATCGGCTTGCCTGTACGTGCAATCCAGTCGTCATAGACGGGTTTGGGCAACGTCTCGCCCGCCGAAACGGCAGCGCGCAGGCTGGACAGATCGGCCCCGTCCTCCATCGCTTGCAACATGACCCGATAGGCGGTTGGAGCTGTGAAACAGACGGTGGCTTTATACTTCTCGATGATCTCGATCATACCGGAGGGAGAGGCTTGTTCCAGCAAGGTCGCCGTTGCCCCAAATCGCAGTGGAAACACCGCCAGTCCACCCAGCCCGAAAGTGAATGCCAATGGAGGGGACCCGACAAAGACGTCCTCAGGCTGCACGTTCAGAACCTCGCGCGCATAACCATCGGCGATGATCATCAGATCGCGGTGAAAGTGCATCGTGGCCTTGGGCTCTCCGGTCGAACCTGAGGTGAATCCCAGAAGGGCAACGTCATCGCGACCCGTTTGCACGCATTCGAACTGAACCGGTTTTTCCAGCGCCAGACGATCAAGTTCGGCATCGTGGTTTGAGGTGCCGTCGAACCCCACGACGCGCTCTAGGGACCGGCTATCCTGTGCGCAGGTTTCCATTTCCTCCATCAAACGCGTATCGCAGAGGGCGAACTGGATCTCGGCCTTGTCCACATGTTTGGTCAACTCTCCCGCCCGCAGCATGGGCATGGTGTTGACGACTACGGCCCCAGCTTTGGTCGCGGCCAGCCAGCAGGCCACCATGGCCGGGTTATTTGCCGACCGGATCAACACCCGGTTACCGGGCTGTACCCCCAGATCTTCGACCAGCACGTGCGCCAGACGGTTGGTCCAGTCGGTCAGCTCTTTATAGGTCCGCTGCCGCCCATTTCCGATCAGGGCGATGTTGTCGCCAAACCCCTTGTCCACCATCGCATCAGTCAGCTCATACGCAGCATTCAGAAGGTCGGGATAGTCGAACCCGTCCAACAGAAAATCTGGCCACTGCTCCTCGGACGGCAAGCTATCGCGGCTGAACGTATCGATATGTGCGGACGGTCCCAACATCACTTCCCCTCCCTATGCGCGGCCATTGCCTGACGGGCGATGACCACTTTCTGAACGTCCGAGGCACCCTCGTAGATGCGCAACGCCCGGATTTCACGGTACAGCGCCTCGACCGGCATGCCCGATCGGACACCATCACCGCCGAACAGCTGTACCGCCTTGTCGATGACCTGCTGCGCGTGGTCGGTGGCAAAAAGCTTGGCCATTGCGGCCTCACGTGTGATCCGTGGTGCCCCACTGTCTTTGGTCCAGGCGGCGCGGTAGACCAGCAGCGCCGCCGCATCGACGTCCAGCGCCATATCGGCGATGTGACCTTGCACCATCTGCAGATCGAACAGCGGGGCGCCTTGCACATGCCGGGTACTGACCCGCGTCAACGCCTCATCCAACGCGCACCGGGCGAACCCCAAGGCCGCTGCCGCCACGGTCGAGCGGAACACATCCAGCACTGACATGGCGATCTTGAACCCGGCACCGGGCGCGCCGATCATCGCCGACGCTGGGATACGCGTATCAGAAAACCGCAGTGTCGCCAGCGGATGCGGAGCGATGGTGTGCAGCTGTTCGGCAACCTCAAACCCCGGCAAGTCGGGTGTTACCACAAAGGCAGACAATCCCTTAGCACCCGGCGCCTCGCCCGAGCGGGCGAACAGTGTGTAGACATCGGCAAGGCCCCCGTTCGATATCCAAGTCTTTTCGCCGTTCAGAACATAGTGATCGCCATCTCGTATTGCGGTCATAGTAGAATTCGCCACATCCGATCCTGACTGTGGCTCGGTCAGCGCAAAGGCTGAAATCGCCTGCCCGCTGCGCGTTTTTGGCAACCATTCGGCCTTTTGCTGGGGTGAGCCGAACAGGGAAATCGCACCGGTGCCAAGGCCCTGCATGGCAAAGGAAAAATCGGCTAACCCATCATACCGGGCAAGGATTTCCCGGGTCAGACACAAAGTCCGCACATCCAACTGGCCGTCTTCATCCGCAGTTGGCTGCAGCAGCCCCGCCGCACCCAAGTCGCGCACCAGCGCGCGGCAGGCGGCATCCGTGTCCGCGTGGTCGACCTTTAGCTCCTGCACGACCTCTTCGACTCGCGCGGCCCAGCTGCGGTGGCGTGGCTCGAAAAATGGCCATGACAGGAAGCTGCGATCTGCCATCAATCCCCCTCGAACTCTGGTTTTTCTTTGGCGACAAAGGCGTTGTAGGCACGCTCAAAATCGCCGGACTGCATGCAGATGGCCTGCGCTTGTGCCTCGGCTTCGATGGCCTGTTCGATCGACATGGACCATTCCTGCGCCAACATGGTTTTGGTCATCATATGCGCGAAATTCGGTCCCGCAGAGATACGCCGGGCCATGTTCTGCGCCGCGCCCTCAAGCTGATCCGCCTCGACCACGCTGTTGTAGAACCCCCAGCCAAGCCCCTCCTCGGCGCTCATAGACCGCCCGGTATAGAGCAGCTCTGCCGCCCGCCCCTGCCCGATGATACGGGGCAAGATGGCACAGGCTCCCATGTCACAACCAGCCAGCCCAACCCGTGTGAACAGAAAGGCGCATTTCGCCTGTGGTGTGGCGATACGCAGATCGGATGCCATGGCGATGATTGCTCCAGCCCCAACGCAGATACCGTCCACCGCCGCAATCACCGGCTTACCGCAATTCACCATCGCCTTGACCAGATCGCCGGTCATGCGGGTAAAGGCCAACAACTCTTTCATATTCATGCGGGTCAGCGGGCCGATGATGTCATGCACATCGCCACCTGAGCTAAAATTGCCACCATTCGACGCAAAGACCACGGCGTCCACATCATCGACATAGACCAGATCGCGAAACCAGTCGCGCAGCTCGGCATAGCTGTCGAAGGTCAGCGGGTTTTTCCGCTCAGGCCGGTCCAAGCTGACCGTGGCAACGCGGTCCTGCACCTCACACTGGAAATGTTTGACGTCACGGATCATTAGGCTCCTCCGGCAGGCTGAATTCGGTGGTGAGCGTCCTTGCATCCTCGGCCGAGAATTGGCCCAGCATATCGGCGATCCATGCCTCATGCGCAGCGGCCTGGCGGGCGAATTCCGCGCGGCCCTTTTGGGTCATACACACGCGATGGGCGCGGCGGTCTCCGGGCACCGGCACCCGCACCAGCAGACCATCGTCAGCCAGCCGGTCCACGATCCCGGTCACGTTGCCATTGGAGACGCGCAGCACGCCCGAAATCTCGCTCATTTTCAGGCCGCCCTCAAAGCGCGAGAGCGCTGCCATCACGTCGAACCGGGGCAAGGTCGTGTCGAACTCGGCCCGGAAATTCTCACGCAGTTTGGCCTCGATACCTCGGGTGGTTTTCAACAGACGCAACCACAGACGTAGCCGTTCTTTCGAGGCATCCTCAAGCGGGGGGTGTGCAAGGGTCGGGGTCATATTTCACCTCCCGAAAGGCTGAGCGTGTGTCCGTTCACGGATTTCGCAGCGTCCGAGCACAGCCATTTCACTGCGCTGGCGACCTCATCCGTTTCGATAAACCGGCGTTGGGGGTTGCCCCGGTGAAGCGAGGCGGCGGCGTCCTCTGCGCTCATCCCCGTTTTTTCGACGATGGTTTCGATCGAACGTTCCAGCATCGGCGTGTCTACAAAACCGGGGCACACGGCGTTGACGGTGATCCCGGTCGGGGCCAGTTCAACTGCCAGCGCGCGGGTAAGGCCGATAACCCCGTGTTTCGCGGCGCAATAACCAGAGACGTAAGGATAGCCTTTCAATCCCGCTGTCGAGGCGATGGCGACCAGACGCCCGGCGCCCGCCGTCTGCATGTCTGCCAGCCCGGCCTGCCAGACGTTGAACACACCGATCAAGTTGACCTCGGTCATGCCGCGCAGGTCATCCGCCGTCATTTTGGCAAACGGCACCGAATGCGCCGCGCCTGCATTGGCGATGACCGCCGTGACCGGGCCGCGTTGGGCGCGGGCGGACTCGAAAGCGGCCTGTACTTGCACCGTGTCGGTCACATCGCAGACTTCGAAAGGTAGCCTCTGCTGCTGCAAGGTGGCCTCGGTCCGACCCAAAAGAGTGATCGCCACGCCATCCTCTGCAAACGTCTTCGCAATCGCTGCACCGACCCCGGTGCCACCGCCTGATATGACCACATGACTCATACCTTACCTGCCATTTCCGCGTCGCGGTCGGCCAGACGCCAGGCCTGATCGCGCCCAGCCTCATAGGGTTTTGGCCAGATCTCCTGCCGGTCGCCCAGCGCCGTGGCTGCGTGCAGGGTCCAATAGGGGTCGTTCAGATGCGGTCTGGCCAGACAGACCAGATCAGCGCGCCCGGCCATCAAGATCGAATTGACATGGTCGGCCTCGTAGATATTGCCAACTGCCATTGTCTTGATGCCACGTTCATTGCGGATACGGTCCGAGAATGGGGTCTGGAACATCCGCCCATAAACCGGCTGCGCCTGTGTCGAGGTCTGGCCTGCGGACACATCCACGATATCCGCCCCCGCCGCATCGAACATCGCCGCGATCTCAACGGCCTCTTCCGGTGTGATGCCGTTTTCACCCGCCCAGTCACTGGCCGATATACGCACTGCCATCGGCTTGGCCTCGGGCCAGACCGCGCGCATGGCCGCGAACACCTCAAGCGGGTAACGCATGCGGTTTTTCAGGCTGCCGCCATAGTCGTCGTCTCGTGTGTTTGAAAGCGGAGAGATGAAGGACGAGATCAGATACCCATGAGCCGCGTGCAGTTCTATCATGTCGAACCCGGCGCGATCAGCCATTTGGACGGCTGCTGCGAACTCAGCCATGACGCGATCCATATCCCACCGATCCATCGCTTTGGGTATGGCGTTGTCGTCTGACCACGCAATGGCCGAGGCGGAGATCAGGGGCCAGTTGCCTTCCTCCAACGGCTGATCCATGCCCTCCCACCCGATGCGCGTCGATCCTTTGCGCCCGGCATGACCGATCTGGCAGCAAATCTTGGCGTCGGTCTCGGTGTGGACAAAATCGGTCAGGCGGCGCCATGCCGCCTCATGCTCGGGCGCATACAGACCGGGACAACCTGGCGAGATGCGACCATCGGCACTTACACAAGTCATCTCGGTATAGACCAGCCCTGCCCCGCCCTTGGCGCGCTCGCCATAGTGGATCAGATGCCAGTCGGTTGGGCAGCCATCCACGGCCTTGTACTGTGCCATGGGTGAGACCACGATCCGGTTCTTCAACTCCATCCCACGCAGACGGAATGGCGCAAACATGGGCGCGCGGGCGGGAGCGTTGATCCCGACCCCGGCTTGCGCCATGAACCAGGCCTCGGCCCGGCCCAGCCACCCAGCATCGCGTTCGCGCAGGTTTTCATGGCTGATCCGTTGCGACCGGGTCAGCATGGAATAGTTCAGCTGCACGGAATCCAGATCCAGATAGCGTTCAACATCCTCGAACCACTCAACCGAGTTCCGCGCCGCCGATTGCAGTCGCAGTACTTCGAGCCGCCGTTCGTCTTCATAACGGGCAAAGGCAGCCTCAAGCGTATCTTCGCTGTGGATATACTCGGCCAGCGCAATCGCGCTTTCCAACGCCAATTTGGTTCCCGACCCGATCGAGAAATGCGCCGTAGCCGCAGCATCCCCCAGCAAAACGACGTTGTCGTGGCTCCATTTCTCACACAGCACGCGCGGAAACCGCAGCCAGGCTGAGCCACGGATATGGTTGGCATTAGTCATCAGAGCATGCCCGCCCAGATGATCCTTGAAGATGTCTTGGCAAACGGCAATCGAGTCCTGCTGGCTCATCTTGTCAAAGCCATAGGCATCGAATGTCTCTTGTGTGCATTCGACAATGAAAGTCGCGGTGTCTGGATCGAATTGATAGGCATGGGCCCAAACCCAGCCCTTATCGGTCTTCTCGAAGATAAAGGTAAAGGCGTCGTCGAATTTCTGGTGCGTTCCCAGCCACACAAACTGACACAGGCGCTGGTCGATATCCGGTTTGAACACATCTGAAAACTCGGCGCGGGTTTTCGAATTCAGCCCGTCCGACGCAATGACGACGTCATAGTTGGCCATATAGTCCAAGGCGGATGCAGCCTCGGTTTCGAACCGCATCTTCACATCCAATTCGCGGGCGCGGGCCTGCAGGATCAGCAACAGCTGCTTGCGCCCGATGCCGCAGAACCCATGCCCGCCAGACACAGTGCGCTGGCCTTTGTGAACCAGCGCCACATCGTCCCAATAGGCAAACTGTTCCCGAATTCTCTCAGCGCTGATCGGATCGTTGACCGCCAGATTGTCCAACGTTTCATCGGACAGAACGACGCCCCAGCCAAAGGTGTCATCGGGTCGGTTGCGCTCGATCACCTCAATCTCGGCCGCCGGATTTCGAAGCTTCATCGAAATCCCGAAATAAAGACCCGCCGGTCCGCCGCCAAGGCAAGCAATGCGCATCGCTAAACTTCCCCTCATCCGTCTGAATACCTGAAACGCTAGACCGAGTCGCTGATCCCTTCAAGTTAAAATATTTTATGCTTGAAGTTTTTTTGCGAGAAGTTACGCTTTCAATTATTCTCCAAAACGTCGGGTGGCCGGATGGTGGTGCGTGTCGAAACAAAGGACGATTTGGCGGTTGTGACGATCGACAACCCGCCTGTGAACGCGGCCAGTCAGGCAGTGCGCGCGGGGCTGTTGGCAGCCATTGCTGAGACCGAAGCGAACACCTCTGCCAAGGCCGTCATACTGTGCGCTGAAGGTCGGACATTCACTGCTGGTGCGGATGTACGCGAGTTTGACAAGCCGCCAATGGAGCCCCACCTGCCGGACGTCATCCAGGCGATTGAAGACACAATAAAGCCCTGGGTCGCGGCACTGCACGGTTCTGTCCTTGGCGGTGGACTTGAGATCGCGCTTGGGTGCAGTCACCGCGTGGCGCTGCGCAGCACCTGGTTTGGCCTGCCCGAGGTAACGCTGGGCCTGATCCCTGGCGCGGGCGGCACCGTTCGACTACCGCGCCTGATCGACCCGCTTGAGGCGCTGAACATGGTGACCAGCGGTAAGCCGATCTCTGCTACGACGGCGCTGAACCTAGGTCTGATTGACGATATCGCCGACGGTGACCTGATGGCCTGTGCCAGTGCGCTGGCCCGGTCGGCCGCAAACGCTCGGCCTAGAACTGCATTGCGGCACCGGAACGCCAAACCAGTTATGGACCCAACAGCTTGGGAAGCAGCAAAGACCGGCATCATCACAAAAGCGCGCGGCGCACATGCGCCTGCCGCAGCAGCAAGGGCCGTGCAAGCCGCGCTCGATCTGCCCGCGGATCAAGCTCTGTGTCAAGAGCGTGAGACGTTTTTGGCCCTGAAATCCGACCCGCAAAGCGCGGCCTTGCGATACATCTTCTTTGCTGAAAGATCAGGGTCGAAACTGTCCGAACTGAAGGACATGGAACCCCATCCGCTCACAAGCATCGGCGTGATTGGTGGGGGCACCATGGGGGCCGGGATCGCCGCCGCCTGCCTGCTGGCAGGGCTGTCAGTGACCTTGGCTGAACGGGACGAAGCTACCCGTGCAGCCGGGCAAGGTCGCATCGCAGCCATCCTAGACAACAGCAGAAAGCGCGGCCTGATTGACCAAGACAAGCAGGAGGCTCTGACCGCCGCTTTATCAACCACGACCACATTCGAAGCTCTGACCGAAACCGATCTGATCATCGAGGCTGTATTCGAGGACATGGAGCTGAAAACGCAGGTCTTTCAGGAGCTTGATAAGCATATCCGGCGCGACGCCATTCTAGCCAGCAACACGTCTTATCTGAATATCAGCGCCATGGCCGCCCAAACCAGACACCCCGAACGTGTGATCGGCCTGCACTTTTTCTCACCCGCCCACATCATGAAACTGGTTGAGGTCATCATCCCAGACAATGCCGCCTCATCCGTTGCGGCCACTGGCTTTGCGCTGGCCCGCAGGCTTGGAAAGATCGCCGTACCCGCCGGAGTATGTGACGGATTTATCGGCAACCGCATCATGTCTGCCTATCGACGTGAATGCGAATACATGCTCGAAGACGGTGCCCTCCCATGGGACGTTGATCAGGCGATGCGCGATTTTGGTTTTCCCATGGGCGTGTTTGAGATGCAGGACCTTGCGGGCCTCGACATCAGATGGGCCAAGCGCAAAAGCCAAGCCGCGACCCGCGACCCCGCCCAGCGCTATGTTCACATTGCCGACAAGCTGTGTGAGGCGGGACGTTTCGGGCGCAAGGCTAGCCAAGGTTGGTACGATTACGCGGACGACAAAGCGACCCCATCGCAATGGGTGGAAAACCTTGTTCTCGCGGAATCCGCGCGCAAAAAGATCGCGCGCACTCCGATATCCGACACCGAGATCGTCCAGCGCATTCTGACCACTATGCAGACCGAGGCGCAGGCCCTTTTGACGGAAGGCATAGCGCGGCGCCCCGAGGATATCGACGTGGTCATGGTCAACGGTTATGGCTTTCCACGCTGGCGCGGCGGCCCGATGTTCCTGAAACACCACCCTTAGTTGGATTGAACACCCTCAGAAACTCGGCGCGATCATGTTGGCATAGTTGTTGGCCAGCACCTCGGCATCAGCGCGGTTGAACTTGACCGAGGGCAGCGCCTGCATGTCGATCTGTGCCGCATTGTCGAATAGTTTCGCCAGATCGACGGTCAGATGAACCTCTTGCTTTCCGTCTGCCAAAACCTCCGCCGGAACTAAAAATTCGACCTCGCGCGCGTTCTCGGAAAACCCCACGTGATAGACCAGGGGGGACACGTCCCCACCCACTTGCAGCGCCCCTTCGAACACGACAAATTTGTACCCGACCTCCCAATTCCAGGCCATCTGACTGTTGGGGTCCAGATCCCCGCGCACCTCAATCGAACTGTTCGCAGCCGGGTCGACACCGATCAAAAACCGCACAGTTTCAATCGATGGCAATGGCACGGCAGGCAAGGTGATCGAATGCGCGCTGTCCGCATTGTCAAAGCGCAGCAAATGATAACTTTCGGGTTCGGCATAGGTCTCATCCCCGTGCCCGAAAGACAGGTTGCTGAGGTAGAACCTGAAGTCGCGAACCCTGAACTGACCCTGCCCGCCCGGATTTTCATAGATGAATTGATCATAGATCAGAGGCTCATCCCCCATCTGGGCGTGGAATGTCAGCGTGATCGGCGTGGCTTTGTTTTGCCCCGGGTTCAGCACGAACCACCCCGCGATCAGGACCACCAAGGCTGAAATTACAATGATCGGACGCATCACGACCCTCCCTCGAACGGGTTGGAAAACTGCGGGTTGGTCATAAACGCCTCATCCGTCAGAGTGTGCAGGAAGGCGATGATGGCCTGGATTTCATCGGGCGTCATGCGCAGGCCCACCGTTTCCTGCCCCGCCTCGGGCGCGTTGTCGGCCTCAAGGATCAACGGGCTGAGTGTATCGCTGACCACGATACCATCGTTGTAATGGTCCATTACATCCTCCAGCGTGTCGAACCGACCGTCATGCATGTAGGGAGCTGTGACGGCGATGTTGCGCAGGGTCGGAACCTTGAAAAACCCCTTATGCGCCGGGTTGCCCGTCACCGCCATCAGACCGTCGGGCAAGGTCTCATCCGGATCCAGCCCGTTGTTGGAAAACCCGTCCAGCGCATCGCGAAAGCCCGAGGTCAGGAACTGACTGTGGCAATCGATGCAATTGCCGCCCCTCAGGGACACCTTGGTATCGGGATGCGCCATGAACAGCTTGCGCCCATGTTCTTCCTGCGCGGTCAGCCGGACCTCACCCCGTAGGTATTGATCGTATTTCGAGTTTGACGAGATCAAAAGCCGCATGAAAGTCGCCAGCGCCTTGGCTGTATTTTCGGGCGTTACCGCACCATAGGCCTGACGAAACATCTTGCGATAAGACCCTGAGGCCTGAAGCTCCTCCATCAGCGCATCGATATCCTGCCCCATCTCATCCGGATGTTGGATCGGCATCAATGCCTGCTCTTCCAACGAGGTCGCACGGCCGTTCCAGAAAAACCTCTCCTGCCCCCAAAGCAAATTGGCGAGGCTCATCGAACTAAAGTCCAGCTCACCCCCGGACAATGTCGGCGACTTTGCCAGCCCATCGGTAAACGCCAATTCCTGCACGTGACAGGTTGCGCAGGACACCTCATTGTTGCCCGACAGGATGGGGTCATAGAACAGGTGCCGGCCCAACGTGAACGCCTCTTGCGTCAGCGGGTTGTCGGGCGGAACGGCAAACCGCCCGAACACAAAAGGGGCTGAGAAATCGGCAATGGGCGTTGCCGTCGGGCCGCGCATCCGATCCCAAGCCATCCAACCAGCCACCGCAATCCCTGCGGCGGCCAGGATCAACACAACCCAACGCATTCCGCCCCTCCAACGGACGTTAGTGGTGGTGAACAAACCCCGAGCCAAACAGCCCTTCGAGGTTATCCACCCCCTTGTTGTAACGCTCTTTGAAATCAATCGTGGCCAGACGCTCTCCGGTCTCCAGATCATGAACCGAGATCGTATGGCTGGCCAGATCGGCGATGAAATCCACATCGGTCGGATCATCTTCAGCCCCGTTGCCCAGATTCAGCAGATTGTTCTGAACGGCAATCAAATCGCGCCCCGAAGCCGAGGTGAAAAAGATCATATGATGCGCCCCCGGATCGGCGACGATATCCGGCCCGCTGGGCACCAGCTCGGGCAACGCGGCCAATTCATAGCGTTTCACCACACCCGGCAGGGCATGCGAGATGAACAGCTCATCCTCGGTGCCGTAGAATTCCAGAGGTACAGCCGTTTCATTGGCAACACCGCTATAGATCACTTCGGCCTCACCAAAACTCTTGGAACTGGCGTCATAAGGTACTTTCCACGTCTCGAACCCGAACATTGTATTGGCCAGAATGGCCGGTTCGATATCTGGATGGATGCCCGGGCGGGCAAACAGCACCTCGACCGGAGAGGACGGAAAGTCCAGCGGCTTTTCTTTCTCAACCAAGATGTTTTCAATGGGCTCCAGCGCGTTCAGATCAATGATCGTCAGCATGTTGCCAACACCGGTGGCCAGATCCGGATGCACGGTCGAGGTCACGACCATGCGGTCCTCAAAAGCCGAGATACCATGCGGATACATGATATAGGGCGCGCCTTCGCCCACCTGGCTTTTGCGGGCTTCGATCACTTTTACGACCTCATTCGTCTGTGGATCAAAAACGCCCACCGAACCGCCATCATCGCCGCCGGTTCCGCCCATGAAGGTCACGAACATGTATTCCTGACCGTTCGAATTGGCCCACATGATGTCTTCACCCACCATCTGTCCCTGCGTATCCAGACAGGTAAAGCCCGAAATCACCGGCGCACCGCCTGCATCGCGGGCCAACCCGACCTCGGCCAGGCTGCACGAGGGATCAAGCCCCGTGGCATAGAGCCTGCCATTCGGGCTGTAATACAGATGGTGCAAGGGATGCTCCATCTCAGGCTGTTCTACTTCGCTGAGGATTTCTCCGAACCGATCCGACTCCGGGTCCAGCTCAATGATTGCGATACTGTGACTCGTATCCAGCGTCGGCAGCCCGCGCAGCAGCACCATGCCCTGGCTTTCCTCGCGGTCCTGCGACAATGCGGGCGACAGACCTGCCAGTATCAGGCCCGCACCGATCAGAACACTACGTGTAGTATGGCTGAATTTCATAACTTCCCCCCCTGAGATGAAATTTAGGAATACTTGTGAATAAGATGCACCTTACCCGACGTCATATCACAATACTGGAATGGAACCAAATTCATGGGGGCCGAAAGATTTGTTGACGGATGGGGCATTCCTCACTCAATGTTCTAGGCATCAGAGGATAAGGAACCGAAGCTGTGACAGCCACCCTTCGACAACCGATGATGCGTCGCGACACCGGGTGCGATCTGGTCGTCTAACCCGCGGGGACAGACCGTTATCATCTGACCCGGCTTCGGGTTTGTTCCACCTTTTCAGGCTGATACCCAAATGATCCAACCAGATGGATTGCGCATGGCAATCGATATCGGCGGTACGTTTACTGATACCGTCCTGCTGAACAGCGCATCGCAGGTGGTGGCAACCACCAAAACTCCCACCACTCCACATCGCCCTGCCCTTGGTGCCGTTGCGGGTGCCACGCATGTGCTTGAAGCCGCTGGTGCCGATTGGCATCGGGTAACCGGTTTCATTCATGGCACCACGCTCGCCACCAATGCGTTGATCGAACGGCGCGGGGCCGCGACCGCCACCATCACCACGCGTGGGTTCCGGGATATCCTCGAAATCGCTTATGAGCGACGCTACAGCCAATATGCGATTGATCTGGTCAAACCCGACCTGATCGTGCCACGCACCCATTCGCTGACCATCGGTGGGCGCATGGACGTCAACGGGCAGGAACTGGAACCGTTGGACGCGGCGGCCATCGCGCCTTTGGTGGACGAACTGACGGCGCTTGAGGTCGAGGCCGTCGCCATCTGCCTGCTGCACGCCTATGCCAACCCTGCACATGAACTGGCCCTGCGCGATCTGCTGGCGCTGCATATGCCCGATTTGGTCATCTCTCTCAGCCACGAGGTCAGCCCCGAAGCGCGCGAGTTCGACCGGCTGTGTACCACCATTGCCAATGCCTACGTGCAGCCGCTCATGGCCGGATATTTGCAGGATTTTGAGGCGCGCTTTCGGCAGATGGGGTTAACCTGCCCGATCCTGATGATGACGGCAGGCGGCGGCATGACCACGCTCGACACCGCTGCCCGGCTACCGATCCGTCTGGTCGAATCCGGCCCCGCCGGTGGCGCCGTTCTCGCCGCCCGCATCGCCGAGGCCACTGGAGAGGCGGACGTGCTGTCCTTTGACATGGGCGGCACCACGGCCAAGCTGTGCCTGATCGACGAATACCGCCCTCAGACCGCGCGCAAATTCGAAATCTCGCGGGCCGAACGCTTTATCAAAGGCTCAGGCATGCCGGTTCGGATACCTGTGATCGAGATGATCGAAATCGGCGCTGGGGGCGGTTCCATCGCCAGCGTCGACCGTCTGGGCCGTATTCAGGTCGGCCCCCATAGCGCGGGATCAGACCCCGGCCCGGCAGCCTTTGGAAAGGGCGGGGAAAATCCCACGGTCACCGATTCTGATCTGACGCTGGGTCTGATCGAGCCTGGGCATTTTGCCGAAGGACGTCTGCAGATCGATCAGAGCGCAGCACAACAGGCGATGGCGGAGGATGTCGGCGAGCCGTTGGGTTTGAGCCCCGATCAGGCCGCCTTTGCGGTCAGTGAGATTGTCGACGAAAGCATGGCCAGCGCAGGTCGTATGCACGCGGTCGAATCCGGCAAGGACCTTGGCAATCGGCTTATGATCGCGTTTGGCGGCAACGGTCCACTGCACGCCACCCGTGTGGCCCGTCGCGCCCAGATGCGGCGCGTTCTGATCCCACGTGATCCCGGCGTCGGCTCGGCTGTTGGGTTTCTGTTCGCGCCGGTTTCGTACGAGGTCATCCGGTCACGCTATGCCCGGTTGGACAGTCTGGATATCGACGGGTTGAACCAGTTCTTCGACAGTATGCAGGCCGAAGCGGAACAGGTTGTCCGCGCCGGTGCGCCCGACGGCAAATTGCTGCAACGCCGGATCGCCTATATGCGATATCACGGGCAAGGGCATGAGATCGAAATCCGCCTGCCGGATCGGGCTATGGCCGCCTCGGACCTCGACGCGCTGAGGCAAGCGTTTGAGACGGAATACAGCCGACAATTCAGCCGGATCGTGCCCGGCATGACCATCGAGATTCTGAACTGGGGGCTGTCTGTTTCATCGCCCGCACCTGCGCATGAACCTTATCCCGATAACCCGGTCCATCAACAGGCTGAAACCACCGAACAGCGCCAGATCCTGTGCGACATCAACGGAGAATGGCGCTCTGCAGACGTCTACAACCGCACCGACCTGACGTCCGGAGCCGCGCTCAGCGGTCCGGCGCTGATTGTCGAGGCACAAACGACCACATTTGTTAGCGCAGATTTCAGCGCAACCGTGGATGGCCAGGGCAATATCTGGTTGACGCGGCAAGAGGAGGCACAGGGATGATCCAATCAAATACACGCCTGCAAGTGATGTGGAACCGACTTCTGGCCGTGGTCGAGGAACAGGGTCAGGCGCTGATCCGCGCGGCCTTCAGCCCCATTGTGCGCGAATGCGGCGATATCTCGGCCGGGATATTCGACATGCAGGGCCGGATGCTGGCACAAGCTGTCACCGGCACGCCCGGACATATCAACACCATGGCCGAGGCGGTCAAAACCCTGCGCGCCAGATTTGCCCAGACCGATATGAAACCCGGCGACATCTATATGACCAACGATCCTTGGATTGCCTCGGGTCACCTGAACGACTTTTTGCTGATGATGCCCGTGTTCTTCGGCGACACTGTTATCGGCTATACAGCCTGCACCTCGCATCTGGTCGATCTCGGCGGGTTGGGCATGGGGCCGGAAGGGTCGGATATCTATGACGAAGGGCTGCTGATCCCCCCCTGCAAACTGGTCAGCCAAGGCGAGGTCAACGCGCTGGTGCTTGAGATCGTCAAAGCCAACTCTCGCGAGCCCATAGCCAACGAGGGCGACATTTATGCCCTGATCGCCTGTTGCGAGGCCGGGTCAACAAGGCTG
The DNA here is from genome assembly GCF_056536625.1 of Ruegeria sp. CJ9. Classification (NCBI taxonomy): domain Bacteria; kingdom Pseudomonadati; phylum Pseudomonadota; class Alphaproteobacteria; order Rhodobacterales; family Roseobacteraceae; genus Ruegeria; species Ruegeria sp. CJ9. The sequence continues at coordinate 41,756 of NZ_JBQFPY010000009.1, forward strand.
GTTCAGATGATGCAGGAATTTGGCATCACCGACCTGAGCGCGCTGTCCGATTACATCATCGAAACGTCACGCCGCGGCACGTTAGAGGCCATCGCCGGCCTGCCCAAGGGCACATGGCAACACGTGCTGAAAGTAGATGGTTACGACGAAGAGATCGAACTGCACGCAGCGCTGACCATCGCCGATGATCACCTGTTGCTGGACTTCGACGGCACAGCGGCCTGTGTGGGTAAAGGGATCAACGTGCCACTGAACTATGCAACCGCCTATACCGTCTTTGCCCTGCGTTGCATCATCGGGGCGGATATCCCGAACAATGCGGGTTCGCTCGATCCGTTTCGGGTGACGGGCCCCGAGGGTTGTATCCTGAACGCGCAACCTCCGGCACCGGTGGCGATGCGGCATACGTTGGGGCAGATGACCCCCGACCTGGTCTATGGCTGCTTGTCGCAGGCCCTGCCTGAAAAGGTTCCGGCCGAGGGGGCATCATGCATGTACGATCTGCCCCTGCGCCACGCGCCTGAAGCGACCGATCGGGGCGATGACCAGTTTGCGTTGGAATTGGTGTTCAATGGCGGCACTGGCGCACGCCCCGGGCTGGACGGTCTGTCGGCCACGGCCTTTCCCAGCGGCGTTTGGGGCAGTCAGGTCGAAACCACCGAGGCGGTTGCCCCTGTGCTTTTTCACCGTCGTGAACTGCGGTCCGATTCCGGTGGCGCCGGGCGTCTGCGCGGCGGTCTGGGGCAGCATATCGAACTCAGCGCGTCCAAGGATCAGGATTTGATGCTGTTCCTGTCGGTCGAGCGGATCAAGAACCCAGCCAACGGCCGAGAAGGTGGGTTGGACGGCGCGTCCGGTCGCATCACCGTGATGCCGGAAAACCGCCAACTGCCGGGCAAAGGTGAGGTTCGGATCAAGGCCGGTGAAACGCTGATCTTTGAAACTCCGGGTGGGGGTGGCTTTGGCCTGCCCGAGGAACGCCCGGAGGAGGCGGTGCAAAGCGACGTCCGCGCGGGCCTTGTCAGCGAGGCGATGGCCCAAACCCAGTATCGGAGGCAAACATGACCCAACCGCACCCGCATATTGCGTGCATGTCCCCCTATGCGCTGGCCAACCTTGACGCGCCCGAGGGCAAAACCCTGATCTCGCTGTCGCAAAATGAAAGCCTGCGCCCGCCCAGCCCCAAGGCGACCGAGGCGGCGGCGCAGGCGTTGGGCAGCGCGATGCTCTATCCCGATCCGGACTGGACGGACCTGCGGCACGCACTGGCCGAACTGCACGGAATAGATCCCGATGGTATTTTGTGCGGCAACGGATCGCTCGACCTGATCGGATGCCTGGCGCGCGTGTTCGCAGGGCCAGACCGGGCGGTACTGGCGCCCGCCCATGCCTATCCGTTCTTTCAAACGGCGGCGCAGGTGACAAACGCGCGGTTCGACCCTGCCGCCGAAGTAGATGCCGTCGTCAGTGTCGACGCCATGCTTGCCGCGGTCCAACCGGATACCGGGATCGTCTTTGTCGCAAACCCCGGCAACCCGACCGGCACGCGCATTCCGAAAGCCGAACTTGTCCGCCTGCGTCAGGGCCTGCGGCCTGACATCCTGTTGGTGATCGATGAAGCGTATGGCGAATTTTCTGATCACCTGGGCGAGCGGTTTTTCGATCTGGTTCAGGGCGGCAATACGGTCGTTTTACGCACGTTTTCAAAAGCATACGGCATGGCGGGGTTTCGCGTCGGGTGGGGTCTGTTTCCATCTGCCATCGCCAGAGAGTTGCGTAAAGTGATGAACCCGAACAACGTCCCGGCCAGCGCCCAAATCGCTGCAGCGGCAGCCGTGCGGGACGATGCCTATATGCGCGAAACCTGCGCGATCACCGCAAGCTTGCGGGATCAGGCAACGGCCCAGTTGAAACAGGCCGGGTTCGCGCCTTATCCCAGTTTCACCAACTTTGTGCTGCTCAACATGGGCAGCACCGAAGCCGCAGCAAGCGCGGATCAAAGGTTGCGGTCCGAGGGCGTGTTCCTGCGCCCGCAAGGCGGCGCGGGCCTGCCTCATACCCTGCGCATGACCGTCGGTCCGCAGGCGGCGCTGGTCAAAGCGATAGAAATCCTGACGCAATGGAAACAGGAGGGACAGATATGACAGCTTCCAGAGGGCGGGCCCGGTTCGGCCTGCTGGTGCCCTTCACCAACACCAATTTTGAGCCTGACCTGGCCCTGATGTCCCCGGCAGGCGTTTCACTGCACGTAGCCAGATTGGGTGGGTATGACGAGGACGAAATCCCCGACGAATCCCAGATGCACGATCTAGGGGCCGCCGACTTGGATGAGCCTTTGCGCCTGTTGATGGGAACCAAGCCGGACGTTGTCTTTTACGGATGCACCTCGGCCACGCTGACTCATGGCCCCGAGTTCGACCGAGATCTGGCCAACCGCATCAGCGCCGATAGCGGGGCCAAGACGGTGACCGCAGCGGGGGCGTTGGTGCATGCGTTGTCCACCTTGGGGGCCAAGCGTATCGGTTTCGCCTCGCCCTATGTTCCGGCGATCAACGACATGGCGATTGCTTTTCTGGGCAAGCTGGGGGTGGACTCGATCCAACGCTCGGAAGTGTCTGAACCGCTTGGCAATGAAGGCCAGGGGGCGTTAGAGCCGGATGCCGTATTCGAACTGGGCCGCGGGGCTGATCACCCCGAGGCCGACGCGCTGGTTCTGTCCTGCACCGACATGCGCAGCGTCGAGGTCATAGCCCGGCTGGAAGATGTGGTTGGGAAACCGGTGATCAGCTCGAACCAGGCGATGCTGTTTCAGGCGTTGCAACTGTTGAATATCGATGAACCCATCCCCGGGTACGGACAGCTATTGGAACGCGAAAGGTGATCCGAGCGGTCAATCCTTCAGTTTACCAACGGATGTCACTCCGATTTGGGCCATGGTAATGCTGAATTCTTCGCTCAACACATCCCAAAGCTGCTGCAGGCCCGCCTCGCCTGCGGCGGCCATGGCAAATTGCAGGATGCGGCCAAAGAACACATAATTCGCACCCGCGGATATGGCCTTTATGGCGTCCTCACCGGACTGCAACCCGCTGTCATAGAACAACGGGTATTCGTCGCCCACGGTGGTGCGTATCTGTCGCAGCGCTTCAATCGCCGCCGGGGCGCTGTCCAGCTGCCGCGCGCCATGGCTTGAGACCTGAAGGGCATCAGCGCCCGCTGCTTTCACGGCCAGCGCATCCTCGGGGTCTAGCACACCTTTGACGACCAGCTTGCCCTCCCATTGATCGCGCAGACGGGCCAGCGTCTCCCATGTTGCCTTTGCGCGGCTTTCGGTGCGGTCAAACTCGTAACCCTCAGTCAGAAAGTTCGCCATCTGAGGTTTACCTGCCATCAGGGTTGAAAGGGACCACTTCGGATGCAGGGCAAAGTCCACGAATTGGCGTGGGCCGATCCGAAAGGGCATCTTGAACCCATGGCGCAGCTCGCGCGGGCGCCGCCCGACCTCGGGAACATCCACGGTCAGCACCAGCGTCTCGTAACCTGCAGCGCGGGCGCGATCGACCAGCTTGAACGTGCCCGAGCCGTCGCCGCTGAAATAAAGCTGGAACCAGGCGTTGCCTTCGGCTTCGACTATGATCTCCTCCATCGACGTCGACGCCACGGTAGACACGCCCAACGGCACCGAATACTGCGCAGCCAAGCGGGCCAGCATCAGATCAGCCCCGGGTGCGGACAGGTTACACATGCCCATTGGCGCGATGCCGAAGGGGCGTTGTGTGGGCTGGCCGAAGACTTCGGTCGCCAGAGACCGTTCGCTGACGTCCCGCAACACCCGCGGGCGTATTGTCATAGCGTCCAGGGCGGCACGGTTGCGAGCAGCGCCGGTTCCAAGCCCCGCCGCGCCGTCAATGTAGTCGAATACCATCCACGGCAGACGCCGCCGCGAAATGCGGCGAGCGTCTTCTGCGCTGTGGATCGCGTTGCTTGGGATCAAGCCTGAACGGCCTTCATAAAGCGGTCACGGATGACTACCGGATCCATTGTGATGACAGGCATCTTGGCATTCCCGCTTTCGCATTTGCTTACAATGATGGTCATCTGTTTGGCATCCAGCGCCTCTTGCAGCACACGGCCTGTCTCTTCGGCCTGGCATTCGATCACACGTTCGCACCCGGCAGCCTCGGCCATTTTCGCCAGCGAGGTTTTCTGCCCCGCATAGGTCGGTTGATCCCCGGTCGAGCCATAAGAGCCATTATCGACGATCAGCAGGATATAGTTATCGGCCACGTTGTTGGCGATGGTCGGCAGCGTGCCGAGATTGGTCAGGATCGAACCATCCCCGTCAATCACGATCACCGGCTTCGGCTGCGACAGCGACAGCCCAAGACCGATGGATGAGGCCAGCCCCATCGTGCCCAGCATATAAAAATTGGTCGGCTGATCATCGATTGCGTGCAGTTCCTGGCTGGGGATACCGATGTTGCAGACAACCAGTTGATCACGCAGGATCGGGGCGATTTCTTTCAGAATCTCAGAACGGATCATTGGTCGCCGTAGCCTCCCCAGAAATTGGCATCGGTCAGGATTGCGACCGGCTTGTTGCACATGAAGGTGTATTTCAGGATTGCATCCAGTTCCTCGACATCCGCCTGATGGTGAAAGTGGTAGGTCGGGATGTTCATCTGCGCCAGCAAGGCTTTGGTGTGCACAGCCATCTCGACCTGGCAGGCCACGGGCTCGCGCAGCTCTCCACGATACGATATTAGCATAGGCAGCGGCATGCGATAATACTGGATCAGCGTTGCCAGCGTGTTGATGGTCACTCCAATCGCCGTGTTCTGCATGATGATGGCCGGGCGCTTACCGCCCATCCACGCGCCTGCGCAAAGGCCCATCCCTTCGTCTTCCTTGTTTGACGGGATGTGGAAAATCTCTTCCCGCGCGTCGATCTCCTCGATCACGCCAGCAAGCTGCTTACACGGGACGGTGGTTACAAACGAAATATCGTTCGCCACCAGATCGTCAGTGATCTTCTTGTCTATGTTCATTTCCGGTCTGTCAGTCCTGTTTGGGGCGCCCGGGGCGCGATTGATGGTTCAGATGCCACGATGCACATGCACCGCACATCCGGCATGACGGACGACGCGCGACGCGGTCGATCCCAGAAAATAGTCGCTGAGGCCCGGCTTGTGCGAACCGATGACGATGCAGTCAAAATTATTGCTGTTGGCGTAGTCAATGATGCTCCGGGCGGTGTGGCCCTTGACGATCTCGGGCTGGATGCCCTCAAGATCCTCAGTCTTTTCTTTCAATACTCTGGCAGCGGCCCGAAAGCCTTCCGCGACCATCTCTTTGTCCAGATAGGCACTGACCGAACCCTGTGGCATCTCATAGACGTGCAGCGCGACGATCTCGCCACCCTCGGCGGTCAGCGCGCGGGCGACCTCTAGCGTGTGTTGCGAAATATCGTGATCCAACGCCATTGGAACCAGAATTTTCTTGTACATGAATCCCTCCGTTTCTTCCGGGCCTATGCCCACGGCATGAGGATGATTTTCGGTGCCGCAACGACCCCATTGCGCAAGTCACGAAACGCCTCGGCGCCTTCAGACAGGGCCCGTTCTTCAACCCAATCCAAACCACCCAATCGGCCATCAAAAATGGCCTGCGCGGTTTGCCGGAAATCCTCGGCCGTATATGTATAGGTGCCGATAAAAGTGATTTCCTGCAAGGTCATGCGGCGTATATCCAGCCCACCGGCGTCTTCGCCCAACCCGACATGGGCAATTACCCCGCCCGGCTGAACCATCGTTGAGGCCATGGACCTAGTGGCAGCAAAGCCGACCGCGTCGATCACAAGGGGGAAGTCTTGCATCGTCTCTTTGACCACGTTGAACGCACCAGTGCTCTGCAAATATGCGCGCCGTCCGTCGCTGGGTTCGACGATAACCACATCATCAACATCCATCGCAGACAATGCCAGCGCTGCGGCCACACCGATGGCGCCGCCGCCAATCACCAACGCTTTGCGATCCATCGTGGGATGCAGCGCCTCTAGGCCCAGCCGGACCGCGTGCCAACTGACCGCCAGAGGCTCGGCCAGCGCAGCCATTGCAAAGCTCACATGTGCCGGTACTTCGACCAGATTGCTGGCGGGCATGGCGACATATTGGGCAAAGGCCCCTTCACGCGGTGGCATTGAAATGATCTGACGGTCGGCGCACAGGTTCTCGCGCCCCGACTTGCACGCGCTGCACTTGCTACAACTCACCAGCGGGTTGATGGTGACGCGCGCGCCATCGCGTGGGCCGCCTACAATCGTGCCTGCGGCCTCGTGCCCAAGGATCAAGGGTGCCGGGCGGCGTGCATCGTGGCCCAGATAGGCGTGCATGTCCGATCCGCAGATGCCAGCGGCCTCGATCCGGATAAGATGTTCGGCTTCCCGCGGCGCAGCATCCGGGACATCCCGAAAGGCCACTTGTTCTACACCTTCATAGACTAGAGCTTTCATTTCGCCGTAAACCCTCCGTCAACCATCAGCACCTGCCCGGTGACGTAATCCGAGGCTTTCGAGCACAAAAACAGGATCGGCCCGTCGATATCCTCAACCCGCCCGTTGCGCTGGGTACAAGTCTGAGCCGCGTTGCGAGCGGCACGTTCGGGATCATCGAACACGGCTTGGGTCAGTTCGGTCGGGAAGAACCCCGGCCCGATGGCGTTGGCGGTGATCCCGTGCGGCGACCAAGCCTCGGCCATGGCGCGCGTTAGTTGCCCGATCCCGGCCTTGGTTGCACCATAAGCAATACCCCCCGGAAAAGCCCGTGTGGTTTGCAGCGAGGCGAAATTCACAATCCGTCCCCAACCGCGTTTCTTCATGGCAGGCACCATCGCCTGGCTCAGGAAAAACGGCGCGCTGAGGTTCAGCGCGAGCGTGGCATCCCAACCTTCAGCGGTGACATCATCCGCTGCTTCACGCGTGTTTACCCCGGCCGCGTGAATAACAATGTCCGGCGATCCGAATTTCGAGCCTATCTGTTCCACCAACGCCCCTGTCACCGACCGATCGGCCACATCGGCAACCACGGTTTCGGCACGCTCACCGATTTCGCGTTTCAAATCTGACAGTGCCTCGGCCCGGCGGGCCACGCCAACCACCTGAGCACCGGCAGCAGCCAGAACAACCGCCACCCGGCGACCAAGCCCCGAACTGGCCCCGGTCACGCAGGCCACCTGCCCCGTCAGATCAAAGAGAGATCGGGGGTCATCCATCTGACGTCAGGTCAAACTGTTCATCAGGAAAATACTTGGCCAGACGAACATCTGCCGCCCGGGCGTGCCCCTCCATCCCTTCCAGGCGGGAAATCCGGGCAGTTGCCACAGCAATGGGCTTTGAACCTTCGCGCGTGGCCCTCTGCCAGGTGACGATTTTCATGTACTTGTGAACACTCAGACCGCCGGTATAACTGGCGGCACCCGATGTCGGCAGCACATGGTTGGTTCCGGTCGCCTTATCGCCGTAAGAAACCGTCGTTTCCTCACCCAGAAACAACGAGCCATAGCAGGTCAGCCGATTCAGCCACCAATCCAGATCTTCGGCCTGAACGGTCAAATGCTCGGGCGCGTATTCGTCAGAACAGGCCGCCATTTCTTCACGATCCGAACAAACGATCACCTCGGCATAGTCACGCCACGCGGCTGAGGCGTTTTCGCGGTTCAGTTCCGGCAAGTCTTCAATAAGCGTTGGCACCAACTCCATCACTTTTTCGGCCAGGGCACGATCATCAGTGACCAGCCAAACCGGAGAGTTGTAGCCGTGTTCAGCCTGAGAGACCAAATCGGTCGCAACCACATGCGCATCGGATGAACTGTCGGCAAGGATCAGGCTGTCAGTAGGCCCTGCGATCATGTCGATGCCGACCTTGCCGTAAAGGATACGTTTCGCTTCGGCGACAAACTGATTGCCAGGGCCAACAAGGATATTGGCGCGCGGCAATCCGAACAGGCCATAGGTCATCGCGGCCACACCCTGCACGCCGCCCATGGCCAGAATGCTGTCAGCACCACAGATATGCGCCGCATAAACTATCGCCGGGGCCACCCCTGCACCAGGGCGTGGAGGGGAACAGGCCGTGATATGGCGGCACCCGGCAACCTTGGCCGTCGTAACCGTCATGATCGCGCTTGCGATATGGCTGTAACGACCACCAGGCACATAGCATCCTGCCGCATCCACCGGGATTGCCTTTTGACCAGCGACGAAACCCGGAACGATCTCCATCTGAACATCGGACACGGTTGCCTTTTGCGTTTCCGCAAAGCGGCGCACGTTGTCATGAGCAAATCGGATGTCAGCTTTCAGTTTTTCCGGCACCAGCGCGATAGCGGCGTCAATCTCGTCCTGAGTCATTAGGACATTGCCGTCGAATTTGTCGAACTTGGCGGCATATTCCATGGCCTTGGCGTCGCCACCTGCCTCGATATCGGCAAGGATGGTCTTGACCGTTTCATGCACTTCGGACGCATGAGATTCAGGGGTCAGCGTCGCCTTTTTCAGATAGTCACGAGGCATAGTCAGCAAGTCCTATTGGTAGATTTCAGGTAGCAAAGTGGTCGACACCGCCGGGACATACGCGATCAGCAAAACCACGATCAGCATCGTTAATACGAAAGGCACAGCACGTGCGGCAATCTTCAGAATGGACTCGCCTGTAATGCCAGATACGACAAACAGGTTCAGGCCCAGAGGCGGGGTAATGAAACCCACACCCAACGCGGTGATCATCATGATACAGAACTGAATTTCGTTCATGCCGATATTGTCCGCCAACGGCTTGAGGATGGGGGCAAGGATGACGATATTCGGTGTCGTTTCCATGACGCAGCCAGCGGCGATCAGGATGCCGATCATCAGCAGGATCAACAGATAGGGGTCATCGGTCAACGATGTGATCGAGGCCACGAAACCCTGCGGCACACCCATGATCGCCAGCGCCTCGGCTAAGGGGGCAGAGAAAGCGATGATGGGCAGGATAACGCCGTTCACCTTGGCGGAACTGACCAGCATTGAGGGGAAATCGGCCAGCGTCAGCGTACGCAGGATAAAGCCCATGATGATAGTGACAACAACGGCGGTGGCGCCGGCCTCGGTCGGAGTCAGACGCCCCGAGAAGATACCGTAAAAGATAATGCCTGGCACGATAAAGGCGTACCAGCCGGATTTCAGCGCTTTGCCTAGATTGGCCAGCCATTCGCCCATGGTCATCATGCCACCGCCCTCATAGGCATAGAGGCGATTCATGATGATGTTGGTGACTAGGATCGACACCAGAATGGCCAGACCGGGGATCAACGCCGCCAAGAACAGGGTCGAGGCGGAAATACCCAACACAAGACCGATGATGATATAGGCGATGGACGGCGGGATCAGGATACCAGTACAGGCACCGGCGGCCACCAGCGCGCAGGCATAGGGGCGCGGATAACCACTTTCGACCAGCCGGTTGATGGTCATGCGGCCCACTGCGGCAGCCCCCGCCGCGTCCGAGCCGGAAATGGCCGCGAACATGCCGCAGACCAAAACGGTGGCGGATCCGAAACCGCCCTTGGCGAAACAGGTCAGCGCCTCGGCTACATCCAGAAACTTGCGCGATAGCCCAGTGCGCACCAGCACGTCGCCGGTCAGGATAAACAGCGGCACGGCGGTCAGCGCAAAAGCGTCGATGCCGGTGAACAGGCTTTCGCCAACAAGGCTGAGCGGCAGGTCGCCCGACATAATCAGCATGACAATCGCAGCCGTACCAATCGCGGCCCATACCGGAACCGCAAGCGCGATCAGGCCCACGAACATGATTACAGGCAGATAAAAATCCCAGCCCAGCTCAACGGTTTGATTGAGGGAATTCCAGAGCATCCTGTTTCTCCTCAGTCAAACAGCTTGTCGCCTTCGAAAACGGGCGTGCCGTCACGAAGGGATTTCAAATCACGCAGGAAGGATTGGATCAGACGCCAGATCATCAGCGCGAATCCGGTGGGCACCGCCATCAGGAACCACACCTTGGACACTCGCAGCCCGTCCGTCACCGAGCCGAACTTGGCCGAAACGTGGACCGCCTCGAACGACCAGTAAAGTGCAATGATCGCCACGACGAACATCACCAGGTCGCCGAATATATACAACAGCGCTTTGGGTCGTTGCGGCAAGTAATGCATGATTACGTCGATGCGGATATGGGCGCGTTCCCGGACCGCAGCCGCAGCCCCGATCCACGCAAGATAAATGAAGGAATAGCGAACGATTTCCTCACCCCAGATCGAGGAAAACGCGAAAATCTCTCGTCGCAGAACCTCGATGGCCATCGTAATCACCAGCATCACGTAGAACACCAGCAGCAGCCAGCGTTCGGCGTTGCGGTCTATGTTTTGAAGAACGGTCATCGTATCCCTCGACAAAAGAGCAGTCAGGCGTTGGCCTTCTGTTACGGGCCGGTTTCGGCCTGACTGCTAAGGATGATAGCGGGCACGTTGGCTGCGCCCGTCGGCTTGGTATTACGCGTCGTGGACGTAGTATTTGCCCTGCGTTCCGGCCGCTTCGACCAGCTTTTCAAAATTGTCCATTGATCCGGCCAACTCGGTCTTGAACGGATCCCATTCCGACCGCTGATAGCCACCGACATCTTTCCACTCGGCCAACTGATCATCTGTCAGCGACTGGAATTGCACACCGGCCTTGTTCAGTTCAGCCATGGCAAAGGCGCGGGCCGAGGGTACTTTGGACAGGTTCTGGTGGCTGGTCATTTCCGCCCCCCACATGATGCCTTCCTGCACATCCGCAGGCATCGAGTTGAACCATTCCAGGTTACAGGAATAAACCTGACTGTCCGGCACCGCCTGCGTGAAGGTCACGTTGCTGAGAATGTCTTTAAACCCAAAGACATAAAGCGCGCCGACCGACGGATCGAGCGCATCGGCCACGCCTTGTTTGATTGCCGAAGGTGTTTCACCCCAGGCCACCGGCGTCGGGTTCGCGCCAACCATCCGGTAGTATTGTTGCAGCATTTTTGAGCCCGGCACGCGGAACTTCACGCCGCTCATATCTGCTGGTGTGACAATGGGGTTCCCGCCCTGACGCACCGCAACGACACGCGGGTCGATCACCACATAGAACAGCGCCTTGAACCCGGCGGCCTCGACCTTGGGATGGACCTCATTCTTCCAAGTTTCGGAATGCACCAGGTTGGTGAAACGCTGGTTCGAGCCGCACAGATACGGCATGTTAATCAGGTCAACGGTGGACGCGAAAGGCGCAAAGTTCGACAGCGAATGTTGCGCGGCCTGAATGGTGCCACCTTGCACTTTCTGCACCAGCGAACCGCCTGCACCCAACTGACCACCCGGCGCCAGTTTCACATAAACTTTGCCGTTGGTGGCATTCTGGATGTTTTCCTTCAGATCCAGCTGCATGATCGGATAGCTGCGCGACGCGCCCAGCACATAGGCCGTGGCGATCGTCATCACATGATCCGCAGCGTTTTCACGCTCTTTTTCCTCTTTTGCGGTTTGCGCTGCCGCTTCGGATGACCACAGCACGCCGCCTGCTCCGGCCACGAGTGCAGCAGTGAATGCACCGCTAGCGCTGAGCTTCAGGAAATTGCGGCGCTCTGCCGAGGCCAGTTCTTTTTTGTCGTTGTTCATTAATTGCCCTCCCAAGCAAAAAAGTCAGCCGTCGCTTTCTGCGTCGCGGTCAGCTTCCCTTTTCAGAATTGCGACAACGAACAGGATCGACGCCGCGAACAGGACCAACATCTCTCCTACGTCCCCAAGAAACGCGCTGCCCGCAAATGCCCCCATGGCAACGTTCGCAAAATAGATGACGAACACGATGATGGATGCGGTCAGAAACATTTCTCAGGACTCCCTTTGGAATCGGCCCGATCTCATTTGTAAGCGCTTACATAAAAAATGCAAGCGCTTACATAACAGCTTTCCTTGCGACCCGGTTAAGTTTAGACTTATTGGCAAAAGTGAATGGCGGATTTGAAAATGTCGAAACTTGGATCGGCGCCAACATTGGATGATGTGGCCAAACTGGCTGGCGTTTCGACCGCAACCGTATCACGTTGCCTCAACAACCCAGATCAGGTGGTCAAGGCGACGCGCCAGCGCGTTCAGTCAGCTGTAGACGCGCTGGGATACGTGCCAAACTTTGCTGCGCGCGTGATGGCAGCCAAGCGGTCCTCGACGATTGGTGCGATTATTCCGACGATGGAGAACGCCATCTTCGCCCGTGGCCTGCAGGCGTTTCAGGAAGAATTGCACCAGCACGGATATACGCTGCTGGTCTCAAGTTCGGCCTACAAACCGGAGATCGAGGAAGAGCAGATCCGAACGCTGGTCGCGCGTGGCGCGGACGGCTTGCTGTTGATCGGACATGACCGCAAACCGCAGATTTACGAAAACCTTGAGCGATGGAAAATTCCAACTTTGGTCGCTTGGTCATACCTGCCCGATGGGCAGCTTCCCTGTATCGGCTTTGACAACCGTGCGGCAATGGCCGAACTGGCAAACCGTGTGATCAGTTTGGGCCACAGAAGGATCGGCGTGATTTCAGGCATCAGCGCAGGCAATGATCGCGCCCGCCTGCGGATCGAAGGTGTACAGGATGCGGTCAGACAGAATGATCTGACCTTGTCAGACCTGACTATCATCGAAACCCCTTATGAGATTGAAAACGGGGCCGCGGCCTTCTCGGGCTTGATGGCGCAGGATATGCCGCCTACCGCGATCCTGTGCGGCAACGATGTTTTGGCCGTGGGCGCCCTGCATCGGGCGCAGGAAATGGGATTGAGTGTGCCCGGGGACGTCTCCATCACCGGATTTGACGATATCGAGCTGGCCCGGATTGTCACGCCCCGCCTGACAACCGTACACGTCCCGCACCGGGAAATGGGCCGCAGGGCCGCATCAGAGCTGATCGGAATGCTTGAAAACCAGGCAGGTGGCAGCGGTAAGCGGCTGGCCACACATATCGTAGAGGGCCAATCCCTCGGGCCGCCTGCTGACAGCTAGGCGGCTTCGGCCTCCATGGTGCGGAAATCGTCTTTTAGCCAGGCATGGCTCGCACTCATGGGGTCGGTGAAATGCTGCCGTATCAGCGTCGCCATTACCTTTTGGATCAGTTTCGAGGTTGTTTCGGGATACACCTCGGTTGTGAACAGCGACACGGTGCGCACAAAGTTCCGCCCCGGAAACGGGATCGCCCTGAGACTATCGTGGAACCTCTGAGCGCGATGGAAACAGGCGGCGGTCGTAATTGCCCAGCCGCTACCCTCGGCAACCAGCCCGATGATCGAGTGATTGCATTCCAATTCGAACCGGTTGGGCAGGTTGTATTTGCTGCGGGTCAGCTGAATCTCGATCTGTTTGCCGATCATAAGGTCGCGTGAATAGCGCAGCAGAGGCAACTCTGCATCAGGCGTCAGCAGATCTTCGGGTGTACCCTGATATCCAATGGGCAGGATCACAATAAACGGATCGCGCATCAGCGGGTATTCGATCAGCCCTTCCGTCCGTTCCGAAGGCCGCGTGGCGACGCCAGCGTCCAGTTTATGCTCTTGCAGGTTGGCGATGATCTCGTGACTAGGGCGCGTATAATGGCGGAAACTGCACCGCGGCAGGGCCTGAGCCAGAAAGCGGAATAAATCCGGCGCGATCTGATTGTCGAAATCGTCGATCAGGGCCAGCCGCAGGTCTGTTGCATGCTGCCAGTTGCCGGACCGGATTTCAGCCTCGCCCCGTTTCAGCACAGTCAGCCCATCGCGAACATATCGCGCAAAAACCTCACCCGCAGGGGTCAGACCCATTGGGCGACGCCCGTGATCGACCAGATCGACGCCCAGCGCGCCCTCAAGGCTACGCAGGTGGTTCGAGACGGTGCTGATCGACAGCCCCGTCTCGGATGCGACCTGTTGGATCGACCCTGATTTGGCTACCAGCCGGAAGACTTCCAGCCAACGAAGGCTCAGAGATTTCGACACCGCGAACACCCATTGTTTCGATTTCTTCGAAACGAACCCAAGCAAAGTTTTGCGCTGGCGGCAATGGTGAAGTCGACTGACGGGCTGAATTACCCTCGCATCCGCTCGAATCCCGGATCGTAGGGTGACGGCGGTATGACCGTAGCGCGCACGCGATGACCGCAGGAATCCAGCTCCATTTCAGCCCCGATATCGGACAGTTCGGGATTGACAAACCCATGTGCCAGATTGAGCCCGGTGCGGTGCCCCCAATCGCCCGAGGTAATTGTGCCCACAACACGCTCACCTTGCATCAATGACGCGCCGGGATGCGCAGGCTGTTGTGTTGCGTGGACCTGCAGAGCAACCAGTTTTTTGCGCGCGCCCTCTGCCTGCCGTTTCAGTAATGCGTCGCGCCCGATAAATTCACCCTTGTTCAGCTTCACAAAGCGATCCAGCCCCGTCTCAAACGGATCAAATTCGGTGATCAGATCGGCCTTCCAATGTAGAAAGCTCTTCTCCATGCGCATGGATTCCACTGCCCGCGCGCCGAACAGTTTCAACCCGTACGCGCCCCCAGCCTGACGCAAGGCCAGATAGGCTGCATAAAGCGAGGCGTTGGGCACATGTATTTCATAAGCTAGCTCGCCCGAGAAACTGATACCCATAACCATCGCCGGGGCGATTCCGACAAAACATTCCCGCACGCTGAGCCACGGAAACGCCGAAGCGGACCAATCGCCACGTGCGCAGGCAGACAGTACATCGCGGGCTTTCGGGCCAGCTAGCACCAGAATGGTCTGATCGCTGGTCAGGCTGCGCAGCTGAACGTCCTCGCTAGCCCGAACATGCTGGGCCAGCCAATCCATGTCGTGAAATTCACTGGCGGCGGCCGAGCCATACCACAGACGGGCGGACCCCCGATCGCTGGCCGGCAGGTTGGCAACGGTCGCCTCGGCCTTGACCATGCCGTGATGGTTCAACAAATACCCCAGCCCCACCCGGCCCTCGCGCCGGGTGACGGTGCCGCAGAACATCCGGTCCAGAAAGGCGTGCCGATCCGCACCCGTGATTTCGATCCGGTTGAAACCATTCACCTCGGCCAGCCCGACGCCGGTTTGCACATTTGCCACCTCTGCCGCGACCAGATCAAAGGTTTCGTCAAAATCGAAACTAAGCGTCGGAGAAAAGCTGGGGGAAGGCTTGATGTACTCCACCCTTTCCCACCCGTTGACCACGGTGAATTCCGCCCCTTCTGCCGCCAACACCGGCGTTAACGGCGTCGTCTTGGCCGGTCGTCCGGCAGGGCGGTGTTCATGGGGGAAGTGAAACCGGAATTCGTTCTGATAGTCTTCAATTGCTTTCAGCGCCGTGAGTTCCACATTCGCATGACCCGTGAATCGGCGCGGGTCCAGACACCAAGTGTCATAACAGGCCTCTCCATGCACGATCTGCTGGGCCAGCAGCCAACCGTGGCCGCCCCCTTCACCCAACCCCGCACGCAACCCGATGATACAGAACGCATTGCGTTTGCCGGGGATCGGCCCAACTAAAGGCGCGCCGTCAATGGTATAAGTGATCGGCCCGTTGACAATCGTATGAACCCCGACCTCCATCAGTGCGGGCATTCGGGCAAACGCGCCTTCGAGCACGTCAGTCACCCGGTCCAGATCATCCGGGCACAAGGCGTTGACGAAGTTTGGGTCGATCCCGTCCATCCCCCAGGTCTTGCAATCCTGCTCATAAAACCCCAGCAGCAGCCCGTTTTTTTCCTGTCGGCAGTAATAGTCGCTGATCGGGCAGCGCAGCAGAGGCATCCGGTGCCCCGCATCTCGGATGGCCGGGATTTCTTCGGTCAGGAAATACTGATGCTCCATCGACGCGACCGGATGGTGAACCCCCATCATCGCGCCAACCTCGTTAACCCTGTAGCCGCAGGCATTCACCACAACATCGCAGTCGATGTCGCCATGTTCGGTATGCACGGTCCAAGTGTCGTCGCTGTGTTGTGTCAAGGCCGTAACGGGGGTGTTGCGATACACCTCGGCCCCGGCTTTGCGCGCCCTGCGCGCCAGCGCCTGACACAGCTGGGCCGGGTCGATGTCTCCATCCATGGGATCCCACAGCCCGCCAATCAGGTTCTCGGTCGAGATCAAAGGGTGGCGGCGGGCGCATTCCTCGGCGTCGATCACTTCGAATTCCACATCCATCCCGCGTGCCATCGATGCGAAATGGCGATAGCCTTGCATCTGGGCCTGCGTGTTGGCGAGACGGATACCACCATCGCCATGATGATAGTTGATCGGATAATCCGGGTCCTCGGCCAGTTCCTTATACAACCGGATCGAATGAGATTTCAGACCGACCATTGTCTGGTTCATGCCGAAATTCGTAACCTGTGCCGCCGAATGCCATGTCGTGCCCGAGGTCAGCTCGTTCCGCTCGACCAAAACCACATCCGTCCACCCTTCTTGCGTCAGGTGGTACAGCGTCGAACATCCGGCGATCCCGCCGCCGATGACAACGACCTTGGTGCGCGACTTCATGGCTCTGCTCCCTCTTGTCCCCGACAAGTCTTGCGGAAAAAAGGGCTGAGCCGACAACAGAGGCATCGACTGTATTGAAAAATCGAAACTGCGATTGAGGATTTTGAAATTCGCAAATCCCCTTTGCCGTAGACTGGATTTGCCGATTAGGGTTTCCGAAAGACGCGCGGGAAAGGAAAGGGATGTCCTCGGAAGGTGCTAAACGAAGCGGTCGGCGGGCCCGGCATGCGCAGCGCGCGGCCAAGCCTGTGATCGATCCCTGTCCGCCCGGTCAAAAGGGCGGCGCGTTCAAGCCATTGACGCAGCCCGAGATCACACAAATCTACGACACCGCCCTGCGCCTGCTGGAAACATTGGGCATGGGCGAGGTGCCGGATCGGCTGGCCACAGATCTGCGGGCGGCTGGTGCGCAGCCGGGTGAACAGGGTCGGTTGGTGTTTCCACGAGAAATGGTAGAGCGCGTAATCCAGGGCGCCGCCAAGACATTCACCCTCCACGGTCGGGACGAAACCCGATCCATTCAGGTTGGCGGCGACCGCGTGTTCTTTGGCACCGGAGGAGCCGCCGTACAGACCCTGGACATGGATACCGGTCTGTACCGGCCTTCGACATTGGCTGATCTGCATGATTTCGCGCGGTTGCAGGACACGTTGGCCAATGTCAGCTGGTTCACTCGCTGTTGTGTGGCAACCGACCTGCCGGATGTACGTGATCTGGATGTCAACACGGTCTATGCGCTGGTGCGCAACACGACCAAACCAGTGGCAACTTCATTCACGCTGGCCGAGAATGTCGCCCCGATTGTCGAGATGCTGGATATCGTGGCCGGCGGGCCGGGTGAGTTCGCAAAACGCCCCTTTCTGAAGGCCCATATCAGCCCGGTAATATCTCCGCTGCGTTACGGCGAAGATGCTGTGGACGTGGTCTATGAATGTATCGCAAACAACATACCCATGTCCTGCATCACCGCAGCGCAAGCAGGTGCAACCGCCCCTGCAACACTCGCGGGGTTTCTGGCGCAATCGCTGGCCGAGACACTCGCCAGTTTGGTCATGGTCAACGCGATCCAGCCCGGCTTTCCGATGGTGTTTTCCAACTGGCCCTTCATCGTGGACCTGCGCACCGGCTCGTTTGCCGGGGGCAGCGGTGAAACCGCCATCCTGAACGCCGCTTCGGCGCAGATCACCAACTGGCTGGGTCTGCCCTCGGGTGTGGCGGCGTCGATGGCCGACGCAAAGGCCATCGACGCGCAATACGGCGCGGAAAAGGGGATGACATCGCTGGCTGCCGCACTGGCCGGGGGCAACCTGATCTATGAAAGCTCGGGCATGACTGCCTCGCTATTGGGTGTCAGTTTCGAGGCTTTTGTGTTGGATAACGAAATGCACTCGCACACCTACCGGGCGTTGCGTGGGATCGAAGTGACTGAGGAAAACCTGGGCTTCGACGCGATCTGCCATTCGGTTCTGGGAGACGGTCATTTTCTGGGCAGTTCGCATACGTACGCGGCGATGGAGCGGGATTACTTCTACCCGGACCTGGCCGATAGGAACGAGCCGCGCACGTGGCAGGAAGAAGGCGCACCAGACGCTTGGTCGGCGGCACGCGAAAAGGCCAAAGAGGTGTTGGCCAAGCATCATCCGAAGTATCTGACCGACGCTCAGGATGCCGAAATCCGCAAACGCTTTCGCATTCTGATCTGAACGCGCCAAACCATTTTCAATCGACAATTCTGCCGCTAGGCTCACCCGCAACCGACAGAGAATGGGGACCTCATGACCAATTCGTTTTTTCAGCCGGTCTCGGCGATGGAGCTTGCCCGGTTCGCCGGCATTCCCACCTTCATGCGGCTGCCCAGCATGACACTGGATCACGACCGCATTGCCGAGGTTGAACTGGGTCTTGTTGGCATTCCTTGGGATGGCGGCACCACCAACCGCCCAGGCGCGCGGCATGGTCCGCGTCAGCTGCGGGATTTTTCGACAATGATCCGCGCGATGAACCCGGTGACCGGGGTCGCGCCATTCTCAATGGTCAATTGCGCCGATCTCGGCGACGTCGCGCCGAACCCGGTGGATATCGGGGATACGCTGGAGCGGGTGACCGCGTTCTACTCGGATTTGCAGGATCGCGGCATCACCCCCCTGACCGCTGGAGGGGATCACCTGACCACCCTGCCCGTCCTGCGCGCGATGGCCAAATCCGGCCCGCTTGGCCTGATCCAGTTCGACAGCCATACCGACCTGTTCGACACCTATTTCGGTGGTCATAAGTTCACCCACGGCACCCCGTTCCGCCGCGCGGTCGAAGAAGGACTGGTCGACCCGAAACGTTTTGTTCAGGTCGGCATTCGCGGTACCGCCTATAACACGGAAGACATCGAATGGGGCGAGGCGCAGGGCATCCGCATCATCCGCATCGAGGAACTGTTCGATCGCGGCATCGACGACGTCATGACCGAAGTGCGTAGTATTGTCGGAACGGCACCGACCTATTGCACCTATGACATCGACTTCGTCGACCCGACCTATGCGCCCGGCACCGGCACGCCCGAAATCGGCGGGCCGAACAGTTTTCAGGCGCAGCAGGTCATTCGCAAGATGGCTGGCGTCAATTTGGTCGGGGCCGATCTGGTCGAGGTCGCGCCGCCTTTCGATCCCGAGGGCGGCACAGCCTGGCTTGGTATTTCGCTGATGTTCGAACTGCTCTGCGTGCTGGCACAGGCAGTGGATGCGCGGCGGTCTTAGGCCGCGCTGACGTTCTCAGCGATCATCGAGATCATCTCGAACATCACCGCCGCTGCTGTCAGGGCGGTGATGTTGTTGGGGCTGTCCTTGGTGGGCATCATGCAGACGACGTCGCCGCCCACAATGTTCAACCCGCGCGCGGCGTGCAGAATGCCGACGGCTTCGTCTATGTCGAAGCCCTTCTCACCGGGCTCCAGATTGGACACCGCAGGCGCAACCGTCGGGTCGAGGCAATCTAGATCAAAGGTGATATAGACCGGACGATCACCCAGAACCTCTTTAGTCTGCGCCACCACATCTGCAAGCCCGCGCTGGCGGAATTCGCGCATGGTGACGATGTTATAGCCATAGTCGTATGAGGGTTGCAGCCAGTCCAGACTGCGCGGATGGCCACGAAGACCGATCTGCATGGATCGTGTCGGGTCGACCTGCCCCTGATCGGCCAGATAAGCCCCCCAATGCGCCGCAGATTTCTTGGCACCCAGAAAGTGATCGACCTTGGTGAACACATCCGTGTGGGCGTCCAGATGCAGAAAGCTAATCGGCTCACCGCCCGCCAGCTTGCCCCGGCCCAACGCTTGCACGATTCCGCCCGTTATGGAGTGATCGCCACCCACCGAAACAGGCCGCGCACCAGCTGCATCGATATCTTTGTAAAACTGCGTGATGCGCTCGATGCAGTCCTCGTTGTCATTGGCCCTGGGGAACGGCACGTCGCCCACATCGGCAATCCGCGCAGTGTTCCAGGGATCGATCCCAAACAGCGAATGAACACGGCGCTGCACGGCCGAGACATGGCGCAAGGCGCGCGGACCGAGATGCTGATCCCGCTCGGTCGTGCCATTGCCGGTGGAATGGGGCACGCCAGCCAGCGCGATATCCTGCCCTTCAGGCCCGACATTCGGGCAGCGGAACAGGGTGGGCACCCCCCACCAGTAAAGGTTTTCCATCATGGATTGTTCATAACGGTCTGTCATTGTTGTCCCCGGTAAAAGAAAAACGCCCCCGGCGGAAACCGGGGGCGAGTATGTTCAGAGTTTCTCGTCTTCTCGCCGGAAGGCCCCTTGCACGATCCGGTCCATGACCATGGCCAGGAACAGGATTGCAAAGCCGCCCAGCAGGCCCGGACCCTTGGCGGCGTATTGCAGCGCCTCAAGGATTTCCTTGCCCAAACCACCACCGCCGATCAGCGAGATGATCACCACCATCGACAGACACATCAGGATGGTCTGGTTCACCCCGGTCATGATGGACGGCAAGGCCAGCGGGATTTCCACATCTTTCAGCAACTGCCATTTGGACGCGCCAAAGGCGACGGCCGCTTCCTTGATGCTTTCCGGAACCCCGCGCATACCCAGCGCAGTCAGACGGATCACCGGTGGCATGCCAAAGATGATCGTGGCCAGAATGCCCGGCGGGTTACCCGTGCCAAAGAAGGCAATGATCGGGATCAGATAGACGAAGGCCGGAAGCGTCTGCATCAAGTCCAGCACAGGTTCCGCTGCGCGATAGGCGCGTTTGGACTTGCCAAACCAGATGCCCAGCGGGATGCCGAACACAACACACAGCAGAACCGCAGCCCCAACCAGGGCCACTGTCTCCATCGCCACATCCCAGTAGCCCAGCAAGGCGATATAGGCCAGCGAAGACGCGGTGAAGATCGCCACGCGCGGACCCGCCGCACGCCATGCGGTCACGCAGATGACCAGCATCACAACCGGCCACGGCGACCCGATCAACGCCACCGTCAACGCATCCAGAACCGAACGGACACCGGCGACAATCCCGTCAAAGACGTCTCCCCCAGCAGCGGCAGCAGCGTCAATCCTCGCCTCCATCCAACTGGCCAGGTTAGAAAACAGCGTTCCCTCGCCCGGGCCCAAAATGATCTCGGACACCTGTTCCTCGGGGAAGGCATCCAACAGGGGCAACGAAGCGTTCACCGTGAACTTATAGACGATCAATGGCGCAATCGCGGCCACCAGAATGGCACCCATCACTGTGTTGCGCGTGGAACGGCCGCTTTCCGTACTGGCCGGATCCGTCCGCCATTTCGAATACTGCTTTTCATAGACCCGATCCGCGTAAAACCCCTGCACCAGTTTGAACACCAGCAGCATCAGCAGGCCAGTGACCATAATACCCACAGCCTCGGACTGTGCAGCAGCAGCCTTTTCAAAGCTGGAATCGGCGGCCTTTTGGATGTTTTCAGCCAGTTTGGTGAATCGGTCTATGTCGGCCTTTTCCGTGGCTTCCCCAGCCCGTTCCAGCAACTCGTTCGCGCGGGCCTGCTGGCGCTCGGCACGCTCGGCCAAGTCGGCCCCGGGGTTACCCCAGGCACCTCTACCGATCTGAACCCACGCGATGATTTCCAGGATCAGGAAGGTCCAGAACATGCCCCAGATTGCGCGCGACGCCGACCAGAAAGGCCCAAGCACCGCTGCCCACAGGTTGAACGTGTTCGGAACCGGGCTGGTTGCGTCATGGATTTTGTGGAACGCGTTGACATAGTAATCACCGCTCGGCCCGACGAAATCGTGAATGGACTGGTCCAGCGCCTCGCGGTCGACCTCGATATCTGAGGCGGCCGTTACTTTGACCTCTGTGGTTGCATCAGTCATTTTTGCCCCCCTGAATTCCGCGCAGCAGGCGCGGTTTGGTCACAACGCCCACATCGGCACCCGCGTCAGTGATGATCACTGGCATATCCGTATTGACGGCCAGGTCGATCAACTGATCCAGATCCGCCCCTTCGTCTGCACGTGGCGCGCCCTCGGTCGGGCCGGAATAGCTTTCCATGGGTTCCATGATCGAATGCGCCTTGACCAGTTTGAGCTTGGAGATGCCCTGTACAAACTCGCGCACATAGTCGTCCGCCGGGTTCATGACGATGTCTTCCGGCGTGCCGATCTGAACGATCACGCCGTCTTTCATGATCGCAATCCGGTGACCGATGCGAATGGCCTCATCCAGATCGTGAGTGATAAACAATGTCGTCTTCTGCAACTGCGCCACCAACGCCTTGAACTGATCCTGCAATTGCAAGCGGATCAGCGGGTCAAGGGCCGAAAACGGTTCGTCCATCAGCAGAATTTCCGGGTCCGAAGCCAACGCGCGGGCAATCCCCACCCGCTGCTGCATACCGCCCGACAGTTCTTTGGGCAGGCGATCCTCATATCCAGTCAGGTCCACCAGACCCAGCGCGTGATCGGAAACCGCCCAGCGTTTCGATTTGGAAACCTTTCGAATTTCCAGCGGATAGGCCACGTTATCGCGCACCGAACGGTGCGGCATCAGCGCCATATGTTGGAACACCATCCCGATCTGCTGTGCCCGAATGCGCCGCAGTTCATTTTCGGAAATCTTGGACACGTCGTGCCCCAGAATTTCGATCTTGCCTGCGGTCGGCTCGATCAGGCGGTTCACGTGCCGCACCAGCGTCGACTTGCCCGAGCCCGATAGGCCCATGATGCAGAAAATCTCTCCCCGAGGCACTTCGAAGGTGGCACCCTGCACACCCACGACACAATTAAATCTTTCCAGAACTTCGGGCTTTCCTATGCCCTCGTTCCGCACTGCGGTCATGGCTTCTTCGGCCCGTGCGCCAAAGATCTTCCAGACATCCGTCAGTTTTACGACTGTTTCTGTCATTTTTGTCCCTTCGATGCAGAACAGGCCGCCGGTCAACTCCGGCGGCCTGTCCGAGTTTCAGCCCTGATTGGCGTCACTCACTGTGACATCCAGTCCAAAACGGCATCTTCGTTGGCTGCCACCCACTCTTCCGCATAGGCAGCAGGCTCTTTGCCTTCGATCACCAGCGCATAGGTCATGGCGGAAACCGAATCGGTATCCAGCTTCATGTTGGCCAGCAATTGGGCAACTTCGGGATATTCATCCTCAAGCGCCTTTGCATAGTGCAGGTGCAGATAGGCCAGATCCCAGGCTACACCGGCCTCGGACTTTTCAAGCCAATCCGGATCGTCGGTGGGCTGAAGCACATTCCACTTGGACGCGTCATAGGCCGGCTCTTCCAGAATCTGCATATCGTGCAGGGCAAACACGTAGTGCGGCGTGTAGCAGAACCCGACCCATGGGTCGCCTGCCTTGATCGCATTGTCGAGGTTCGCATAGGCGACGGTCTCGTCAATCTCGGTCAGCTCCATAACCTGATCGTAGCCGTAGGACTTGGCCCGGATTTTTTCGACATTGGTCGAGGCCCAACCCGGCGCACCGATCCATACTTCACCCTGGCCGTCACCATTGCTGTCGAACAGCGCGGCAATGTCGGGGTTGGTCAGATCGTCGATCGAACGGATGTCGTTGGCATCCGCTGTCGCCTTGTCGACACACATGCCCTGGAACGCTTCAACACCATTGGGGTTGAACGCAACGGTGCCTTTGTCGGTCACATAGGTGTCGTGCAGGTTCTGCTGGTTCGGCATCCAAACTTCGGGGTGAACATGCATCGCGCCCGAATCCATCGCCTCAAAAACGATTGGGTTGGTACCGTTCTGCAGTTCGACCTCAAGCCCGAGGTTCTGTTCAATCGCTACCTTCAGGATATGCGCTGTCGCATTCACCGATGGCCAGTTCGGCACACCGATCACGATGTCCGCGGCCATAGCAGGCCCGGCGATCGCCATTGATGCGCCTCCCAGTAGCGTTGCAAATTTTTTCATCTGATATCTCCATGTTGGTCGTCTTTAGTGCTTATTGTTGTCCCCGGTCTGACCGAGACGCACCTTTCGAACAAATGCCGGAAAGCCGAATTACCTGTCTTCTTAGGTAAACAACTTGCTACTCCGGGATTGCCCGAAAATTCAAACATGCCAGCACGCCGCCCATCAAGAGCTTCGCGCGACAAATTCCTTAATACGACATTATCGTAGGTTAGTTTCGCTTTTTTGCAAATCGAATGGCTGTGACGTCTGAATTTTTTGCATGAAGGCTTCTGGCATAACTTTGTCCATTTTGTTTAGAAAGATAACAACCGTGATGATAACCATGAAACGGTTGCGGGTTGGACCTACCCCAACCGGAAGATCAATTGTCATGGCCGCCAGAATAGCCAACCCTTCAGGGTCGCTCAGCAATACTGCTTGGTCCTGGCAGTGCATCAACGGGCACTTTCAAATCTTTTCGAATAGAGCTGTCGCCTCTTTGTGGGTGGTCGATGGATGTCACCGGCGCATATTTTAGAGCAAACGGTTATTCTTCAGGAGCATACATGAACGCCAAGTATTTCGCGCCGCACGGGGGCCATCCCGCGCAGGACCAACTGTTGACTGACCGCGCTGTTTTTACGGACGCTTATGCCGTCATTCCCAAAGGCACAATGCGGGACATCGTGACCAGCTTTTTGCCGTTTTGGGACGACACGCGCTTGTGGGTAATCTCGCGCCCGCTGAGCGGCTTTGCCGAAACATTCTCGCAATACATAATGGAGGTGCAGCCGGGCGGGGGTTCTGACCGGCCTGAGGTCGACCCCGAGGCCGAAGGCGTTTTGTTCGTTGTCGAAGGAACAGCGACGTTGAACGTCGAAGGCGAAACCTACGAATTGACCCATGGTGGCTATGCCTATTTGCCTTGTGCAAGTGAATGGACGCTGCACAACCACGCTGAAGAAACGCTGCGGTTCCACTGGATCAGAAAAGCCTATGAGGCGGTCGAAGGGCTGGACAAGCCCGATGTTCTGATCCTCAACGAAAACGATATTGAGCCGACAACCATGCCCGGCACAGACGGCAAATGGGCCACAACACGGTTTGTCGACCCAAGTGACCTGCGTCACGACATGCATGTCACGATTGTCACGTTTGAGCCGGGTGCAGTCATCCCATTCCTCGAGACGCATGTAATGGAGCACGGGCTCTATGTCCTCGAAGGAAAAGCTGTTTACCGGTTGAACAATGACTGGGTCGAGGTTGAGGCCGGCGATTACATGTGGTTGCGCGCGTTTTGCCCCCAGGCCTGTTACGCAGGTGGTCCGGGCAAGTTCCGGTATCTTCTTTACAAGGATGTAAATCGACACATGGCACTGAGACCGGGATCGGTTGCCTACCCTCAGCAAAAGCGCCTCAGTACGGCGGCTAAATAGCAACTATATAGCCAGGAACATACGATGGGCCGCCTCGATTTCGGGGCGGCTTGGTCGTTCAGCCTCTGGTTCCTCAAATCTGATCCTGACAGTAGGATTTAGGAACAAACAAAAGCGGCGTACCTCGGCACGCCGCTTTTTTTACTGTGTCATGTGGAATGCCAATTCAGGCATCATTAGACGTGATCGTCATGTCCAATCGACCCCTGACCGTGACCCGCCATACCACCTGAAACCTCTTCGGTTGCCTCGTCCGAAAGTTCCTCGGGCAGAACCAGGTTCAAAACAATCGCGATGACGGCGGCGGGAAGGATGCCCGAGGTGGCCAGAACCTTTAATGTGCCGGGCAGATACTGCAAAGCACCGGGCTCAAGCTGCAATCCAAGGCCAAGGCTCAGCGCAATCGCAAAGATCACCATGTTGCGACGGTTCCAGTTCACGTCCGACAACATCGAGACACCCGCCGCGACCACCATGCCGAACATAACGATTACGCCACCCCCAAGCACTTCGATCGGGATGGATGAGATAATCGCACCAATTTTCGGGATCAGACCACAAATGATCAAGAAAAGCGCACCGATGGTGACAACCATGCGGCTCATGACACCGGTCATGGCAATCAGACCGACGTTCTGGCTGAACGATGTATTCGGCAACGCGCCAAAAAGGCCCGAGATTGCGGTGCCGACACCATCGGCATAGGTCGCGCCCTGAATTTCCTTGTCGGTCGCTTCTCGTCCAGCGCCGCCCTTGGTGATACCGGACACGTCGCCCACCGTTTCGACCGCTGATACAAAGGACATCGCGCAGAAGCCAATGATCGCCGCGACCGAAAATTCAATGCCGAAATGCAGCGGGTTCGGCAGTGCGAAGGAAGCGGCGTTGCCAACATTGCCCAGATTCACCTGACCAAGTGCAAATGCCACCGCGTACCCGACCAACAGGCCGATCAGCACCGCCGACACAGACAACATACCCCGCGCAAAGAACTTCAGACCAAGCGTGACCACGATCACGGTGCTGGCCATAAACCAGTTCAGGCCCGATCCGTATTCCTCGGTACCAATGGCGGGCACACCGCCAGCGGCGTATTGAACGCCGACCTTCACAAGCGCCAAACCAATCATGGTCACCACAAGACCTGTCACCAGTGGCGGCAGCGCAAATCGAAGACGTCCGATGAACAGCCCCAAGAACGCATGGAACAGCCCACCAACAACAACGCCGCCCATCAGGACAGCAATGGCATCAACGCCCTTTCCAACCACCAGCGGGATCATGATCGGGATGAAGGCGAACGATGTCCCCTGCACGATGGGCAAACGGGCTCCGACAGGACCCACACCAATGGACTGGAACAACGTGGCGACGCCCGCAAAGAACATCGACATCTGGATCATGTAGATCATCTGCGGAAAATCAGGACTGTTCGAGCCGAACCCAAATCCGGCCGCGCCACAAACGATAATGGCTGGCGTAACGTTCGAGACGAACATCGCCAGCACGTGCTGAATGCCCAGTGGGACCGCTTTGATAAGTGGTGGTGAGTAATTCGGATCGCGGAGCTGCTCCGGCGTTCCGATGGTTGCATCTGACATTTTGTCTTTCCTCCCTTGAGAGACGTTAACCGGCTCCTCTTACGGCTAGGTTTCTCATTCTGTGATTGTGAAGGGCTCCTCGAACCAATGCTCCTCAAGGTTGGGCCCGGTTCCAATTCGGTCGACCACTGCAAAAAGCCCGGGCGCGTGAAGAGGGGTCAAAACCCCATGCCACGTGTTGCGGTGGTAATTCACGCCCTGCCCCGGTGCTGTTTTGAATGCGATAGGCTGTCCGGGGACTCCATCTTCGTCGGGCGCCACGACCACAACAAAGGGTTTGTCCGACAAGGGCAGAAAGGCCTGACTTCCATCCGGGTGACGTTCGACCATGTCCAGTTTGATCGGCAGGCTGAACGCCTCGGATTGAAACACGCTGATCCCGGCGCGCCCGTCGTTGAAATCCAGTGCGGCGCGGTCATGATACCGCGCGCACTTGCCCTGATTGATGTATTTGTCCACATCACCAGCCACTTCGATGACATCGCCGAATGGCGCAAAGGCCTCGGACGTCAGGGGCAGAAGATTTAGGACAGCCGTCATCCCGCGAACTTCTCGATCAGGCGCAGTTCCGCGATCCGTTCGACCTGGCGGCAGGCTTCGGCAAATTCGGTGTCGCGGTCGCTGTCGATACGGCGGTTGAAGGCGTCTAGAATGCTGGCTTTCGTGTTGTCCTTGACCGCAATGATGAAGGGAAAGCCGAACTTGGTTGTGTATGCCTCGTTCAGCGCTGTGAAATTCGCGCGTTCTTCGTCCGTCAGCATATCCAGACCGGCCCCGGCCTGTTCAGCCGTGCTTTCCTTGGTCAGACGACCTGCCGCGGCAAGCTTGCCCGCCAGATCCGGGTGGGCAGTCAGAACACCCAGACGTTTTTCGGCAGAGGCCGTACGGAACACCCGCGCCAGCGCGTTGTGAACTCCGGCAGCATTGTCATGGGTCGGCCCAAGCTCCAGATCATACGCGCCTTCGGCAATCCACGGGCTGTGTTCGAATATGCCGCCGAATTCGGCAACAAAGGTGGGCTGGTCCATTTCGGACGGGGTGAGGCGTTGCATCGGGGGGTGTTCCTTTGCCCAGTGATCGGCAATCTGTTCGCGCGTCGCGAACCAGACACCGTCATGTTTCATGAAATGCTCCAACGCGCGTTTCAGCGCCATGGCGCGGCCCGGCCGGCCAATCAACCGACAATGCAGACCAATTGAGAGCATTTTGGGCGCACCGGCTTCGCCTTCGGCATACAGCATGTCGAAGCTGTCTTTCAGATAACTTTCGAACTGGTCGCCAGTGGTGAACCCCGCCTGAATCGCAAAGCGCATGTCGTTGCAGTCCAGCGTATAGGGCATGATCAACTGATCTTTGCCACCGGCCTTTGTCCAATAGGGCAAATCGTCGGCATAGCTGTCTGCGATATAGGCAAAGTCGCCTTCCTCGGCAGCCAGATCGACTGTATTCATCGAACAGCGGCCCGTGTACCAACCGCGCGGCCGTTGGCCCGTGACCTCGGTATGCAGACGGATCGCTTCGCGGATTTGCGCGCGTTCTTCGTCTGGGCTCATGTCTTTGTGTTCGATCCACTTCAGGCCATGGCTGGCGATCTCCCACCCTGCGTGTTTCATCGCTGCAAGCTGCGCCGGCGCACGGGCCAACGCGGTGGCAACGCCATAAACGGTTATAGGAGTGTCCTGCAAAAGCTGGTGAACGCGCCAGAATCCGGCACGGCTGCCGTATTCATAGATCGTCTCCATGTTCCAGTGTCTTTGGCCGGGCCAAGGGGCGGCACCGGTGACCTCGGACAAAAAAGCCTCGGACGCGGCATCACCATGTAAGATGTTGTTTTCACCGCCCTCTTCGTAGTTCAGCACAATCTGAACCGCGATTTTGGCATCATTGGGCCAATTGGCTGTTGGCACTTGCCCACCATAGCCGGTCATATCTCGTGGATAACGCGTCACATCAATTTCCTTCTTCTTGAAATGATGAATACCCCAGATAATCGACGATGTTTTTCAAAAAATACAACAAAGAGTTTCGGCCAGTCAGCCTTTGCCTCTTGAGGAGTATTCGGATTAGTAATTTCCAAGTTTTATAGAGAGGCGCAAATGTCAGGTTACCTAACTACACATGTTCTGGACACGGCGCGGGGGTGCCCTGCCGAGGGTCTGAAAATCGAACTTTTTCGAATTGAGGGGACTGGCCGTACATTGCTGAAAACCCTGGTCACCAATGACGACGGCCGCACGGATGAACAAATCCTGCCCGAAGCCGAGTTTTCATTGGGCGAATACGAACTGATCTTCTACGCCGGGGAATACCTGGACGCATCTGGCACTCCGCCCGAGGATCCACGTTTTCTGAACGTAATCCCAATCCGCTTCGGGATGTCCGAACAGTCGCATTACCATGTGCCGCTGCTTCTTTCGCCCTTCGGGTACTCAACCTATCGCGGCAGCTGAGCCGCCTTTTAGGGCGTGTTTGTCTCAGCAATCGTTGAACCAATACGCTCGATTATGAACTCCATGAACAGGCGTGTCTTGGGGTCCTGCATACGACGGTGGGTAAACAAACACGCCATTTGAATCGGTTCCGGTGGTGTTTTAACCGCAACCGGAACCAAGGTACCGGCGTTGAGGTACTTTGAAATCTCAAATACCGGCTTCAACGCGATGCCGTGCCCGGCCAGGGCCCAATCCGTCAACACGTCGCCATCGTCTGACTCGTACCGCCCTGAAACACGGAATCGCTTTGGTCCGGTTTCGGTTCTCAAAAGCCACTGGAATTCAGTTGCACCGGGAAACCGCAGGCTGAGGCATTCATGCCCGTTGGCGACAATATCGTCGCCACTTTCTGGCATCCCATGTTTCTTGATGTATTTCGGGGATGCACACAGAACCCGTTCCACGTCAGCAATCTTTCGAATGCGCAAATTGCTGTCTTCGGGCTGACCAAGGAAGAAAGCCAAATCCAGGCCTTCGGTCGTGATATCCACATTTCGATCAGTCAGCCGTAGCCGAACATTCACCTCAGGGTATTCAGCCAGAAATTTTGGCACCTGCGGCGCTATCAGACGCCGACCAACCCCCAAGGGGGCGGCGATATACAGCGATCCCTTGAGGTTCTCTGTGATATTGACGATTTGCGCTTCGGCGTTCTGGACGGCTTCAAGAATTTCCGTCGCCCCCCGATAAAACGATTTTCCCTGTTCTGTCGGCGTCAGGCTGCGCGTTGTACGTTGAAACAGACGTACACCAAGATGTTCTTCAAGCTGGGAAATCCTAGCCGAGGTTACAGCCGGTGAAACCCGCAAATCGCGGCCCGCAGCAGACATGCTGCCCAATTCATAGACACGGACAAAAGTGCGGATGTTATCGAAGTAGGACATTTTTTTGCATTTTTTGATACTGCTTGGTCTTTCGCAGCAATACCAGAACAAACCTCTATCGCATAGAGTGCACAGGAACTTTGAACTTTAGGAGCAATGCCATGTACGACTTGGCCGTAATGTGGGAGTGGATCGCCTTTTCTGTCCGCTGGCTGCATGTGATCACCGCGATGGCGTGGATTGGCGCGTCATTCTATTTTATCGCGCTGGACCTCATGCTTAAGCCAAACCCTGCCCTACCGGACGGGGCTTACGGCGAGGAATGGGAAGTACATGGCGGCGGGTTCTATCACACCGTCAAGTACCTTGTGGCGCCTGCCCGGATGCCCGAACATCTGACCTGGCACAAATGGCAGAGCTATACGACCTGGCTATCTGGAGCGGCCCTTCTGATGATCATCTACTGGGTCGGCGGTGAGCTGTTCCTGCTTGATCCAACCAAGGTGGATTTGGCGCTGTGGCAAGGCATCCTGATCTCTGGCGGTTCACTGACTATCGGATGGTTGCTGTACGATCAGATGTGCAAATCCAAGCTCAGCGACCACCCGACCGTGTTGATGCTGTTGCTATTCGTGATCCTGGTGATCATGTCTTGGGGTTATAACCAGATCTTCACTGGCCGCGCTGCGCTCTTGCACCTTGGTGCGTTCACGGCAACGATCATGACGGCCAACGTGTTTTTTCAGATCATGCCGAACCAGCGGATCGTGGTCGAAGACCTCAAGGCCGGTCGGACGCCCGACGCGAAATACGGCAAGATCGCCAAGGTGCGTTCGACGCACAACAACTATCTGACCTTGCCGGTCGTGTTCCTGATGTTGTCGAACCACTACCCTCTGGCTTTCGGAACCGAGTATTCGTGGATCATTGCCAGCCTGATCTTCCTGACAGGCGTGACCATCCGGCATTACTTCAACACCATGCACTCGACCGGGGAAGGCCCGCACTGGACCTGGGCTGTCACGGTCATTCTCATGGTCATAATCGCTTGGCTGTCTTCGGTCAGGCCAACAGAAACATGGGAAGACGCCGAAGCCCGCGAGCTGACGCCATATGAACAGAAATATGCGTCAGCCGCCGGTTTTGAGGCCGCGTATGACACGGTGCTGGGCAATTGCTCCATGTGTCATGCGCGCGAGCCGGTCTATGGCACAATGAAATGGGCACCCAAGAAGGTTTACCTTGAAACACCCGGTGACGTGGCCCGGCAGGCCGACCAGATTTATCTGCAGGCCGGGATCAGCCACGCGATGCCGCCACCATCGGCGGTTCAGATGGATGAAGAAGCACGCCAGACCATTGTTGCGTGGATCAACGAAGTCAGAGATCAATAGCACCAACAGAGAAATTGGTGACAGGCAAACTGGGTTTTCATACCCAGTTTTTTGTTTTTCAGCCCGGCGCGAAAAAGCGTTTGCTGTGCTGCGCGATATGTTCGACGAACAGGCGCACCTTGGGGTCCTGAAGCTTTTTATGCGGATAAAGGCACCCGAAAATCGTCTGCACTGGGGGTGTCTTCGGTAGGACCTCGACCAGTCGACCGTCCTCAAGATAGTCCCGCACGTCAAAGCGTGGTTTGTTAACGATCCCTTTGCCCGCCAGCGCCCAGTCCGTCAGCACGTCCCCATCATCCGCATCGTATTTACCGTGAACTTCCAGCTTTCGCGGTCCCATGTCGGTGTTGAGGGTCCAGAAGTATTCGGGCGATCTGGGATACCGCAGCAAAAGGCAGTTATGGGGCGTATGCAGAAGGTCATCCGGCGTATTGGGCACGCCAAAGTTCGACAGATATTCCGGAGACGCACACAGCACGCGATCGCAATCCGCAAACTTCCGCAGTTTCATGGTGGAATCGCCGGGCTCACCGATAAAGAACGCGATGTCCAATCCGTCGGCCATCATGTCCACCTTGCGGTCCGAAAGACGCATGCGAATCTCTGTTTCGGGGTAGAGTTCCGAGAATTCCGGCACCAGAGGCGCGACGATTCTACGCCCGACACCCAGCGGCGCGGTGATGCGAATGGCACCTCGCGGGGCATCGGAAAAGCTCGCAACGCGCGCTTCGGCGTGATCGATCGCCAGCAGAACGGCTTTGGCCTCATCGTAGAAAACTGATCCGACTTCGGTTGGGGTCATCGACCGGGTCGTTCTGTTGAACAGCCGCACACCCAAATGGTTCTCAAGCTCTTTCAATCGTTTGCTGGCCACCGCCGGGGTTAACCGCAGGTCGCGCCCGCCGGATGTAATGCTGCCCAGCTCCATCACTCTGACAAAAACACGCAGGCTTTCGATGTACGACATTCGATCCTCTCCTTGCGGAAAGACTGCGCCATGGCGTTTTATTTTTCAACGATCTGTTGAAAGTATTTGCCGTTTCCGGCGATTTTAAGACTCAATCGTTGCGCCTATGGTCCCCCCGATCACCCACCTGAAAGGCAGGGGCATAGGGAGAATACCATGACGCATCGCACCGACATCCAATTTGTCCTGAATGGCAAGGATGTGTCCGTTCCAAACGTATCCGCAGACCAGACGCTTCTGGATTTCCTGCGGTTGGAGCGTCGGCTGACAGGCACAAAAGAAGGCTGCGCCGAGGGCGACTGTGGCGCGTGCACCGTTCTTGTTGGACGGCTTGGCGGTGAAGGTCTGGCCTATGTTCCCGTGAATGCCTGCATCCGGTTTCTTGCCTCGGTCGATGGCTGCCATGTCGTGACGGTCGAACACCTGTCCGGCCCGGACGGTCGTCTGCACCCGGTACAACAGGCGATGATTGATCACCACGGCAGCCAGTGCGGGTTCTGCACGCCGGGCTTCGTCATGGCGCTATATGCACTGTGGATGCAAACGCCCGAGCCGACCAAAGCGCAGGTTGAAACCGCGCTGCAGGGCAACCTGTGTCGCTGCACCGGGTATGAGCCAATCATCCGTGCCGCCGTTGCCGTCAGCCGCTATGGCACCCCGGCATCGGACCACCTGAATACCGAACGTGAAACCATGACCGCACGTCTGGCCGCGCTCAAGGACGATCGGCGCGTTGTATCCGGACCGGAAGACAACCTGAGCATTATCCCCTCCAGCGTTGATGACCTTGCCGATTGCCTGCAGAACTATCCCAAGGCCACGATCGTGGCCGGTGCCACGGATGTGGGTCTTTGGGTCACCAAATTCCTGCGTAACATCGGGCCTGCCATCTTCACCGGTCATCTCGAAGACCTGAAAACAGTCGAAAGACAGGGTTCCCTCCTCCTGATCGGTGCTGGCGCCAGCTACACCGATTGCCAGGAACTTCTGTCTGAACACCTGCCACACCTGTCCTCCTACTGGGATCGCATCGCAGGGTGGCAGGTGCGGAATATGGGAACCGTCGGCGGAAATATCGCCAATGGCTCGCCCATCGGGGATACGCCGCCGGTTCTTATCGCGCTTGGAGCGGAAATCACGCTGCGGCGCGGTTCCGAAAGCCGGACGCTGCCTCTCGCTGAATTCTTCATCGACTACGGAAAGCAAGACCGCCAACCCGATGAGTTCGTCGCAAGCATCCATGTGCCCCTGCCCGGACCCGATGATCTGAATGCGGCCTACAAGATTTCCAAACGTCGTGACGAGGACATCTCCTCGGTCGCTGCTGGCATTCACATTACGGTCAAGGACGGCACCATCAGCAATGCGCGCATCGCATTCGGCGGTATGGCTGCCACGCCCAAGCGAGCCACTGCTGCCGAGGCGGCGCTGAACGGTCAATCCTGGTCGCGGGAAAGCTTTGAGGCCGCCGCCGAGGCGCTGGCTGAAGATTTCAGCCCTCTCACCGATTGGCGCGCATCGTCTGACTACAGAATGCTATCCGCCCAAAACCTGCTGCGTCGCTTCTACCTTGAAAACGACGCCCAAACCGACGCCCCCGTTCAACTGGCTTGCGCCTGATAAGGAGACAAAAAATGAAAGATAACGTTTCCATCACCGGGGCGGCCCACACCAATGTCAAACATGACAGCGCGATCAAGCATGTCACCGGACGGGCCGATTACACCGACGATATTGCCCAGCCCGAAGGCACGCTGCACGCGTATCTCGGCGTCTCGGACGTAGCGCACGCCAAGCTATTGGGCATCGACTTCACCGACGTTCTGGCCACGCCCGGCGTTGTCGGAGTGTTGACCGCGGATGATGTGCCGGGGGCCAATGATATCAGCCCGACACATCTGAACGATGAACCGGTTTTCCCGACCGATGCCATTCAGTTTCATGGGCAGCCTTTGTTTGCCGTTGTTGCCGAAACCCGCGACATCGCGCGCCGGGCCGCGGATCTGGCAAAAATCAACTACGAAACTCTGCCCCATGCGCTGGACCCGATTGCCGCGCAGGAGGCCGGTTACCCGCATGTCACGGCACCGCTCAAGCTGGAGCGCGGAGATGTCGCCCCGGCGCAGGCTACCGCCCCCAACCGGATCAAGGGCCGCATGAGCGTTGGCGGCCAGGATCACATGTACCTCGAGGGTCACATCGCCTTTGCCATTCCGGGCGAAGACGACGATGTGGTCGTGCATTGCTCAACCCAACACCCGTCCGAGGCGCAGCATATGGTGGCGCATGTCCTGGGCGTGCCGTCCAACGCCGTTGTGGTCAACGTGCGCCGTATGGGCGGTGGCTTTGGCGGCAAGGAAAGCCAGATGAACCTGTTCTGCGCGGTTGCTGCCATGGCTGCCAAAAAGTGGAACCGCGCCGTGAAAATCCGCCCCGACCGGGATCAGGACATGACGGCGACCGGCAAACGCCATGACTTTGTGATCGATTATGACGTCGCCTTTGACGATGATGGCCGCATTCAGGCTGTCGAAGGCAGCTTTGCCGCGCGCTGCGGGTTTTCAGCAGACCTTTCGGGGCCCGTGACCGACCGGGCGCTATTCCACGCAGACAACGCCTATTTCTATCCGAACGTGCGCCTGAACAGCCACCCGATGAAAACCAACACGGTTTCGAATACCGCATTCCGTGGGTTTGGCGGCCCCCAAGGTGTGATCGCGGCAGAGCGGATGATCGAAGAGATTGCCTATGCCACCGGGCAGGACCCGCTGGATGTACGCAAGGCCAACTTCTACGGCACCACGGACCGCAACATCACCCCCTACCACCAAGAGGTCGAAGACAGCATTCTCGACCGGTTAATCGGAGAGCTGGAAGAGACATCGGAATATCGCAAGCGCCGTCGGGAGATCATCGAATTCAACAAGACGTCGCCGATCCTGAAAAAAGGCATCGCGCTGACACCAGTCAAATTCGGCATTTCCTTTACAGCGACTTGGTACAATCAGGCTGGCGCACTGGTGCATGTCTACAATGACGGTTCGATCCACCTAAACCACGGTGGCACCGAAATGGGGCAAGGCCTGAACACCAAGGTCGCGCAGGTCGTGGCCGAAGCCTTTCAGGTCGATTTCAGCCGGATCAAGATCACCAAAACGACCACCGAGAAGGTTCCCAACACCTCAGCCACGGCTGCTTCGAGCGGGACTGATCTGAACGGCATGGCTGCGTTGAACGCGGTCGAACAGATCAAAGCGCGTCTGGTGAAATTTGCCGCTGAGAACTGGGATGTTACACCCGAGAACGTGGCCTTCCACGCCAATCAGGTGCATATCGGCGACGAAGTTCTGCCTTTCGACACGTTCATCAAACAGGCCTATCTAGCACGTGTGCAACTTTCGGCGGCCGGGTTCTACAAGACGCCGAAAATTCACTGGGATCGGGCCAAAGGACAAGGCCGCCCGTTCTACTATTACTCCTATGGCGCGTCCTGTTCGGAAGTGACAATTGACACCCTGACTGGTGAGTACCGGGTAGAGCGTACTGATCTTTTGCACGATGTTGGACGCTCGTTGAACCCTGTGCTGGACAAGGGCCAGGTCGAAGGCGCGTTTATTCAGGGCATGGGGTGGCTGACCACCGAAGAGCTTTGGTGGGACGACGCGGGCCGTCTGCGCACCCATGCGCCGTCGACCTACAAAATTCCGCTCGCGTCCGACCGTCCGCGCATCTTCAATGTGAACCTTGCCGACTGGTCGGAAAACCGCGAGCTGACCATCAAACGCTCCAAAGCTGTCGGAGAACCGCCGTTCATGCTGGGCATTTCGGTGTTCGAGGCGCTGTCGATGGCCGTGGCCTCTGTCGCTGATTACCGCGAATGCCCGCGCCTTGACGCGCCAGCCACCCCCGAACGTGTGCTAATGGCAGTTGCGCGGCTGCAAGCGGGGCCCTGAGCCATGACTGCCCCCGGTTCCCTTAGCGAATTCCTGTCCACGCAGCACAGCGTGATCCGCGTAGCACTGACGCGTGTGCGCGGGTCGTCGCCGCGCAATGAAGGGACAGAGATGTTCGTGGCACCCGGGGCGCTGTGGGGAACCATAGGTGGTGGCCAATTGGAGTTCATGGCCATCAACGCCGCCCGCGACATGCTGCGCGACGGGGTGTTGCATCAGGACCTGGATGTGCCGCTTGGCCCGGAAATCGGCCAGTGCTGCGGTGGGCGGGTCGAGATGAAACTGACCCGCATGCGTGCGTCCGACAAATGGGCCGCCGCAGAACGCGCGACCCAGCGCGACGAGGCTTTGCCACACGTCTATGTCATGGGCGCAGGTCACGTGGGGCGCGCTTTGGCCAATCAGTTTCAGCATCTGCCGGTGCGCTGCATCCTCGTCGACACCCGACCCGAAGAGGTCGAGCTTTGCACAGCCAATGTCGAAACCCGCGTCAGCGCGATCCCCGAGACGGATATCTGGGGTGCGCCTGCGGGCAGCGCCTTTATCGTTCTGACTCACGATCACGGGCTTGATTTCCTGCTGACATCCGCCGCGCTGGAACGTCAGGACACCGCTTATGTGGGGATGATCGGATCCGCCACCAAGCGAGTGAAACTTAAGAACTGGGCGCACAAACACTGTGACGGACAGTCTATCGAACACTTGAAATGCCCTATCGGGGCAAGCGGTAGCCGCGACAAGCGGCCCAGCGTCATCGCCACCTTCGTGGTGGCCGAGGTGATGGCTGAATTGACCTCTGAAACTGCCGCGACCGCCCCGACCGGGGCAAACCAGGCGCCCCTGCGGGGCCACCATCACGACCGGAAAGGGAGATCGGCCTGACATCTGTCGGGCCATTCCGGTCACATCAGAGGAGGAGACCGTCATGGACGGGAGGACCTACGAATACAAGCTGTTTACCCGCAGCGACTTCAGCGCTTTCTGGGCGCTGTTTACTGACAACCTCGTGAATCTGCTGATCCTTTCCGGGGTCTGCCAGTTCGTGTTTCAGATGCCCGCCGAAATCGTGTTTGGCCGCATTGTTCCCGGTGCCGCCGTCGCGATTTTGGCCGGTGTTGCCGTTTATACGTACCTCGCCAAATGGGCCGCAAACAAACGGGGTGAGGACGTCACCGCCTTGCCCTACGGCATCTCGACGCCGGTTATGTTCGTCTACTTGTTCGGTGTGATCGGACCCATCTACTGGGCGACCAATGATCCCATGCTGGCATGGCAAGTGGGCATTGGCGCCGGGTTCATGGGCGGCATCGTTGCGGCCTTGGGTGCCATTGTCGGGCCTTATCTGAAGCGGATCACGCCGCGCGCCGGGATGCTGGGCACGCTGTGTGGTATTGCGCTGGTCTTTATCGGTTCCGTTCCGTTGGCCGAGGTGTTCGAAAACCCCATCATCGGCTTCACGTCGCTGCTGTTTATCCTGTGGGGTCTGATCGGACGTTTTCGCCTGCCGGGCAATGTTCCGGCCGGTCTGGTCGCAATTGCTGCCGGTACGGTGATTGCTATCATCCTTGGTGAATCCAAAATCGACGTCAGCGGCATCGGCTTTTACCCGCCGGTCCCCTATTTCGGTGACCTCATCGCCGGTGTGCAATACCTATTCGCCAACCCTGAGCTGTTCCTGGTACTGATCCCGGTACAAATCTACAACTTCATCGAAACCATGAACAACGTGGAATCGGCCGAGGCTGCAGGCGACCACTACCCGGTTGGACTGTGCCAAGTAACGGACGGCGCAGGCACAATGTTGGGTGCGCTTTTTGGTTCGCCCTTCCCGACAACCGTTTACATCGGGCACCCTGCCTACAAGCGGCTTGATGCACATGCCGGTTACATCGTTGGTGTGGCTGTTGTGATCGCTGCCGCCGCTTTCCTGGGCTTCTTGTCCTTCCTTGCGGGCCTGATCCCGATTGCGGCCGCGGCTCCGGTCCTGGTCTTTGTGTCGGTCAGCCTGATCACCAACACGGCCTGGGCTGTAAAGCCGATGCACATGGCTGCCGTATCCTTTGCGATCCTGCCTCACATCTCGGCCTTCCTGATGGTCAAGTGGGGGTCTCTGATGAACGCTCTGCGCAGCACCGGTGTCGAGGGACTGCCCTCGCTGGGTGACGAAGGCCTGACCGCAGCACTACTGATGGAAGGTGCCCATTACGAAGGACACCTTGCCCTGAGCCAAGGTGCGATCATCACGGGTCTGGTCTGGGGTGCCATTGTGGCCGACGTAATCGACGGTCGGTTCCGGATGGCGGGCGCGTTTGCTGTCGCTGGTGGGCTGATGTCCTCTGTCGGGATCATCCATTCCTACACGTTGCAGGTGCCTCAGTTCGACGGGATCACCATTGGTTACTTGATCATCGGCGCGTTCCTCTATGTCTATCCGATGTTCGCACCCAAAGAGGATCTTGAGCATCGTGTAATCGTACCGGATGAGCCTGATCTGATCGACGACGACTCACCTGCACAACAGGCCTGATCCATAGCGGGGCAGTCGCAGGGCTGCCCCCTACTCTTTCCCTATCCTACAAACGAGACCTTTCATGACACAGAGATTGCTTCGCGGTCGTCTGCTGACCTTTCATCGCGAACCCCTAAGCGGCGAAGATTCCGGCGCGTATACCTATCTTGAGGACGGCGCCCTGCTGATCCAGGACGGAATCATTCAGGATACCGGACCCTTCGCCGAGATCAGCGCGAAAGCCGGGGATGTGCCTGTGACAGACCATCGCCCACACCTTATGATGGCCGGGTTTATCGACACGCATATTCACTTCCCCCAAGTGCAGGTGATCGCCTCATGGGGCGCACAGCTTTTGGACTGGCTCAACAATTACACCTTCCCGGAAGAAACCCGTTTTGCCTCGGATGCACACAGCGCGAACATGGCGCGGGCATTCTACGATCAGCTCGTCACGCATGGCACCACGACCGCGGTGGCCTATTGCTCGGTTCACAAGACATCGGCGGATGCGTTCTTTACAGAAGCAACCAGACGAAACATGCGCATGCTTGGTGGTAAGGTCCTGATGGACCGCAATGCGCCAGAAGGTCTGCAGGACACGCCGCAAACCGGGTACGATGACACCAAAGCCTTGATCACCGACTGGCATGGCAAGGGCCGCAACGGCTATGTCATCACACCTCGGTTCGCGATCACATCGACGCCGGAACAGATGGCCATGGCGCAGGCCTTGGCGCAGGAGCATCCGGATTGTCACGTCCAGACGCATCTGTCGGAAAACAAAGATGAGATTGCCTTTACCAAGCAGCTTTATCCGCAGGCGCGAGATTATCTGGATGTCTACCAATCCTTTGGTCTGCTGGGGCAAAAGACTCTGTTGGGGCACTCGATCCATCTGGAGGCACGCGAGATCGACGCGCTTGCAGAAACCGGTGCACATCCCGTGTTTTGCCCGACCTCGAACCTGTTCCTGGGCAGCGGCCTCTTTGATCATGGCGGGCTGAGCGCGCGCGGTATCTCAAACGGGATCGCAACGGATGTCGGTGCTGGCACCAGCTACTCGATGCTGCAAACCTTGAACGAAGGGTACAAGATTCTGCAATTGCAAGGGCTGGCTCTGCATCCCCTGCAGGCCTTCCACTGGGCTACGCGCGGTAATGCCTGCGTTCTGGGTCTGGAAGACAAAATCGGAAACCTCGACCCCGGAACCGAGGCGGATGTCGTTGTTCTGAACGCCCGCAGCACCTCCGCCATGGCCCTGCGTATGGATCGCGTTGGCAGTCTTGCAGAAGAATTGTTCGTCCTGCAGATGATGGGAGACGATCGCGCTGTTGAAGAGGTCTATGTATCAGGTACGCCCAGCAAGTCTGTGACCGGCCAAACCTCCGAAACCAACTTTGCGTTCGATCCCGCGTAAATGATAACTGACCTGTGTTTGGCCGTTCCGTGACCGGTTAACGGCCAAGCATTTCAACGAACTGCCGGTGCAGCCCGATGCGGCCCGGCGCAACTAACGATCCTTTCCGCTTTTCATCATTACTAACCGAGGTCGGGCTTTCACCGCTCTCAGTTCGAAAAATAAATTGTCATGGTTGACAAAGTATATTTCTCGATTATTTGTCATTCGTGACAATAAACGAGATCCTGATGCCCAGACCTTCGCTAAAAGACCAAAGATCGTACGAAATACTCGACGCCTATCTAACCTGCGTGGCGCGGTTCGGGCTGGAAGGCGCGACCCAGGCGCGGATCGCCGATGAAGCCGGCGTCAAGCGACCGCTCTTACGCCATTACCTTGGAAACAAGGACGAAATGATAACCGCGCTGGCCGAATACGTGATTGCCGGATTTACCGCGTCATTGGACGGTTTGCGTCAGGCTTTGCCAGACACGGCGACACCTTCGGACCTGGTGGACACCTTGTTTTCCGAAGATAGCGGAACCGATCCACGGCTGATGCTGGCCTATCAGGCACTGGTCACCACAGTGCCCGATCGCCCCGATCTGCGCAAAGGTCTAATGGACAGCCTCACGGATTTCTTCGACGTGGTCGAAGCAATCCTGCGGCGCGCGGCACCAATGGCACCAGACGCAACCTTACGCGCAGCAACACAGGGCATTTCGGCAATCTTTGTCAGTATGGACGCCCTTTCCCCTCTGGACCCGCCCGAAGCATGGCGCGCCGAATTGAAACTGGCCGCCTCTCTGCTGGCATCGACACTGGAGGCTAAAGTATGACCCCGACGCGAACGGTGAACTACATTGCC
The DNA here is from genome assembly GCF_056536625.1 of Ruegeria sp. CJ9. Lineage (NCBI taxonomy): Bacteria > Pseudomonadati > Pseudomonadota > Alphaproteobacteria > Rhodobacterales > Roseobacteraceae > Ruegeria > Ruegeria sp. CJ9. The sequence goes on from NZ_JBQFPY010000009.1 coordinate 83,168, forward strand.
CTGCCCATCCTGTTGGTGGCCACTGTGCTTGGTCTCTACTGGGTTTGGGGGCTGCTCTTTGTCTGGTGGATCGTCCCAACCATCATGAACGGACAAGCCTTTCTGGTGTTCGAAATCAACCGCGACGATGACCCTGTTCTGTACTGGGCCATCGTCGGCCTCTGGGCTGTGCTGGGTCTGATGATGATCGCCGCCAGCCTGTTTCCCCAATATGCCCATCTTCTTGCCTGAGGTACTCTGATGACCAAAATGTATCACCATCTACCGGTTGAAGCTTACACCTCGCAGGACTGGTTCGACCGCGAACAGCGCCAGATCTTCTCGCGCACTTGGCGTTTTGCCGGGCTGGTCGAAGATATCGAAGGACCGGGCCATTACCTGTCGGTTCAGGCCGGGCTGAACAATCTGTTCATCGTCATGGGGCGCGATCACCGGCTGCGCGCCTTTCACAACATCTGCCGGCATCGGGGTACCCAGTTGATCCGCGCGGTCGGCAAGACACAAAAAGCGCTGACCTGCCCTTATCACGACTGGACCTATGATCTTGAGGGCAACTTGATCTCGGTCCCGGATGAGGCCTCTGAATTTCCCGGCGGCGTCGACAAATCCTGCCTTGGCCTCAAACCGGCCAGCGTGGATGTCTGGCGCGGGATGCTGTTCGTGCATCCGGACCCTGACGCCCCCACCCTTGCCGAATGGTTCGGAGAGGTCGATCCCCTGTTGGGCCCGCACAAGCCCGAGGAACTGGTCGAGTATACCGACGGGCGCAACACCTATGAAATCAAGGCCAATTGGAAGATCGTTGTCGAGAATTACATCGACGTCTACCACTTGAGCCATCTGCATTCGAATACGCTGCATATGTATGACCATGCCAAGGCGGAATACGGATGGAAGGGGCCGCATTACCACTTTTGGGAACCCCCGTCCGAGGCCTACGCGAAGGACCACGAAGCCAAACTTCCGATGCCGCGTGTGATCGCTGAACCTCATACCGGTGCGTGGGTTCCGATGCTGTTTCCCGGCATTGGTATCGGGGCCAGCGAAGAAAGCTGGAATCTGTTCATCATCACACCGTTGGCCCCCGATCTGACACGGATCGAGAACCGCACAAAGGTTGCCAACGCTTCGAACTGGGAGTTCCAGAAGCAACAGTGGAAAAGCGCGGGCTTTTGGAGGGATTTTGGCGGCCCGAAATATCAAGGCGACGATGCAGCAGGCGCAGATGATCCGATGGCATCGGGCGATTTCACGACCGAAGATATCTATGCCTGCGAACAGCAACAGAAATCGCTGAAAAGTCCGTATCTGGAAATCGGCCCCGCTGGGATTGGCGAAAGCCCGATCACGCAGCACCAGAAAGCGGTGCTGGATTTCATGCAAGACAGCTGAATGCCCCGGAGATTGATCATGAAACCAATCCAAGCCACCCTGATCGGAGTTGCGCTTGCATCGGCTCTGGTGCTGACGGCGCAAGCTGACGCACCGGAAGACATTGCCACGCGTATCCTACAAGCGCAGGATGAACAAAGCCTGCTTGCCACCTGGAGCGACTGGCACCCCGATGCCACGCATCAGATCATCCTCAAATACGGGATGGGGCAGCCGGACGACGTGTTCTCGTACCGTGTCGGGGATGACACCGACGCGGAAGACCCCGAGATCGCGAAGGCGTTGGAAGGTTACTCAGAAACAGCCCGATCAGCGCCCGTGATTTCATCGCACACCGAGGATGGCGTGTCGCACGTCACAGCCGTGACCGATGTCGATTATGATTGGCAGGGATACAGCGGCAGAATGCGTCAGACAGACAACTTTGTCTTTGCGCCTTATCTTGGCGGGACGGTGATCCAGTCCTTGACCACGACCTATGATTACCGATGACGGGACCTTGTTATGCAACGTGACTTTCATACCCTGACCGTGTCCGACACTCGCCGAGAGATCGGCGGCGCGGCCACCAGTGTAACTTTCGACGTCCCGCCCGATCTGACCGATCTGTTTCAATGGACGGCCGGGCAACATCTGACGCTCAGGTTTCAGATTGCCGGTGCGGAGCAAAGGCGCAGCTATACCATCTCGAACCCGCCGGGATCGGCGCTGCGTATCACGGTCAAGCGCGTAAAGGATGGGATCGTTTCCAACCACATAGGCGACACCCTGTCGCCCGGTGGCACGGTCGAGGTCATGCCCCCATTCGGGCATTTCACCTTACAGCCCGGAGCCCTGAAACGCCGCACCCACTATTTCTTTGGAGCCGGCAGCGGTATCACGCCGCTTTACGCGATGATCAATTCCGTTCTGACCGATGAACCCCATTCTTCGGCCCATCTGGTCTTTGGCAATGCCAATGCGAACAGCATCATTTTCCAGGATGAGCTTGAGCAGTTGCTGGAACAACATCCGAACCAGTTCACCCTACGCCATGTCCTGTCGCACCCCTCCATGCTCAGCTGGTTTTCACCGTGGCGCACAGGGCGGTTGGACGCAGATGTCATTCAGGCGGCAATCACTGAAACGCCTCCGGTGGCGCAAGACACTCACTATTGGATCTGCGGCCCCGGCAGTATGAATACGGATATCCGGGCGGCGCTGCGGAATCTGGATGTGCCAGACGATCGCATCCACATGGAAAGCTTCGGCGGAGACGCCCAAGACGACCTGAGCGAACCCGGCATGGCCGCAACCGCCCGGATCAGGCTTGACGGCAAGGTCTCGGAGGTGCCTGTTGCTGCTGGGCAAACCCTCCTTGACGCGGCGATTGCAGCCGGTCTGAACCCACCGTTCAGCTGCCAATCCGGTGTGTGTGGTGCCTGCGTCGCCCAGCTTGAGGACGGCGCCGTTCATATGCGCAACCGGATGGCTCTGGAGGATCGTGACGTCGAGAAGGGGTTGATCCTGTGTTGTCAAAGCGTCGCAACACAAAAGGAGCTATCCCTGCAGTTCGAAGATTAGGTTATGTCAGGGCGTTTTGACATAACCCACCTTACTTGAACGTCAGATCAGGTGCGCCGCGCGTGACATTTTGCGTGCGGCTTTTACCAGCTTGATCAACCCGCACGGCCAGATTTTCAGCCGTCGGGAATCGTTCGAAATATGCAAAGTGGATGGCCTCAATCACGTCGATATTCTTGCATCTTATCAGGTATTCAGCCTGAAATTCGTTTGTGTCATCACCATCCGTCCGCGTGGTGTCTGTGTCTTGCCCCAAACCTATGGCCGAAAGTGTGACATTGGCCATCGCGGCAAAACACTCGGCCTCTTCGGGCACAACAAACAACTCCAGAGGTTTGGACAGGTCGGAAATGGCGACGGCAATAGAGTCCCGCCCTTCATCGTTTTGTGCAGGCTTCTCGGTGCCAAGAATGCCGGCGGCGGGGACTGCCAGTGACAAGGTGAACTCGGCCCCGGAAACCACAATGTCCAGGTCACCCGCGGCATGATCCTGCGCGACAGCGGTATGAGCCTGCGACACAAAAACCGCAGAGATCAGGATCAGGGCGAAAGCTGCGCTTTTCATAAACAGGCACCACTAAACAAAGAATCACCCGGATTATTCTAATATGTTTCAATTCCCGTGCAATCTTGGCCCCACGCATCGCGCCCCACCAATATTGGGGAGTATCGGGGTGACCAATATTATCCGACTATAAAACTCAGGTTGACATAGGTGACTAATTCACTCAGTTATTACATCATACGCGCCACATAACCGGCGTATGAAAACCTTTTTCTGACTGGAAAGTGTCACCCCCATGACCCGATTTTTCACCGCCACCAGCATCCTTACAATTGGTGCTGCCTCCGCAGCTTTTGCAGCTGACGCACCCTCGAAAGCCGAAGTTCTGAATACCTACGCAAACATCGCCGAAGCCAAATATGACGATAGCTTGATCGCTGCCAAAGTGCTGCAAGAGGCCGTAAACGCGCTGATGGCCGACCCATCCGATGCCACCCTGAACGCGGCCCGCGCCGCCTGGGTCGCCGCCCGTGTGCCCTATCAACAGACCGAGGTTTACCGTTTTGGAAACGCTATCGTTGATGACTGGGAAGGCAAAGTGAACGCCTGGCCGCTGGACGAAGGCCTGATTGATTATGTCGATGCCTCCTATAGCGGACCCACTGATGAAAACGAGTTTGCCGCGCTGAATGTGATCGCCAATCCAAGCTTTGAGTTGTCGGGCGAGGCCATCGACGCCAGCGAAATCACCCCCAATCTGCTGGGCGAAACCCTGCACGAGGCTGACGGGATCGAGGCAAACGTCGCCACCGGTTACCACGCCATCGAATTCCTGCTTTGGGGTCAGGACCTGAACGGTCACGGCGCGGGCGCGGGCAATCGCCCGTATACCGATTATGTTCAAGGTAACGCCTGCACCGGCGGCAACTGTGATCGCCGCGCCCAGTATCTGAGCGCCGCGACCGCCCTGCTGGTCAGCGACCTGGAATGGATGGCCGCACAATGGGCCGAAGGTGGTGAGGCGCGCGCTGCACTGAACGCGAATGAAACCGCTGGCGTCAGCGCGATCCTAACCGGCATGGGCTCGCTGTCCTATGGCGAGCAAGCAGGTGAACGTATGCGCCTTGGCTTGATGCTGAACGACCCCGAAGAAGAGCATGATTGCTTCTCGGACAACACCCACAACAGCCACTATTACGACGGCTTGGGCATTCAGAACGTGTATCTGGGCAGCTATACCCGCATCGACGGCACCCCGGTTTCGGGCGCTTCGCTATCGGACTTGGTGATCTCGTTCGATCCGTCGCTGGACGCCGAGATGAAGGTCAAGCTGGCCAAAACCATGCAGGCCCTGGGCCGCCTGAAGTCGACCGCCGAGGCCGGTTTCGCCTATGACCAGATGCTGGAACGCGGCAATGAGGGCGGCGAGCAACTGATCATGGGCGGCGTCAACGGTCTGGTCGATCAGACCAAGACGATCGAGCGTATCGTGACCGCTCTGGAACTGGATCAGATCGAGTTTGAAGGCTCCGACAGCCTGGATAACCCTGACGCGGTTTTCCACTAAGCAAACCCCGGATCGGGGCGTGCGCAAATTCACGCCCCCGGCTTTCCTGTCACGCAAAATTGTGACTTTCAGCTGGACCCGAAACAAATAACTTACTAATTAAGTAAGAAATCTATCGAGCACAGATTCGCTATGATCGTATGTCACTGCACAAATATAACTGACCATGATATCCGCGCCGCGATCGATTGGATGCGGACAGCAGATGCACACACGATCATCACCCCCGGCAAGGTCTACCACGCCCTTGGAAAATCAGCGGATTGTGGCGGCTGCATGCCGCTTTTTCTGGACACAATGCGATCGAACGATAATCTGGAAGTCCCCATGCAGCTCCGTGCCCTACGCACCAGAGCAACTCAGGAGAAAGCAGATGAAGGGCAACCCCAAGGTAATAGAATACCTCAACAAATCTCTGCGGCATGAGCTGACAGCCGTCAGCCAGTACTGGCTCCATTACCGCCTGCAGGAAGATTGGGGCCTTGGCCACATGGCCAAGAAAAGCCGTGAAGAATCCATCGAAGAGATGGGGCATGCCGACAAGCTAATCGAACGGATCATCTTTCTGGAAGGCCATCCCAACCTGCAGAAACTGGACCCGCTGAGAATTGGTCAGAACCCCAAGGAAACACTGGAATGCGACCTGGCAGCCGAGCAGGACGCGCGCGCGTTGTACGTAGAAGCGCGGGATTACTGTAGAGAAGCACAAGACTATGCCTCTATGTCGCTGTTCGAAGAATTGATCCGCGATGAAGAAAGTCATATCGACTTTTTGGAAACGCAGCTCGACCTGTACGAAAGGATTGGCGACGCCAATTATGCGCAACTCAACGCATCGAAAATGGACGAGGGCGAGTAGCCTTTTCATCCTGTCGGTGGTCGCCCTTGCGGCCACCCAAACCCCAGCCGCCGAGCTGCGGGACTATCACCTGAATTTCGAACCCAGAACCGAGGATGAGCGTGCGCGCATCGCCCGTGTCACCGCTGCGCCCACCGATTTCAGCACGCTCCAAAGGTTCGAGGACTTGCCCGCCGGTGCCGCAACCGTTCGCACCCGTGCCGACGCTGATGCATTTTCGCAGCCCTCGGGCAACCTGAGCTTTGAGCAAGAGCTTGACTTTAAGGTTGGAAACGGGCTGTTCAAGAAAATCTGGGTGTCTTCTCCGGCCTCAACTCTGGCCTCGGATGGGCTGGGACCGCTGTACAACGCCCGCTCGTGCCAGCGCTGCCATATCAAGGACGGGCGCGGGCACACGCCCAACGGTCCGGATGACAATGCAATTTCGATGTTCCTGCGGGTCTCGATCCCCGGTGGCGGCGGATATGACGAGATTGAGGATTACATCGCCACCCAGCCCGAACCAAATTACGGCGGCCAGATGCAGGATTTGGCACTGCCCGGTCATCCGGCTGAATATCGCCTGGATATCACTTACAAAGACGTCCCGGTCACTTTGTCAGATGGCGAAACCGTCACTTTACGCAAACCGACCTACGCGGCGGCTGACCTTGGATACGGGCCGCTGCATCCAGAGGCGATGCTCAGTCCTCGTGTGGCGCCACAAATGATCGGCCTTGGATTGCTCGAAGCGATCCCGGTCGCGGATCTGCTGGCCAACGCTGATCCCGACGATGCCGATGGGGATGGGATTTCCGGGCGTCCCAATATCGTCTGGGCGATGGAATATAGCGCCCCGATGATGGGTCGGTTCGGGCACAAGGCCGGGATGCCCACGATCATGGAACAATCGGCGGCGGCTTTTGCCGGTGATATCGGCATATCAAGCCCACTTTACCCCGCCAGCCACGGCGATTGCACCGATGCTCAGATTGGTTGTGCGACCGCCCCGCACGGGGACGGTGACGTGCGCGAGTTCGAGATCGACCAGATCGGAATGGACCTTGTTGCCTTTTACAGCCGCAACCTGGGCGTTCCCGCCCGGCGGGACGTGGACGACCCTCAGGTGCTGCACGGTAAGCAGGTGTTTTACGACACTGGCTGCGCGTCCTGCCACACGCCTGCCTTTGTCACCCATCGCATGTCAGACCGGCCCGAACAGAGTTTTCAGCTGATCTGGCCTTATTCCGACCTGTTGCTGCACGATATGGGCGAAGGGCTGGCTGATAACCGCCCCGAGGGTCGCGCCACAGGGCGCGAATGGCGCACGCCACCGCTTTGGGGCGTTGGGCTGACTGAACAGGTTTCGGGCCACACCCAGTTCCTGCATGATGGTCGCGCGCAATCCTTGCTGGAAGCCATCCTCTGGCATGGGGGTGAGGCACAGGCAGCCCGCGATACGGTCGTGGCCATGCCCAAACCCGACCGCGATGCCCTGATCCATTTTCTGGAAAGCCTCTGAAACATGCGTATCCTTGTTGCTGCTGTTGCATTGACGCTGCCCCTAACTGCGCTGGCGCAGGACCATGGGCCGATCTTGTCAGATGCGGTCGAAGGGCACATCCTTCCAGGCTTTGCCTCACTGGCTGAAACGACCGGGGTGTTGGCCCAAACAGCACAAACCGATTGTACCCAAACCTCGCCCGAATTGCGGGGCGCCTATCACGCGGCCTTTGACGACTGGATCTCGGTCAGCCATCTGCGCTTTGGCCCGTCCGAGGTGGACGACCGCGCCTTTGCGCTGGCCTTCTGGCCCGACACCAAAGGGTTCACCCCCAAAGCCCTGTCCAGCCTGATCGCGACCGAGGATGCGGCTGTGGAAAGCCCCGAAGGTTTTGCCGAGACATCCGTCGCCGGACGTGGCTTTTTTGCGTTAGAGCAGATGCTTTATGAGCCCAATTTTGCCGATCAGGGCAGCGCCACATATCGCTGCGCGTTGATACAGGCCATCACCACCGATATCGTCAGCAATGCCCGCGCGATAAACGCAGATTGGGGCGGCTATGCAACTGCCCTAACCCAACCGGGCGACGACAGCCCCTATCGGTCCGACGATGAGGCCATGCAAGAGCTTTACAAGGCGTTGGTGACCGGACTTGAATTCACTGGCGACACCCGCCTTGGTCGTCCGATGGGCACCTTCGACCGCCCGCGCCCCAACCGGGCCGAGGCACACCGTTCGGAACGCGCGCTTCGTCATGTGGAACTGTCCCTGACCGCCCTGCGCGATCTGGCCGCGCGCCTGTCAGCGGACCACCCCAAGATTGCCGCCGATCTGGACAGCGCCTTTGACAAGGCCATCATCCGCGCGCAATCGCTGGACGACCCGGTGCTGGCCGGGGTCGCCACTCCGCAGGGCCGCCTTAGGGTCGAGGCGTTGCAGCAAGCCATCAACGATATCCGTGCGATTGCCTCGGCCGAGCTGGGTCCGACGCTAGGCATCAGCGCCGGGTTCAATTCACTGGACGGGGACTGACCTGTTGCCCAGCCGTCGTCATTTTCTGGCCGGTCTGGCCGCGACCAGCCTTTCGCCGATACAAAGCTGGGCCGCAGTTGGTTCGCCCGACTATCTCGCCGCTGCCCTGTTCCCGGATAGCAGCTATCGACTAGCCGGGCTGGATACGGGTGGAAACATCCTGTTTTCCATACCTCTACCTGCGCGCGGCCACGCGGCGGCAGCCCATCCGCACCGCGCAAAGGCTGTGGCTTTTGCCCGTCGTCCCGGCACATTTGCGGTGGTCATCGATTGCGCCACAGGCACCGAAGTCACCCGACTTAACGCCCCACACGGTCGCCATTTCTATGGCCATGGCGTCTTTTCCCCCGACGGCACTCGTCTGTTCACAACTGAAAACGACTATGATTCCGGAGACGGCGTGATTGGCGTCTGGAACACAGACAGCTACACCCGCATAGGCGAGTTCACTTCGGGCGGGATCGGTCCGCATGACATGCGATTGATGCCCGATGGTCAGACGCTGGTCATCGCCAATGGCGGCATCGAAACCCACCCCGAGACAGGGCGCACCAAGCTGAACCTGCCAACCATGCAGCCACGGCTGACCTATCTCGATTTATCCGGCACGGTTTTGGAGCAGGTGGAACTACCACGCGCGCTGCATAAGAATTCGATCCGCCATTTGGCTGTACGGCACGACGGTATGGTGGCATTTGCGATGCAGTGGCAGGGGGACAAGGTGCATCACCCCCCTCTGCTGGGCCTACATCGTCGGGGCGAAGCACCGCGTTTGCTTTCAGCGCCTGATGCCGCGCAAAGCACATTGCAAGGCTACGCGGGCAGTGTCGCCTTTGCCGGGGATGAAACCACGGTTGCCATCACCTGCCCACGCGGCAACGCCTTGCACCGGTTCGACGTCGCGAATGGCCAACTGAACGGGGATTTCCCGTTGGAAGACGTCTGTGGCCTTGGCTTCGGCCCCAAAGGGTTCGTTTTCACCACCGGCACCGGGATAGTCGGAGAGCTGACATCCACCCCCCGCATTTCAGCCTGGCCGGACTGTCATTGGGACAATCACCTGATCCCAATTCGCAAGCCTGCATAAACTCGGCAAATCCCCCCACATAGATTACACTTGGAAGAATCAAAATGCTGCCGTATTGGCGGGCGCTAAACCGGCACTTTAACCGCAAGGACTGACCTGATTGAAACAGACGCCCGACGCACCGCATTCCATCTACGGGGTAGAGAAATGGGGCAAACGCCTCATTGAGGTGACGGAGCAGGGCGAGATCGGTCTGCGCAATCCCCTAGTGCCCGAGGCGGCGGCAATCAGCCTGCCAGGTATCCTGCATGATCTGGATGAACGCGGTATTAAGGCACCGATGTTGCTGCGCATCAGTTCGTATCTGGAAAACGAGATTGCGCATATCAACGAAAGCTTTCACGATGCGATTGCACGTGTCGGCTACAAAGGCAGCTATCGCGGCGTATTCCCGATCAAGGTGAACCAGCAGGCCCAGGTGGTCGACCGGATCGTCGAGTTCGGTAAAAAGTACGACTATGGGCTCGAGGCTGGCTCCAAGCCCGAACTGGTTGTCGCACTGGCGCACCGTCTGGCCCGCGAGGCGCTGATTGTCTGCAATGGCGTCAAGGATGCCGAGTTCATCCAACTGGCCATCCTCAGTCGTAAGATTGGCTTCAACACGGTCATCGTTCTGGAAAGCCCGAAAGAGGCGGACACGGTGATCGAGGTCTATAACGAACTGAGCATCGAACCCCTGATTGGTGTGCGGGTCAAACTGACCAATCAGATCAGCGGCAAGTGGGAAGAAAGCTCGGGCGACCGGTCTGCCTTTGGCATGAACACTGACCAACTGGTCGCCACGGTGGACAAGCTGAAAGCGGCAGGTTTGCTGCATTGTTTGAAGCTGCAACATTCACACCTGGGCTCTCAGGTGCAGGACGTCAACGACGTGCGCCGCGCCGTTGGCGAGGCCTGCCGGTACTACACCGAACTGACGCGCGAGGGCGTGCCGTTGACCCATCTGGACCTCGGTGGCGGCATGGGTGTGGACTATACGGGTGAGAAAAAGGCTGCCGAGAACTCGATCAACTACACGGTCGAGGAATACTGCGCCAACGTGGTTGAAACCGTGGCCTACGCGATGGACGAGGCCGAGGTCGAACATCCAACGCTGGTGACCGAGAGCGGGCGCGCCGTGGTGGCGACGTCGTCGATGCTGGTGTTCAATGTGCTGGAAAGCACCTTGTATGACGCACCGAACGGCCCCGAGGTCGAAGCGGACGATCACCATCTGGTCTCGGACCTTGCCGCGATCAACGGGTACCTCAGTACCGAGCGTTTGCAAGAATGCTGGAACGACGCAAATTTTTACCGCAACGAGCTGCGCGCGTTGTTCCGCCGCGGCTATGTCGATCTGCGTCAGATGGCCCGCGCCGAACGCATCTATTTATCGCTGATGGCCCGCCTCAAGGCGCTGGCAGCAAGCGATGATTTGGAAACGGATGTGGACGACCAACTGGAAAAAGTGGCCGATATCTACCACTGCAACTTCTCGCTGTTCCAGTCGCTGCCCGATGTCTGGGCCATTGACCAGTTGCATCCAATCGTGCCTCTGCAAGGTCTGAACCAAACTCCGGACCGCCGCGCGGTCCTGTCCGACATCACCTGCGACAGCGACGGTAAGATCGACCGGTTCATTCTGGCCGACGGTGTCTCACCCAGCCTGCCGGTGCATACCCTGCCCGAGGACCAGGAATACCTGATGGGCGTGTTCTTTGTCGGTGCTTATCAGGAAACACTGGGCGATCTGCACAACTTGTTCGGGGACACCAATGTCGTAACCATCGACCTGCGCGCTGACGGTGGCTTTGACCTGCTGCACGAACAAGAGGGCGACACCATCAGCCAGGTCCTGTCCTATGTCGAGTTCGACCCCAATGATTGCGTCGCCGCCTTCCGCAAAATGGTGGACGAGGCGATCTCGACCGGTACTCTGATGGCCAAGGACCGCAAAACCCTGATGAGCGCCTATCGCGACTCGATCAACGGCTACACCTATTACGAATAACCCCAGAGAGGAGATTACCCCCATGGGAACTTTGAGTGGCAAAACACTGGTTGTCGGCGCGGGCGGCGTATCCCACGCCGCCGTGCACAAGATGGCAATGAATTCGGACATCTTCACCGAAATCACTCTGGCCAGCCGGACCAAATCGAAATGCGACGCCATCGCCAAAGCGGTGAAAGACCGCGTGGGTGTTGATATCGCCACGGCCGAGTTGGATGCCTACAAAGTCGAAGACACCGTCAAGCTGATCAAGGAAACCGGGGCCGAACTACTCGTGAACCTCGCCCTGCCCTATCAGGATCTGGTGCTGATGGACGCCTGCCTTGAGGCCGGAATCCACTACCTCGACACAGCGAACTATGAGCCCGAGGATGAGGCCAAGTTCGAATACCACTGGCAATGGGCCTATCAGGAGCGGTTCAAAGAGGCTGGGCTGACCGCCATTCTTGGATCGGGCTTCGATCCGGGCGTGACCAGCGTCTTTGCCAAATGGCTTAAGAAACACAAGCTGGACACCATCCGCCAGATCGACGTTCTGGATGCCAATGGAGGCTCGAACGATCAGGAGTTCGCCACCAACTTCAACCCCGAGATCAACCTGCGTGAAGTGCTGGCCGAAGTGCGCCATTGGGAAAACGGCGAATGGCACCATAGCCCGGCGCTGACCAACAAAGTCGAATACGACTTTCCTGCCATCGGGCGGAAAAACATGTACCAGATGTACCATGAGGAACTGGAATCGCTCTCAACCCATTTCCCCGAGATCGAGCGCGCCCGATTCTGGATGACGTTTGGCGACGCCTATATCAAACACGCGACCGTACTGCAGAACGTCGGCATGACACGCATCGATCCGGTCATGCATGACGGCAAGGAAATCATCCCGATCCAATTCCTGAAAACTCTGCTGCCCGATCCCGGCGATCTGGGTGCCGAAACCAAAGGCAAGGCCTGCATCGGCGACATCGCTACCGGTCAGGCCAAGGACGGCTCGGGTGAGAAGACCTATTACATCTACAACATCTGCGATCACGAGGAATGCTATGCTGAGGTCGGCAGCCAGGCCGTCAGCTACACCACCGGCGTCCCTGCCATGATCGGCGCGGCGCAGGTGATCAAAGGCAACTGGTCCGAGCCCGGCGTGTGGAACATGGAACAGCTTGACCCCGACAACTTCATGGACATGCTGAATGAGCATGGCCTGCCTTGGCAAGTCCACGAACTCGACGGCCCGGTCGAGTTCTAAGTCCACTCATTTCATCTTTTGCCAAATACTCCGGGGGTCCGGGGGCGGAACCCCCGGCCTCTCCACCACAAGGAAACGCCGGACATGTCCGACATGATGACCACACAGGCTGGCGACGCCGGAGCCTTCCGCAATTTCGACCTGAACCGTGTGCCAACCCCCTGCTTTGTGGTCGATGAAAAAGCGGTCGAGCGAAACCTGACCATCCTCTCCGTTATCGGCACCCTGTCCGGCGCGCATGTCCTTTCGGCGCTCAAAGCGTTTTCCATGTTCTCGTTGGCCCCACTGGTGCGCCAGCACCTCGGTGGCACCTGCGCCAGCGGCATTTACGAGGCCCGGTTAGGCCGCGAAGAATATGGCGGCGAAGTCGCCACTTTCTGCGCCGGGTACAAAGATGCCGACATGGACGAAATCCTGTCGCTGTCCGACCACATCATCTTTAACAGCCCGGCACAAAAGGACCGGTTTTTGGCCAAAGCACAGGCCGCAAACGTGCAGGTTGGGTTGCGCATCAACCCCGAGCATTCCGAAGGCGAGATTGCCAAATACGACCCCTGCGCGCCCTGTTCACGTCTGGGTACCCCGATTAGCCAGTTGACCGCCGAGACCATGAACGGCATCGATGGCCTACATATGCACACACTCTGCGAACAGGGGTTCGATCCCTTGCAGCGGACATGGGCCGCCGTAGAACCAAAAATTGCGCCCTATATCAATCAACTCAAATGGCTGAACTTTGGTGGTGGCCACCACATAACGCGCGACGACTATGACCGTGAGGGACTGGTGGGCTTCATCAAGAGCATCCGCGAAACCTATGGCATCGACGTTTACCTTGAACCCGGCGAGGCTGTCGCTCTGGATGCAGGTATTCTGGTCGGCGAAATCCTCGACCTGCCCACCAACGGAATGAACCTTGCCATCACCGATATCTCGGCCACCTGTCACATGCCTGACGTGATCGAAGCCCCTTATCGCCCCGCGCTGATGGACGAGGCCGAGGCAGGTCACACCTACCGTCTGGGCGGCCCGTCCTGTTTGGCCGGTGACGTGATCGGAGACTACACATGGGACAAACCGCTGGAGATCGGCCAGCGTTTTGCCTTCCTTGATCAGGCGCATTACTCAATGGTGAAAACCAACACGTTCAATGGCGTACCCCTGCCCACCATCGCCCTGTGGAACAGCGAAACGGGCGAGTTGAAGATCATCAAACAGTTCGGCTATGACGACTTTAAGGACCGACTCTCATGAGCATTTTCCTCGACAGTGAACTGACCGCAACTGAGCGCACCGAAGATGCCCGGTTCCGCGTGATCCCGGTACCGCTGGAGCGCACGGTATCTTACGGTTCGGGAACGGCCAAAGGCCCCGAGGCCATCATTGAGGCCAGCAATGAGCTGGAACGTACCACCGGCCACGCCGAGCCCTGCGTCGAGGGGATTTTCACCGAAGAGCCCGTAGATTGCGATGCGTCCCTGTCCGAGATCATGGAGCGCCTTGCCCAGCGCACCGAGGCCGCCATCCGCGCGGGCAAGGTGCCGGTCACTTTGGGGGGCGAACATTCGCTGAGTTACGGCGCTGTGATGGGTGTGGCTCGCGCCTTGGGTCAACCCATAGGCATTGTCCAGATCGATGCCCATGCCGACCTGCGCAATGCCTATCAGGGGGAAAAACACTCCCACGCATCGGTCATGCATCTGCTCGCTGAAGAAGGTATCCGATTGGCCCAGTTTGGCGTGCGCGCCCTTTCGACCGAAGAAGTGCAAAGCCGCCTGAAAAATCACGTTTTCCACGTGGATGCTGAGGAATTGGTCACCGGTAATATCCACGCCGTCGACCTGCCCGAGGGTTTTCCTGAGCTGGTCTACGTCAGTTTTGACGTGGACGGGCTGGATCCCGCCATCATGCCCGCCACCGGGACACCGGTGCCCGGCGGGCTGGGCTACTATCAAGCGCTGCGGTTGGTCGAACATACCCTGAAAGGCCGCAAATGCGTGGGCTTCGACGTGGTCGAACTGGCCCCCAATGGCAATGCCGCCTGGGACTTTACCGCAGCGCAGATCGTCTATCGCCTGATGGCTGCCTGTTAACCCTCGGCGGTCTCGTTCAACTCCATGTGCCCCTCACCCTTGTTCAGGACACGACGCAACATGGGTTCGAAGAACTCCAGCGGTTTGGTCGGGTAATCCGGGTCGAACGCCTTTTGGTCGTATTCATGGCAGAAATAGCGGCAGTCCTCCCAATAAGGGCTGTCGCGATACTTGTCGCGGGCGTTGCGGTCGCCTCCTAGATGATGGTTGTAATAATACCCCTGAAACACACAGTGATGTTTGAGAATCCAATAAGTTTTCTCACTGACATAGGGCTTCATCATCGCCGCTGACAGCTCACCATGGTTATAGGGTGACAGAATATCGCCGGTGTCGTGGATCAGTGCTGCGACCACGATTTCCTCGTCCGCGCCGTCTTCAAAAGCGCGCGTCGCGGCCTGCAGGCTGTGCTGATAGCGGTTCACGGGATAGGGCGTCCAGTCTTCGTCCAGCGACCGGATCGCGTCCAGAATGCGGTCGGGCAAAGCGGCATTGTATGCCTCTTCATACTCCATGACCGCGTCCCAGTCGGCCTTGGTGGCCTCTTCGAAACTGGTCCAGGTGGGTTTGTGGCTTTTGTCCAGCATGGCGCGGTCCTTTGGCTGATCTGTTGGAATCAGAGTAACGCATCCCTCCTACTCAAAAAAATGAATTGATTTTATCAATCCGATGAAAAAATAGTATCGCCATGCAATTCAAAGCAATCGAGACCTTTCTATGCGTGGCCGAGACCGGGGGCTTCCATGCCGCCGCGCGCAAACTGAACGTGACACAAACCGCCGTCAGCGCCCGTATCCGGCTGATCGAAGAAGAAACCGGCAAGGCGTTGTTCACCCGCGGTGCAGGCGGCACCAGCCTGACTGAATTCGGGCAACAGTTCCGACCATATGCCGAACAGATGCTGTCGCTTTGGTCATTTGCATCGCGCGAGCTGCCAGCCCAAACGCAGAACCGGATCGCGCTGCGTCTTGGTGCGCAACTGAGCATCTGGGACCCGCTGCTAGTCGATCTGGCCGTTCAGTTCGAACAGCGCCTCGGGCAACTTTTGCTGACGTTGAACTATGACCACGATCTGAACATGGTCGACGCGGTCGCCACCCATGTTCTGGACGCCGCATTGACCCACGAAACACCCAACGATCCGCGCGTGCAATCGCACGAGTTAAACCCCGAACGCCTGTTGCTTGTCAAAACTCCGGAAACGGACGATCCAGTTTTCGTCAATCTGGAACTGGGAGAGGTCTATCAGGACCACGTCCGTTCGGCTGCGCGGCAGGCCACGGGGCAAACGGTGTTTCTGGGCAATTGCCTGATGGCCCTGCGTTATGTCCTGCGGCGGGGCGGAACCGGGTATTTCCCGGAATACGTCATCCGAGATCATCTGTCCGCGGGTCAACTGACACCCGTGGCCGGGGCCATTGACCTGCTGCTGCCGCTGCATCTGGTGACCCGCCGTGACAGCACAACCAGCGACGATGTTCTGACCTGCCTGACCGAGCTGCGCGCAGCCTAGGCTTGAGAGATCGCGCTCGAGGCATCTCTGTGGCGCCTGCGCAGCAACGGCCGCCCGGCAACCAGCAAGAACAGACAGGCGACCGCGATGCCGATGACCGCCGGCAGATACAACAGTATCCACAATTTCGGTTCTTCGATTACAACGGGTGAAACAAAGCCCCGCACGCCTTCCAGCACGACCAGAATCGAAAACGCCCCCAGAATCTGCGGCCACAGACCAAATCGCGAAAAGCTACCCAACATCAACGTGGCATACCCGGCCATTGCCACGGCGATACAAATGGCAACCCACGAAAACCGCTGATGCAATTCGTCGACCAATTCTCCGATGGGAAAGCCTTCGGCGACGCTGATGGCGGCGCGGTCTCGCAAAAGTTCAATGGTGGGAATGGCTTCGAGACTGCGCTCGGCCATGATATTCGAATTCGTCAGCGCGGAAATGTCATATGAGGCGTCCTCGAACAGCGTCGATGACAAGGTTCTGCCCTCCTGATCCAAACGCAACGCGATCCCGTCCAACATCACCAAGTGGATCCCAGATTCATTGTTGACCAGATAGGCTGTCTTCGAGGAATAACTGACCGGGTTCAGCGCATCCCGCCGGTCAGAGACGAAGACCTCAGACAGCGTGCCGTCCAGATCAATCTTGCCGATATAGACTGTGACGCCATGCGCCGGGTGCAGGAATTCGCCCTCGTTCAGCAATTGCGCGGTGACGTCCCCTGCAACCTCGGCCTGGCGCTGCTCAAGCTGTTCGACCGATGCGGGGCGCAAAAAGACGCTGATGACTGCCATCATCAGCCCGGCCACCAACCCAAACAGGAATACCGCACGGGCCAGCCGCCATGGGCTGGAACCGGTGGCCAGCATCACCGTCATCTCGCTTTCGCGGCTCAGCCGGTTGGTGGCATAAACAGCGGCGGCAAACACCGCCATCGGCATTACCGTGCGGATCAGCGTTGGCAATGTCAGCGCCGAGAATTCCAGAAACACCATGGCCGATTGGCCACCGCTGATGACTCGGTCAAACAGGCTAACCGATCGGGTGATCCAGAACACACCGACCAGAACCAAGGTGAAAAAGCCGAACAGAATCAGCAATTGCCGCAGGAAATATCCATCAAAGCGCGACATGGGTCCTCTTACGTGTGTTCGTGGTGGTCGGACATTATGTCATTCCGTCGCTGTAGGAAACCGGGATTGGCCAATTGTCACCACCACGAAAAGCGCGGCAATGGCCTGGCTTGCTGAACCCGAGACTGTGGCGTGGCCGATTCACGCGTGCTATGCCTCTGGAGGCTCTTATATTCGGATCAAGGTGTGTCCTCCTTACCCGCTCATCCCGATGCATCTCGGCGCTGTGTATCTACCTCTTCGAATTCCTGCTAAACAAAAACAAAACAAAAAAACATCCTTGAGCAGACGAGCAGATGAGAGGT
The DNA here is from genome assembly GCF_056536625.1 of Ruegeria sp. CJ9. NCBI lineage: Bacteria > Pseudomonadati > Pseudomonadota > Alphaproteobacteria > Rhodobacterales > Roseobacteraceae > Ruegeria > Ruegeria sp. CJ9. The sequence goes on from NZ_JBQFPY010000009.1 coordinate 100,939, forward strand.
CTAACCGCAGCGTTGGCAGTGCTCTTGACAATGAGCACGCCATTGGCATCGAAAGAAATACAGGTTGGCAATGATCCAGGCGGGCGGATTCTGGACCGCAAGGTTCAGATCGAAATCGCCAACAGGACCAACGCGCGCATACACATTGTCGGGGATTACTGTAACTCCAGCTGCACCATGCTGTTGGGGGCAGACGATGTGTGTGTATCCTCCGAAACGCTTTTCGGGTTTCACGGCCCGTACCGTGTAAACCGGACAAAGATGACCGAAAAGGAATTCGACCAGAAAAGCACTTCGCTTGCCACGTACTACCCGCGACCGATAAGAAACTGGTTCATGTCCAAGGCAAGGTTTGCGGGCCCGGATGAGTTTCTGTATGTGTCCGGTGAATATCTGATAAGCATCGGCGTGCAAGAGTGCGCGTAAGACTTCTGCAGGCTGTCACTTCTCACAACACCCCATATGCAGGTCGCACGACTCATGCGCATCCATTGAAACAGCGAATTGAGTGGAATGGCAGGGGCAGCAGGGTTCGAACCCGCGACCTACGGTTTTGGAGACCGTCGCTCTACCAACTGAGCTATACCCCTAAGGTGGGCCTCAGATATGCCAGCCGCGCGACGGACTCAAGAGGCTTTTTCAGATTCCGCGCGACAATTGCATTCGACAAACAAGTTGCGTGCGGCGTTGAGTTCTATAAGACACGGTTTGGTCAGTACGAGGGACCCCATCCGTGAGTATCCGCAAAAAGATCGCCGACAGCGAAGCCGTTCTGAACTGGGCTGCGCGCCGCATCGCAAGCTATATCCGGATGGTCAATCGCAACACCAAATGGCAACGCATCGGGTACGACGAACTGGACCATCTGGTCGAACAGGGTGAGCCGGTGATCGTGGTGCTGTGGCACCAAAGGCTGGCGCAATCCCCCTATTTCTTTCCTTTGGAAAAAGGGCCGATCTGTTCGATCACCTCATCCGCAAGAGCGGGTAGTATGGTGGGCCGAGTGCAGAAACTGTTCGGCATGGATACCATCGCCATGACCAGCAAAAACGCAAATAACATTGCCATATCGCGCCAAGTGATCGGCAAGATTAAGCAGGGCATTTCCATAGGCATCGCCGCGGACGGTCCGCGCGGTCCCGAACGGGTACTGTCCACTGTGCCTCTGGTCTGGGCGCGCACCTCGGGCAAGCGGGTGTTCGGCATCACCTTTTCGGCAGAACATGGCCGCGAGGCGGGGACATGGGATCGCCTTTTGATGCCGCGCCCCTGGCGGAATAAGGGTGTCTTTCTGTGCCGGGAATGGACTGAAACCGTGCCGCGGAAAGCGTCCGAAGAACAGATCGAAACCCTGCGCCAAAGCCTTGAGCAGCACATGAACGACATCACCGCCGAAGCCGACCGCATGGTCGGGCGCGAACCGTGGTCGCCTAAGGGTTAGCCACCCCTCAGCCGTTGCATCAGATAGATTTCGCTGCCTTCGGGGATCGGTTCGGTTAACCCGCTGGCGATAACCCGCCCGTCGATGGCGATGGACACCCCCGCATCAATCGGGGCCTGCAATTGCGGATGGATCTTCACCAATTCTCGCAGCAACTCGCCTGTGGTCTTGGCCTCAACCTCCACCACCTGCTGGCCCCCGGTCAGTGACCGGAGGCTGGACCAGAGGTGAACCTCAACCATTGTCCTTTAGCGCCGCCAGAATGCGGGGCGGTGACATCGGCAGTTGCTTCATCCGAACGCCCGCCGCATGCGACACCGCATTTGCGATGGCGGCCAAAGGTGGCACGATGCCCGTCTCACCCACACCACGCACGCCAAACGGATGGCCAGGGTTGGGCACTTCGACAATCACCGTGTCGATCATCGGCAAGTCACTGGCGACAGGAATACGGTAATCCAGGAAGATCGAGTTCTGCAGGCGGCCATCCTCGCCATAGATATATTCCTCGTTCAGTGCCCAGCCGATGCCTTGCGCGGCACCGCCCTGATACTGGCCTTCCACATAGGTAGGATGGATCGCCTTACCCGCGTCCTGAATGACCGTATAGCGGGTAATCGCAGTCTTGCCTGTTTCCGGATCGACCTCAGCATCAACGATATGGGTGCCAAAGGATACGCCTGCGCCTTCTGGCGTGGCCTCGAAATGGCCCGAGATAGGCCCGCCGGTTTGACCCATGTGGGCGGTGATATCGGCCAGTGGGCGCGGGTCGAAATCACCCGCGTTTGGACCCGAAGGTACAGCGCAGCCGTTTTCCCATTTCACCGCATCCGCCGGAATTCCCCAGCTGGCGGCAGCTCGTTCGCACAGCTTTTCAACCGCGTGTTTTGCTGCCTTGATGGTTGCCAAGCCGCTTGCATAGGTCACGCGCGAACCATGCGAAACGTCGTTATACCCCAGCGTCGCAGTATCGGCGACGGTCACACGGATGTTCTCATACGGAATGCCCAGAACCTCGGCCGCCATCAGCGCCATTGACGCGCGTGAGCCGCCGATATCGGGCGTGCCCACCATCAACTGTGCCGAGCCATCCTCGGACAGCGCCAGCGAAACCGACGTTTCACCCCCGTGGTTGAACCAGAACCCGCAGGAAATCCCACGACCCTGCCCCGGCTTCAGCGGGGCTGAGTAATGCGGGTGGGCCTTCGCGGCCTCAAGCGTTTCCACCAAACCGATCCGCTCATACGTCGGGCCATAGCTGGCTTTGGTGCCTTCATGGGCGGCGTTTTTTAGACGAACTTCGATCGGATCGAGGCCCAGCTTCTTACACAGCTCGTCAATCACCGATTCAACCGCAAAAGCCCCCATCGGCGCACCCGGCGCGCGGTAAGCGGCCTGTTTCGGGCGGTTGGCCATCACGTCATACCCAATCTGGCTGACATTGGTCAGGTTATAGGGTGCAAAGGCACACATGGCGGTCATGTCACCCGGGGCGCCCGGAAACGCCCCGCCCTGCAGGCGGAACACGCCTTGGGCTGCCGAGATGGTGCCATCCTTCTTCATCCCGATCTTGATATCCATCGACGCCGAGGATGTCGGGCCAGTGGCCCGGAACACCTCGGACCGGGTCATCACCAGCTTAACCGGGCGGTTCGCCTTGCGGCTCAGTGCCAGCGCGACAGGTTCGATGAAGACTGTGGTTTTACCGCCAAAACCACCACCAATCTCGGACGCAGTCACGCGCAGTTGCGAGGTTTCGATACCCAATAGCGCCGCGCAGGTCTTTTGCGCGATCCAGTGGCCTTGAGTGGTACACCACAGCTCACCCTTGCCGTCGTTGCCCAACATGCCCAAACAGGCATGCGGCTCGATGTACCCCTGATGGGTCGCCTCGGTGACAAAGCTGTCTTCGATGATCAAGTCAGCTTCGGCAAAGCCAGCTTCTACATCGCCGTGCCCGCTTTCGTGGTACCGCACGACGTTTGGGTGCATCCCCTCGGGTACGGAATAATCCGCAGCACCCTCGCGTAAGACCGGCGCATCCGGCTCCATCGCTTTGTCTACGTCGGTGACGTGCGGCAGCACCTCGTATTCAACCTCGATCAGCTTGAGCGCATCGCGCGCCGCCAAAGCCGAGGTCGCCGCCACAGCCGCAACTGCGTGCCCGTCATAGAGCGCCTTTTCACCCGCCATGACGTTTTCCAGAACATTCCAGAATTCACCCTCAAGGCCGGGTTTGAACGGCACTTCGGCAAAATCCGCGCGGGTGACGACGGCTTTGACATCCTTGTGCGCTTCGGCCTGCGAGGTGTCGATCTTCACAATCCGTGCGTGGGCGTGGGGCGAACGCAGGATCGCGCCGTGCAGCATGCCTGGCGCAGAAACATCCGCCCCGAACTTGGCGCGACCAGTGACCTTGTCCAGACCATCGGGCCGATCCGGGCGCGTGCCGACGAAGGTGAATTGCGTTTTACGATCGTCGAGTGCCATTATGAAGCCTCCCGCAGTTCTTCGGCCGTTTCCATCACGGCGCGAATGATCTTGTCATACCCAGTGCAGCGGCACAGGTTGCCTGCCAGCCAGTACCGGGCCTCTTCCTCGGTCGGGTTGGGGTTCTTCTCCAGCAGCGATTTGGCCGCGACCAAAATGCCCGGCGTGCAGATACCGCATTGCAGGGCGGCATGCTCGATGAACTTTTTCTGCAGCGGATGCAGAACGTCACCCTCCGCGATGCCTTCGACGGTTTCGATCTGCTTGCCATCGGCCTCGACCCCTAACATCAGGCAGGAACAGACCAAACGGCCATCAACCGTGACCGAGCATGCGCCGCAATCGCCGGTGCCGCAGCCCTCTTTCGCACCAGTCAGGTTCAGCTTGTCGCGCAGACAATCCAGCAGGGTTTCGCGCGGATCGCAAAGGTAATCGACCGCGTCACCATTCACGGTGGTGGATACGTGGAACTTGCTCATGCTACCTCTCCCTTGGCGCGGGCATAGGCGATTTTCGCGGCGCGCTTGGCCAGAACGCCGGCGACCTCGGTACGGAATTCGATAGTGCCGCGTTTGTCGTCAATCGGGTTGCAGGCGGCGGATGCCGCAGCGGCCAGTGCATCCAATGAAGCGTCGTCCAGCGCGCTGCCGATGATGGCCTTGGCACAGTCCTCAACCAGCAGCACGGTCGGCGCGACAGCGCCCAATGATACGCGCGCCTCGGTGACGGTGTCCCCGTCCAGACGCAGGCTGACGCCAACGCCAACCACGGCAATGTCCATCTCAGTGCGCGGGATAAAGCGCAGGTATGCGTCGCCGCCATTGTCGCCCCGTGCGGGGATGTGGACGGCCGAGATCAACTCGCCCTTGGCCAGCGACGTTCTACCGGGTCCGGTTGGGATGTCTTCGACCGCTACCTCACGGTCGCCATCCGGGCCGGTCACCGTGACCGTGACACCCGCCGCAACCATGGCAGGCACCGAATCCGCCGCCGGAGAGCCGTTGCACAGGTTGCCGGTCAGCGTCGCGCGCCCCTGAACCTGGGTCGAGCCGATCAGATCCATCGCCTCGACCACGCCGGGCCAGTCGCGACCCAGTTCCAGATGTTCGCTCATCTCGGCACCAGTGGCAGCGACGCCCAGCGTCCAACTGCCGTCGGCGTTGCTGTTGATATCGCGCACGCCGTCGATCTTCTTTATGTCGATCAGCGTATCGGGCGTCACAAGTTCTGATCGCAGTTGCACCAGAACATCGGTGCCGCCTGCCAGAAACCGTGTGATGCCCGTCGCGTTTGCGGCCAGTGCCGAAGCTTCGGCAAAGCTGGCGGGGCTGTGATAATCCATGAAATACCTCGCACCTGTTGATCAGGATTCACTGGGTTCAGAGGGGACGTTAGTGCAGCAGCATGGCCGCGTCCATGGCAGGAGCGACCAAATTTCATGTTACCCGATGTCGTTTCCAGACCTGAGGTCAGAGGTCGATCTCGATCACGCCGTCTGGCTGCGCCGCGCGACTTTGGCACAGGATCATCGCATCCGCGCGTTGCTGGTTCGACAGAACGAAATCGCGATGTTCAATGTCTCCCGAAATCACACCGCATTTGCAAACCCCACATATGCCGTCTGAGCATTTGACGTCCACGTGAATCCCCGCCTCGGTCAACACCTGTGCGGCGTCCTTTTCCACAGGTACGATCAATTCCCGACCCGATTTTGCCAGCCGTAAGGTGAACGGATGGTTTTCATATTCAGGCTGTTCAGGGACCGAGAAATACTCCAGATGCCGCGCGTCCTCGGGGAAGCCCTGCGCCTCGGCCGCTTGTATCACACTGTCCATGTAGCGGTCCGGCCCACAGGTATAAACGTGCCAACCCGGTTGGTAGCCTGACAGAACCGCATCCAGATCGGCGCGGGTGCCTTCGTCCGAGAAATGAAAATGTACATGTTCCGCCCAGGGCATCGCCGCCAAATCGTCCAGAAACCCCGCACTGGCGCGGGTTCTGGCTGAATAATGCAGCGCGAACGGCTTGCCCAGCGCGTGCAGGCGGTGGGCAAAGGCGATCATGGGGGTAATGCCAATCCCGCCGCCCATCAAAAAGGTCTTGGTGGCCGTCTCATCCAATTCGAAATGGTTGATCGGTTTTGAGATGAACACCTTGCGCCCTTCGTTAAAGATGCGGTGCAAAAGGGCTGAGCCGCCGCGCCCGTCATCCTCGCGCAGCACTCCGATTTGATAGGAGGACCGGTCAGACGGATCGCCAGACATAGAATACTGCCGCAGGAATTCCGGCGCGACCAGCACGTCCAAATGCGCCCCTGCGGTCCAGTCGGGCAAGGGCGCGCCGTCGATGGCCGCAAATTCGTACTTGGTCACATCCGCCGTCATCTTGTCGACTTTGGTCAGCTCAACCCGCATCACTGGCGCGTCGCCCGCAATAGTGTAGCGGTGGATTACCGACACATCACCGGCCGCTTTGCGGGCCTTGTATTCCTCAGCCGTGACCATCGCCTGATAGGCAGCAATCCCGGCCTCGCGGTCCATCGCAAAGGGATAGGGCCACGGGTGCGGCGCCAGATAGGCGGGGTAGACGGCCAAAGTCTGATCTTCGTATTTCAGGTCAAGGTCTGTTTGCAGACCACGCCGGTTCAGCGGGTGAGTGGTGGGGCGATAGGCACCATCAGTCTGCAGTTCGATATCCCACCACCACTTCTTGACGTCGTTCAAACCGCCATTTCCGACCGCATCATCCAGCTTTGCCAATACAGGCGCAGCTTGCGGCAGGTTGATCGCGGCCCAGCGAAAGGGCCGCTCTTGAAATATACCTTCAAGGTTCCACGGGCAGGTTTTCATGCACCGCCCGCACATGGCCCCACCTGACGTGCCGATCCGGTACGTGGCACATTTCTGGCTGTCGGATTTCCAGATTTCATAGCCGTTGAACATCAGCTTCGGCCCGGCCGTGATCGCCCCCGAAGGACATTCACGCGCGCATTTGTTGCATGCCTCACAAAAGCTCTGCAGACCGAAATCGATGGGCTTGTCGTGGCCAACCGGCATATCCGTTGTCACCACACCGGACTTCAGGCGCGGCCCCAGATAGGGGTTCAGGATCACCTCTCCGATCCGACTGACCTCACCCAGACCAGACAGAAGCAACAGCGGCGGTTGCAGCACTTCGCCGTCCATGACGGTATGCGCTCTGGCCTTGTATCCGAGGTTACGGATTTGCTGCGCAATCACGCCGCCAAGAAGGGAAAACCGCAAGTAAGCCCGCATGGACTGGCTGACCGCGATCCAGTCGTCACCACTGGACCCTTCCATGGTTTCACGCCCCTGGTCGATGATCATACTGATCGCCTGATCATGCGGGGGGTTGATTTCCTCTCCAGCAGCGTCGTGGGAATACCAGCTCCATTCAGGGCACCGGCTGAGGCCAACGGCATCGGCACTTAGAAAATAGCTTGCGGCCTTAATATTCGCGGCATTGCGCGCGGCATCGGTAGGCTGCGACACCTCAGCACTTTCACCATCCTGCAAAAGCACGAAGGCCCCAAGCGCCCGGCGCTGCGCAAAGCTGGGGGCAGATTTGCGGACATAATGCCCACCCTTTGCCGCGTCCTGCAGCGGTTTGCCCATATCGCCAAACAACGCACGGGCGAACATGTCAGCACGCTTGGGGACGCGGGCGACATTTTCTTCGTCGATATAAGTGGTAGGGCTCTCAACGCGTTTAAGCTTTTCGAACGGATGTGCGCCGTCCACATAGCGCCGTTTGGCGTAAACGTCGCGGTTCAAGGCGTTCTTGGCAAACCCGGTGCCCAACCACCAGGCCGGACCCTGTGTGTGAAACCACGGCTGTTGCGCCATGGGCATCAGAGGCTGGTCATGCGTGATCTCTAACTCGGTCGTTACGGCGGCCAGACCGAACCGTTTGCCCAACCACGGGGCCACTATGTCGCCACCCTCAACCGTGGCTAGACCCGCCGCTACTGCCAGCCGGCCCAGATCAACCTCGGACGACATCGCGGTATGCGCCCGCGCGTCATAGCCCAGCAGGCGGATGTAATTGGCAATCACCACCGCATTCTCGGTCGCCAGCAGACAGGCGCGATGATCCTGCGCGTCGATGATCCACTCGGCCCCTGGCTCGGTCGGGTCTGGATCACGATTGTGTTCGTACAGAAAAACGATGGCGTGGCGATGCGTTTCCATCGGTTTGGGCGCGGCCTCCATGCTTTCCTTCAGGTCCGCCATGATCAGGTCGATTCCCGAAGCCAACGTCTTGGTCTGTCGCGTCTTCAGCGCATGGGACAACCGGTCGATATCGGGGTTGCGACGTGGCTCAGACAACAACGCCTCAGACGGCAACGGGCCGCAGCCCATCATCGAGGCATCATTGAAATAGCCAAATGCCTTAAGGTGGTTGGCGCGCTCGGACGGGTCCGCCGGAATCTCTGATCTCACCGGATTCACGAACCCGTCGCGGATGGCGTCCATCATCGCCTGAAACTCACCCATCGCGTTGACGATGCTTTCGGGCTGGTCCGGTTGGCGAAATCTCAGCTTTGGCATCGGGGGCACCACAGACAGATCCGGCATCTCGATCTGCCGCTCCAACCGCTCCAGCGGATACCGGCCCATATGGACAGGTCTGTTCTTATCCGAGAAAAAGCGGATTCCCATTGCGCGCCTCCTGTTGCTGACTGTCACCTAATGCGCCGTAGACAGCAAATCCATTCATGAATAGTCATAGATGATATGAGCAAAACTGATTTCACCGATCTGGACGGCAAAGTCTTGCGCACCTTTCTGACGATCCTCGAGGAAAGCTCGGTCTCAAAGGCTGCCGACCGGTTGGGTGTGACGCAATCGGCAATCAGCCACACGCTGGCCAAACTGCGGCAGGTTCTGGGGGATCCGTTGTTCGTGCGCTCGGGTCAGGGCCTGACCCCGACCGAGCGCGCCTTATCGCTGAAAGAGCCGGTACAACAGGTGCTGGACGGCATGCGGGCGCTGACTGACGAGCGTCCGTTTGATCCGCTGGCCGATGAGATCAGCATCCAGATCGCCACCAACGACATGCCGCGCGACCTGATCTTTCCGCCATTGCTGCACGCGCTTCGGGCCGAAGGCGTGCGCCTGCGGCTGGGGTTCATCCCGTCCGGCGTCCCCGACCCCGACCTGCTGCGCAGCGACCGGTGTCAGTTGATGCTGACCCCGCTGCCGCCCGATGGGCCGGATATTTTTCAAAAACGCGTACTGATCAGCCCGCTAATGATTTTCTACGATGCCGATCAGCGCAATCCGCCAGACAGTTGGCAGGCCTATTGCCAGTCTGAGCATATTGAAGTGCGATTTACCGACGGACGCAGTTCCCGCGCTGTGATGCGTGGTGTGGACCAAAGCCAGATCCGGCCACCAACCGTCACCCTGCCGCATTTCCACGCGATTCCGTCCTTTGTGAAGGGCAGCGACCTGATATCGACGGACACTGTGCTGATGAAACACGGGCCGTTGGCGGCACTGGACTGCGCGCCACTGCCGTTCGAGTGCGAGCCGGTCTCGATCTACATGGTCTGGCATCAACGCTCGGCCAATGACCCGGCCCATCGCTGGTTGCGCGCACGGATCGAGGCCATTGCCACGACGCTGCAGAATTGATCACCGGGGCGGTCGCGGATCAGAACCGTGCCTTGATCAGATGCATCAACGTCGCGCCCGTCTCGAAATAAGCACGTCGCAGGGCGGTCCAGCTTTCGCGGTATTCAGGAACCGCAGGCACAGGCAGCAGGCTCGGGTCGTCCTGCAGCAGGCTTTCTGCCATTAAGCGGCCAAAAACCGTACCCGGACCGATGCCCCGTCCAGAATATCCGTGTGCTGAAAGGGCATTGGGACCGATCTGCGTGATCTTGGGGATGTGGTCCGAGGTCATGGCGATGCGCCCATGCCACCCCTCGGTCAACGGCTGATCTGCAAGTTGAGGAAACAACTCGGCCAGTTTGCGCCTGCACCATGCCGCGTGAACCGCCCGGCCCGCCTGCCCCAGATCGCCCATGCCCCCGATGATCAGCCGCCCTTCGGCATCCATACGGAAAGAGGTCATGACCAACCCGGTGTCCCAGCACCCCTCACCCCCCGGCAGAATACTGGCCCGCAGATTGTCCGACAGCGGAGCCGTAAAGAACTGGAAGTAGTAGACCGGAACATAGTCCGGGGCGGTATCTTGAAGACCCTGATGATAGGCATTGGTGGCCTGAATTACCGATTTCGCCCGCACCGAGCCATGCGGGGTTTTCAGCACCCATTGACCATTGTCGTACTTCATCGACTGCACCGGGCATTGGGTGACAATCCGCGCCCCGGCCTCGGCAGCGGCACGGGCCAGACCACGCACATAGCCCAATGGGTGAATCGTCCCCGCACGCGGATCAAACAGCGCGCCATGGAATGCCGCGCTGCCAGTCCGTTGCGTGGCCTGATCGGCGGGCAGCAATTTAACTGGGGCTCCCGTGGCGCTCAACTGGGCGTGACGCCTCTGCAAATCCTGCAGGCCCGAGGCGGAATGCGCGCAGTGTAACGTCCCATTGCGAACAGGATCACAGTCGATGCCATGCCGCTCGATCAGGTCAAACACATCCGCAGGTGCCGCGGCCAAAAGATCGATCAACCGATCCCCGGCCCGCTTGCCCAGATGCGCGCGGATATCCTCGGGCGGCAACCACAGCCCCGCATTCGCCAGACCGACGTTTCGGCCTGAACCGCCGTGGCCAATGCCTTGCGCCTCCAACAGGCAGACCGACGCCCCGGCCTGCGCTGCCGTCAATGCTGCGGAACAGCCAGTATAGCCGCCGCCGATTACGGCCAGATCAACCGTTAGATCACCGCTTAGGGGGCGGTCTTCCACATGCTCGCGGCAGGTTTTCAACCACAGGGATTGGTCGTGGTCACTCACGCTGGGCTCCAGAATTTTGCGCGGATCATTGCGGTGGACTCAGCCGGTTGCAAGTGCCCTTTGATCATCACGGCCCATTGCGATCAGAAACGGCTCGACCTGTTGCCGCGCCTGAAACGCCGCCTTGTCCGACATGCCCTTCCAATCGGCCAGAACCAGTGATTGCGCCACGGCACCCCCCAGGGTCGCGCCCGGGCCGGTGACGATGAACAGGTCAGGGGCGAACTCGCGCGCAGCGGTCTGGATGGCGCGGGTAAAATCATAGGTCTCGGTCACCTGATGGCCCAGAGTGTAGTCCCGCAGCGCCTGCGTATCTGTCGCGCCCGGCCACCAGATTTTGCCGCGCCCATCGATCAAGGGGCGATCAGGCTGCGCAAACAGATCCGGTGCCAGTCGCGCGCGCCCTTCTGCAGCGACCGGAGTCTGCAAGGACGTATGAAACGCCGCGTGGTTCGCCAACCGCATCGGAAAGCGTTCCTGTACAACAGGCTGAGAAGCTTCGAACGCCTTCAACCCCGCTTCGTTCCCAGCCAGCACCAACATCCCACCCAGATCAATGGACAGCGCCAGATCACACCCGTCGGTTGCGTTGATCCGCGCCACATCCGCCAGCAACTCGGCCTTGCGCGCCGGAGCATCCCGCCAATCGTCGCCCGCATATGGATAGACAAGCTGCCCGCCAATAAGCTGTTCCTGCATCAGCGTGCCCATCGTGTTCACCACCCGAAAACCATCCTGCGGCGACAGCGCACCACCAGCGGCCAGGGCAATATACCAGCCCATCGAATTACCGGTGACTGCGACAACCTCGATATCGTCCGCCAAAGCCTGCGCATCGGCAAACGAGGCCGCATAGATCAAGGGCGAGGCCACATCGCCCCGCGAATACTTGGACATCGTATACCGGCCTGCACCATCCAGGGCGGTCACGGCGTCCTGCCCCGTCTCGGCACGGATGGCGTCGAAGCTGTGGAACAGGTCTATCCGCTGCGCGTGATGGCGGTGCAGATAACCCAGCTCGGGCTTGTTATAGGTGCCCCGACCGGGGCAGATGACGACGGCTGTGCGGGTCATTGGCGGCCTCCGGCCAGTTTCAGCGCGGCGGCAACGATACCGCCCTTGGATGGCAGTGGCGCGGCATAGGCCGGACCCGTGGCGATAAAGCAATCCTCGGCCACAACGCGTGCGGTTGGCGTTGCGGGATTTTCTTCGGCGAAGAACGTCATCAGCGCCTCGGACTGGCTGCCGGTGCGGCGGCATTCATCCACGACCAGAACATGTGCGCAGGGCTTGGTGGCCTCGCGCAGGGCCTCGACTGGCAAAGGCGCCAGCCAGCGCATGTCGATGATGCGCGTCTTTATACCGGCTGCGTCCAGATTGGGCAGCGCCTGTTGCGACAGATAATGCCCGTTGCCATAGGTCACGATGGCCAGATCGGTGCCATCCCCATGCACGCCAACCTCACCCAACGAAATACGTTGATCCGGCGAAGGGTAGGTGGTCATCCATCCGCCATCTTGCGCCCCGTGCAAATCGCGCATCGGATACAGCGCGATGGGCTCTAGAAACACCACCACCCTTTGCTCTTCCCGCGCCAACCGCACGCATTCACGCAGCATCTGTGCCGCATCTGCACCAGAGGACGGACAGGCAATGATCACGCCGGGAATGTCGCGCAGCACCGCCAGGGAATTGTCGTTGTGGAAATGCCCGCCGAACCCTTTCTGATACCCCAGCCCCGCAATCCGCAGCACCATCGGGTTCGTGAACTGCCCGTTCGAGAAGAACGGCAGCGTCGCGGCCTCGCCCCTGATCTGATCCTCGGCATTGTGCAGGTAGGCCAGGAACTGAATTTCGGGGATCGGAATAAAGCCGTTGTGCCCCATTCCTATCGCCAGCCCAAGTATGGATTGCTCGTCCAACAGCGTGTCGATCACCCGATCCGGACCAAAGCGTTGTTGCAATTTCTGCGTCACACCATAGACGCCTCCCTTACGGCCCACGTCTTCACCCATACAGACGACTTCACCGTGTTCCAGCATCAGATCTGTCAGCGCCCAGTTGATCAGGCGGCTCATGGGCTGGGGGTCATTCATCGCCCGCAAATCGCCGCCAAAGGCTTTGGCGCGCGCCTCGGCATCTGGGCCGTTGGTGGGTTTGCAGATACGTTTCGGTGGAACCAGACTGGCCACCACCTCGGCGGCATCTGACAAGTGAGGGCGGGTGGCGGCCTCGGCGGCGATGCGATCCGTGCGGGCGCAGGTGTCATTGTAAATCTTCAACGCCTGATCCGGCTGCAACGCGCCCGCTTGATCCAACAAACGCACAGTATGCAGCAGCGGGTCGTTGGCCTCATCAGCTTCGACCTCGGTTTTAGACAGATAGGTGGTCGGCACATCCGCCCCGGCGTGACCGTAGAGGCGCACTGTTTTCAGGTGCAGAAAGGCGGGTTTTCGGCGGGTTCGCACGTAATCAGCGGCTTCCTTGGCCACGGCGTAAGTCTCGAATATGTCTAACCCATTGGCTTGGAAATACTTGACGCCCGGCCGATGCTCCATCGACGATTGAATCCAGCCCTTCGGTGTCTTTACCGAGATTCCGATCCCGTTATCCTCGCACACGAACAACAACGGTAACGGCGTCGATTGCACGCTGGTCCAACCGGCCGTGTTGAGCGCCCCCTGCGCGGTCGAATGGTTGGCCGAAGCATCCCCAAAAGAACAAACAGCAATCCCGTCCAAGGGCAACTCGCGGTGTTCCGGATCATGCCGCCGCGCCGCGCCCAGGCTATAGGCCGCGCCCACCGCTTTGGGCAGGTGGCTGGCAATGGTCGAGGTCTGCGGCGGGATCGTCAGCGCCTTTGACCCCAGCACCTTGTGTCGCCCGCCCGAGGTCGGGTCATCCTTGGAACACGCAAAGCTCAGCAACATGTCCCAGGCGATCTGCTGGCCCGGCACCTGTTCGGCCCGGGCAATCTGAAACGCCGCATCGCGATAATGCAGAAAGGCAATGTCGGTCGGGCGCAGCGCATGGGCGACGGCTGCCATCCCCTCGTGCCCCGAAGAGCCTATCGTATAGAAGCCCTGCCCCGCCTTCTGCATCGCACGGCTAGTGCGATCCAGCGCGCGGCTGAGGACTTGCGATCGAAACAATGACACCGCATCGGGGTTGCTCAGACCCGGTCTGGGGGCGGCCCCGTCGGGTAAATCGCGCTGTGCGACTCGGGTCAGGAAATTCTCGTGAACGATCTGAGCGCGATCCATGGCCGGTTCCCTGATCCTGTGTGACTTAATCCGGAGTGTTGCCGCAGCAGCACCCCCCCTTTCTTGCAGGCATTCGAGGGCAGAGGCAAAAGAAAGTCGCAAGCACCCCGGAACTAAACACCCGATCCGATGCACAGGCTTACACGCACATACCCTGAAGAAATACCTGCATTTGTATCGGGCTGGCGCGCGGCAAAAGCCAGTGATATTCCTTTCGAAAGGTATGAGGATTTGTCATATGATCGCCCCGCGCCGCTTTTTGCCCTCGATCCCCTCTTTGCTGGCGCTTGAGGCCGTTGATCGCCTTGGCAGCGCTTCTGCCGCCGCCGAAGAGCTGTCACTGACGCAAAGCGCGATCAGCCGTCAGCTCAAGACGATGGAGGAACAGCTTGGCGTCGCCCTTATCCAGCGCAGCCAGATGCGGTTGCATCTGACGCCTGCGGCAAAGGAATATGTCCAGGTCGCCCGCAAAGCGCTGAACCAACTGGCGCAGGCGTCGCTGAAGCTCAAGGCCAACCCGACCGGAGGGTCGCTAAACCTGTCGATCCTGCCTGCATTCGGCATGCACTGGCTGGCGCCACGCCTGCAGGATTTCGCCCGCCGCCATCCAGAAGTCACCGTAAATCTGAATACGCGGCTGCGGCCCTTTGATTTCGACACAGAACAATTCGACGCCGCGATCCACTTTGGTCAACGCGACTGGGCCGGCGTGAATTACCTGCCCATTATGCGCGAAGATGTAGTGCCCGTTTGCGCACCCGATATGCTGCCCGACGACAGCGATGACATTGAGTGGTTGATCAAAGCGCCCCTGTTGCATTTGGAAACACGCCCCGAAGCCTGGGAGAAATGGTTCGCCGCACAAGGCCGCGAGGTTTCTGGGATACAGGGAATGCTATTCGATCAATTCTCGACCATGGGACAGGCCACTATCCACGGGCTGGGCGTGGCATTGCTCCCAAGTTACTTGATCGAGGCTGATCTGGCAGCGGGGCGGCTTGTCCCAGCGTGGCACGGTCCGGGTGTCAGCCTTGGGAATTTCTATCTGGTCTGGCCACAATCGCGGGCGGAATCCGAACCACTCAAATCATTCCGAGCGTGGCTGCAAGGTCAGATTGATCAGGCCCCCAACACGTAAGCCAGAGGTGCAATGCGGTTCTGCGCCGCCTTCGGCCTTGCGTCCTGCGGAATTAGGAGGGGCCAGGCAGGCGCACGCATAGCCCGCGCCTGCCTGGCCCAACGGGAGGAGATGTTTCGCCAGAAACATTGATGACGGGCGGGAGTAACCGGTCTGATTAAGTATCCAAAGATCGGGCAATGAGTTCCTTCATAATCTCATTGGTGCCGCCATAGATCATCTGAACGCGGGCATCCGCGTAAAGGCGGGCAATCGGGTATTCCATCATGAACCCATACCCACCGAACAGCTGCAAGCATTCGTGCATGATTTCGTTTTGAACTTCCGACCCCCAGTATTTCACCATCGAAGCGGTCGCCGCATCCAGCGTGCCAGCTTCAAGCCGTGCGATGCAATCATTGACGAAGCTGCGCAAAACCTCGGCCTTGGTCTTGCACTCGGCCAGCTTGAAGCGGGTGTTCTGGAAATCCATCACCCGTTGACCAAATGCCTTGCGTTCTTGCGTGTACTTCACCGTCTCAGCGATGGCGAAATCAATTGCGCCCAGCGCACCGATGCCAATCGTCAGGCGTTCCCAGGGCAATTGGTTCATCATTTGGTAGAACCCCTGCCCCTCTTCCGCGCCCAGAAGGTTGGTCATAGGCACCTTAACGTCTTCAAAGAACAGCTCAGCCGTGTCATTGGCCTTCATCCCCAGCTTCTTGAGGTTGCGCCCCTTGCGAAAGCCCTCGGCGCTCTCGGTCTCAACCCCAATCAGTGAAACCCCTTTTGAGCCCAGCGCCTTGTCCGTCTTGCACGCCACAAGGATCAAGTCTGCCGATTGCCCGTTGGTGATGAATATCTTGGATCCGTTCAAACGGTAGGAATTTCCATCCTTGTCGGCCGTCGTGCGAATGGCCTGCACATCCGAGCCAGTCCCGGGTTCGGTCATGGCAAGCGCGCCGACCATCTCGCCCGACGCCAGTTTCGGTAACCAGTTTTGCTTTTGATCCTCGCTGCCATAGGCGTTGATGTAGTGAATGACGATGGATTGGATCGCATAACCCCATCCTGAATCCCCGTGCGAGGATTGCGCGTACATCGTAACTGCATCAAATCCGATGCCACCACCTACACCGCCGTAAACCTCGGGGATCGCGCCTGCCATTAGCCCTATGTCGCCAGCCTTGCGCCACATATCGCGATCCACGACACCATTTTCGATCCAGCGTTCGATGTTGGGGATCAGCTCATCATCCATGAACCGATCCGCCATTTCGGCAAACATCCGGTGTTCTTCGGTTACCCAACTGGCGGTCGTGGTAAATAGCTGCATGCGGTATCCTCCCCAAATCTTCCGTTGATCAAGGTAGCTTTGGAGGCATTGCAATCCAATCCATCCAACGCGTTGGAACGTAACGTTCTTTTGAATGTTCGGGTCTGGTCAGGCCAGCGCCGCGTCCAGCAAGACCCGGGCAGCCGCCTTAGCATCCCCCGCCGGGTCACAGGTTTTCAAGAACACAGCCGTCACAATCGCGCCTTCCTGCAATAGAACAATCTGGCAGGCCAGATGTTCTGGATCACGGGCACCGGCCTTCCGCGCCAGATCGATAAAATGATCGAGCAATATGCGCTTGTGCTCGGCGGATTGCTTGTGGATCGGGTGGTCAATTTCCTGATACTCCGCCCCTGCTTTGATGAACATGCAGCCGCGGTATTCTTTCTCATCAAACCACTCGCCCAGCGCATCGAAACTGGCGAGCAACTGGCCGGCAGGGGTATCTGCGAGCTCCTCGATCCGAGAAAAGAACTCTTTTCGGAAGTTCTCATCCCGCAACTGCAAGGCAGCCAGAATCAGCTCTTCCTTGGTGCGAAAGTGTTTGTACATCGAGGTTTTTGACACGCCCGTTTCCACCACCAGCTTGTCCATTCCGGTGGCGTGAAATCCGTCACGATAAAAGACCTGCAAAGACTTGCGGACCAGTTCATCGCGTTTGTTTGGGCGCATGTGTCACCTCCTACATGTACAGATCAGTACATAATACCGCACTGTCCTCACGGCAACCGTAGAGTGCGCTGCGGTGAAATTTCAAAATAAGACTTGCAAAAGTTTACAGATCGGTACACATTGCCAACATGATGTACCGATCAGTAAATCATGGAGCGTTCAGATGAGACACCATGCCAGCCTTTTCCCACCCCAGTACGTCCCGGTTGTTTTAACCTTGGCGATGCTTGCAGCCATACTGACATGAAAGACCACGCAATGAGCCGACCCCCGCTGCCCCCGTTCAGTTTGGAAACCGCCAAACAGAAAGTCCGAATGGCGGAAAACGCTTGGAACAGCCGCGACCCGGATGTGGTCACTCCGGCCTATACTGATGACAGCCAGTGGCGAAACAGGGCAGAGTTCCTAAACGGTCACGCCGAAATCCACGCCTTTTTGACCCGAAAGTGGAGCACGGAACTGGACTATCGTTTAATAAAGGAACTGTGGGCCTTTTCCGGCAACCGTATCGCCGTGCGCTATGCATACGAATGGCGGGACGACAGCGGACAGTGGTTTCGGTCCTATGGCAACGAGAACTGGGAAT
Organism: Ruegeria sp. CJ9; assembly: GCF_056536625.1. NCBI lineage: Bacteria > Pseudomonadati > Pseudomonadota > Alphaproteobacteria > Rhodobacterales > Roseobacteraceae > Ruegeria > Ruegeria sp. CJ9. The sequence continues at coordinate 118,795 of NZ_JBQFPY010000009.1, forward strand.
TTGCACAAGATGGACGGATGGCCAAACGCTATACCTCATTAAACGACTTACCAATTTCCGAGGGCGATCGCCTGTTTCATTGGCCACAAGGGCCCCGTCCCGATGATCACGCCGGGCTGTCTGACCTGGGGTTGTAAAGGGGTAAAAACATGCCGCGTGCCTTTTCCGAACTGACATTTACACCAGCCGTCCGTGCGCATCAGGAAAGGATGGGCTCAGCCAAGACTTACGCCAAGTTTGTTGACGGCGGTCCGCAGCAAGGCCATCAGATCGGACCGGTTGAAAAGGCCTTTATCGAAGCGCGCGATGGATTCTATCAGTCCACCGTTTCCGAGACCGGCTGGCCTTACGTTCAATATCGCGGCGGACCGATTGGGTTTCTAAAGGTTCTGGACCCACAGACCATCGGATACGCCGATTTCACAGGGAATAAACAGTATATTTCGCGCGGGAACCTGGATGGAAACGACCGGATCGCCCTGATCCTGATGGATTATGCCAACCAGAGGCGCCTCAAGATTTTGGGTCGGGTGGAGTTTACTGAGGGCGCGGCCGCCGCCGCCGACCTTTATCCCGAAGATGCAAAAGCCCCCGCCGAACGCGCCGTCCGAATTCGGGTCGAGGCGCTGGACTGGAACTGCCCCAGCAACATTACACCCCGCTTTACCGAAGCCGAGTTGCGCCCGCATCTTAACACGCTGGGCCAGCAACTGGCTCAGTTACAGGCCGAGAACGAAAAACTTAGACAACAACTAGCGCAACGGTCCTGACCCCGTTGCACCCAAAATTCGCAAACTAAATCAGATAATAGGGTCCACAACCATGCTACGCTTTGCCTTGAATGTTGTTCATCTCGGCCTGATTGGGGCACTGTTGCTGGCTATGGGCCTTGCGTTGGCGTTTTTTGCCTCGCCTGAATCCGTGCGTTCCCCTCTTCCCTTTTCGCACGATTCCCTTTTGCTTGATCAGCTATCGAACAATTGATCTGCGCTGCGGAATTCTACGGAAATCTGACATGACCCCTTGACCTTCCCGTGACTGGAACCCTCATCTGGAGGGTAAAAGTGACGATAGGATGAGTCGGATGGCTGCGCCACAGACAACTCAGTTGAAAATCTCTGGCATGGGATGTGCCTCTTGCGTCGGTCGGGTGGAAAGCGCCTTGCTGGATGTGCCGGGTGTGTCTGACGCATCGGTCAACTTTGCGACGGAAACCGCGCAGGTTACCTATGACGGTCAGTTCGGCGGTTTGATCAACGCACTGTCACATGCCGGATATCCCGCTGCGACCCGGCAAACGACCCTGAAGATCGCCGGTATGAGCTGTGCCTCGTGCGTCTCTAAAATCGAGCGCGCGTTGAAAGCTGATCCGGCAGTGGTGGACGCTCAGGTCAATCTGGCCACGGAAAGCGCGCAAATCACCTATGTCGACGGTGTAACCGATCCACAGATGCTGGCGAAACGCTGCGAAGAGGTCGGGTATCCGGCGCGCGTGGCGGACGCCGCCGACCCCCAGACCGATGGGCGCAAAACCGAAGAGGCCCATGCGCTGACCCGCGCCACCCTGTTTGCCGCCATCCTGGCCTTGCCCGTGTTCGTATTAGAGATGGGCGGGCATATGATCCCGGCTTTCCATCACTGGGTGCAGGCAAGCATCGGCACGCAAACCAGCCATCTGATCCAATTCGCGCTGACCTCAGTGATTTTGCTGGGGCCCGGGCGGGTTTTCTACGCAAAGGGCATCCCCTCGCTGCTGCGCGGATCGCCGGATATGAATGCGCTTGTGGCTTTGGGCACGGGCGCGGCGTACTTGTTCTCGGCCACGGCCACCTTTGCGCCGCAAATCCTACCGCAGGGCAGCGCAAACGTGTATTTCGAGGCCGCCTCGGTCATCGTCGTTTTGATCTTGCTGGGTCGCGTGATGGAAGCCCGCGCTAAGGGCCGCACCGGGGCCGCAATCCGCAAACTGGTAGGCTTGCAACCCAAAACCGCGCGGATCGAAATGGACGGTCGCTTCATCGACCGTCCGATCGCCGACATTACTGTTGGGGACATCCTGCAAATCCGCCCAGGTGAGAGGGTTCCTGTGGACGCAGAGGTGCTTGAGGGCACCTCCTACGTGGATGAAAGCATGATCACGGGCGAGCCCGTTCCTGTGGGCAAATCCCCAACCGATCAGGTTGTTGGCGGAACGGTAAACGGCACCGGCGCGCTGCGCCTGCGCGCCACGCGGGTCGGGGCTGATACGGTTCTGGCGCAGGTCATTCGGATGGTCGAACAGGCGCAAGGGGCCAAGCTGCCGATTCAGGGGCTGGTCGACCGGATCACCGCATGGTTCGTGCCGGTGGTCATCGCCGTCGCGCTGCTGACGATTGTCGTCTGGCTGATCTTTGGCCCTGCGCCTGCGCTGCCGATGGCACTGGTCACCGGGGTCTCGGTCCTGATCATTGCCTGCCCCTGCGCGATGGGTCTGGCGACGCCAACCTCGATTATGGTCGGCACCGGGCGCGCAGCTGAACTGGGGGTTTTGTTCCGCAAAGGCGATGCGCTGCAGCAATTGCAGCAGGCTAAGGTCATCGCGCTGGACAAGACCGGAACCCTGACGCAGGGGCGGCCCGAACTGGAAAGCGTCACCACCACGAACGGCTTTGATCGCGACACCGTTCTGCGGTTGGCCGCAGCGGTAGAGGCGCAGTCAGAACACCCCATCGCCACCGCAATCACCCGCGCGGGCCCGGACGATCTGCCCGCAATATCCGCATTTAAATCCCTAACCGGGCTAGGCGTTCAAGCGACGGTCGACGGACACGATCTGTTGATCGGGTCGCCGCGGCTGATGGCGCAGAACGGGGTGGACTTAACCACCCTGACTGCCGAGGCCGATCTGCGCGCCAGCGAAGGTGCCACACCTCTGTTCGTCGCCATTGACGGTCAGGCGGCGGCTCTATTGGCGGTCTCGGACCCGGTGAAACCCGGCACGCAGGACGCGTTAGAACGATTGCACGCGATGGGCCTGAAACTGGCGATGGTGACCGGCGACAATGCCCGCACTGCACAAGCGCTGGCCGACAGGCTGGGCATCGACCATGTCACGGCCGAGGTTTTGCCGGACGGTAAACTGACCGCGATTACCGCGCTGCGTGAACAATTCGGCACATTGGCGTTTGTCGGCGACGGTATTAACGACGCCCCAGCGTTGGCGGCGGCGGATATCGGCGTGGCCATCGGAACCGGCACTGACGTGGCGATTGAAACGGCGGATGTGGTGTTGATGTCGGGTGATCTGCGCGGTGTGGCCAATGCGGTCGAGATCAGCCGCCGCACCATGCGCAACATTCGCCAGAACCTGGGCTGGGCCTTTGGTTACAACATCCTGCTGATCCCGGTGGCCGCTGGGGTGCTGTTCCCGTTCAGCGGGCATCTGCTATCCCCTGCCCTCGCTGCCGGGGCAATGGCGTTGTCCAGCGTCTTCGTGGTCGCCAACGCGCTGCGCCTGCGCCGTGTCCGGGCTGCACTGCCCGAAACATCCCAAGACCACACATCCCAAACGGTGACGCCATGAATATCGGAGACGTTGCAACCCAAACCGGCCTGCCCGCCAAGACGATCCGGTATTACGAGGATATCGGCCTGATCAAACCTATGCGGGACGACAACGGCTATCGCCGGTTCCGCGAACAGGACGTGCATAAGCTGAACTTTCTAGGCCGCGCCCGCGCGCTGGGGTTCACGATCGAGGATTGCCGCACTCTGATGGCCCTTTATGAGGATGAAACCCGCGCCAGTGCCGATGTCAAAAAGGTTGCCCGCGCGCATCTGGCGCAGATCGAAACCAAGATCGCCGACCTCAACGCGATGCGCTATACGCTGGGCCACCTGATCGACGCCTGTGCCGGAGATGACCGGCCTGATTGTCCGATCCTGCAGGATTTGGGTGGCAAACCCTGACACGGGGTTGCTCTTTGCGCGTGGCTTTGCTTTGTCTCTGCCTGGCAATCCGGCCCGCCAAATGAAATGGCCCGGACAACAGAGAGGATCACAATATGGCAAAAGTTGCGTTTCTGGGTTTGGGCGTCATGGGCTATCCAATGGCTGGTCACCTGCAGGCGGCGGGCCATGAAGTAACCGTATACAATCGCACTGCCGCAAAGGCCGAAGCCTGGGTTGCCCAACATGGTGGCGCGATGGCGACCACCCCGAAAGAAGCCGCCCAGGGCGCGGAGTTCGTCATGGCCTGCGTCGGCAACGATGATGACCTGCGGATGGTTTGCACGGGTGAAAATGGTGCCTTTGACGGAATGGCCGACGGCACAACTTTCATTGATCACACCACCGTTTCCGCCAAGGTGACCCGTGAGCTTTATGCGGCGGGCCAAAGCAAGGGTATCGCATTTGTGGACGCCCCGATCTCGGGCGGTCAGGCGGGAGCCGAGAATGGCGTCTTGTCGATCATGTGCGGTGGTGATCAGGCCGCCTATGATGCGGCTGAACCGATCATGCAGGTCTATTCCAAGATCTGCCGTCGGATCGGCGACAGCGGCGCAGGGCAGATGACCAAGATGAGCAACCAGATCGCCATTGCCGGTCTGGTTCAGGGTCTCAGCGAAGCGCTACATTTCGCTGAAAAAGCCGGATTGGACGGTCGATCCGTTGTTGAGGTGATCAGCCAGGGCGCTGCGGGCAGCTGGCAGATGGCGAACCGCTATGAAACCATGCTGGATGATCATTTCGAACACGGTTTTGCGGTTGACTGGATGCGCAAGGATCTGGGGATTTGCCTTGAGACGGCAAACGAAACCGGGGCGTCCCTGCCGGTTACGGCGTTAGTCGATCAATTCTACAAAGATGTGCAAAAGCTGGGCGGCGGACGGTGGGATACATCTTCGCTGTTCAAGCGGTTGCGCGCGTTGGACTGACGGCATTGGGGGGCTGTCTGCCCCCTTTTGGACCGTTCGGCCAATTCACCCCCGAGGATATTTTCGGCCAGATGAAGGGGAACCTCGTGAAAATTGGACAGGGAAGCGTATGAGCGACTTGACCGTATTCTGGGCGGATGCCCTGCGCGCCCATTGGGGGCTGGACGCCAAGCTGACGCGGCTGGATGGCGAATATGATCTGAACTTTATGGTGCGGGCTACCAATGGTCAGGATTATGTACTGAAAGTCATGCGCCCCGGATGCGAAGCAGAGTTCGTTGATCTGCAGGTCAAGGCATTGGCCCATATCGCGGGTGAGGCGCCGGGGCTGCCATTCCCTCAGGTCTATCCCGCCCTTACCGGGGCGCAGCTGCCGCAAATTGCCGATCAGCAAGGGCAGATGCGGCTGGTCTGGTTGCTGGAATGCCTGCCGGGGCAATGTTACGCCAAGGCCGCGCCTAAATCCGAGGCGTTGATCTTAAAATTGGGGCGTGTTTTGGGTGCCACCGACAAAGCGTTGGAGCGGTTTACCCATGACGGGCTGCATCGTGCAGATTTCAAATGGGACCTTACGCAAGCCGGTTGGATCGCCGATCGGCTGGATGCGATCACTGATCCTGCTCGTCGGGTTTTGCTGTCCGAGATTTGTGACCAGTTCGCGGCGATCTCGGGTCCGTTGGCGGAACTGCCGAAACAGGCGATCCATAATGACGTCAACGACTACAACATTCTGGTTGAGGGCGAACTGGGTCAGCGTCAGAGTATCTCGGGCCTGATTGATCTGGGCGATATGTGTGCTGCGCCGCGTGTCTGTGATCTAGCGATTGCGGGGGCCTATATCGTTCTGGATCACCCTAAACCGGAACGCGCGCTTGCCGCTCTTGTGCAGGGCTATCACGCGGCTAATCGGCTGCGCCCCGATGAGATTGATTTGATCTGGCCCTTGCTGCGGATGCGGCTGGCGGTGTCCGTTGTAAACTCGACCCTTATGGCGATCGAGAACCCGGACGATCCTTATGTGACGATCAGTCAGGCCCCCGCATGGCGGTTCCTTGAGAATGCAGGCGTGAACGGTGACCTGATGGCGGCGCGGCTACGAACGGCCTGCGGTTTGCCCGTTACTGACGGGGCCGAACGCATCCACGCCTATCTGTCCGAACATCGCGGCCAGTTCGCCCTGATGTTCAATCAGGATCTGAGCGATGCGCCCATGGGCTCACTGTCGGTTGAGAACTCGACCTGGCCGCAGAACCCGTTCTACATGCCACTGGAAGAGGCAGCGCGTGTGGGTGAGGAATTTGGCCAAGGCCTTTGGTTGGGCTATTACAACGAACCCCGCCTGATCTATGCCGAGCCCGGGTTCCGCAAGGGGCCCTGGAAGGCTTCGGACCGGCGCACCGTGCATTTGGCGGTGGATGTGTTTGCCCCGGCAGGCACCGTGCTGCACGCGCCGATGAGCGGCCGGGTCGAAGCGGTCGAGAACCGCGACGCCCATTTGGACTATGGCGGCGTCGTGATCCTTCACCACGAAACGCCCGAAGGTGATCCCTTCTATACTCTTTATGGTCATCTGGACCCCGAAGTTTGTGACCGTCTGAAGCCGGGCGATCCGGTGGCGCAAGGCGCGGCATTTGCCCGGCTGGGCGATGCTAGTCAGAATGGCGGCTGGGCCCCACATGTGCATTTCCAACTGGCGCTAACCACGGATGGGATGCAGACCGACTGGCCCGGTGTCGGCGATCCCGATGAGATGGAGCTGTGGCACGCCGTCTGCCCCAACCCCGCGGCGCTGTTGAATCTACCGGATGAGAAAGTGTTCTATCGCCCCACCGACAAGCAAGCGATCCTGCAGGGGCGGCACGATCATTTCGGCGGCAACCTCAGCCTGACCTATGACGATCCGGTCATGCTGGTGCGCGGTTGGAAACATCATCTGTTTGACGAATGGGGACGGCCCTATCTGGACGCCTATAACAACGTCCCCCATGTGGGCCATGCGCATCCGCGAATTCAGGCGGTGGCGGCGGATCAGCTGAAGCGAATGAATTCAAATACGCGCTATCTGCACCCTGCCCAAACGACCTTTGCCGACAAGATTCTCTCGAAACTGCCGGATCATTTCGAGGTCTGCTTTTTTGTCAATTCAGGCACCGAGGCGAACGAGTTGGCCTTGCGTCTGGCCCGCGCCCATACCGGCGCCAAGGGCATTGTCACCCCGGATCACGGCTATCATGGCAACACCAACGCGGCTGTTGCGATCTCGGCCTATAAGTTCAACAAACCCGGCGGTGTCGGTCAGGCCGACTGGGTCGAGTTGGTTGAGGTTGCCGACGACTATCGCGGGTCATTCAAGCGTGACGACCCGGACCGCGCTACAAAATTCGCGAATTTTGTAGACCCTGCAATCGCTGCTCTGCAAGACAAGGGGCACGGGGTCGCAGGATTTATTGCCGAGACCTTCCCCTCGGTCGGCGGCCAAATCATTCCGCCCAAAGGTTACCTGCCAGCGGTATATGAGAGAATCCGCGCTGCGGGCGGTGTGTGCATTGCCGATGAAGTACAAACCGGGCTTGGGCGATTGGGTGAGTACTATTTCGGCTTTGAACATCAAGGCGCGCTGCCGGACATCGTCGTCATGGGCAAACCTATCGGTAACGGCCATCCGCTGGGCGTACTGGTTACGACCAAGGAAATCGCCCAGAGCTTTGACAACGGGATCGAGTTCTTTTCAACCTTTGGCGGCTCGACCCTGTCATGCCGGATTGGCAAAGAGGTGCTGGACATCGTCGATGACGAAGGCCTGCAGGACAACGCCCGCGATATGGGCGCGCGCCTGATGGATGGTCTGCGTCAGATTGAGTCCGATTTCGGATGCGTTGGCGATGTGCGAGGAATGGGCCTGTTTCTTGGGGTTGAGCTGATCAACCCGGATGGGTCCGAGGGCACCGAAATCTGCAAATACGTCAAAAACCGAATGCGCGATCATCGTATTCTGATCGGCAGCGAAGGGCCCAAGGACAACATCCTGAAAATCCGCCCACCGCTGACGATCGAGGCCGAGGACGCCGACATGATCCTCTGGGCTTTGCGGGACGTTTTGACCGGAGTGGGTGATTTCACCCCTGCCCCAGCCTGCGATCAGGGGCATCACCATGCTGGGTGCGGGTGCTGCTGAGAAATAAACCCCGGCCTAGGGAGGGCCGGGGTTCTGCGCCACGCTGCTGCTCAATGCAGCAGGGCTGCGGGGGGTTGGTGCCCGGTTGTGGGCAGCGGAATCGACGCGGTCATACGACGCAGCGCCAGTCCAAGTTCTTCTGATAATGAGGCCAGAGCGGGGGCAAAATCCGGTCGCACAATCAGGGACGCCATCATCATCGCGTCTTCACGGGAACCTTCAGAGGCCGCCGCGATCATCTGCGCAAAGCAATTTTCGTCAGCGCCAAGACAAGAACACCCCAATCCGTGACGGATCAACGGGCGGCGCCCGTGATGCGCGCACAGCGAACACAGGCGGTCAAGCGACATCATCGCAGCGCGCCCGCATTCTGCGCCCAACGCAATTTCAAAATCGCTGGCGGCATCTGCGCGGCCCTGGGCACCATCACCCCAAAGCCGCAAGTACATCACGGCTCCGGCTTCGACGGGGCCAAGGTCAGTTAAGCGGCCAACAGCCGCCCCACCCCGAGAGGAATTCGCGCTCATTTCGTCAGGATCAATTTGCCTGCGCGGGTGATGCGCAGCGTATACAGCTGGTCGCCCAATTCGATATGGGCCAGGTTACCGCCATTGGTCAGTTCTTCGGCCTTATGCGATGGCAGCATGGATACAGCATAGGATTGGCTGGGATTCGGGGTCTGCATATTCATCAGGACAACTCCAGAGGGGGCTGGGGCGAAATGCCTTAATCTGTTCGCGTTTCACTTGATCTGGCTGACCCTGACAGGGGTTGGCTGTGGACTTGAATAATAATCTGATTAAAATAGTCAGGTATGTCAAGGCCCGTTCTGGTAAATTCTCCAACCTCGCACGATTGCACCAAAAATTCAGGCAGGGTACCACTTTCTCAGAATATCAAACCAAGGGGGCAGCCAATGGCCGCGACTATCATGTTTGACCTGGATGGAACGCTCGTGGACAGTCTTCCTGATCTTGCCGCGGCCGCGAACAATATGTTGCGTGACGCCGGCGTAGCGCCCTTATCACAGGACCAGATCAAACAATTTGTTGGCAACGGGCTACCCAAACTGGTCGAGCGTGTGATTGAGCATTGCGACCTGCCGATGGCCCAGCACGGTGATCTGACCCGGTTGACGCTTGCCCATTACAACGCCGCCTCCAGCGATAAAACTGTGGTCTATCCCGGTGTGCTGCAGGCGCTGGAGCATTTGCGTGAAATGGGCTGCGTTCTGGGGGTTTGTACCAACAAACCCGAAGCCCCTGCCCGCCATGTGCTTGAGGCGATGGGGCTTGCACCCCATTTCGATGCCGTCCTTGGCGGTGACAGCCTGAACACCCGCAAACCCGACCCGGCCCATCTTGAGGCCAGCTTTGCCGCCGTTACCACAGCCGGTCCGCAGTTGTTTGTCGGAGATAGCGAGGTGGATGCCGAAACCGCTCAACGCGCACAAGTGCCGTTTTTGTTGTTCACCGAAGGTTATCGAAAATCACCGGTTGCCGACATTCCACATACAGCAAGCTACGACCGATCCTCTGAATTGCCCAAACTGGTTGCACAAGTACTGCTATCTCTGGAGCAAAGCGCCTGAGAGTCTATTTCTAGAGGGGGATCGAAACGGGTCGCGGCCAGTGACTGAGGGGCCGGCCGAGGGGGTAAGTAGCCAGCCCCTCACAGGGGAAAAGTGGTATCGTCCGATATGACCCGTTCGATAAAACACAGTTAACGAATCGGCCTGAATTTCGATATAGGGGGTTTCCCGTAGCCCCCCGGATAGTGTTGAAATCACAGTTAATTTTTTCGCCCATTTTAGCGCAAACAGGGGTTTTGCCCTGAAAACAGAAAAATAGGCGAACCCTTAACGCGCTTGTAAGGCAGGACCGTGCGGCTGCCTGTCCTACCGGGCAAATGACGTTGGACGGTACAGTCCACCACCCTGGCGTTGACCTGGAATATACGCTGGATTCACAGGCTTGTTTGTACCACACCGCGCGACTGTGGTCGAAAAATCCGCCGGTTCAGCGGCCATTCATCTTCCACTCTATACATCCGGTTCGTCTCTCGGTAAGGAGCGTGCTTCGACAATGATCCGTGTGTTGGACGCTCTGAGGGTGACCGCATCACCCAAGAGAGCCGAGCTATGAAACAGACAATCGCAGATGCGCTGAAGCGCAAAGGATATGACACCCTGACCCCGGTCCAAGAGGCCGTGTCCGCTCCAGAGTTGCAAGGAAAAGACCTGCTTGTGTCGGCCCAAACCGGATCGGGAAAAACCATTGGGTTCGGCCTGGCCATCGCGCCGACCATTTTGGGCGATGCGCAGGTTTTCGGCACGGCAGACGCGCCTTTGGCACTGGTGATTGCGCCAACGCGAGAGCTGGCAATGCAGGTCAAACGCGAATTGGGATGGCTTTACGCCGACGCGGGGGTGTTCATTGCCTCGTGCGTTGGCGGAATGGATATGCGCGACGAACGCCGGGCTCTGTCACGTGGGGCGCATATCGTGGTCGCGACCCCGGGGCGTTTGCGCGATCATATCATGCGCGGGTCGATTGATCTGACGGCCGTGCGCGCTGTGGTTTTGGATGAAGCCGACGAAATGCTTGACCTTGGGTTCCGCGAGGATCTGGAGTTCATTCTCGACGAAACGCCCACAGACCGCCAAACACTGTTGTTTTCCGCCACGGTTCCGCGCGCCATTGCCACCCTTGCCACCCGGTATCAACGGGATGCCGAGCGTGTAAGTACCGTCAGTGAACGGACGCAACACGCCGATATCGAATACCGTGCAATGAATGTGGCCCCGCGCGATGGTGAAAACGCAATCATCAACGTGCTGCGTTATTACGAGGCCCCGAACGCCATCGTCTTTTGCAACACACGTGCGATGGTTGCACGCCTGACTGCCCGCTTGTCGAACCGTGGGTTCTCGGTTGTGGCTTTGTCCGGTGAACTGACCCAAAGCGAACGCTCAAATGCCCTGCAGGCCATGCGCGACGGGCGTGCCCGCGTCTGTGTGGCGACCGACGTGGCCGCGCGCGGGATTGACCTGCCGAATCTGGATCTGGTGATCCATGCCGAACTGCCCAACAGTCACGAAACTCTTCTGCACCGTTCAGGTCGAACCGGGCGCGCGGGGCGCAAAGGGGTCAGCGCCCTGATCGTCGCACCGGCTTCGTTCAAAAAGGCTCAACGGCTGTTGAAATTCGCCAAACTGACTGCTGATTGGGGTCCGGCACCTTCCGCAGACGCAGTCAACGCACAGGATCTACAGCGGATGTTCGGCTCGGACGACTGGCAGGTGGATCTCGTCGAGAGCGAGCGCACATCGGTCGACGAACTGGTGGCCAGATTCTCGCCGGAACAACTCGCCGCGGCCTATGTCCGTCAATACAAACGTCAGCATTCTGCTCCGGAAGAGTTAAGCGACGTCAAAACCACAGGGACAAAGTCAGAGGCACCTTTTGGCCCGAGTGTGTGGTTTTCGCTGTCGGAAGGACGCAACGATAACGCGTCTCCGCGCTATGTTCTTCCCATGGTGTGCAAGGCCGGGAACCTCACCAAATCCGATATCGGCGCGATCCGCATCGCTGACGATGTGACCTTTATCGAAATTCGCGAGAGCAGCGTTTCCGGATTTTTGGACGCGATCGGACCTGAGATGAAGGTCGAGGGCACAAAAGACATCGTGCGGTTGGACACGGCCCCCGACTTTTCGAAACCGACAAAGACAGGCCCAAAACGAGGTGTGAAAGGCAAGAGAGACCCGCAAAAGTCTGAGCGCAGACCGCCTCGCCTTGTCGATCCACAGCCTGCGAAGGCGCGAAAAAAGACGGCATCAAAGCCGCCTGAGAAAACCAAAGTCGACACTAAGCCCAAGCGCGATGGCGATAGCCTAAGCAGCAAAGGCAAAAAACCAAACCGCGGCCCAAAGGGCCCGCCGCCGCCCAAGGGTAAGCCAAACAGCAAGAAAAACCGCGCACGCGCTGCCGCGGCAAAGGGCGGCAATTCTGTACCGAGACGTTCCAAGTAAGCTGAAACGTTCCCCCGACCCGAATTCGCCTGGGTTCGTTCTTGGGAGGCAAACAAGCCGCACTGAAAATGCAGCTTTTCTCGCGCTGTCAGAAAAGGTTTAATCCACCCGTTCTAAGCTTTTGCTAAATGGGTCAGTGGCATGAATATTGCAGACATCGTCGACTTTGGGCGTTACCCTCTGGGAAATGAAGATTTCGGTACGAAGGCAAGATCGTCACTGAATGAAAACGGTGTCTTGGTCCTTGAGGAATTTATCCGCCCCGAGGCACTGGCAATGATGCAAGCCGAGGCTTTGACGGGACAAGACCAGGCATATTTCTGCACTCAAAGCCACTCGGTCTACCTAACGCCGCCAAATCCAGAGTTTGACGCATCACACCCGGCAAATCGGCAAGTGGAGTCATCCAAAGGATGTATCTGCGACGACGTGGTGTCACCGACATCGCCCCTGCGCACTCTGTATAACGACCCATTATTCCACAGCTTCATCAAGCAGCTCACGGGCGAGACTGAACTGCACCCTTATGTCGATCCGCTGTCGTCAATTAACATTCACTACGCAACCCGAGGGCAAGAACTCGGTTGGCATTTCGACAATTCCTCGTTCGCAATCACATTGCTGATCCAGAAACCCGACGCCGGTAGCCGTTTCGAATATGTAAAGGACCTGCGGGACGCGAGCGCAGGCGACATGAACTATGAAGGTGTCAGGGCCGTTCTGGACAAAGAATTGAAGCCACAAATCCTGAACATGGATCAAGGAACGCTGGTTCTGTTTCGCGGTAGAAACTCCATTCACCGGGTCTCACCGAATGAGAGTGACAAGACAAGAATGCTCGCCGTGTTGGCCTATAACTCGGAACCTGATGTGGAACTGTCAGAGAGTGCCCGCATGACCTTTTACGGTCGATTGAACTGACGTCGGCTTACTGCAATGCAGTACGAATATGCGCAAGATGGGACCTGGAAGGCCGCCAGTTTTTCCACTAACCCAATTCTGAGGTGGCTCGTAGAAGCGCCGTCTCGCTATTTAAGATATCGATTTAAAATCAAAATGACTTGGAAACATCGACTGCAAGACAAACAAGCAGATTTTCAAAGCCTCTTCGGGTTTGAAAATCTCAGAGTGTAAATGGAAGTCGGTCCAGAGCCCTTCCAGCAAAGCAATCAATGCATCTGTTGCAAGTTTGGCGTCTACGTCTTTGTACCCACCTTCGCTTATGATTTGCTGCAACAGTTCAAGGATCACTGCCCGGAAACTTTTGTCCCGTGAGTCGATGAAAGGAAATATGTCGGGGTTCGAGAGAGCTTCGGCCCGAAATGAAAACCAGATCGCAACGTCCCGTGCATTCAGGACCAAAGGGTCGAAATCCGCCTTGAGGATTGAGATTAACTTGTCCGCAGGGCCTAATTCCGGACTGTCCGCGATTGCTTTCCACTGCCCGGCATAGCGCGCTGACAACTCCTCGGCCACGGCAAGCAGCAATTTCTCTTTGGAACCAAAGTGCAGGTTCACCATCCCCCTCGACAGTCCTGACAGCTCCTGGATTCTGGCCGAGGTCGTGCCCCGAATACCGTATTTATGGATGGCATCCGCAGCCGCCTGAATCAGCTGCTGTCGGTTCTGCAACTTACTCAGATCGCGGGCATTGGTCGGAGTATCGGCCTCGAGTTTAATCTTGTTTTTCCTTCGCTGGGTTACTCGCTTTTGCTTTCTCGCATCTAGTGAAGCGAAAGTTCAAGGATTGACATTGAATGAATGTTTGTTCAATTTGTGATATATGTTACATCAAGGTGCCCCATGACCCTGTTCAACTCCGACTTTCAGCCCGTACGTGACTGGGACAACGAACACTTCCTGCATCCGTGGGAAGGGATGTCATTCCTTGGCCAAAATGAACGAACCTTTGCCGAAAGTGGCCAAGGCGTTCACATCGTGACAGAGGACGGAAAACGCTTGATAGATGGGCCTGCGGGGATGTGGTGCGTTCAATTGGGCTATGGGAACGCTGAAATTGCCGATGCGATGGCCCAGCAAGCGAAAGAGATGGCGTATTTTTCGCCCTTCAACAACGCCAACTCGGCCCCAGCCCGGCTGGCACATGAGATCGCCAAAAGAACACCGGGTGACCTGAACCATGTGTTCTTTACAACCGGCGGCTCAACAGCCGTTGATAGCGCCCTGCGGTTTGTGCAGTTCCGCAATAACCTGCTTGGCAAACCTGAAAAAAAGATCGTGATATCGCGGCAAAAGGCCTATCACGGTTCGACTTATTTGGCGGCCTCAGTATCTGGAAAAGAGCGCGACAAAGGGTGGTTGGACCAGGCCTCTCACCTGACGCGTTTCCTGCCGAATGTGAACCCATACACGCGCCGCGCCGATCAAACGGTTGAAGATTTTCTAGACGAAAAAATCGCTGATCTAGAGAACATGATCCTGGAAACCGACCCTGACAAAGTCGCGGCGTTCATCGCTGAACCAATCCTATGTTCTGGTGGGGTCATCGTGCCTCCGCAGGGGTATCATCAGCGCTGCTTGGACATCTGCCGGAAATACGATGTCCTGTATATTTCAGATGAGGTTGTGACTGGATTTGGGCGGCTTGGGCATTGGTTTGCATCCGAAGACGTCTTTGGCATTCAACCAGATATCATCACCTGCGCCAAAGGTATGACGTCTGGCTATGTCCCCATGGGGGCCTGCATTATCTCTGATCGACTGATCGCAGATGTCAGTGGTGGGAACGCGCAGGAGGCTACGTTTTCAAACGGGTTCACCTATTCAGGCCACCCGGTAAGCGCGGCAGCTGGTTTGAAAACCATCGAAATCATGGAGCGCGACGGTATTCTGGAACATGTCCGCGCGCTTACGCCGCTGTTCGAAGAACGCCTTCAGGCTCTGGCGGCCTTGCCACTTGTGGGTGACGCCCGAGGTATGGGGCTGGTTGGCTGCGTCGAATGCGTTGCCGATGCTAATGCTGATAATCTTTTGGACCTTGATAAGTCTGTTGGCGCATTGATTGACCAGCATTGCCAGGAAAACGGGTTGATCCTGCGACCGATCATCAACATGTGCGTGTTTTCCCCACCGCTGATCATCACGGAAGGCGAGTTGAACCGGATGTTCGATATCCTTGAGAAAGGTATTCGGTTGGCGACTGAAGACCTGACACAGCAGGGTGCGTTTAAGGCTTAGAAGCCGTCTTGATGCGGCATCACTATTTTACAAGTTTCAATGCCGCATCGCCTTCCGCTGTCCTCAACCCGCCTGCATCGCCTCAGGCGGTAATTTAATCGGAAACTTGGCCCGCACCTCTGCATCAGCCTTGCTGCCAAAGTAGTTCGGATAGTGATTGGATAGGATGTCGTTGACCACCGACCGACTCCGCTCAAACATGTCCTGTCGACCTGCCTTTTCCCAAGTATCGGTCAGTTCCCGATCCAGCAGGGTCGGGTAGACATATTCCGTCTCCATATATTGCAGGGTCTGCGCGTTACCAAGGAAATGACCCGGATCAATTGCGCATTCATGGATAACGTCGACCGAAAGCGTGTCGTCGCTCACCTCGATCCCGCGCAGCGTTCGCGAGATCATGCCCGCAGCCTCGTTGTCGATGACCATAGACTCAAAGCTGCAGCCCATCAGACTGCCAAGCATACCGCCAAATTCGCAGAGCCTGTTGGCACCGGCATGCGCCGCCAAAGCAAAGGTCAGTGCCTTTTCCAAACCGTATTGCGCATCCGGGATTTTAGAATCCGTCATACCACACCCAACACTGGTCGGCAGGTTATAGAAATTGCCCATCTGGATGGCCGCAGCTGAAATTAACGCCTGTTCGCCACTGCCGCCAGTAAAGGACCCAGTACGCAAGTCGGTGATGAAAGGCCAAGCTGCAAAAACGACCGGAGTGCCCGGATTGATGAGGTTCGCAATAGCGACGCAAGACAAGGTCTCAGCAACCGCTTGCGCTAAGGTTCCTGCCAAAGGCGCCGGCGAAGTCGCCCCGGCCTGTGGGGGAACGGCAAGATCGCACACCAGCCCCATCTTCGCCGTATCGATCAAGATCTCCAGATTTTCGCGCCCGAACCTAAGCGGGGATACGATGGGACAGCCTCCAAAGATGACCGAGGGCTTTTCAAGGAACTTGCCCTCGCCACCCGATGCCAGATCGAACAGATGGATCGCATCCTGAATGTGCTCGCGGGTTCTGAAGGTCAGGCAGGAAGGTTTTTCGCTGCCTGCCAGAATGGCGTAGAGCATGCTCATGTCATGCTCATAATCCTGTGGCACATCCGTCGCCAAAACCGTGTCACCGGTCATGTGAATATTATCGAGCCGGTCGACCAAGCGGGTGAAGTCGTAAATATCCTTAAGCGTTGATGGCCTGTAACTGCGAGTCTCGGCATCAAAGGTTGTCACCGCCGTGCCGGAATTTGCGTAATACACCTTGTCCTTGGTGCAGTGCATGTCGTCCTTACCAGCCCGCGATCCGCGTGCATGGACAAAGAATTCACTGGCGGCTTTGGCCAACAGATCTTCCATCAAGGCGCGAGGAAAGCACAACCTGCCGTGCGCGTTCAATGTCGCCCCTTTTGGCACCACAAGATCGAGAACTTCCTGCGTTGGGTCCCCCACGCCTGTGCGTTCCAGAATGCTAAGCGCGGCCTCGTGAATGCGCGACATGTCCGCGTCTGACAGGGGCTTGTATCGCCCACCCGAAATACCCGGCCAGATTGCTTGCGAGGCTGCGTTGCTGGTTCGCACGGCTGCGCGTGCCTCACGCCCGCCCCCGCGCCGTCTTGATCTGCGCTGCGTTAGCTCTGTCATGTTCTTTCTCCGAATTTTGCGCGTCTCAGATCATGCTGAAGTAGTTGCGATAGAAGCCCGAAATGCTCCATTCCATCTCGGACAATGGCCCGGGGACGAAATGGTGCGAGTTCACGCCTTCCTGATTGTGCCGGATGATCCGTTCGTCATCGAGCGACGTGACATGCCACAGCCATGTCAGGGTATCCTTGTCATAGTCGCGCCCCTCTTCGGCGTCGCCGCGTACGTACCAGACGATCTGAATATCGGTGTCTTGCAGAGCACGCGGCACGAACCGATACCCGACCACGTGATCGGCATAAACGAGGAAATAGTTTAGCGTACCGATCCCCAGATCGGTGGCCCCGCCGTCTTGGGATTTCAGCTCACCCAATGGCGGCGCCAAGGGCGCGCCATCCTTGCTGCCGGTCAAGTAGCCGGGGAACAGTGGGTAACGCCGCCAATAGACATCTGCGCCCGGTGCGACTGCGTTTTCTCCAGTCAGATCAAGCTCCTCGAGGGGAACCCCGGCTTCTTTCATCCGCTCGTGCAGGGCCCCGCTGAACTCAAGAACCTGGGCCGGATCTTTCAAGGAATGACTGCGCGAATAGTCCTGATGAGATGGCGCGCAGTGATAACATTCCAAGTAATTCTCCAGAGCAAGCTTCCAGTTCGCCGGAACCGGGTATGAGGCCTCATGGGCAATCTTCAGATTCTCAAAACCGAACGGCTTTGACAGCGGGGCCAGCCTATCCAAAGCGGCGTCCAGCGGCGGCGCGTCTTCGGACGGGCAAACAAAAATCAGACCCTGAAATATCTTTACCTGAACCGGAAACAAACCGTACTGGCCCGGGTCAAAATCCGCCCCCATTGACCGCCCGTTTCTGAGCTTACCGTTCAGGTCAAAGGTCCACGCGTGATAGGGACAGATGAAGTTTCGCGCCTTGCCTTTCTGTTCAATGCAAACGCGCGATCCCCGGTGGCGGCAAACATTTTGATGCGCGCGCACCTCACCCTCGCGATCCCGAACGATGATGATGGATTCAGGTCCGTAGTCGAACAGGAAATAGTCGCCCGGCTCGGCAATCTGGCTGATATGTCCGACCCAGATCCAGTTGCGATTCCAGAACGTGCTGATATCGTTTTCGTATACTGCCTGAGACGTATAGAAATGGCGCGGCAAGGCGAACCCTTCCCGCTGCGCTTCCATCAAGTCGCGCATTACTTGCAAGTCATCTTTTGGCATAGCGCACCTCATGCAGATTCAAGGGAAACGATTTCCCGACGGAAAAATTCACGGTCGATGTCGCCCGCGTCGCGTTCAAAATTCCTGGCTGCCATGTGGCCCGAATATACAGCGTCAGCGATCAAACCGGGGTTTGCCGCATCACCGATCAGTTCCAGACTTGTCAGTGGCTTGTCGGGCAAATTTCGCAGTTCCTCATAAAGGGCAGTCTCTCGCGCGCGCTGCGTGACCAAAACAACTGATGCGCACTCGACGCTTTGTTCGCGTCCGGTATAGGCGCATTGAACTTTCGCCATTCCGGGCGTGATTTCGACCAGGGTCTGGGACAACACCAGCCGAACACCTTTTTCCAACAAGCCGCGTTGCACTTTGACCTGTTCCAAGGTCAATTCAGTGAAAGGTGAAACCATCGAGGCCGGGGTTACAAAGACGACCTCTCGCCCGGCCTGCGCCAGATGATCCGCCAACACACCACCGAGATAGGCCTGATCATCATCGTAGACCATAATCGGGCCATCCCCCGGCATTACCCCTGACATGATGTCGTCCGGAGTGAATACTTGTGAACCTACCTCTATCGATACGCCCCGGAACGCAGACTTCCCGCGACCGTCTCGCCGCCATGACGCGCCAGTTGCCAGAAAGACATTCGGAATGCCCAACTCGATAACCTCGCTTGCTGACAAGGAACTGTCGGTGAACAGTTGCACGTTCCCGCGTTGCTGCAAGTCATAGATCCTGTGATCTGTCACGCGCCTCCATGCGGATAGCCCGGCCAGACCGGATTCCTGCAACACGCGCCCCCCAAGCTCTTGCTTGGCTTCGGCCAAGGTTACGTCATAGCCCCGACGCGCCAATTGCATGGCGCATTCAAGCCCGGCGGGACCGCTGCCGACAACAAGCGCGGCTTCTTCTTTTCCTCGGCTCTCTATGATTTCAGGATGCCATTTCCGGCGCCACTCCTCCCCCATCGTCGGGTTTTGAGTACATCGGATAGGAACGCCCAGCGCGTCGGAGGACACACAGATATTGCAGCCAATACACTCGCGAATTTCCTCGATCCGACCTTCCTTTATTTTGTTGGGAAGAAACGGGTCGGCAATGGATGGTCGCGCTGCGCCGATGAAATCAAGGATACCTTTCCTGACAAGTGACACCATCAAGTCCGGAGACGTGAAACGCCCGACACCCACAACAGGCTTGGACGTCACCTGTTTGACGAATTCAATGTATGAGGTTTGAAAACCGTCGCGGGGCTCAAAACGTGTCGTCGCCGAGTCATTGCTCCAGTCCGCGACGTTGACGTCCCATAGGTCTGGCAGGTCTGCCAGCAATTCGACTACGGCACGGCCTTCTTCCTGCGCCTGCATCCCGTCTGATCCCAGCATTTCATCAACTGCGAAACGCAAGGCGATAGCACACTCATCCCCGACCTCTTCTCTGGTTTCTTCCAGAAGCTCTCGGGTTAAGCGCACCCGGTTCTCCAACGAGCCTCCGTATTCATCCGTTCGGTCATTGAACTGAGGCAGCAGAAAATGATGCGGCAGGGTCATGTGATGACCGGCATAAACATACACGATGTCAAAGCCCGCCTCGCGCGACCGCCGCGCCGCCGCGCGGTGCCACTTGCGAAACTCGCGAATGTCCGACTTATCCATCGCCCGAGCCTGTTTGGGATACGCTGTTTGCAAGGCAAGTTCTGACGGGCCTAGCAAAGGCGCGCGGCTCAGGTGGTTCTGCGCATGGTGGCCGTTATGTGCCAATTCAATGGCCGCCAACGAACCCTTGGCATGAACTGCATCAGTCATCAGGCGCAGCGCTGGAATATCCCGTTCGTCCCATAGTCGGTTTTCCGCATATGGGGACAAATCTGAAGTGGGATGAATTTCCGTCTCCTGATTGGACACTACGGCCCAACCACCCTCGGCCTTCATTGCCCGCATGGCAGCTTCGGCCTGCGGTCGCAGATGTCCCATACCATTGCAGTGGGGCACCTGATAAAACCGGTTTTTGGCCGTCACTGGCCCGATCTGAACCGGTTCAAAGAGAACAGAATATCCGTCAGCGCCTGACATTGCCGCGCTTCCTCCAGAAGAATTGGAAATGGTTCTGTGGGATCGGCGGGCTTTCTAAGGCACCGCCAATCCCAATTGTGTAGTTAGATGGTTCTAAAAGCCCGCTTTGATGCGCTCGAACTCCTTCAACATCTTCGCTTCAATCTCAGGATTGACCGCGTCGAAGAACAGGCTGCCGTCAAAGAAGCTGTCCACGTCCGAGAACCCGTAGGTCTCAATCAACTCTGGATCAGCTTGCGCAAATGCGTCTTCATTGGCATGGGCATAACCCCAGCTTTCGATGATATACTTACCGCTGGCGGCCGAGCTGAGCGCGTTGAGCATGTCGTAGACCTGTTCATCGGACTGTTTGGCAGACTTCAGATGCACGTAACCACAGACCCAGGTGGCGATGCCTTTGTCCACATCACGCATCATGACTGCCGGGGTTTCGTTCCAAATCAGGTTCAACTCCGATTGGTTCCAGCCCCAACCCAGGGTCACCTCACCACTGGCAATGGCTTGATCCAGTTGACCTGCATCAGACCAGTAGAAACGTACATTGGGATGAATTGCCCGCAGGTAATCCGCCGCCTTCTGGAACTCCTCTTCGCTCATATCGGAATAGCTTGAGGCACCAGTTGCCAGTGCAGCCATGGCGAACGCGCTGGAGGCTGCATCCGGAACGGCAACCTTGCCCTGATAGGCCGGGTCTAACAACAATTGCAGCGAAACATCATCAGCCGAAATCATGTCGGTGCGGTAGATCAGGCCAGTGTTCCCCCATTCGAAGGGTACCATATAGGTCTGCCCGTCGATCGTGATACCATCGACCTCTTTGATCTTGGGCATCAGTTTGTCCCAGTTTTCCAGCTTGCTGGTGTCAATCGGCTTGATCATATCCGCTGCGACCCATTTTCTCAGGGCGTCCGTACACGGATGGGCCAGATCGGCCTCAAACCCGGATTGAAGTTTGGTGAAAGCCTCTTCCACGCTGCCGAAATAAGTGTAGCTGGGCGGCCCGCCGTATTTTTCGACGTAATCACCAAAGAATCCCTGATCCTCATATCCGGACCAGTCGAAAACGGTCAGATCAGCCGCGTCGGCCAATGCTTGGCTTGCCGTGAAGGTGGCAACCACTGCTGCCGTAAGTGATGCTGTTTTATTCATGTGTTTCCTCCCAAAGATTCACGTTTGCCCAAGTCGATCACCGAGGCGCTTTGAACTCCAAGCCAGACGGTATCGTCGCGGCTGTGATCAACTGTGTGAAAGTAGTTTGGCACTGCAACGGCGATGCTTTCCGGCAACCCGTCGACGCGCACATAATAGTGGACGCTTTCGCCATAGAAGGCGACGTCCGACACCTTGCCCTGAACATGCGCGTCGTACCCATCCGGTTTTTCCGCGCTGATCTCCAATTGCTCGGGGCGAACGCCGACCAATAGATCCATGTCATGCACCTGAACGTTGGGGTTCACCCCGATAGTCATCGAGCCAAACCCTTGAACATTCACGTCCAGCGTGTCGGCGTTCTCAGCAGTCACTTCGGCATTCAGAAAGTTCATCCCGCCGATGAAAGAGGCCACTTCTCGGTTGCAAGGTTGGGAATACAGAACCTCGGGCTTGTCGACTTGCTTGAGCTGCCCAGCAAACATGACCCCGATCCGGTCGGACATGGTCATCGCCTCATACTGGTCATGCGTGACCATGACGAAGGTAATGCCAAGCTTTTGCTGCAGGCGGCGCATTTCCAATTGCATCGCTTCGCGCAGGTTTTTGTCCAGCGCGGATAATGGTTCATCCAGCAGCAACACCTTGGGCCGCATGACCAATGCGCGGGCCAGCGCCACACGCTGCCGTTGCCCGCCTGACAACTCATTGGCCTTGCGATCCTGCAAGCCGCCGAGTTCCACCATCTCAAGCGCCTCGGCAACGCGTTCCTTGATTTCATTTCGCGACAGCTTTGTCTTTCGCAAGCCGAACCCGACATTGTCACCCACATTCAGGTGCGGAAAGATCGCATAGCTTTGGAACACCATGTTGGTGGGCCGCTTGTTGGCGGGCACCTCGCCCATCGTCCGTCCGTCAATCCGGATCTCGCCCTCTTCGTGATCCTGAAAACCCGCGATGATGCGCAAGGCCGTTGTCTTTCCGCAGCCCGAAGGCCCAAGCAGCGAAAAGAACTCGCCCTCTTTCAAGGTCAGGTTCAGGTCGGACACGGCCACAAAGGAACCAAAGCGTTTTTCGACGCCCTGTATTTCGATGATGTTCTTTTCGCTCATCAGGTTGGTTTCCTTAGGTTTCAATCTGAGGATTGGATGGAACGGCGGCGGAAATATTCGGCAATCAACAGCAGCAGAACCGAGGACAGCAAAAGCAGCGACCCCAGCGCCAGTGTATTAGGCAGCTTTGCCGGAAAGCGGATCTGGCTCCAGATATAGACCGGCAATGTCGGGCTGTTGCCGGACAGGAAGAAGGCCAGAACAAACTCGTCGAATGACACGGTGAACGTGACCAAAAGACTGGCGATGATGCCCGGTGCAACGATTGGTAGGGTGACACGCCGAAAGGTTCCCACAACGCTTTCGCCCAGATCAAACGCGGCCTCTTCCAACGACTGGTCGAAATCGTCAAAGGCCGATTTCATGATCGACACGGCAAAGGGCAAGGCCACAAAGACATGGCCAAGGATCACTGTCGTCAGCGATGGCTTCAGCCCGACGCTGATGAACAGCACCAGCATGGAACTGGCAACGATAATGCCGGGAACGACCAGCGGGAGCATGACCAGACCTTCGGAGAATTCCCGCCCCTTGAACCGGTACCGGACATAGGCGCGCGCAGCGAAAAGGCCCAGAGACGTCGCCATCAAGGCAGTCACGCTGCCAACGATCAGCGAGTTCACCATCGCTTGAAGCAGTGTGTCCTGCTGACCCAACTGCGCGTACCATTTCAGCGTAAAACCCTTTAAAGGGAAGGCCACGATGGTTCCGTCATTGAACGAAAACAACGGCAAAAGCAGAACCGGCAGGTAGAGAAACACCAGGTAGGCGATCGCGTAAACAAGCAACCATGGGATGCGAATGGCCTTGGTCATCTGATCCTCCGCCCCAGAGCGGTGACGACCACCACGAACAGGATTGCAACGCAGCCGACCGAAAGCATGGCAAGCAGAGACAGGGTTGCACCCAAGGGCCAATTATTGGCCGCGCCAAACTGCACCTGGATCAAATTAGCCACCATTTTCCCCTGCGAGCCACCGACCAGGGCCGGCGTGACGTAGTCGCCCACCGTGGGGATGAAGATGATCAAGCAGGCGGCGATGATCCCCGGCACCGTCAGGGGCAAAGTCACGCGCACAAACCGTTCCAGCTTGCTGCAACCGAGATCGGTTGCGGCCTCTAATAAGCTGCGGTCGATCTTTTGCAGCGACACATAAATCGGCAGGATCGCAAACGGCGCCCATGCATGTGCAAGTGTAAGGACAACGGCGAATTCATTGTAGAGCAGGAAGGTCAGTGGTTCCTGTATCAGCCCCAGCGAAATAAGGGCTGAATTCATCACCCCATTAAAGCCTAGGATCAGTTTCCAACTGAACACCCGCAGCAGGTAGCTGCTCCAAAAAGGAATGGTGATCAGCAATAGCCAGAGGGTCTTTTTCTGCGTCCGAAATGCGATGAAGTAGGCAATCGGATAGGCCAGACCGACTGTTGCCAGCGTCACCGCCCCCGCAATCGCAACCGATCGGATCATAAGATGCCGGACCAGCGGATCGGTGAACGCCTCTTGGTAATTCGCCCATGTCAGCGTGCGGTCAATCTCGACATAGGTCTGGGTCCAAAAGCTGTAGGCGACAAGAATGCACAGGGGCACGGCCACAAGCAGACCGACATAGAGCGTCGCAGGCGCGCTCAGTGCCAGGCCCTTGCCCGTTTCACTTCGTATGACTCCAGCCATGCTTCCCTGCTGAACTTTGCTTTCGGTGGCGCGACAATATCGATCACAAAATGGACAATCGTCCATTTAAATCTGGAATTTTAGGGCTAGCTGTGTCAACTGATATTTTCACAAACGGGGCTGGCCAATTTCCCAAAGGTCATTAGAAGGACCCGCAAGAGACTGAAAACAAACAAAACCACCTGATCAGATGACTGGAAGACGACAAGAAATTCGAGAACGAAACCGCCTATCACTGATCGAGGCGGTACTCGACTCGGTCGCAGAAAAGGGGATTTCCGAGACGTCGGTCAGCGAAATCATTCAACGCGCCGATTTATCCCGCGGCATGATTCACCTTCATTTCGGGGGTAAGGACAACCTTGTCGACGAAGCTGCGCGCTATTCGTCCGAGCAATATTACAATGGCATTTATGCCATGCTGGAAACGACCGGACAAACAGGCCAGGAACATATTGAGATGATCGTTCGGGGTGACTTGAGCGAAGCCATTCTCAATAAGAAAAACGTCGCAATTTGGTACGCGTTTCGAGGTGAGGCCAGGAACAGAGCGGCAATCGCTGCGTTTTCAGATACCCGCGATGCAAAGCTTCGGAAACTGATCTTCAACGCGTTCGCCCGCATAGCGAAAGAGACTGAAATCGAACACCCAAATCAAGTTGCGCGCGACGCCACCCACGGCACGCTCGCCATGTTGGAAGGCATGTGGACTGACTACTTGCTTCACCCGGATTCCTTTGATCGCGACGAAGCAATGCGAATTGTCTTTCGGTTCCTGAGGGCAATGTTCCCCAAACATTTCGACCTTAGTGGCGCCCGGTTATGTCAATGAAGCTTGCGACACAGTGCCTGTCTGGCCACTTTAGCTTGGGATACCCGACAAGGTTTGCGCTCTCCTTCTTGTGTTGCAGTCACAAGACTGACTGAACGCGCCAGGTTTCCATACATAAGATTGCCTACAGCAATAGGCGTCCTACGGTGGTTCGTCCCTGCCCTCATCAGGATTCAGTCGGCGCATAGCTTCCGTCTTTGCGATGCACTTCGCGCCCGCTGAGTGGCGGATTGAAGACGCAGACAAGCCGCAAATCAGCGTCTGTTGCGCGAACGAGGTGCCGGTCATGTTGATCCAATGCATAAAGAGTAAATGGCTCAAGCGAATGCCAGGTTTCATCGCCTGAGGTCTTTATCTGCCCTTTGCCTTCGATACAGTAACACGCCTCTAGATGATGGGTGTATTCAAGCTCAAGCATTTCACCCTTTTTGATGATCGTATCCGTAAGCGAAAAACCCATGCCATCAGATGCCAACAACAATCGTCTGCTGTTCCAACCCGGACCGGAAACATCCCGATCTGTACCTAGGATTTCATTGAGTGCCCTAACAATCATATTTCTGCCTCGTTGCTACCGAACCGCGCGGTTCATCCCGCCGTCGGACAATATACTCTGACCGTTAATATACCGGGCTCCCTCGCTGGCAAGAAAGACACAAGCCTGTCCAATCTCTTCAAAAGTTGCTGACCGCTGAGCGGGAATTTCACGGCGGGCCCGTTCGGACAGGTTTACGTTCTCGCAGAAGCCGGGCAGCAGGTTATTCATTCGAATATTGTAACGTGCATAGCGATCCCCATAGAGCTTTGAGAAACTGTGCAAAGCGCCGCGCAGCATGCTCATGGGATAGGGCGCACGTGGTTCGATTGTGTTCATGGACGAAATATTTACGAAAGCGCCCCCGCCTTGTTCAATCAAGATAGGCGTGACGATACGAGCAATCTTGACGACGTTCAGCACATACATGTCCAGACTTTCGTGCCACAACTCATCGCTCAGCTCCAAAAGCGGTCCGTCAAAGTCGGGGTCGAATCCCACCGTTTTGATGGCTTCGGGCACCGTTCCGCCGTGGCCCATGTTGCTGACGATTGCATCAATCCGCCCATATTCGCTCATGGTGTCGTCGATCATTGCTTGCAGATCATCGACATCCAGCACAGAACCGCGGCGGCCGATGCCCCCAAGCTCCTCGGCCAGTTCGACCGAGCGGTTCGACGGGGACATCAGCGAAACCTTGTAGCCTGCTTTTGCCATTTCGACCGCACAGCCCCGGCCAATGCCTTGGCCTGTACCTGTCATCAGCGCGACTTTGGATTCGGGCATGGGAATTCCCTTCTTTAGGCAAGCAAAGTGTGAGATTTTTTGTGTTTAGATCAGTCTAACTTCTTATATTTAGGAGCAGCTATCGAATTTTTGGCACGTTACTGTTAGATTTTCTCACATGATGGAAAATCTCAGACACCTTCGTGCCCTTCAGGCGTTTGACGAAACTGCAACCCATTCCAGCCTGACCAAGGCAGCGGGTGTGCTGAACGTCACCCACGGAGCGATCAGCCGACAATTAAAGTTGCTGGAACTGCACCTTGGGGTGACACTCTTTCATCGCCGCCCCAACGGCGTTGAATTGACCAAAGCCGGCGAACGCCTGCACCAATCAACACGCGGGGCGTTTTCTGCATTGCAGTTGGGCGTGATGGAGGTGAAGCGATTACATCACCGCCAGTCGATTACAGTGTCTTTATCCACATCATTGGCGCTCAAATGGCTTGTGCCGTTACTAAGTTCGTTTCAACAAGAACATCCGGGTATCGCGCTATTGCTGGACACAAATGATGCCTTTGCCGATTTCGATACGTCCGAGGTTGATGTAGCCCTGCGATTTGGAGAACCGGGTTGGGACGGGCTTTATCACGAGCAAATAAGACAAGAGGAGCTGGTCGTCGTAGCCGCGCCATCGCTTGTCGAGAATACACAGCTGCCAATGCGTGCCACTGACATCACCGATCTTCCACTGTTGCACGATGCCTTCAACATCGGCTGGGAAAGCTGGGCCGCGCAAGTTGGTCTGAACGCGGATCAGATCAACTCGCAGAGCATCAAATACGTGGATAGTGCTGTGCTTTTGGAGGCCGCGATTGACGGACAGGGCGTGGCATTGGCAAGACACCTATTGGCGGCGAGAGACTTGGAAATTGGTCGTCTGATCCGTCTGGACGAAAGCCATGTTCCGCTGGATCGCGGGCTCTACTTTGTCTGTCGACCCAGCGATCAGGATCGAGTCTCGGTGAGAATTTTCAAGAAATGGCTTTTGTCGATTTGACCTACGGGTTTCATCAAATTCCCCCTAGACGGATACGGCCTGCAACACCTGATCACGCGTAAGGTTATCTCTTGTGCCTTTGATCATGACTTCGCCACGCCGTAACACGACAAGCCGGTCAGCAAGGTCATAGGCAAAGTCGAAATACTGCTCGACCAGAACAATTGCCATTCTACTTGTCGATCTGAGGTGCCGGATCACTTCGCCAATCTGTTGGATGATGTTCGGTTGAATGCCTTCGGTTGGCTCGTCAAGCAGCAACAGGTTCGGCTTTGTGATCAGCGCCCGCGCGATGGCCAGCTGTTGCTGCTGGCCGCCGGAAAGGTCACCGCCGCGCCGGTTCTGCATCTGTTTGAGGACCGGGAAAAGGTCGAATATCTCATCCGGGACGAAATGCTCACTGACAGGCAGGCAAGAGAACCCCGTTTCCAGATTCTCGCGAACTGTCAGCAAAGGGAATATCTCGCGCCCTTGCGGGACATAGGCCACACCTTTCCAGGCCATCCGATGCGCAGGTAAGACACCCAATTGTTCCCCGTTAAGCTCCAGATTTCCACCGGAACGCGGATGCGTGCCCGAGATTGCCTTCATCAGGCTGGTTTTCCCGACACCGTTGGTCCCCATGACGCAGGTCACTTCACCTTGCCTGGCTTCCATGGAAATCCCGTTAAGAATTTGCGAGTGCCCATAGTGCAAAGTCAGATCGGTCAGCTTCAGCATTGTTTAGCGCCCCAGGTAGACATCGATGACGTCCTGATTAGATGTCACGTGATCAAGACCGCCCTCGGCCAAAACAGATCCTTCGTGCAAAACCGTGACCTTGCAGTTCAGACGCCGCACAAACTCCATGTCATGCTCAACCACCACAACAGCGCGGGTTTTTGCAGCCTGAACAAGCAAGTCTGTAGTGTGTTCACGCTCTTGCGGTGTCATGCCCGCGGCGGGTTCGTCAACCAATAGCAGACGTGGATCTTGTGCAAGCAGCATACCAATTTCCAACCACTGTTTCTGCCCATGGCTCAGTTCACCGGATTTGCGGCTTAGTTCCTGATGCAAACCAATTTCGGCGGCCAGATCTTTAACTTTCTGCAGATCATTTACCGAAGGGCGATAAAGTAACACACCCAGCCAACCACGTTTGTTTTTAAGTGCCATCAGCAGGTTTTCCTGTACGGTCTGATCTTCGAAGACGGTTGGTTTCTGAAACTTCCGCCCGATCCCTGCCTGCGCGATTTTTGCCTCGGTCATGTCCAACAAAGAAATGGACTTCTTTCCCCAGATAACCCGCCCCTCATCAGGTCGTGTCTTACCTGTGATGATGTCCATGAACGTGGTCTTGCCTGCACCGTTAGGGCCGATTACAGCGCGCAATTCGGCATCACCAATTTGGAACGACAAGTTATTGATCGCGCGGAAACCGTCAAAAGTGACCGAGACGCCGCTCACCTCTAGCAGAGTACTCATTCAATGGCCTCCTTTTCACGCAACGCTCCGTCATCGGGGCCCAGGTTGGCACCGTGGCGATCCGGGTGTCGCCGGTCGCTCCATAAGTCGAATAACCCGCCTATCCCTTGCGGAGCGAACAGAGTGACCAGCACGAACGAGACGCCCAGCAGCACCTGCCACCAGTCGACCCATTTGACGGTGTAGAAACCCAACGGAATGTTGGGCGCTTGCCCGCCGGTGAACCAGGTGCTGAGCAGGCTTACAAAGGCCGCACCGATCACGGCACCATAGAGACGCCCGCGCCCACCGATGGCGACCCAGACGGCCAGATAGATAGACGCGATGGGGGCCATCTCCTCGGGGTTGATGATGCCTGCCTGCGGGTAATAAAGCGCACCCGCGATGGCGGCTATGCAGGCGGTCAGGGTGAAGACGGTCAGCTTGTAAACCTCGACCGAATATCCAAGAAACCGCACCCGCGCCTCGTTATCGCGGATGCCGCGGATGACCGAGCCAAACTTACCCGAAACGATCCACGCCGCCAGCATGTAACCCAGTCCCAGCGCCAATGCCGAAGCCCAGAGGAACCAGATCGACACCACGTCCTGCGAGGCGGTCACGCCGGGCAAGTTCTGCAAGCCCGACAGCCCATTGTTACCACGCAAACCGCTGTCGTTTTGGAACAGATACAGCGCCAAGGCCAATGTCATCGCCTGAGTTAGGATCGACAGGTACACACCAGTAACGCGACTGCGGAAAGCCAACCAGCCAAAAATCAGCGCCAGAAGACCGGGCACCAGCACGATCAGCGCCAACTGCAGAACCAAACTGTGCGAAAATGCCCAGATCAGCGGGAATTCCGATGATCCGACGACGCCGAAAATCTGCGTCCCGATGGCGTCCACGACCTCGGACGGTGTTGGCGGGATGTCGGCCTGCGACAACGACTCGACCACGATCAGGCGGGTGCGTTCGTACATCAGCCACATGCCGATCATGTAGCCGCCCAGCCCGAAGAAGGCGAAGTGGCCCAGCGACAGGATACCGGTGAAACCCCAGACCAGATCCATCGCCACTGCGATCAGGCACAGGCATAGGGTCTTGCCCAATGTTTTGACGAAACTGGTTGAGATTACTCCGATCCCGAACCCTTCGGACAGGATGGTCACGCCCAATGTGAACAATGACAGGATGGCCAGAAAGACCAGCACGGACGGGTTCTTGGCGACGAAGCTGCGTTCCATGTCTCAATCCCCCGCCGCGCGACCTTTGAGGGCGATGATGCCCCTTGGTCGGAACTGGATGAAAACAATGATGAAGACGATCATGTAGGTTTGTGCCGCAAGGGTGTTCGAGGGGTTCATCCACTCGATCCCTTTTTGCAGGAAGCCGATCATCCCCGCCCCGGCCAGTGCCCCCCAGATGTTGCCAACGCCGCCTACGACCACGGTCATGAAGCTTTGAACAATATAGTCGCTGCCCAGATCCGACGTGACCTTGGCAAAAAGGCCAATGGCGACCCCTGCAATCCCGGCGATGCCGGAACCCAAGCCAAAGGTCAGCATATTCACCCGCCCGGGATTGATCCCCATTGATCCAGCCATGCGTGGGTTCTGCGTAACCGCGCGCATCTCAAGACCCAGCCGTGTGCGTTTCATGATGTACAGGAACAGCCCCAGAAAGATCAGAGCCAGCACGAAGATCGCGATGCGGATATAGCTGATCGAAACCACATCATTCAGCACCCACGCCCCATCCAGCCAACCCGGCGCTGTCAGTGGACGGGCCTGCGTGCCAAAAATGTTCTTGGCCAGTTGTTGCAGGGCAATTGAGATGCCGAATGTCGCAAGAAGCGTCTCGAGCGGGCGGGCATAGAGCCAGCGGATCACCAACCGCTCCATCGCGACACCCATGGCGAAGGTGACGGCAAAGGCCATCGGGATCGCTACGATAATCGACAGCGTGTGGTCGGGGATGAATTGCTGAACGACATAGCCCGTATAGGCACCCATCATGATGAATTCGCCATGGGCCATATTGATCACGCCCATCACCCCAAAAGTGATGGCCAAACCGATGGCCGCCAGAAAATAGATTGATGCCAGTGAGATCGCGTCCAGCAACAGGTCGAGTGTCTGGTTCAACCCGACCTTGAATTCAATATGATCCAAAGCCTTCTCGGCAGCGGCAGTTACCGCAGGCGAGGCCTCGCGATAGGTTTCAAAGAAGACATGTTTGCCCAGCGCGTCATCGATATCCGCCTCTGTTACCAACGCGGAAACCGCCCCCGTTTCAGCCAAGGCGGCATATGCTTGAGTGCGAGCGGGTTCGTTGTTCAATTGTGCAACCGGGACGCCACCGACGCGGCCTCGGTCGATATTCGCTGACAAAGCCGTGCGGATGTCGTCCTGAGACACACGCGGAGTCGCAAGGTTACTGGCGACCAGCAAGTCATATGCTTCGTCCCGCGACAAGGCCTCTGATCCGGGTTCCAGAACGACAGCGATATTCTCATCCGTCGGCAGATTCGGCGCGACCATTCGTGTGGTCACCACCAAAGGGTTCAGCGCCGCGCGCACGTCGACACCCAAGTCGTTTGACATTTCCTCAACCGCAGCCACGCGAGCCGTGGTGTCTGCGTCGTACCCAATGGTCAGCAATCGTTCGAGCCGCTGTTTCTGCGCCTTCAAATCTGCATCCGTTTCATCCTCGATCGAGGCGCGCAAAGGTTCAAGCAGAGCGCCTTCGGGGTCACGTTGAATAGATTGCAGAGCGGCCAGGCGTCTTTTTCGATCCTGATCGGTCAGTTGGTACTGCACCAAAGCGGTCCCGATCATGGCGCGGACGCCGCTGTTGGGTTTCAATTGTTTCAGATCGGATTTCTCGTAGGTGCCGATTACCTCGCCTGTGTCGAAATCGGTCAGCTCGTATGACCGCCCTTCAACCCTTTTTCCCGCAAAGAACAAACCATCGGATTTGCGCATCCACATGTCCTTGGCGGCCCATGTTTCAAGCATCACCTGCGCTTGTGGTAACCCACTGGCCGTAATCGCATCAATCGCCGGTTTGATCGTCTTGCGCGAGCTTTTGGCGATGATCTCCTGATGGCTTTGCAAGATCGGCTCCAGGCCAGCCTCTTGCGCGTTGGCGGGCAGGCAGGCAAACAGAATTGCGAGGCTCGCAAGGAATAGTCGAAACATGTGGTGAAACCCGTGTGTCTTGGCGGCAAGGCGGGCGATTACACCCGCCTTGCTTGCAGATTAGTAGTTCGACAGGGTCTGAACGCACGTCTTGGTTTCGGTGTTGTACATACCGCAACCAAGATCTTTCCAATCCGATTTCAGGACCGCCGATTCCGGCAGGTAATCGGTCCAGGCGTCGCCTGGCACAACATCTGTCTCGCTAATGATGTCGAACTGGCCGTCTTCCTGAATCTCGCCAATCAGAACCGGCTTGGCGAGGTGGTGGTTCGGCAGCATGACAGCAGTACCACCGGTCAAGTTCGGGAATTCCTGCCCGTACATCGCGGCGCGCACAGCGTCGACTTCGGTTGAACCGGCTGCGGTCGCGGCGTTCACCCACATGTTAAAGCCGATGTAATGCGCCTCCATCGGATCGTTCGTCACGCGCCCGTCACCCATGGTGGATTTCCAGGTGTCAACGAATTCGGCGTTCTCATCGGTGTCGGCCGACTGAAAGTAGTTCCAAGCCGCTAGATGGCCGACAAGGTTGGCGGTATCGAGACCCGACAATTCCTCTTCCCCGACCGAGAAGGCCACAACCGGGATGTCATCCGCCGATACGCCGGACGCGGCCAGTTCCTTGTAAAAGCCGATATTTGCATCACCATTGATGGTCGAGATCACGCCAACCTTCTTGCCATCTGCGCCCAGCGCAATCACGTCAGCCACGATCTTGGACCAGTCGGAATGGCCGAAGGGCGTGTAATTGACGAAGATATCGTCATCCGCGATCCCCTTCTGCTTCAGATAGCTTTCCAAAATATTGTTCGTGGTTCTGGGATAGACATAGTCGGTGCCAAGAAACGCAAATTTCTCGACTCCCAGTTCATCCAGGAAATAGTCGGTCGCAGGGATTGCCTGTTGGTTTGGCGCGGCACCGGTGTAGAACACGTTTTTCGAGCTTTCTTCTCCCTCGTACTGAACCGGGTAAAACAAAAGACCGTTGAGTTCTTCGATCACCGGCAGAACCGACTTGCGACTGACCGATGTCCAGTTGCCAAAGATCACATCCACCTCGTGAACAGTCAGCAACTCACGCGCTTTTTCCGCGAACAAGGGCCAGTCCGATGCGGGGTCCACGACGACCGCTTCAAGCTGTTTACCCAACAGACCGCCCTTGGCGTTTTGCTGATCGATCAGCATGAGCATGGTGTCTTTCAGTGTCGTTTCCGAGATTGCCATCGTGCCCGAAAGCGAATGCAGCACTCCGACCTTGATCGTATCTTCGGCCGACAATGCAGCAGTAGCTATGGCCGCAAAGACAACCGATCCGGCGAGCGTGGATTTGAGCGGTTTCATGTAATCCTCCTGGCGGGGCCGGGAGAGAGGGCTTGCGCAAAGGCACGTTTCTCTTCTACCTGATCCCCGCAACTGTTGTTGCGTTTACGTGTGGCGGTTGTGTTCGAGGTCCAATTCGCGCAGCCGTCACACACCCCCGGGTCATCTCCGCGGTGGCACCTATACGGTTTCTGCATTGCAGCAAGATTGGCAACTTGCCTCTAACTCAATTTACGGAATCAGCCAGAAGCGCCCAATTTTTCATCCAAGACTAAGGTCACTGTCTAAAAATTAGACGCACGATGTGGAAATAAGCAGTTTCCGACACTGCAAGTTAGTGTTTTGACCCTTCAACAGAGAAACAAGAGGCACCAAACCACGCGCTAAAGGTGCCTTATTACCCAAGTTTCAGCCATATTACCCACGCACAGTGCGGTGCCGCCGCGTGCTGCTGGCACCGTCAGTTTGAGCACCAAGAAATTGGGCGACAGAACGGTTCTGGACAAGTTTCGCCAGTCGGGGTCCTTTAAGTGCCTGTTTCCCAGAACCACGACGCCTGATCTTGATGCCGTTCTATTGAACACAGCAGGTGGCGTGACCGGAGGCGACACATTCCGGTTTTCCGGCAAGGCAGCGGAAGGCACGGCGCTGACATTGACAACACAAGCCTGCGAACGCGCTTACAAGGCTCAGCCCGAAGAATGCGGCCAGATCACCAACCATCTGACAGTCGAGACAGGCGCCCGGCTGAACTGGTTGCCGCAAGAAACCATTCTGTTCAATGGCTGCACTTTGGACCGACGCCTCAGGATCGACCTGTGCCCGGATGCCGAGACGCTGATGGTAGAGCCGCTGGTCTTTGGGCGCGCGGCCATGGGCGAAACATTGACCGATATCCGCCTAAACGATCGGATCGAGATACGGCGCGAAGGGGTGCCGGTGTTTCTGGATGCAATCCGGTTCTCTGGCGATTGGCACGCGCATATGTCCAAGCCGCATACCGCAAATGGCGCAGGGGCGATGGCGCTGATCGTCTTTGCCTCAAGGTCCGCCGCAGGTCAGTTGGACCCTGTTCGCGAAATGCTGCCCGAAACCGCCGGTGCAACCCTTATCCGGGACGACCTGCTGGTTATCCGTGTTCTGGCCAAAAGCAGCTTTGCCCTTCGGAGCGCGTTGATGCCGCTTTTGCGCAGACTGAACAAAGACACGTTACCCCGATGCTGGATGCTCTGACATGAACCTGACCCCTCGTGAAAAAGACAAACTGCTGGTTGCCATGGCAGCCGAGGTCGCCCGAAAACGGTTGGTCCGCGGCGTCAAGCTGAACCACCCCGAGGCTATCGCCCTGATCACCGATGCCGTGGTCGAGGGCGCGCGCGATGGTCGTTCGGTCGCCGATATGATGCAAGCCGGGGCCGAAGTGATCACCCGAGGCCAATGCATGGAAGGCGTGCCCGAGATGATCCACGAGGTACAGGTCGAAGCCACCTTCCCGGATGGCACCAAGCTTGTAACAGTCCACAACCCCATTCGCTGATTACCAAAGGAGATACAAATGAACCGCATGCTCTTTCCCGCTCTTATTCTGGCTGGTCCGGCCATGGCCCACACGGACACTCATGTTCATGCACACGGCAGCGATTACGCCGCGTTGGCAGCTGGGTTGGCCTTGATCGCCGTCATCGCCATCACCGTGATCTTGAAGCTGCCGAAATGATCCCAGGTGAGATCATACCTGCCGAAGGGTCACTGACGCTCAACGCCGGTCGCAGCAGCCGTCTTGTTGTTGTCGCCAATACTGGTGATCGGCCAGTTCAGGTCGGTAGCCACTACCACTTTGCCGAAGCAAACTCTGCCTTGGATTTTGATCGCTACGCGGCCTTGGGGATGCGGCTGGACATCCCCGCAGGCACCGCTGTGCGTTTTGAACCGGGCCAAATTCGCGAAGTTATGTTGGTGCCATTTGAGGGGCGCCGGCACATCTACGGTTTCAATATGCACATCATGGGGGCTTTGAAAGATGCCGGGCAAG
The DNA here is from genome assembly GCF_056536625.1 of Ruegeria sp. CJ9. Taxonomy (NCBI): domain Bacteria; kingdom Pseudomonadati; phylum Pseudomonadota; class Alphaproteobacteria; order Rhodobacterales; family Roseobacteraceae; genus Ruegeria; species Ruegeria sp. CJ9. The sequence goes on from NZ_JBQFPY010000009.1 coordinate 154,133, forward strand.
ATCAGTCGGGGTGATTATGCCTCTATGTTCGGCCCAACGGTCGGCGACAAAGTACGATTGGCGGATACCGATCTGATCATAGAGGTTGAAAAAGATCTGATCGTGGAACGCGCAACAGCTGCACGGTTCAGCGAAACCGGACACCGCGAAGATGTGTATGGAGAAGAGGTCAAGTTCGGCGGTGGCAAAGTCATTCGCGACGGGATGGGCCAATCTCAGGCCACACGCGCCGAGGGGGCCGTTGACACGGTCATCACCAACGCACTGATTGTAGATCATTCCGGAATTTACAAAGCGGATGTAGGGCTGAAGGACGGGCGTATCGCCAAGATCGGCAAAGCCGGAAACCCGGATACGCAGCCTGGCGTGGACATTATCATTGGCCCAGGAACCGAGGCAATTGCAGGCGAGGGCCGCATCCTGACGGCGGGCGGGTTCGACAGCCATATCCACTTTATCTGCCCACAACAGATCGAAGACGCCTTGCATTCCGGCCTAACGACAATGCTTGGCGGTGGTACCGGCCCGGCACATGGTACTTTGGCGACCACTTGCACCCCCGGCCCTTGGCATATCGGTCGGATGTTGCAAGCTGCGGATGCCTTTCCGATGAACCTTGCCTTTGCGGGCAAAGGCAATGCCTCACTACCCTCGGCGCTGGAGGAACAGGTCAAGGCCGGGGCCTGCGCGCTGAAACTGCACGAGGATTGGGGAACGACCCCTGCCGCCATCGACTGCTGCCTGTCAGTGGCCGATGCGATGGATGTTCAGGTGATGATCCACACCGATACGCTGAACGAATCCGGATTTGTCGAGAATACCGTGGCTGCCATGAAAGGTCGCACCATCCACGCCTTCCACACCGAAGGCGCAGGTGGTGGTCACGCCCCAGATATCATCAAAATCTGCGGTGAGAACCATGTTCTGCCGTCCTCGACCAACCCGACGCGACCGTTCACCGTGAATACGGTCGAAGAGCATCTGGATATGCTGATGGTCTGCCATCACCTCGACAAATCGATCCCCGAGGACGTGGCCTTTGCCGAAAGCCGCATCCGGCGCGAGACCATTGCCGCAGAAGATATCCTGCACGACATGGGCGCGTTCAGCATCATCGCCTCCGACAGTCAGGCCATGGGCCGTGTGGGCGAGGTGCTGATCCGTACATGGCAAACGGCTGATAAGATGAAGAAACAACGGGGCCGGCTGCCCGAGGAAACCGGGGACAACGACAACCTGCGCGTCCGCCGGTACATCGCGAAATACACCATCAACCCGGCTATCGCCCATGGGCTCAGCCATCAGATCGGCAGTATCGAAGAAGGCAAACGCGCTGATCTGGTGCTGTGGAACCCGGCGTTTTTCGGCGTGAAACCCGAAATGGTTTTGCTGGGCGGCACGATTGCCTGCGCGCAGATGGGCGATCCCAATGCCTCAATCCCGACACCGCAGCCTGTCTATAGCCGTCCGATGTTCGGGGCCTATGGCCGCTCGGTCGAGCATTCGGCGATCACATTTGTCTCTGAGGCCGCACAGACCGACGGGATTGGTGATTCACTGGGCTTGGCGAAGCAAACTGTCGCCGTGCACAACACGCGGAATATCGGCAAACGCGATCTGTTGCTGAACAATGCAACACCCCAGATCGATGTCGACCCGGAAACCTACGAGGTCCGTGCGGATGGTGAATTGCTAACCTGTCAGCCAGCCGAAGTTCTACCGATGGCACAGCGATACTTCATGTTCTGATTAAAAACTTCGCTGCATTGCAGCAAGCGCATCCCGGGCATGACCAATTGCCCACTACTAAGCGAGTGCAATATGACGGATACTATCACGCAAGGGAGGACCAACGTCTCGCAAGCATACGAGGGTCCCAATGGCACACACAGAAAATCAACCGCATTCCGGTTTTTCCGTATTCGGTCTGTTCTCGACGATTGGTTCGTCGATCTATTCGGCTCTTGCTCGATTGGCCGAAGCACGATCGCGCACCGATCAAATCCAGTTCCTGCAATCGCTGAGCGACGAAGAACTGCGCAAACGCGGCCTGTCCCGCGACCGTATCGTACAACACGTTTTCGCGGGTTCTATCTGGTAACAGCTGCCCGTTCCACAGAGGGGGCGTTGGCATGACCATCCTCCTTTGTACAGCACGGCAATATTCTGATCATTTACACGGCGAGCCTGCGGACGCCCTGTCACTGACCTATGATGACCGTTTTTTGCGCCGCAAGGTTCTGACCTGCGAAAGTGGCGAACAGATTCTTGTCGATCTGGCGCAAACGACGTCGTTGAACCACGGCGGCGCTTTGGTTCTGGATGATGGCCGCGAAGTAGAAATACAAGCTGCACCCGAAGCGTTGCTGGAAATAACCGCCCCGGATCTGACGCGCGTCGCTTGGCATATCGGCAACCGCCACACGCCTTGTCAGATCGAAAAGGATCATCTGCTGATCCAAGTCGATCACGTCATCCAAGACATGCTTTTGAAAATCGGGGCTTCGGTGCGGGAAGTGCATGAACCGTTCACCCCCGAAGGCGGGGCCTATGGCCATGGCAGGACTCATGGCCACGCCCACTGACGCCGACATCCTGACGCTGACGCAATGGTTGTCGCCCGCTTACCCTGTAGGGGGCTTTGCCTATTCTCACGGGCTAGAGACCGCAATTGACGAAGGGACCGTCACCGATTCACGATGCACCCAAGCCTGGATTTCAGATGTGCTGGAACATGGTTCTGGTTGGAACGACGCTCTGTTCGTTGTTTCGGCATACAACGCGCCGGATAAAGATGAACTTATCGGCATCGACGTTACTGCACGGGCCTTTTGCGCGTCCTCCGAAAGAAAAATAGAAACCGAGTTCCTAGGACAGGCATTCGGGACGGTGACTGGAAATGTCTGGGATTTAGACCTTCGAAAGTACTCCTATCCCGTCTCACTAGGCCAGGCCGCGCGTTTGCAAGGCCTTCCCCTTTTGCTGACGACAAAGATGTTTCTGCAAGCCTTTGCAAGCAACCTGGCCTCTTGCGCAACACGCCTTGTGCCGTTGGGCCAGACCGCGTCTCAGAAAGTGATCCGAGAATTGACACCGCTATGCGCCCGTATTGCCGAAACGGCGCAAAAGGCCAGCCTGGATGATTTGAACTCGACCGCGTTCCTGACAGACATCGCGTCGATGAAACACGAAACACAGTATTCAAGGATGTTCCGAACATGAGCAGTATGAACGGCCCCCTTCGCGTTGGCATCGGTGGTCCGGTGGGCGCCGGAAAGACCACTTTGACCGCAGCGTTATCCGAAGCCCTGCGCGATTTCTGCTCAGTGGGCGTTATCACCAATGACATTTACACGCAGGAGGATGCCGAAGCGCTGATGCGCATGCAGATCCTGCCGCAAGACAGGATCATTGGCGTGGAAACCGGTGGGTGCCCACACACAGCGATCCGCGAAGACGCCTCGATTAACTTGGCTGCGGTCGCCGAAATGCAAGACCGCCATCCCGATCTTGATGTGGTTCTGATCGAAAGCGGCGGGGACAATTTATCGGCTACGTTCAGTCCGGAACTCGCAGACCTTACAATCTATGTGATTGACGTCGCCGCCGGAGAGGAAATTCCACGCAAAGGCGGGCCGGCGATTACGAAATCGGACATTCTGGTCATCAACAAAACCGACTTGGCGCCGCATGTTGGTGCTTCGTTAGAAGTTATGGAACGTGATGCGCAAAGAATGCGCAAAGGACGGCCGTTTTTGTTCTCGTCTCTTCGTCGCAGAAAAGGGGTCGACGCAATTGTGGACCTCCTTGTGAAAGGCGGAGGGCTAAGGATTTCGCAAGCGCGTTAGATCACCAGCAAAGATGGTAAGTTGTCGGCACACAAAGCCGATGTTGGACATCGATTGAAGGGGTCAAAAGGACAATCGTGTTTTTCACGCTTGTCCGGAATCTACCTAAGATTGGTGCGCACGATCATCCTGTGCGCACCAAACTCAACAGGTGCGGATTACAACTCTACAACCACTTTCCCGATCGCAGCTCCGCTCGTCAGGTGCGCATAGGCTGCGCCGACATCGGCCCACCCAAACTTGTGTTCGTCAACAATAGGTTTGAGCCCCCCTGCATCTGCCAGATTCGCCAATGTCTTGAGGATGTCACCATGGGTTTGCCGCCCGACATCATGCATCATCGGGATCAGCATGAAGACGACGTGCAGGGACAGACCTTTGAAATGCGCGGGCGTCAAATCAATCTCGACCATCGCAACGGTTGAGGCGACATGGCCGTTGAGCTTGGCCGCTGCGAACGAGTTTGTCATGTTCGGCCCACCAACGCTGTCGAACACCACATCAAAGCCCACGCCATCAGTGTGCGCAGCCACGTAGTCTTCAACCTTTTGCGTTGTGAAATCCAAAGGACGCGCACTCAACCCCTCAATCAGAGCCATCTGATCCGCGCCGCGACCTGTTGCGGACACGGTTGCACCAAGGTTACGGGCAATTTGCACTGCGACATGGCCAACGCCTCCGGCGCCGCCCTGTACCAGCACGGTCTGCCCATCGCCTACACCGGCACGGGTCAACCCTTCGTAGGCGGTGATACCGACGAGGGGCAGCGCTGCGGCTTCCCGCATACTCAGCGATTTGGGTTTGTGTGCAATCAGGCGGGCGTCTGCGTTCATGTACTCGGCCAGAGTGCCAGGAAGGTCCATCAGACCACCGGCGCAACCGTACACCTCATCACCTAGGGCAAAGTTTGTCACTCCGTCGCCCAATGCAACAACTGTGCCTGCAAAATCCATGCCAAGTACGGCAGGCAGTGCGGGGGACAGGGGCAGTTCTGCCCCCATGCTTCGGATCATCGTGTCGACTGTGTTGACGCTGGTGGCCGCCACCTGGACCACCACATGTCCGGGTGCTGCAACCGGGTCTGGCATTTCTGCGGGCTCAAACTGTGCGTCGGGTCCATAGGTATTCAGAACCATTGCTTTCATTGGGAAATTCCTTTTCTAGCACCACGCTGGGGCGCGCATCGAGATATCGGGCGCCTGGACGTAGTTATTTTGATGGGGGTTCAGTTGATATCTTGCACCTGCATAACCAGGTCGCCCCACTTACGCTGATTTTCGATGTCGTGTTCCAAACCTTGTTCATCCGCGATGGCAAACCGTTTGACAGCCGGGGTTTTGCTGGTGGCCTGATAAAGCCAATAGGCTTCGGCCTTCAGTGCCTCCTGAATGGGTTTGTCGATGGATTCATAGACCATCTGCTTGCAGGCGTTGATCGACTCTGCCGGAAACTGCGCGATCCGTTCGGCCAGCGCGGTCACATATGGGCCAATCTCATCCGGCTCCAAAGCCTTGTTGATCGTGCCCAGACGCTCTGCATCATCCGCGTCATAATCCTGCGCGCTCAGGATGATCTCAAGCGCTTTGCCAAGGCCGGTTTGGCGTGCCATCCGCGACGCGCCACCGCCGCAGGGCAGGATGCCCATACCGACCTCCATCTGCATGAACTTGTACTTTCCCCGCGCGGCAAAACGCATGTCGAGCGCCAGTGCCAATTCGTGCCCGCCACCGCGTGCGAACCCTTCCAGCTTGGCAATAGTGGCCTGCGGCACCTTGCTGATCCGTTCGCAAACCGCTTGCAGGTCCAACAGCTGTGCATCCTCGCGGGATACCGCCTCGGTCGACATGTCTTTGAGAAGATCGGTGTCGTAATGGCAAACCCAGATTTCTGGGTTGGCGGATTGGAAGATCACTACTTTGGTGTCGCGGTCGCGCTCTAGCCGCATGGCCAGGCTGTTGAGGTCGGCCAACATTTCCTGGCCTTGCACGTTCACGGAACCGAAATTGAATGTCACCGTGGCGATACCTTTTTCAACGGCAACCTCAAAAGTTTGGAAGTTTTCGTATTTCATCAGGCAGTCCTTTCTTGGGCCTCGACGCGGCACGCGTGAGGGGTGATAGGAGGTAAAGGTGGATGTGTGTTTGGGGCGGCCGCGCCGCCCGGATCAGCCTGTCTTTCCGATCAAGCCCTTGACTTTGTTCATGACGTCGGTCGCGTGATCTTTGTCGAGCGCTGCGGCATGTGGATCAGCGAAGGCCCCACTGTCATTGTCAAAATAGGCACCTGACGCGTCAGCAAACCGCCCGCCCAGGGCCGCATCCATCAGTATATCAGCGCCAATGCTCATATCGTTCCCAGAAACGCCAAAGCCCTCTTTCACCATCTTCGAGGCCAAAAGCGATCCGGGATTCACTGCCACCATCACCGGCCCATCGGGTTGTAATTTGGCCCATTCCCTGCTCCAGATCGTGATAGCCAGCTTGCTTTGGGCATAGGCCTCCATATCTGTCAGCGGCACATTGCCCTGCATGGCCTTGACGTTTACCGGGGCCTGCGCCGCCGATGACAAGTTCACAACGCGCCCGTCGGAGGGAATGATCGGCAACAACAATTCGGTCAGCAGATAGGGTGCAAGCGTGTTCACGACAAAGCGGATGTCCTGCCCATTCTCAAGCACCGTTTGCGGGGCTTTCAACACACCCGCGTTATTGATCAACACATCCAGTTGGTCATGTTTGGCGCGTATGGATTCGGCTAGTTTTCGAACCCCGGACAGATCGCTTAGATCAGCGGTATAGGTTTCGACATTGCTACCGACTTCGGCGGCGGCGCTCTCCAATTTGGATGCGCTGCGCCCGTGCAAAAGCACTTGGTGCCCGTCAGCGGCCAGTTTCTTTGCTGTCAGCAAGCCAATGCCGTCAGTTGAACCGGTGATAAAAACAGTCTTGGTCATCAGTTTTATCCTTTAGGAAAAGCCTGGCAGCACAACGTCTGCCAGACGTTCAAGTGTTGTGTCGATGGGTGCTTGATTGAACCTGAGGTTCAGCGCGACGTGATTGACGCCAAGGGTTTCAATCTCGCGCAGATAGTTGCACAGGAAATCAGTTCCGGACTGAAACCCAAGGTGGATCGGGCGCGGAGGTGCAGCGGGATCGGCAACGACATCGACATAGAGCGATTGCATAACCGGCTTGTCCGGTTGCCCTGCCGCCTTCGTGCGTGTTCGGTATTCCGCGATGACCCGCCCTTGGGCTGCGGCGTTGCGTGGATAGGTTATCCAACCGTCCCCGTTCTGTGCCACCCAATCGGAGGTTTGCTGGCTGCCGCCAGTGATAAGCAACGGCAAACGCGTGCCATGCGGCTTTGGCAACAGATCAATGTCGCCAGACAGTGTGCCCTGCCCGCTTTCATGCGTGGGATAGTCCAATCCGACTGCGCGGATGTACTCAACACTATCGCGGAAACGTGCCCCCCGATCGTCAAAGCCCTGGCTCATCGCCGGGTACTCCTCGGGCCGGTCACCAGAAGCAACACCCAAGAGCAACCGACCACCCGATAGCACGTCCGCGGTCGCCGCCGCCTTGGCCACATGGGCTGGGTGACGCAGAGGCAGGATCACACTCGACGTTCCTAACGCAATCCGGTCTGTCAACGTTGCCAGCGCACCCAAATAGACAAAGGGATCGAAAACCTGTCCGGCATCACCAAAACTTGGAACATTGAAAGGCACGTCGCGCAGCCAAAGTGCTGCAAACCCAAGGTCCTCTGCCCTCCGCGCGGCCTCTAAGTGGCCCTGCATCGTCGGCTCTGCGCCGACCGCGTAGGATTCAAGCGGCAACACAAGGCCGACACTCAGCCGGCCCGGACGAAACACCCGGTTGTAGGCCACATTGATCTGGGCAAACTCGTTAGGCTGCATTTTATCCAACATCTCGGGACCCCTTTAATAGCGCACCAAGGTGCGGCTCTCGATGCTCTTGCGAATGGTGGTGACGTTTGGATCCTCGATCATATCAAGCGCGCTATGTGCCACCGACGGTAGCCCTTGACTGTCGTAGATGTTGAAAAACGCAACCTCGTCCGGCGTCATCTTGGAAAGATAGACCCATTCATGGTCAGGGTTTCCCACCAACCCCATGATTTGCCCTTTGCGGTCGGGATAGATCAGGTCCAGCAGAATCCAGTCAGACGGGTCAACTGAAGACGGGCGAACAAAGCCCAGCGGGGCGGAATTAATCGGATGTTCAACAGGACGCCACACATTGACAAAGGCAAAGTGACCTTGCGCCCATTCAGCTGCGGTCTCGGCCCCCAGCAGATCGACAAGGCGCTGCTCAGCCCCGTCCTTGCTGTAGTCACTGTGGACGTTGCGCGCGGGCTTGCGCGTGGCACCGGGATCGTCGACCCGAACGGTGTGATCAAAAATCACAACCTCTTGCGCACTCAGCCTGTCCAGAAGCATCCCGGTCAGTTCCGCATCATATGTCTGTTTCCAGGAGTCCCCGGTAAAATCCCGGACCTGCGATTTCAGCAATGTGAATTCTGCGGCATCAGATGCAAATGTGACTGACGTTGCCTTCGTGCGGGTATCCGCCAGCGCAACAGTCGTTGGAGCCAGTTCTGGGGAAATCAGGTTGCCCGCAACCCCACCTGAATCAAGTTCAAAAGCTTGCCGATAGGGCTTGTGAACATGGTAGTTGACTGTGGCTGTCCGTGTCATCTGCGCCTCCTGCCTAGGCCCTTTTGCGTCTACGAAAGGGATTTAATGTCGATCAAATTGCAGATAAACCGCCAATATCAGGATTTATAATTCGGGTTTTGGATATAATGAGCCTTGATACAGATGCGCTCCGACTGTTTGTAAGGGCGGCAGAAATGCTCAACATCAGTGCTGCGGGGCGCACGTTGGGCATGGCCCCAGCTGTCTCCAGCGCAAAGCTTGCCAAGTTGGAACAGAGCCTGCGCTCTGAACTATTGCACCGAACGACCCGCAAAGTGTCGCTGTCTGTCGAAGGGGCCGATTTCCTGCCTTTCGCCCGCGAGATCATCGCGCAGGAAGATGCCGCGCTTGCGGCCCTGGGCAAGCAGACGACAACGATCCGGGGCACATTGCGCTTTGCTGCGCCAAGCAGCTTTGCCCAACTCTACATCGCGCCGATCCTACCGACGTTTCTTCAACAGCACCCTGACCTCACATTGGACTTGCGCCTTTCTGATGTTCAGTTCGACCTGATCGAAGGCAGCTTTGACCTTGCACTTAGGAACGCGCCGCTTGTGGACACCAGCTTGAAAGGCCGCAAATTGGCCGATGACCGGCGCATCCTGTGCGCCGCGCCGCACTATCTTGAAACGCACGGAACCCCCAATACGCCCGCCGAACTGGCAAACCACCATCTGATCGCCTTCCAAAACCGTCAACCGCGCCCGCTGACAGGCCCGGCAGGCGAACGTGCTGTATTCGACCCCGCATCTGCCAAAGGTCAATTGATTATCGACGACGGCCAAAGCCAGGTCTGCGCCACGCTGGCAGGGGCCGGTATTTCCTTGAACGCTTTATGGAGTGTGCATGAGCAACTGAAGTCAGGCCGGCTGACACAGGTTTTGCCGAACTTTGAAGCCGCAGAGGACAATGTTTTGTGGTTGATCTATCCCAAGTCCAACGTGCTATCCCCCAAAGTGCGGGTGTTCATGGACTTTCTGATCGCAGAGATTGGCGCAGCCCCACCATGGGAAACATGAACCGGAAAAGATCTGTCGCTGTCGTGTGGGCACAGATCGGGTTCTATGGCATCAAGCGATGTTGATTTTGCCAAGGCCGCCAATCTAAGTCGATCGTTGCCGTACACGGCTTAACGTCCAATACGCCAATGAAATCCTTGACCTACTTTGAATCAGAGTTCTTCATTGAGTAGAACATGATCAGAAAACACCGTTTGCACGACGGGTCAAACCAACAAGGGGAAGCATGCTGGTAGGGCGCAGGCGATAGTTCTGCTGAAACGGCAAGCAAAAATGTAGATGTCCGATATAGCGTCTTGGCTAATAAAACATGGTTTGTCCAAGTATGCTGCTGCCTTTGCAGAACACGAAATCGAACATGGTGATCTTTCTGAGCTAACAGACGATGACCTTGTGACAATCGGCCTCCCCCTCGGACCAAGGCGGCGTTTCATGAAGGCTGTTCGCTTCGATGCAGAGCCAGGCCTAGACCCACACAACACCGGTACTGGCCCCGAGATCATCGCGGAACGGCGACAGCTTACCGTCATGTTCATCGATTTGGTCGGATCAACGGAAATTTCACAACGCGTCGATCCGGAAGATCTGGCCGATGTTCTTCGACTTTTCAAAGAAACATGTGCTGCGTCGGTTGCTGCGTTTGATGGCCATATTGCCAGCTATTACGGCGATGGGATTATGGTCTTTTTTGGATTTCCCCACGCGCATGAAGATGATCCAGAGCGGGCAATTCGGGCGGGCCTGCGCATTATGAATGAAATGCCGAAAATTCGCACCCACGCGAAACTTAACGTCCGTATCGGAGTTGCGACCGGATTGGTTGTCGTCGGTGATCTGCGTGGCGAAAACATGTTTGAGGACGGGACGGCGATGGGTGAGACACCGAACCTGGCCGCGCGCCTTCAGGCAATGGCGGATCCAGGAACGATGATCGTCGCCCCCAGCACGCATCAGTTGGCCGGTGATACCTTCGAATACGTTCTGCGAGGCGCGTTCAAGCTCAAGGGTTTTGCTAAAGAGGTCGAAGCTTGGCAAGTGACGGGTGAGCGGCAAACCGTCAGCCGTTTTTTGGCAATAGATGATGTGTTGCTTAAGCCGTTGGTGGGTCGCTCCGCAGAATTAGAGACCCTCAATGACAAATGGACGCTTGCCGGCGGTGGTCAGGGACAGGTTGTGTTGGTGTCGGGCGAGCCTGGAATTGGCAAGTCACGGCTGGTGGAAGAATTCAGGCAAAATTCTTCGGATCTGCCGGGCATCCAGATGCGATATCAGTGTTCTCCCTACCATTTTGCGACTGCGTTCTATCCTGTCATTCGACAACTTGAGAATGTCGCCAAGCTCCGTTCCGAAGACTCGAACGAGGCAAAGCTTGAAAAAATCCGCGCTGTTCTGGACGATCATTCCAACGATGCATTGAAGCTGGCCGCGTCCCTTCTGTCCATCCCATTCGAGGATCAATTGGGCCCCCTGAACCTGACGCCTCAGCAGCTCATGGATCAGTCATTAGACCTGCTGCTAGGCAATCTCACGTCGGAAGCAAAGGAGCAGCCGGTTCTATTCTTGTTTGAAGATGCGCATTGGATTGATCCAACGACTAAGCTGCTTTTGGACCGAATAGTGGACCGAATTCGCGACCTTCCGGTTCTGGTCGTCATGACATTCAGGCCCGAGTACGACCCGGGCTGGACGCTGCAATCGAACCTCACGAAAGTTGTTTTGAAGCAGTTGGATTTTCAAGAGGTGAAGAGCATTGTGGACGAAGTCGCCAAAGGTGAGGTGATCTCGGACGAGATGTACGACGCGGTCGCGGCGAGATCTGACGGAGTGCCGCTATACATAGAGGAAGTGACCAAAGATCTCCTTGAATCTGGTATTCTAACCAAAGGCCGAGACACTTACACGATGGGTGGGGCCTCTCCGGCCAACTCGGTGCCCAGCACGTTACATGATGCACTTATGGCGCGCCTTGATCGTTTGAGTTCTGCCAAGGAGGTGGCCCAGATAGGGGCCGTAATCGGGCCGCAATTCAGCTATCCTTTGATCTCTAAAGTGGCCGGTATTGGCGATGAAGCGCTGCGTGCGAATCTGGAACTATTGCTAGAGGCAGGCATCGTTACCGTTTCTCGCTCTGAAGATTTTGAAACCTTCAGCTACTGTCATGCCCTCATTCGTGACACTGCCTACAACAGCCTATTAAAGCGGGAACGTCGCGTTCTGCACTCTCGCGTAGCGCAACAACTTGATGACACTTCGACGCACACGGGTGATGCCAGCCCAGAAGTGCTGGCCCATCATTACACTATGGCTGGCATGCGTAAGGAGGCCGTCAATTACCGGTATCTTGCCGGTCAGCGTGCTGTCCAACGATCCGCGAATACAGAGGCGAACACGCAGCTTTCCTTGGCGATCGAACAGTTGAGTGAACTGGAACAAAGCACTGAGCGAGACCGCAAGGAAATTGAGATTCAGGTTCTGAAAGCAGGCGTTCTACGATCAACCGCTGGGATTGCAGCGGATGAGACCGGCTCGGTCTACGCAAGGATTCGCGACCTGTGCGAACGCGTTGAAGAAACCGATCATCTGTTCCCGGTTCTGAACGGTTTGTATTCCTTTCATTTGGTGCGCGCCGAGTATGATTTGGCCAAGAACGTTGCCACGCAATTGCTGGAATTGGCGACTACAACACGCGAGACGCAGCACCAAATGGTGGCACATCGCGCCATGGGCGCCGTGTTGTTTCATATCGGGGAATTGGGTTCAGCATACGAGCATTTGAACAAGGCGTTAGAACTCTACAGCCGGAAACGTGATGGCCACCTTGCGTACATTTACGGGTCGGACCATGCGGCCATCACTTCGTGCTTTTTAAGTTTGGCCATGTGGATGCGCGGGGATCCAGACAACGCTCTTGAAGTTCAGACGCAAGCGGTGGCGGGCGCAGAAGAACTTGAGCATGCCCACAGCATTGCGCAGTCGCTGACCTATCTGTGCATGCTTTACCTCCTGAGACGTGAACCTGATAACGTACTCGGGGCTGTTGAAAAGCTTGAGGCGCTTTCAGTCAAACACTCATTCACGTTCATGTCCTTGACTGCGACCCTCTGGCGATGCTGGGTGAATGCGTATCTTTCGCCAAACCGGGAAACGATCCTTTCGTTACTGAAAGCTTCAGAAGCTTGGTGGGCAAGCGGGGCGGGAAACTATAAGCCGTTCTTTCTTACTCTGATTGCCGAACTCGCACTCAAAACCGGTGATCGGGAAGGTGCATTGAGCTTTTTGACTCAGGCGCGTGAATACCAAACTCAAACCAATGAGGGATGGGCCCAATCTGAGACGGATCGGGTCTATGCGCTTGCGCGGTGCGAGAATGAAGTGGCCGAACAAGAGTTTCGTGAGGCTTTGAAATCTGCGAGGCGGCAAAAGGCAGGAATGCTCGAGCTACGCGTCTCGGTAGATTACATCAAGCAATGCAATCGTTTTGAACAAGCGCAGATTGCCGCCTTTGATCTAAGTGCCGTTTTAGAGAGGATCACAGGAGGTGAGCATACGACCGATGTGAGTGATGCATTGAAGCTAATTGCTGAAAAATCTGTCAGTTGAACCTCAGATATCCGCATGAAATGGCCGAAGCTGAAGCTTTTTGTTTTCGTTAGGTATTTGTGCAGATTTTTTAACGGCAGTCGCGCAGTTTGTGTCCGTGCAGCCTTTTTTTACGCACGCGGCGAATAGCTAGTTTTACCGTCCGCAACCCAGCAAAAAATAACTTGCTACAAGCGGCTAGAATGGGTCGCAATCTCTTTTCATTGATGGACTATCAGGAATTGTGCTCTTGTTCAGAAGATCCTACGGGCTCATCCAGATCCAACACTGCGGGGTCGATCATGCGTTTGTTTGCGCTTATCTTGACAGAATTCCGCATTGCCTCACTGCGCCGGAGCAATCGCCGGAAACGCGCTTCGTCGAGCATGAGCAGTGTCGAGGGGGCCAATGCCCGCACGTTTACGCGACGGGGCCTTTTCAACAGCATGGCCAATTGCCCAAACATTTCACCACGACCTAACCGCGTAGTATGTCTGCCGAGTTCCACTTCGACTGCCCCAGAAGCGATAAAGAATACACTCCCCGCGAATTCGTCTTTGGATATGATCGTGTCACCCGCGTTGGCATATCGGGTTCGCAATGCTCTGCTGAGTTTCCTCAGTGACGCTTTGTCGAGATCAGAAAATAGTGGAAACTGCCGGACCAGATCCCGTCCTTTAAGGGCAATGTCCAGTACCGGACGCCCTTCAGACAAAGCACGTCGCGCCGCCACTTCCTGCATCAACACCGAATAGAGCTCTTCACCCACAAGGCCGTCCTCGCGCATGACCGCGTATTCACGCTCTTCCAGCCGCAGCGCCGTTCGCCGGATGAACCGCCGTTCCAGCTTTTCGGCGTAGCCTGGATATTGGAGCCGCAATCCGTCAAGCGCTGCCTCAACCGCCTCGGATCGACGCGCCAACAGGTCGTCAAGCAATTCCGCAACCCGGCGGCCGTGGATTCGACGTATGCGCCCACGGACGAACCCATCAAGGTCCCGCAGGATCAGGCGTTGCATGAGCAGTCTTTCAAACCGATCCGTTGTAATACGCGTGAGTGGAAACGAGATTCGAAGCCGGTTGTGCAAAAAAACGGCGATCCGGAAAGACCTGCCGTAAACGACGGACCGGTTTGACGCGCGCTGATAGCCGAGCCGCCCTCCGGTCCGTGCGCCTTCAATGAGGCGATCCGCGTCGGACAGAATCTTCTCACTCAGCACAGATGACATGGTGCGCTCTCGCATCCGGGCCAACACGGAATCCCGCTCTGCCCCAGCCAGCGCAATAAGGCCAAGTGTGATCCGATCACGATCAAGGATCTGCGCGCTGTCTTCAGCAGCGTTTACGGCCTCGTCGAGGCGTTCACTGAACTGTTTGGCTTCGTTTCTGACGATATCGTGGGTCAAGTCGTAGTTTTCTGCAATGCGGGACACGTCCTCGCGCACCGATTGCAAGGCGACGGCGACCACTTGGCGTGACAGTGCCGTATCAAGCGGAGAGAGCCTATCGAGCCCCAGTTTTGTGATCACTGCGCGCAAGGTTGTTCCCTGCACAATCAGTGTAAACAGCGTAAAGCCAGTGGCCAGGATGCCGACCAGTCGCTTGGTCTCCAGCGGGATATGCGTGCTTTCGGTGACTGCCAGCGCCAGCGCCAGTGTCACGGCACCCCGCAATCCACCCCACAGCATCGCGGTGCGATAGGGGCGATCAACAGCTGGCGACAGACCGATTGTCGTGAGCAATGGCAACAAGCCGAACAGCACCGCCGCCCGTGCAAATACTGCAGCAAGAACCACCACGGCCAACAGGCCGAAGTCAGACGGCTGCACCCCTTCCAACAGTCTCGGAATCAGCAATGCCGCAAGAATAAAGATCAGCGCGCCCGCCCAATGTGCCAGCAGGTCCCATACTTCTTGAAGATTTGTCCAACCGGCCGGTGACAAACGACCGGGACCCGTAAGGTTAAGCGTAAGACCTGCGGCCACCACGGCGATAACGCCAGAAGCCCCGATGCTTTGTTCCGCAACGATATACGCGAGATAAGGCAGTGCAACGGAAATAGAAATTTGTGCCATATCCCAGCGGTCGACGAACGCCATCACCCAAACAGCCATGCGCGCCATGAGCCAACCGGTGAAAGCACCTCCTGCGATTAGCAGCGGAAATTGCCCTACAGCTTCACTTAGCAATGGGTCGGGCCTTCCGAGCATGACAAAGCTCATGAATAGTCCGAAAAGAGCAATGGCAGCGGCATCGTTAAGGAGGCTTTCGCCTTCGATAATTCGCGACAGCCTGCGCGGCGCGGAGATTGATCGAAAAATGCTGACAACCGCCGAAGGGTCAGTTGTCGACACAATTGCACCGATCAACAGACAGGCGGCCAGTGGCAGCGTACTTACCCAACTCAGCGCATAGCCAATGGAAAGTGTCGCCACGATCACCGCGACAACCGCCATCATCAGGATGGGCATCCAATCGTCCAGCATCCTGCGCAGGTTCATGCCAAGCGTCGCCTGAAAGAGCAATGTTGGCAGGAAAACATAGAGAAAGACGTTAGACCGGATCGGCAGGTCAATAATCGCTTGCGCGCCCGGGTTCAGCGCATCCGTCAGGTCGGTGTTAAGAAAGAATGCCGCGCCAAGCCCAATCACTATCCCAAGAACAGCGAGGATAACGCTGTAGGGCAAGCGCAATCGCGCGGCCAGTGGTTCCGCCACCCCGATTACAACAAAAAGAGAAGTGATGATGGTCGTAATGACGACGATATCCATCCATACGTATTACCTGAGAACTCGACCTAATGGAATCCACCCTTCAAGCGTTTCGACCACATCGGATCAAAGTGTTAAAATACACTCGCCAGGCTGTGCAGTTGCAGCCGATGCCAGCAGTGACTGGGCAAACTACGACACCAGACCCACGATTTGACGGATTGAATAAGCCAACCGATTAGGCCGCCCCCAGGCGTTAGGTTCCGATGACTTCAATGGGCGCCAAACAACTTTAAGATCACTGGCCACATTCGGAGCAGTGCTATCCATCAAGCTGTGACCATGAAGAAGTTGCACGGCGCGTAAGCTGCTAGCTTTCTTGTGGTACCCTTTGCCATATCAGCGGCAGAGGGCCTATTGCGTCACAGGGCCTTTCGGAAGATAATCTTGTCATCGCCCTCCGCCCAGAAATCGCGGATGCGCGCTTCTTCCTCATAGCCATTCTGAGCATAGAACTTGCGCGCGAGTGCAAAGTTGTCAGTGCCAGATGTGTCTACGATTAAGATACGTTGCCCTTTGTCTTTCAAATACTGTTCCGCGGCCTTGACCAAGGCCGCGCCCAGACGTTTGCCTTGCAAATCTGGGCGCACCGCGAGCGCGAGCATATTCCAGGTTCCGTCAGCAAGGTCTTCTGGAACGATGTAGCACAAGCCGACGGCTTCGTCGTCTGAGTGGCACGTAAGCCAGAGAGCTTCTGTTTCCCCTGACAATGTAGGTGCCAGCATATCCGGAAGCATCTCGCTTGGGAAAAGCCCTGTATTGTCCAGCACGGCTTTGAGACCCGGAATGTCGTCAGAAGACGTTGGCTTGATTATTGGATTTGTCACTTTCTAGTTCACCTTAAGCCACGATGCGGGCAGCAATCCGGAGCGACTTCTTTCGACACTCAGACGCAATGTTTCAGCGCACGATAAGGCAAAGGTAAGACCAGCACCCCACTTTCTGTGCCTATTCGTCAGTTACAAGCCGACTGGCCTGCATACATTCCAAGTCCGGCACCAGCCGCCGTTGCAAGGGTCTGGCCTGTGCCCGAACCAACCTGATTGCCTAAGACGCCACCCAAGGCTGCACCCCCCAATATCCCAGCGGCACATCGGGCGTCGTTTTGTGCTTGAGCCTGAGTTGGTGTTGTCGGGGCTCCACATGCTGCCAAGAGCAACGTGCCACCAAGCAGGCATACTACTGCTGTCTTCTTCATGTCGGTTTCCTTACGTTCACGCGTATGTCTTAGACGCTTGTTTCTGGGCATGTAGGGTCTGCTCAACCTCTCTCCAACCCGTGGCTGATCCAGGCGCGAAAACCCGCCTAGTGGCGCAGTGTTTCGCCAATTGAGAAATATCGCCGCGCAATACCGGGGTGAACCGCATCTTAACCCACCATTGGATCGCCCATCACACCCAGGCCGAGAAAAGCAATTTTTGCCATTACAGTTTCCTAGTCTATAAAAGGTCGCGCGGTGTTTGTCCGGCAAAGAATGCGTCTAAGTTGTCCAATGCGCGAAAGCCCATGGCGTCCCGGGTTTTAGTCGTGGCGCTACCTATATGCGGCAACATGAAGATGTTTTCGTGCGCTGCGAACTTTGGATTTCCGCCCGGTTCTGTCTTAAAGCAATCAAGCCCTGCGGCAGCCAGCTTTCCACTTTCAATGGCTTGCAGCAGCGCGTCTTCATCAACAAGAGCGCCACGAGCTGAGTTGACGAGTATTGCATCGTCAGGCAGCGCAGCCAACCGTTCGGCATTCATAAGGTCCAGAGTTTCGGGCGTCGCAGGACAGTGAAGCGATAAAAAGTCGGCCACTGGCAAAAGAGTATCGACGCTTTCGTGATAAATTGCCCCCTGTTCCTTATCCGGTGACAGGCGGGTGCGGTTGAAATAGTGAACTTCCATATCAAACCCGCGTGCTTTTGTTGCAAATGCCCGACCCACGCGCCCCATCCCGACGATGCCCAAGCGCGCACCCGTGAGTTGCTTGCCGACCATGAAAGATGGGCTCCAACTGTCCCAAGTACCTGTACGCATAAGGCGATCGCCTCGGACAGCGTGTCGCGCCGCACCAAGCATGAGCAACATTGCAAGTTCCGCCGTAGCGTCAGAAAGGACATCTGGTGTATTTGTCACCACGATCCCCCTTGCTGCCAAGGCCGGCAAGTCGCAATGGTCCACACCAACAGAATGGTTCGCGACAATTTTTAAACGCGGGTCAAGCTTTGACACGACCTCTGCTGAGAAGTGTTCCGAATGGCAGGGCATTATTGCGTCTACCTTGGAACTCATCTCAATGATCTCTTCTGACGTGCCCGGAGTATCGGCTTCGTTCAGGATCACGTCATAATCCTTTCGCGCACGGGCAATGGTTGCGTCGGACACGCGGCGCGGCAGCCATAGGACTGGTCTGTCACTCATGCGTTCAGTCCTTTTTGACGGCGTCTTCCCAGAAATTATAAAGCGCCAAGGCAATCACAAAGACCGCAATACACAGGAAAGGCAAACCGCCCCAAAACCCGGCAAAGCCGGTTGAAATGCTGTGTGCTAGGCCAAGAACAAAAACCATCATCAGACCGGTGCCGATAATGCCCATAAGAATGTTTGTAAGTCGCGACATCGTTTAATTTCCTTACTGTTCTTGTTCGGCGAGGGTGCGTTGTACCCATGATGCAGTGCGCAGAAGCCGGTCATCTTCCTCGACTGCGCCAATCAATTGCACGCCGATTGGCAGGTCATTCTGCCCAACCAGCAAAGGCAAGGTGAGGCACGGTAACCCCGCCAGCGTCCAAGTCAGGCAAAAGACTGAATCGCCAGTATGCCCTGCTGTCAGTGGCACGGCCTCTCCTGTAGCCGCAGGGGCAAGGATTGCATCGAATTCGGTGAAGTATTCTGCGAAAAAGCTTTGAGCAGAGATCATGACAGCCAAGGCATCTTCATACTGCGCCAAGCTTATTTCTGTTCCTCGGGCTATTGCAGACTGCATTTCGAGGCTGAGTTCCGGCCAATGAGTTTCCGAAATCTCAACCATGTTCTGGCGAATTTCATAATCGTAGATCGTTTTGTGAACATTAATGAGGTCAGCTAATTGAGGGGATGCTGAAAATCGCTCGACCCGGCCGCCCAAGCCTTCGATAACGGCATTAAGGCCTTCGACGGTATCCACATCCAAACGATCATTGAAGGGAAAATCCAGCCAGACGATGTTCGGTTCGACAGGCACCTCTGCCCGCACGCCTTTCAGCATGCTAGCCCGCGGTCTGGCAAAGCTGGCGGGATCGGCTTGGTCATAGCTAGACAGGACGTCTGTCAACAAAGCTATGTCTTCCAGAGAATTCGCAAATCCGCCGACATGATCCAGCGACACAGATGTGCGAAAGACACCGCTACGCGAGATTGTTCCGCGGGAGGGCTTGAAACCGTATACGCCACAAAACGAGGCGGGGCGGATCACCGAACCACCGGTCTGGGTTCCAATCGCCAATGGAACGTGCCTGGCCGTAACTGCAGCGGCAGATCCGCTGGAGGACCCGCCGGGAGTTCGGCTGTGATCCAAAGGGTTGGTGGTGTCGGCCGGATTCATGAAGGCAAATTCAGTGGTCTTGGTCTTGCCCATGATCACCGCTCCGGCTTCACGAAGATGCTCAACCAGCCGAGCGTCCGTCTCAGGTTGGCGGCCTGAAAAAATTGCCGATCCGCGTTGCGTGGGCATGTCTTTTGTATCGACAATGTCTTTCAGTCCGACGGGTACACCATGTAGCGCCCCTATCGCCCGCCCTGCCTTGCGAATACGATCCAGCTCACGCGCCTGATCGAGTGCCACGCCGGCGTCCAGGTATGCCCATGCCCGAACCTTGTCATCCGTTTCCTCAATTCGCGCTAAGCAGGCCTCAACCAATGCTTCGGATGAAATGCGTCCGGTTCGGATAGCTTCGGCGGATTGAACCGCCGAGAACAGTGACAGATCATGCTTGGTCATGGCACCCAAACCCCAAACAGATAATCAGGAAGCCACAGGGCGATCCCCGGGAACTGATACATCAGCACCATGCACAGGATCACGATAGCCAGATAGGGCATCAGACCTTTGAAGATCTCCATCAACTGGATCTGGTTCTTCAGAACCCCTTTCAGATAATAGGCTGACATGGCCATGGGAGGCGTCAGGAATGAGGTCTGTAAATTCAGTGCAACCAGCATCGCGAAGAAATACGGATTGACCCCAAACGTATCCAGCATCGGCAGAAAGATAGGCACAAAGATGATCAAGATCTCGGACCACTCAAGCGGCCATCCGAGCAGGAAGATAATCAGCTGAGCAAGGACCAAGAACTGCCAGGGTTGAAGGTTCATACCGACGACCCAATGCTCGATCACATCGTGTCCACCAAGATAGGAAAAGATCGAGGCGAAGGTCCAAGAGCCGACAAACAACCAGCACACCATGGCAGTTGCCTTAGCTGTGAGAAAGACACTCTGTTTGACTTTGTCCCAAGTGAGCGATCGATACAGCATCGCCAGAACCAAACCGCCCAATGCGCCCATTGCCGCCGCTTCAGCCGGGGTCGCCAGACCACCAAGAATGGAGCCAAGCACTAGCATGATCAAAACGGTCAAAGGCACAAACGAAACCAGCAAATCCATATAAATCTGCCGTTTCGGAGGAATGTCTTCCTCTTGTGGTTTTGGTGCCAGCGACGGGTTTATCCAGACGCGCACCATTACATAGACGATGTATAACCCCGCCAACAAAAGACCCGGGAAAACAGCCGCAGCATACAGGCGCAATGGTGATAGCTCTGCAATGGCGGCATAGACGATCAGCATAATCGACGGTGGGATCAGAATTCCCAAAGTTCCACCCGCACAGATAACGCCAGAGGCGAAGCTGCGCTGATACCCGGCATTCGCCATCGCAGGATATGCAAGCAGACCCATCAGAGTAACAACTGCACCAACAATCCCAGACGCGGTCGAAAAAACTGCGCAGGTCAGCAGCGCCGCAATGGCCAACGAGCCTGGCAGATTTCGCGCCGCCATGTAGAGCGAGAAAAACAGGCGATCGACAATGTTCGCCCTCTCGACCACGTATCCCATAAATAGGAATAATGGGATGGCAACTAGCGTATCATTCTCCATCACCGAATAGGTGTTTTGGTTCAGAAGGTAGAAGATGTTGTTGTTGAAGATGTCCGCAATGGTCTCGGGCGCGGACTGGTAGTAGGCGTAGTACCCAAAACCGACACCCATGGCGAGCAACGTGAACGCAATGGGAAAACCCAGCAGCACCAAAACAATGAAGAGGCTGAGCATCAGGATGGCGACTTGTGGATCAGTCATCGCTGCGACCTCCTTCTTGAGTGCCAGTTGTTCGAATTTTGTCGATGGTATTTTCCATCAACATGTCTTCGGTTTCGCGCACGTCATCGAGCCGCTCGAGCCAGACGCCATTTCGCATCGCCAGCCAGCACCGGGCCATTTCGGCAAGGCCTTGAAGCATAAGAAGGAAACCAGCGACCGGGATCAGGGTTTTGAAAAAGTAAATCTGGATGCGCGCAGGGCTGTTCCAGCTGACCTCTTCATAGCGCCAACTGTCTTTCGCGATCTCCCACCCGTACCAGAACAAAGCGAACATGCCGGGAAAGAAGAACAGAATGTATAGAACAAAATCGACCCGAGCCTGCCAGCGGACAGAGAACAGCCGGTACAGAACATCGCCGCGGACGTGCGCGTCTTGCGCCAAAGCATAGGCCCCTGCCATCAGAAACAACGCGCCATACATCTGGACCATCATGTCGAACGCCCAGACGGTTGGCTTGTTCAGCACATACCGGACGAACACTTCGTAAGACACGGAAAGTGTCAGAATTAGGATGCACCATCCAAAGGCTTTGCCGACCCATTGGCTTAGCCCTTCAATGGCGTGGATTGTCTTGATCAAGGTCAGTTCCTCGCCTGTTCTGCCCGGAGTTCAGGAGGCCGCGCCACAACGCGACCTCCTTATTTAAAAGTATTCAGGCCTCAACCGAAGTAGTGCTTGTACGCAAGCTTGTAGTCCGGTTGGTTCAGGTTGAGATAATTCATCACGGTCTTCGCATAGGCCTTCTGGCTTTCAATTACCTTTGCGAAGAACGGATCCTCATTGGCAATCCGTTCAACGACCACATCCCAAGCATTCAGCTGTGCCTGCATCACACTGTCGGGGGTGCGATATACGTTAACGCCCTGCTCCTCTGCCAGTGTGACCAGATCCTCGGAATAGCGCTTGGTGTTGTTCCAGTAGAAGTTGGAGTTTTCGGCTTCTGACGCATACTTCAAAATGGCTTGAAGCTCAGGCGCAAGGGCGTTGTATTTGTCCTTGTTGAACGTGACCTCGAAGAATTCCTGACTCTGGTGGAACGACGCAAGGTGATAATGCTTGGACACATCCTGCATCCCAAAGTCACGGTCCGACGTTGGATTGTTGAATTCCGCCGCGTCGATCAGACCTGACTTCATTGCTGGCTGAATTTCACCTCCCGGCAGCTGTACGACCGACATTCCCATCTCAAGCAAAACATCTGCCGCAAGACCAACGGTGCGGTACTTCAGACCATTCATTTGATCTGCGCTTGTGATTTCTTCTTTGAACCAGCCAAGCGGCTGAGCCGGCATGGGTGAGTTGAAGAATGATACGACATTGAGGCCCAGAATGCCCATCAATTCGTCGAATAGTTCCTGACCACCACCATAGTTCACCCAACCCAGAACTTCCTGGCTGGACCAGCCAAAGCAGGGGCCAGTTCCGAAGAGCGACGCTGTCTTCGACTTAGAGTACCAATAGGCCGGCACGTAGTGCGCAGCATCCAGAACGCCGCGGTGAACAGCATCCTGCATCTGGCTTGTTTTTACGACGGAATTCACGGGCAACAGTTCGATCGTGAGTTTCCCGCCGGACATTTCGTTCACGCGGTTAACGTAAGACTGCGCGTTTTCCAGAAAAATACCGCCTCCCCAGGCGGCCTGCATCTTAAGGTTGGTTCCTTCCTGAGCATGGACAGCCGGAGCTGCAAGCGCACCGGCGCCCACAACGGCAGAGCCACGCAGAAAATTTCTGCGGTTCAAAGATTTTGTCATGTTTCCTCCCTTAACTGGGCCTTGACCGATTTTGCCTCGGCATTGGCACCAATCCGCTCTCCAGCGGATAAGAGTAACGATAAGACAGATTCCAATTATTTCAAAATATTTTGGAAAACTCTTGAAATTTGAACAGCAAAACCAATCAACCAATTGATTATTTTATATTTTTATTTTTCATTTTTTTACCCCGCTGAACGAGCTAGAATCTTTCAGCAAGAAACTGAGCATTGGTTGCCCTGAGTATGAATGAACAAAAAAACCCGCTTCGCCGAGGACGCCCGCGTCTAAAAGCGAATGAGGAGAAAGCCGAAACATCGCCCGTTGTTGCGCTGGATCGCGGCATTCGCGTGCTGATCGCTCTCTCGGATACGCGCTGCGCGACACTTGCGGAACTGGCCAGAGTCACGGCAATCCCAGTTGCGACGGTACACAGGCTTCTGACCACGTTGCAGCAGCGAGGCATGGTTGTTCATTATGCCGAGCAAGGCAAATGGCGAATTGGACCGCAGGCCTACCGGATCGGCAGTTCGTTTGAAGATGGATCAAATTTGCTCGAAGTCGCGCCGTCAGTGATGCGCACACTGTCAGAAGACACCGGTGAGACAGCAAATCTGGCAATCGAAGAATGTGGGCAGCTATTGTTTCTCATTCAGGTCGAATCCGATAACCCAATTAGGGCTTCTTTCAAAAACGGAACTGCGGCGTACTTTCACACATCCGGTGTGGGAAAAGCTATGATGGCATTTATGGACAAGGCCGCGGTTGAGACCCTTTTGGCCCCACAAACACTAGTCCGCCAGACGCCTAATTCCATTACAGACCTGCAAGAGCTGAAGTCAGAACTCCGCAAGTCCAGACAGCGTGGATGGGCCTTGGACGATGAAGAACGGTTTTTGGGTATGCGTTGTATTGCTGCGCCTATCTTCGACTCGCTGGGCAAAGTTGTTGCGGGCGTTTCGGTTTCCGGTCCAGTTACAAGATTTCCCGAAAACAAGCTTGAAGGTCTGGCGGCATCGGTTGTCCAAGCTGCCAAAACCATTTCAGAAAGGCTCCAAAATTCCCCAATTGGAAGCTGATTGCATAAACGCCGCAGGTTATTGAAACTTGTTGCGATTTTTTTGAATTTTCGGTGAAACGCCGCAGCACTGGATGGGTTTTTTTAGGGGCAGTGCCGCAAAAAATGCTGTGGAATGCGCTAATTCTCGGCTTGGGACAACGATTGACATTGTGACCCTCATCCAATGGCTCTGGCCATCACACCGTCAATACGAAAGATAAATTCTCTGTGATGTGATACAATAAGCCCGAAGAACCTGAGGGGGGCAACGTGGATCAACGATTGCGTGCCTGGCTGAGTCGCCTGGGATTGGAGAGCTATGCTTCGTTGTTGGAAGAAAACGACGTCGACATTGAGACTCTGCGCCATCTGAATGACGAGGACTTGAAAGACCTTGGCTTCAGCCTTGGGCACCGTCGTCGCCTGCTTGCGGCCATTTCGCCAGCGGCACAAGCCGTAAAGAAAGACACGATTGAAAACGCAGCACCCGAGCGGCGGCTGCTTACTGTTTTGTTCGTTGATATTGTGGATTCCGTTGTCCTCTCAAGACAGCTGGACCCCGAAGAGATGCGGAATCTGGTCACAAAGTACCAGTCGGCAGTTGTATCAGCTGTCCTTCGGTATCAAGGCTATGTCGCCAAATTTCTCGGAGATGGCGTTTTGGCCTATTTTGGGTGGCCCGAAGCCCATGAAGATGAAGCTGAACGAGCAGTAAAGGCAGCAAAAGATGCCTTTGCAGCAATTCAGGAAATTCACTCACAAGACGGACGGCAACTCCAAGCGCGTGCAGGTGCAGCTAGCGGAGAAGTTGTTATTGGAACAATAGTTGGCGATGTCATGAATGATGACGCCGCCGTCATCGGGGCAACACCCGGCTTGGCTGACCGGCTTCAACGCCTGGCGCGGCCATACGAAATTGTTGTTGGCCCATTAACCCGTCAACTCTTGGGCCGCCGATTTGAAGTGGAAGACATTGGCCAACATGAATTGAAAGGGTTTGACGAGCCTGTACAAGCCTGGCGCGTCGGCACGGAAACAACTGTCGAAACACGTTTTGAAGCATCCCGGTTCCAAGGTTCAACGCCATTGGTTGGACGAGCTTCGGACCTTCACTTAATTCGTGATGCATGGCAGCAAGCAAAGGCAGGATCGGGTCAAGTGATTTCATTGACCGGAGATCCGGGCATCGGCAAATCGCGATTGGTAGAAGAAATGCGGCACGAAATCTCTGGAGACAGGCGTTTCGGCTATCGTTACCAATGCTCTCCTCATCACACCAACGATGCCTTTTTTCCATTGATCACCGGGATGCGGAGAGCAGCCGGGATTGCAGAACAGGACTCGGTAGCGGCGCAACTTGAAAAACTAGAGAACATACTGGGGCTGACGGATATCCCGTTGACCGAAAGCGTGCCTCTGATCGCGTCGCTGTTAAGGGTAGAAACTGAAGGGCGCTACGATGCCCCGGATTTCCCTCCGGTGCAATTGCGCCGCGCGATAATTCGCTGCCTGATAGATCAAGTGCTGCGTATGAGCGCACAGCACCCGATCATCATAGTTATTGAAGACATCCATTGGGCCGATCCGTCGACGCTGGAGCTGCTGCAAAACATGATTTCTGAGGCCGCTGAAGCGCCAATCATGTTATTGCTAACGTACCGACCGGAATTTCAGCCTGATTGGAACGACTGCGGCTATTGGCGTGAGATTGTCCTTAGTCGGGTCGGTCGGCGGCAATCTTTGCGGATTTTAAACTCCGTTTCTGGGGGAGACGTGAGCGAGGAAGCCGCCGCGCAAATTATTAAACGTGCCGATGGCGTGCCGCTCTACATCGAGGAACTGACCAAGGCATTTCAAGAGGCGGGGTTGAGCAGTGGGGATGTTGTTCCCGCCACGCTTCACACATCGCTTTCAGCACGCCTGGATCGGCTTGGGTCGGCAAAAGCGATTGCTCAGATTGGGTCCGTCATTGGGCGTGAATTCGATCACAAGGACATTGTGGACTTGTCGGCAGAGGTCGACATGGACTGCCTGCAAGCGCTTGAAAAGCTTGTTGAATCTGGATTGATACTCCGCATGGGCGTTCCGCCAACGGCAAGCTACATGTTCAAGCATGCTCTCGTCCAAGATGCTGCCTACTCCACCCTATTAAAGAGCCGACGCCACGAGTTGCACTCAGCATTTGCCGATCTGCTTGAAAGAAAAAGTTCTGATAACAATGGCGAGACCGCAGGAATTGTGGCCCATCACGCCTTTCTTGGCGAGGATTGGCCGCGTGCTTTCCGAGAGTTTCGCAGAGCGGGCGAAGACGCGGTTGAACGCTCGGCACTGCGCGAAGCAGCAGGCCAGTTTCGCAGGGCGCTCGACGCGCGTAAAAATTTTGAAATGGATGCCGAAACTGCAACCGCAGCAATAGATACGAAATTTGCGCTACGGAACGTTCTTTGGGCACTGGGGCAGTTCGCCGCTATTCTAGATCCACTTGACGAAGCCGAGAAGTTGTCGCTCACGTTGGAAGACGATGTGCGCCTTGGTTGGGTTTCCGTTTATCGTGGCGCAAGTTTGTGGCAAGTCGGACGCTCGGCTGACTCCAAGGCAGCCGCCGAACGCGGGCGCGATATTGCTCGGGATTCCGGTGATCGATCGCTGGAAGTTGCGGCTGATTTTTACCTTGGCTGTACATTCGTAACCTCTGGTGAACTGCGCACAGCCGAGAGATACTTCGAACGTGTTGTTTCAAATCTGCCTGGCGATGCTGCGCTCGAAAAGTGTGGGCTGCCTTTTGCACCTGCGATTATCGCCCGGTCCTGGCTGGTCTGGTCTTACGCCGAGCGTGGCGAATTTGAACGTTCTTCACATCATGCAGAACAAGCCGTTGCGCTTGCGGATCTTCAAGACAATCCTTTCAACCGCGCGCATATCGGTTACGATATTGGCTATTATCAGATTGTACGTGGTGACATCGCGGCTGCGCGTGCGACTCTTGGCAACGCGAGTTCGATCATCGACGTTTGGGGCCTCACCTATCTATCCCCCTTCACGAACGGATTTCTTGGGTTTGCTGAAATCCTGGCAGGAGAGGTTGAGACGGGCCTGGCGAGGCTTGAACAGTCTTGTCAGTTGTATGATGACATTGGGCTTGGTTTGTTCAAGTCCCTGGTTTTTACCCAGCTGGCCTTCGGATATCTCAAAGCCGGTCGCATCGAAGACGCATCCAAACGTCTCGGTCGCGCACTCGAAATAGCGCGCAGTCGTGGTGAACGCGGTCACGAAGCATTTGGTTTGTTTGTGATGGGCGAAGTCTTAAGCAATGCAGGCGCAGGTGAGGAATACGACGCGATGAAATGCTATGAGCGTGCCTTGGAGATTTCAACTGAGCTGGAAATGCGCCCATTAGCGGCACAGTGCGAACGCGGGCTGAGCCGAATTAAATCCAGGATGGGGCATACCGATGCCCAAGATCCTATGAGCCGGGAAAACAAGTTTTTTGATGGACTTGGTCATCCCAGGGACAAACGAACCTAGGCGCATGTTGAACAACGGTGTGAAGCTGGAAGAAGCCTCTCGAGCAGAAGGTTAGGGGCTTCTTGGGACAAAGCGAAAAAACAGATGAAATTTTTTGAATGATAGGCATTTGTTTGATGCTTGTTGCGCGAGACTTACGATGTGCGACAAGACTGATCGCTAGATTTTTACGCTCACAGGACGATTGTGAACCTGCGATGAGAGCCCACTACTGCCGTTAATCATACTGCAGCCTTTCGCTCTCGCGCGCGTTCAAGCGTGATGAGTTTAGGTGCTGAGATTCCCGTATCCAGAACTTTCGCACCGGTCTGCAGCGGATAGTTTTCACGCACAAAATCCCCTGAGGACTGCTGTCGCCGGGTCCTCTTCAGCGTCTTTAAGCCAGGTGTAGAATTCGCCCATACGTGTCTGACGTCAGCAGCAATTGGACAATTCAGGGTTTTCGCATAGCGGAGGGTTTCCGGCTCATCGTAGGCTTCAAGGATCGAAGATCAGACGGGAACCATCGCTACCAATGCCGGTTAATGCAACAGCGCCAAGGGAACCGTTCAAATTGAGCTGGCTGTTAACTGCGCGTCACGCACCAGTCAAGAAGTGATACGGCGTCATCCGGCAGCGATATGGCAAGGCCGTCAGCGAAGGCCTGAAACTGTGGGATGGATGCAGGCCCTACGCCAACCAGCACCGGAACACCGTGTTCCAAGGCCTTGCCCATCACCGAGCGGAATCCACGGCCAGCGCATTCCTCGGGGCCGAACTTATTCAGTATGAACAGATCGGCGTTCTCGAAACTGCTTTGCTCCACTTGCGCCACGGCTTCGGCAAGCGCACTGGGATCCAATCTACACGCCTCCGAGCCGACACCGAGGTTCTGCGTAATCTTGATGACCGCTCCATCTGGCAGTACTCGCACGCTCATATCGCACCCATCCTGATAAATGGGCGAATGGCTCGCCTCCTTCACGATTCCGCGCAGTTCAAACCCGTTGTTGTTCAGCTCATCGGCCAGTTCCGACAACAACCTGTCAGCTTCGCCCCGTTTCTGCGAAGAGACGTATGCAATTTTCATCCCTCTGTCCTTTCAATGTATGCCGCACTCACTTTCGTCTGATGCCTGCGGCCGCTCAAAACTGGGCGCCGTGGTGTTCCTCTGAGAGCAGGCATAAATCCGATCAGAAAAGCAGTCCAGCCAAGGCACCACAGCACAGCAACACAGAGTACGAGAGGAAGACCCGGAAAAACCGGTGCCGCAATGCGAATGCAGGTTGCAATCCAGATCGCCCAAACTCCAATGGTAAACCCCCAATTGGCCCTCAAGCCACCTTCGGCGGTATGCGCTGCTGCCCGGCCTGCGATCGCCATAATCATTCCGGCCATTCCGCCGATTGTGATGGCATGCAAGGCGTCCGCCCTAGGATAGAACGACGGTGCAATCCCCGATAAACCTACGGCGATCAAACCAAAGGGTACCCAGAAAAAGGCCAGGTGCAGTGCCACAAGCAATGGGTTCCGGATGATCGCCAGCGTCCGCCATTTGAGCATTAACCACAAAACTGCCAATGCCGCACAAATCATCGCGAAGTATGCCAAGTCTGATGCGCCAATCAGTCTGGCCGCAATGGCCAAACCTAACAGCACCTGCGGTACGACCAAAGACTGAGTGCTCGGGACCAAAGGCCCGACGCGGTCGTGGAGAGTAAGCCAATTGCCTGTGAAAGCCGGAATTGCGCGCAATCCGATGTTGATCATCAGCAATGCGAGACCAAGCAGAAACACATCAACCATTTCCAGGCTTCTGGACGGGGACCCCATCAGCGTCGCGGTCAAAAACAAGAATTCACCGATACCAAGCCCCACTATCGCACACACAAAGCCAAGCTTTTGATAGATGCCCGCCAACAGAAGTTGAGTTCCGATTACAACCGCCAGTAAGAGAAAATACCCGGCGTTGAAGACGACAAGCAGCCCGGAAGGCACGAAATCCGCCAGCGCCATAGCAACACGCGCAAGGGCCCACAACGCCAACAATGTGATCAGAACTCCACCCTGAACCGGCGGTCGGCCTGTCCAGCTTGGCAATGCCGTCAGCAGATACCCACCAATCGCCGCGCCAACAAAGCCAAAAATCAGCTCGTGAACGTGCCAGATAATTGCAGGCTCAAACGCTGGACCAAAACCATCAATCCATGCGCTTAGGGGCCAGAGGGCAATCGTGAGCAACGCGCAAAGAAATGCCGCAGGAAACAGGACACGGTATGGGACGACCTTGCGAGAAATCACAATGTTGCGCTGGTCAACCCTGATCACTCGGCGCCACGCACGCCAATCAGGAACCCGTCGTTCAGCTGGAAATCAGGAGCGCCGGGCAGAAAGTCATCCGCCAAACCTCCTCGCCCAACATTTCGGTCGAGACGCTGGAGACACGGTTCACGTTTTTGCGCAATAAAGGTCAAAGAAGGCGACAGGGGCGTAAGCAGGGCAACCCGCAGCGCGCCCGTCACGCGGTAGAGCATAGCAGAATAGGGTTTTGAGGGTTCGACAAACAGACCTCCTGCTGTTTTAGCAAGGTTTACCACACGGGTTTTCCTAAGCTTCCTTTGGCGCGAAGGAATTGATCGTTGTCAATCTGCCGCCGCATTTGCGTTGTTGCCGGGAAAAAATCCTGAGCGCGGTTTGCAGGATGGTCGATCTGAGCCGAAAGAAATGCGTCATAGAACGCCGACTTCTTGCAATCTCGCTACTACGTGATTGGTCATGTTGGCGCATCGTTTGCCGCCAAATGGAAAAATTGCTTCGAAGCCGCCCCGGACCCGGTTTTCAATTGTAGTTTGCAACCTGCGGCGGGCGCGATATAGGCGTGTTTTTACCGTTATCGGGTTGACCTGAAGTTCGGTGGCGATGGCAAGAATACTCATTTCCTCTGCTTCGCGCAGCAGAAACGGCAGTCGCAGATGGGGCGGCAGATCGGAAACGGCAGATTCAAGCAAATCTCTCAATTGCGCGCGCCCAAGCGTTGCGTCAGGGAGTTCAGAATTTTGTCCGGGGAACATAATCACACTCGGTGCTCTGGTTTCGTCGACGGTGTTGTACTCTTCATCAGTACGCTCTCGTCTGCGCTGCATACGCGACGTGTTGATCACGATCCGGGTGATCCAGGTGGAAAAGCTGGCATGCTCACGAAAACCCTGCAGTTTGCTGAACGCCGACAGATAAGCCTCCTGCAGCGCTTCTTCTGCCTCGGCGTCGCTGTCAACGATACCTCTGGCAACGCGAAACAGGCGGGGGTTCAAGCGACGGATAAGTTCCCGGACCGCCAGCTCGCTTCCGTCACGCGCGGCATTTACAAGCTCAGCTTCTGATTTGGCCGCATCGCTGGTTGCTTGTTGAGTGAGGTTTGTTTGGACCTTCATGATCAGTCCTCCCTGCGAACGGTAACTTCCGAAAGGATCCTCTCTACCAAAGGCAAAGCTGTCAGAATATCTTCCGAAACATCGCTCTTGTCGTGTGAACTTCCCTCCCAGTCGGCGTCGCTGGGGGTTCCAACTACTATGCGACCAACCATCGCCGCCATTTCGTGTGGCAGGCAATAGTAGTCATATACACCTGGCGTAATCAGGGTGACTTCAAAATACTCATCCGGAAGCAAAAAGTCACTGTCCCACGGGTCGGCCGCAGCGGGAATGCGTCGCCTTCGATCATAGTTCGCCGGATGATAGGCGGTTGCTGTATGACTGTTGCCGGGATCACGATTGGTGAACCGGACGGTGGTGCCTGAAGACACAGCAAGTCCAACAGGATCATACCAGATACGTTCGCCGCGCGGGCTGCCGCGCATCTCAACCGTGGCGATCGGTTGCGCAAGCGCGATCCGCGAACTGGCGACGGAAGCAACGGCCAATCCCCCAAGCCATACAGCATGACGGCGCGTACAGATCATTCGGCCAGACGCTCTTTTGCGTTTTCGTCGTGAAACAGCACGACATGCGCGTGCGGCTTGTCCACGCCGGGATGCCCGGCATTGAAATAGATATCTGTCGAGCTGACGGTGTGTGAACCGATGTTCAATCCGTCAAATGATGCACCGTTTTGCAGATCGTCGAGTGGTGTCATGTAGACCGTGGCTGACAATCGACCGTCGCGATCATATGCGAGGAACGGACCTGCGGGCAGAGTGGTTGGGTCGACGAAGAGCGTTCCCAGACCAGGGATGAACTCGGGCAATGGCAATACGTCGCTCACTTTCACATAAGGATCGCCGGCTGGGGCATTGGCGAGAGCTTGTTCATCGTGAGCCTTAGCAGTTGGGGCGGCAGCGACAATAAATCCAAAAGCAACTACGGTTTTTCTGAACATGGTTTGGTCCTTTCCAAGGGTTTCACCGGGTTCGCTTTAGTGCGTTCCTGGTTCCTTAGATGCAGGAAACACGGAAAGGTTCCCGAAATTCGACGAAATCGCGCAAGCTGATCGTGAATGCGCTGCAGGGTGGCATTGTCAGCTATGTATGAATTCAACTACTTCCGGAATTTGCACTCTCAGCGCATGTCTCCTTCGACGGGGCGCGCCGCAGCATCCTGAAGGTAGGGTGGATGTCAGGATTGGACCGCTGTGGACTAAGTGCTGAGGTGCCCGGTTGGCGGCACCAGGTGGAATATGCCTTTCGCGCGCTGCAAAGGATCAAATCCGCCCTCGCATTTATATCAGGCTCGAGGAATTGGGAGAGGTTGAAGTCAAAAACAGCGCTTGCCCGTTGCGATGTTTTGCAATGCCGTTCGACAACTTGATCGGCGATCCGGAACAGGACTACTTCGCCGCAGTGCAACTCGTCTAAGCTGCCGCTCGCTGCGAGCGCAAATTCTTGGCTACATGACCCTGGAAAGCAATTGAAACACCGGCATGAGTTTCCCGAATAACACAGACGTTCGTTCTATGAGGTTCGGTTCGATAACAAACGCAGGAGCCCCGGCGTCCATCCAAACGGCAAAGCCCTTGCGGCGCAATGCCTCTGCGTGGAGATGATCTTTGTCAAAGCCAGTCGGAACGCGTTTCAATTCTGGGTCCTCGATCCGGAAACCATCCTGTCGCATATCTTCAGTGAGCTGGATCAACTCTGCCCCTTTTGGACCAGCCATTGCCGTGCGGAACGCGTCCAGTGCATTTTTGTCATACTGAAATACCCCGCAGCCAAGGGACAGTTTTTCGGGCGATAGCCCAAAGAACCACATCGGTGGTTGAACCGCGTTGCCCTGCGGAATGAACGCAATATGCAGGTGTGCGTTGTAGGGCGTCTTGTCCTTGGAGAACCGGACATCACGGTAGATGCGAAAGATCTTACTGCGGTGGCCCTGCCCAGTCAGGTCTTGCAATGCGCCAGCCATGCCGTCGGCAAAATGCTTGCTGGGGTCCTTCAACTGGGTTTCGTAGGTTGTCTTGTGCGCTGCGAACCAATCCTTCGTGTTGTTGGCCTTAAGACCCTCAAGAAAACCAAGTGCCTCAGACGAGAAACTCTCAAATGTAGCCATCACATCCTCCATTCAGTCTTTCGCCGGGAGGGCTGCGGCGTGTTCGAGGCAAAGTTCTACCCAGCGTCGCAATGCTGGGTCATCGCAGTCGCCCTCTTCAACATATACAAAGCCCCCCAGTTTACGGGTTCCATGGATCACTTCCTTAGCCATTGGATCCTTCAGCGCCATGCTCTCGTTCGCCTTACCCAACCGGAACATGAACCGACCGACCCCATCTTTGTGACGGCGCGCGCCGCAGAGCATGTTGCCGTTTAAAAGAAACACTGGCCGCCCATCATCCGCTTTTCGGAGATGCCCGCATGCGCGGCCAAAGCATCGCGCACACGAGTGTTAAGGTTTTCATCTACCGGCATCAGGCGGCTGTGCCGAGTTGCCAGAGGATGGCGAAAGCCAGCACCATCATAGTCAAGGTCGTCAGGGCCGCCCCAATTGCGCGTCCTTTGCTTTCTGCTGATGCGCGCAAACCGAAGTAGTGGATGAGGCGGGCTAGCAGCAGAACCCCACCACAGACAGCTATGAGCCAGGGTGCCGTTCCCGCAATCTCGGCACCCGCGAGGGCAAGCAGGGCAAGCGGGACATATTCGATGAAGTTCCCGTGTGCCCGCATCAGGCGTAGCAGTCCCTCATCCTCACCATGGAGCAAAAGTATCCCAGTCCTGGCACGACGCACGCCAACGGCGATTGCCATGGGAATGCTCATCAAGACAAACACCGCTGTCACGATCAGCGCAATTTGGGGCAGTTGTTCCATCTGATCCCTCCTTTCGAGCGACGCTTAGGACGCCATGCTTTCATAGGT
This sequence comes from Ruegeria sp. CJ9, assembly GCF_056536625.1. Taxonomy (NCBI): domain Bacteria; kingdom Pseudomonadati; phylum Pseudomonadota; class Alphaproteobacteria; order Rhodobacterales; family Roseobacteraceae; genus Ruegeria; species Ruegeria sp. CJ9. The sequence goes on from NZ_JBQFPY010000009.1 coordinate 188,072, forward strand.
AATCAGCGCGAACCGCGCGCCCTGCGGGTCGGTTAGCGTCGCCATGCGCCCGACCCCCGGCATATCCATCGCAGGCTGAATGACCGCGGCACCCTTGGCTTGCGCCTTTGCAACACTCGCATCCACGTCGTCCACGGTAAAAAAGATCGTCCAGCTTCCATTGTCCTCAGGCATCGGTGAAAAGCCACCAATGGGCGTCTCGCCCACCACTGCGGCCGAATAACTCGACCCGTCCTGCATCGGCATGTCGTTTATCGCCCAGCCCAACACATCCTGATAAAAGGCTTTGGCTTTGCCCTGATCCGGTCCGGAATGCCCGATCCATCCGGAATTGCCGACAGTTGTCATCTCTAGAATACTCATGGGTGTCTCCCTTGGTTGTGCCCGCCACATACGGGTCTGATCCAAGGACGCGCGAGGTGCCGGCTTTCCTACACGCCGCGCAGTTCTTTTTGGCTGATCGCGATTTTATCTGCGATCACAACGCGTTCAGGGCCCGTTGGAGCGAGTGTCATCACGGTCTCAAAGGCGGCGATGGCGGCTTTGTGGTCGCCAGTTTCCTGCAACAGGCCGCCCCGCATCGCGTGATACCAGCGATAGGTGATCAGATCCTCTGCCACTACCTCCATCGCCTTCAACGCATATTGCGGGCCGTGCAACTTGGCCTGTGCAGCGATCTGGTTGAGTTTAACCACAGGGGTCGGCTGCAGCGCATGAAGGGCGGCGTAGTGGCTCTCTATCAAGGCCCAGTCGGCGTCTTCAGATGAGGCCGCGCGGGCGTGGGCCGCAGCGATTGCGGCCTGGATGATATAGACCCCGCGATGACCAATACGTTGGGCTTTTTGCAAAAGGCCCGTTGCCTCGGCGATGTCCGAACGGTCCCAAAGGTCGCGATCTTGATCGTCCAACGCGACAAGCTTTCCATCCGCATCGATACGTGCCCGCCGACGGGCGTGCTGGAGCAACAGCAACGCCAACAAGGCAGACTGCTCACCCATGGCCGGGAACAACGCCACAAGCAGGCGGGCGAGGCGGATGGCCTCTTCACACAATGTAAGCTTCATCTGTTTGGGACCGGCCGAAGTCGACCACCCTTCGCTGAACATCAGGTAGACCATCAGGGAAACTTCACCCAGCCGCGCTCCCCTCTCTGCCGGGCTGGGCGTTTCAAAAGCGACCGAGTTGCTCGCAATCTTCTTTTTGGCACGGGTGATCCGCTGTTCCATTGTCTTTGGTTTAACCAGGAATCCGCTGGCAATCTCGTCGACGCTCAACCCCGCGACCACGCGTAGAGCGATGGCAATCTGATCCCGTTGATCCAATTCCGGATGGCAACATACGAACAACAGTCGCAAGACATCGTCGCGCATCTCATCAGGGTCAGGTGTTTCGGTGGGCGCTGGTTGAAACTCCTCTGTGTGGCGCGACAGAATTGCCGCGCGGCGTTGGGATTTGCGGACATGGTCAAGACCCGCATTGCGGGCGGTCGTCAGCAGCCACGCCAACGGATCACGGGGCGCGCCATCCTTGGGCCAAACCGTCAGCGCCTTAAGGCACGCATCGGCAAAGGCTTCTTCGGCCGTATCGATATCGCGAAACACCCGCGTCAGGGCCGCAATGGCACGTGGGCGCTGTTGGGCGAATGTGGCCTCCAGCCAGTCCGACATGAGCTACTCCGATGAAATGACACCCCCGGCCCAGGCCACAGGCCGTACTTCGAGCCGCGCAACAGGTGAGGAAATCATCTTTGCGTATTCCAAAGCCTCATCAAGATCTTTGAAATCGGCGGCGTAAAACCCAAGGAAGTTCTCCTTCGTCTCGGCAAACGGACCGTCGGTAATCAGCGGCGCGGTGCCCCCGCTGGTGGCCGGTTCGACCATCACTGCAGAGGTCGGCGGCATCAGCTTTATCGAAACAAACTCCCCCCGCTTATTTAACGCTGTTTGCAGTGCACCATGGCCCGACATTACCTCATCCTGGCGGTCTCTCGGCAGAGCCTCAAACACGCCCGCCTCTCCATAGATCGTGATTGCATAGATCATAATTACCTCCGTCCTGTTGATACATGCTGCAAGGACGCGCGAGCACATGCAAATCCGACAGCCAACCAATTTGGATGTTTGGCGCGATACCGTGGTTCTGCAATTGCAACACGCATTGCGCCCGGAGGACCGATATCTTCCCGTCGATCATCTGAAGAAATCCAGTCACTGTGCAGCACAGAAACTCACGGCGCTTTATTACGCCGACAGGATCGGGATAATTAAACCAGTGGGCCCTGAAACTAAGCAGGTTCCCAAAGCTCAATTGGATTGCCTTCAGGGTCATTGAGCCACGCAAACTTGCCATTCGGATAAGGAGAATCTGGATCGCGACGCACTTCGACACCTTTGGATTCCAACTGCGCAATCATTTTTTCAATGTCGCGAACACGAAAATTCAACATAAATGCCTTTTCCTGATTTCCGAAATACTCGGTCACCTTCTCGAACGGGGCAAAGACAGTTTCGCCCGCTTCCTGTGTCCAACAGGGCGTTTCATAATCATTGGGAACAAGATCAATTCCCAGATGATCGCGGTACCATTCTGCCAACGCAGGAGGATCCTCAGATCTGAAGAAAAACCCGCCAAGTCCCAGCACTTTTTCCATCTTAAAAACAAGACCTGCTGTTAACCAGAATACGTTACTTCAATTTACCTCATTTGATAAGCTCAGCCCACAGGAGACATCCATGGAACACACTGGCCCTCCAGCGCAACTTTGACAAAGCCGCCTATCGCATTACGGTCCCGACGCCGATTTGGTAATGTGTTCACACGCAATGCGTGGAGTTAACCTCCGTGTTCAGAAAGTACGGATCGAAGGTAGTTTGTAGAGTGCCATGTCTGGCTTGCACAGATGATGCCGGCGCAGCCCTTGAGGATAAGCCGATGTTGGCTCGCTTGTCTGATTGTGCCTCGATATGTCCGCCCGGATTCTGGGTCCCGCAGCATTCCCTCCCAGGCAGTACCGTTGAACACAAGACCCGTCAGGATCAAATCGCCTATCTTCGCATGGGGTGTCTGCCCCTCCCAACTCCAGAGCAACCGACCGCATCTGGTGGCACTATCCCCGCCACAATCCTCGAATTCAACTATGATACCAAGCCCGGGCGACGCGTAGCTACCGCTGAGCTCGAAGGCATCGCCGCGACTGGCTGCCAGCCCCCCAACAATCGCTACAAACAGAAGTGCTGCTTTCAGACCAACAGGCCGGATGCGCGGCGCAACGCGGGCAAACTCGGTGAGGTACTTGGGGTGTTCCGTCTTCATCAGCCGATCCCACCAAGAAAAATACAGGCCGAGGTTGTAACCGGCATGGGCGTGATGCAGATCGTGATGGGTGACGCTTGTTAGCCAGCCGAAGACAGGGCGGCCTTTCTGATCGGCTGGAAAGATCTCGATCCCGCAGTGACCCACTGCATTGCGCAGCATCATATGGGTTACAAAAACGAACAGCGCCAATGGATGCGCCGGGAGGAGAATCAATACCAAAGGCAGGTAAACCGCGTTTACCACAGCCTCACCGACATCAAAGCTATAGGAGGTGAAGGGCGTAGGTTGGTGTGATTTATGGTGCAACCGGTGGAACCGCCGAAACAGCGGCGGGTAGTGCAGCGCGCGGTGTGTCCAATAAAACCACGCATCGTGGAGGACGATCAGCGCCACGATGCTGAACGCGAAATAGGCCCAGCCAAATGTCGCGACCTGTTGGTATATCGTGATGACCCCTGCCCTGGCGCCCAGCACGATTGATGTACCAGCAGCAGTAAAGATCAGAACGGTCCGCAGGCTTACTAGTATCTCGCGACGGATCTGGCCCTTGGGTAGATCCGACAGGCGGACTTTTTGCGCGGCAAGCCGACGTGCCAGAAGGACATTGATCAACAGATACGTACCGCCTGCGCCCAAAACATAGCGCAAGAAGTCTCCGCCAAAGACATTTGCATAGACGGAAAGCAGTGTAGTGAGATGTGTCATTGGCTTCTCCAAGTGCGAAAGGACATGCAAAACGACCTGACGCAGGCGGGTATCGGATTCCCTCTGATTTCGAAAAACGATGGGCAACTTGAGTTTTCGGCGAGTATTTTTCATTTTCGACATGGTCCAGCCATTGACCGGCAAGCCAATTCGCACTTCGCTTATGCGCGTGATGTCAGATTTAGCGGTCTTCGATATTTTCCTGCGTGGTAGCGCCGTTGGCGTTCTCTTTCTCTGTGCTGTGATCTTTTTGGCAAACGGACCCCGAACCCGGAAAAGTCTGGCCGTCGTGCTGCTGTGCCTGAGCCTAGGCCCTTATGTGATCGTGTCCTCTCCGGGTATCGATCTGAGCGAGGGGCCAATCCGGTTTGTACTTGTGATGATCGCGGGCGTGATCCCGGTTCTGATCTATTGGGCCGCGATTGAGCTGTTTCAGGATGACGTCGTCATTCGACCCTGGCAGATCACAGTTGCGGTTCTGATCGTTGGGACAAGCTGGTTGACCCAGCTGCAATTTCCACTCGGTGTGGTTCGTGGCGCATGCGTGCTGATCTTCTTTTTGCACATGCTGAAAATTGTTGTGTCAGGCGAGGTCGAAGATTTGATTGCCGAACGCCGCCGGTTTCGCCGTTGGTTTCTGGTCTGGCTATTGACCCTTGGCATAATCATCACGGTGATTGAAATCACCCATTTGGATCAGGTGCTTCCGTATTGGGTATTCCCGCTACAGGCATCAGCAATTTGCCTGTCTGCAGCGACCTTCCTGGTTTGGTCGGTGCGTGTTGCACCCGACATTTGGATCGAACACTCTGCTGCCTCGCAGCGCGACATAAACCCGAACCCTGCGCAAGCGGCATTGATCAAGCGTATTGATACTGCGATGGCTGCAGGTCTTTGGAGAGAGGAAGGGCTGACCGTAGCACAAATGGCGGCCAAACTCGGGACGCAAGAGCATCGGCTACGGTCTGCGATCAATCAAGGAATGGGGCACCGCAATTTCACCAGCTTCGTGAACGCATTTCGCGTTCACGAGGCGCAAGCGATGCTGGAAAAGCCGGAAATGGCCGAGCGTACAGTGCTCAGCATTGCTTTTGACGTTGGCTTCTCTTCGCTTGGGCCATTCAATCGGGCCTTTCGCTCGCAAACAGGCAAGACCCCCACAGAATACCGAAACGAAGCGTTGTTACGAGAGGAATGATCGCAGCCAGCCGCCCTTTGCTGACCTTGATCAAAGTGTCCAGTGCAGCGTTTCTGTTTATTCACAAGCGAACATTGATGTGCAGCGCCTCAGACTATTCTTCTTTCTCCTGCAAATACGCAACAATTGACGTACGAAGCCCTCACTTCCTAGTGGCTAGCTTGTCCACATTTGCCGCTGCCCAATCATGCATAACTTGTAACACTGGTATCAGGCTTAGGCCCAAAGGTGTGAGGCTATACTCCACATGCGGTGGGATCGTTTTGAAATCTTTGCGCGACACAAACCCGGCGTCTTGCAACTCGCTAAGCTGGCGGGTCAGCGTCCGGTGCGTGATGCTGCCAAGATTTCGTTGCAATTGATTGAACCGCGAGGTTTCCTGCGCCAGCCAATAGATGACCAAGAGCTTCCACTTACCCGATATCGCCTCAATCAAAGGTTCAATGAGGCAATTTTCATCCGGTTCAACAGGCGCCATGACAGTATCCCAAATGACCGTACTTGTCGTTGTGATCTTGTGTTTCTAATTACGGCTCAGACGGACGGAAAGCAATGAGGAACAGAATGGACAAGCAGAAAGTCGTGATAGTTGGCGGTGGGTACGTCGGCTTTGAAGTTGCAAAAGAGTTGGATGAATACGCTGATGTCACTCTGATCGAGCAGCGAGAGGCTTTCATGCAGCCGCCAGCGGCCATTCGTGCGCTACTAGAGCCCGATCTGCTGGATCAGATCATTTTGCCTTACGACCGCTTGCTGAAGAATGGACGGGTCATCCGCGGCCGTGCCGCTACTGTGACTCAATCCGAGGTAACGCTGGAAGACGGCTCTGCTTACCCTGCGGATTACATCGTCCTGGCAACTGGTTCGTCTTATGCAGCCCCTTTCAAACCGGCGGGCGAAAGTATGGATGACTTTCGCAAGGCCAGTGCCGATGTCAGCGCTCGGCTGGCGTCTGCGAAATCGGTCGTCATCGTTGGGGCCGGCCCCGTCGGTACCGAGTTGGCCGGAGAGATTGCAGCGGCACAGCCCAGTAAGGGCATCACTTTGGTTTCGTCTGACAACAGCTTGTTTCCAACGTATCCCGTCAAGCTGGGGGCAGAGCTCAAACGCAAGCTGGAACGCGCCGGCGTGAACGTCGTGGTAGGTCAAAGGGCAGAGAATCTGCAGCACGCGGACAAACCTTATGCCGGATCAGTAAAACTGTCAGATGGCCGCGTTATCGAAGCTGATCTGGTCTTCCCCGTGATCGGGTCCAAACCAAATACGGCATTGGCGCAAACGCTGCCCGCGGTGACCGTGGCGCCCTCTGGCCGGATTAAGACGGATAGCTGGTTGCGCCCGTCCGAGTACCCAAATGTCTTCATCGCCGGGGACATAGCCGACGTCGGTGACAGTATGACGATTGTTGCGATCTCTCGTCAGAACCCTTGGCTGATCAAGACCCTGAAACAGGTCCTCAGCGGGCAACCCGTAGAGAAACAAAAGCCCTACGCGCCTTGGAAAATGGCACCGATCCTCGTTCCGCTAGGCCCCAAAATCGGAAACAGTTGGCTCTTTGCGACTGTCGGTGACTGGGTCACACGGAAGATGAAAGGAAAAGAACTCTTTATCCAGAAGTACCGCAAGGCATTTGGGCGGTGACGGTCTGCCCTGCCCCAGCCATCATTTTTCTGGCATCAAGACGCTCTAGGAATTCGCCCAATGCTCCGTGTTGACCTTCCCAAATTTCCGACCCGCCATGGTTACATGAGCGAGAGAATCCAGCAGGCCTATATTAAATCGGCAATCGATAAGGGGCTGCTACCGCCGGAAGCACTCCGGATGGCAGAGGTTGTCTCGCTGACGGCCCCCGGTGACCTGAGCAAGCCCATTCAGTTTTGGCAACTCTATTCCGTCCTCGGGCAAGAGCCCATCGTCGGCATCGTGCATAGGTTCTATGAACGTGTCTTTGCCGATGAGCCTTGGTTCACGTCCGTGTTTGAACGGGTCGGTGGGCTGAACCACCATGTCACAACTCAGGCGTCAATGTGGATCGATGTCATGGGCGGCGGCCCGTACTATCACGGCGCAGAGTTCCGGCTGAGTTTCCATCACACCCACAACGCGATGGCCCTGATGAACGACAAAGGGGCCAAGCGTTGGGTCACCCTGATGCGAGAAACGCTTGATGCATCCTCGGATTTGATGGCGGATGATCCCCGTGTCCGAACCAGCCTAAACACCTTCCTAACTTACTTCATGACCAAATACGCGGATGAGTTCGCGTTTGAGGATCGACACGTTTTTGGTGACACAAACGGCCTGCTCAAGCGCCGGATCAATTTCATGAAAATGACAACCGAAGCGATCGAAGCCTTGAGCGAGGAAGAACTTAGCGAAGCACTGATGGAGCGCGGTGTTGATGTTTCGCAATATCCAAACAAGCAAGCATTGGTAGGAAAGGCACTGATGATGTAACCCATCCGGCTCATAGCGGACTTAGGCAAGGCCGTTATGAGCCGTGGTGAGGCTTCACCAGACCGGCCATTTGCGGCGACCGAAAACTGAGGCGGGTACGAACTCACCTGCTGCGCAAACACACGAGCCGTCATTGCCGGGCTGTACGGAATAGCCAGTCTCTTGATTATGGCGTGAACATGAATGCCGGTCCCCAACAGTGTTTATAAGTCGGAACAGGAAAGAAATGCCGGCACGCAATCCAAGCATGATCAGTAAAGGGTGCCTCACAACGGGATTCCAGAAGATTCCATGGCTTCAAGCCACCGGTCCAAAGCATCCAGACGGGACATGCCTTGCCCATCAATAACTCAACTTGCCGCAACTTTGATACAATCTCTTCCGGCTTCGGTCGCTTGTTCGCCATGTGGTTCCTTCATTTTCTTAACCATAACGTCGGACCACTTCAGAGGGGGAGGATCAGCAACCCTGCCCGTCCACTTTGCATTGCCGTAGTGACTTCAAAGGCCGTTTCGATCCGAAAACAAGAATTCTGGCTGCTCCACAATCGCCCCGCAATACGCGGATTACCTTTCTCGGCAACGTCACTCGGCGGGGGTCGGCGCATTGCGGGCGCGCTAGGCTCGGCTGCTAATTGCCAGCCCCAGGGCAATCAGGGCCAAACATGCAGTGGCCGTGAAAGTCATCGAAAAAGCATAGGCAACATCTGCGGCCGGAGCATTAGTGGCATCTCCCTTCCCGACTATGTTGACGAATAGCGTGGGTATTGCAGAGGCACCCGTCATCAGACCCAGGTTCCGCGAGAGCCCGAGAAGGCCAGAGAGCCGGCCACGTTGTTCTTTGGCGGCGTGTATCAGAACCGCTGTGTTGTTAGCGGCAAGAAAAAGTTGGAAGCCGGGCGTCAACATGATGAGTGCGGCCAAATAGCCGCCGACACCGAAGTATCCCGGCAGGTACGCCAGACACAGCAGACCAACCGTAGTCTGCACAAGGCCGATGGTCATCGCGCGATCCGAACCAAACCTGTCCGTCACCCATCCGGCCGGAACCCCGAAGAGCGCAGCGACCAGCGGCCCAACTGCCATAACCAAACCGATGATCGCTTCGTTCAATTCCAGAGAAAATGCCAGAAAGAACGGACCAACGACCAAAGTGGACATCATGATTGCGCTGACCAGAAGGTTCGAAAAAAGCCCGATACTTGTCCTCTGGTCGCGGAGCAATTTCATCGGCACCAGCGGTGAAGCTACACGGGTTTCGACAAGCCCAAAAAAGACGATTGCGATCAGAGCAGCAGAAAACAATGCAACCGGTGGCACGGGGATACGTGAGGCTCCGCCACTGGTTGCCAGAGCGTAGGCTGCCAGTGCAATAACCAACACTATGGTTCCCGGAAAATCCAATTCTCGGCAGGATACTGTCGGACGTTCAGAATCGCGCGTGATTGCGGTGACAGACAGTATAAGCGTGACACCAGCAAAGCCGGCAAGAAACCAGAATGCCATGCGCCAGTTGCCCATCGCCAACAACACACCGCCCAGTGAGGGGCCCAGGGCAGTCCCCGCAGCAGAAGTCGTGCCAAGCAATCCCATTGCCGTACCCAACCGCTCAGTCGGGACAAAATCACGTGCGATAGACATTGGAAGCGCGATCAGGATCGCTCCGCCAAGCCCCTGCAACGCGCGCCCAGTAATCAGCAAGCCCAGGCTCGGGGCCATAGCGCACAGAACCGACGCTGCAATAAAGACGATGAGACCAGCAATCAGCAAGCGACCGTGGCCGAATAGATCGCCAAGCCGCCCGGCGGATACGATCGTGATGGTCACGGATGTCAGGTAAGCCAGTACGACCCACTGCACCTCGGAAACTGTCGCAGCGAAGCTACGCGTCAGCGTCGGAAGCATTACCGCGGCGATACTGATACCCAATGAGGCGGTCAATGTCGCTGCAGCGAGAGTGATCAGGATGGGAATAGAAGATTGCGCCTGCACCGTATCAGTCATCGTAAGCTCTCTTGTCTCATGTGCCAGTGAGGAGCTATCCTGCCACTTCAAGTCGACTTGAGGTCAACCATGAAACTTCTTGATATTGGCGTCCTGTCTAAAAGGAGCGGCGTCCCCCCCTCAACACTGCGCTAATATGAGGAGATCGGGCTGATCCAGTCCGCCGCTAGGAATGGGCTTCGACGGCAATTCGAGATACGCGTCGCGACGCAGCTTGCTTTGATCTCCTTAGGAAAAATGGCGGGATTCTCACTTGCTGAGATCAAGGACATGTTCGCCAATGATGGCACTCCGCAATTGCCACGCCCTGAATTGCACCTGCGCGCAGATACTCTTGATGAACAAATCCGTGGTCTCACCCGGCTACGCGATGCGTTGCGTCACGTGGCGGATTGTCCGGCAGAGACCCATATGGATTGCCCAAAGTTCAGGCGCCTCATGGAGTTTGCGTCGCGTTCCGTCGCCACTCGCCAGTGATCCAAGCGCCTGCGTAGCCTGACAGCAGGCAGGTCTTTTAATGCAATTCGACGAATTGAACAGACGGGCTCGGAGTAATCATGTGCACAATTTCGATCTCGTCCAAGCTTGCCTCGGCTGATGCGAAGGCCTTAACCCCAAGCATCGGTCTTGTTCGCCTCTTAACGAACAGGTGGTCCTGTTCGACAATATTGTTCAGGTACTTCCGACTGACCATCTCTATTGGTATCGGGCAACCAAAACCCTTGAGCATTCTGTTGATTGCTTTGATACCCGCAGTGTTTGTGCTGCTTTTGCCGATGACAATCTTTCGTGGGAGGCCGTTGACCTCCAGCATCTTGGCGAAGAACTTTGTGGCGACCTGTTTGCTGCGACGTTCTGAAAGCTTGAATTCGAGCGTTTTGACCTGCTTGGGCTTCCACATATTGAGTGATAGCTAGTAAATGCTCGGCCATAGGCGCAAATCTGTTAATCTGAGGCTGCGCCAGAAGAATAGTAGAATGCAATCGCTTGCGCCCTGTTTTTAACCGAGAGCTTTTCATAGATGTTACTCAGGTGAAATTTGACGGTATTTGTCGAGATTTGCAGGTCCTTCGAAAGTTCACGATTGGATAGGCCCTTGGCCAACGCTTCAAGGATGACGCGCTCTTTACGAGACAGGCTGTGAATTGGATCCTGCTGCATTTTCCGAACATCGATGAACGGAAAAACCATCTTGCCTCGGGCAACATCCGAACAAGTTTCCAGCAAAACATCGACCTCACCTGACCGGGATGCGAACCCCGCAGCTCCTGCCTGCATAGCAAGGCGCGGCACGTCTCCGGCATCGTCTCCATATACGACGAAACGGGGCGCGTTCTCCTGTTCACGCAGAACCTCGATCAATTTGGCGGCGCCCAAGACCGGCAAATTCCAGGCGATCACGCAGACCTTGACCGGAACTCTCATAACCGCGCCCAAGAAGCCTTCGGCGGTTGCTGATGTTGCCACCAGAGAGAATCGTGGATCACGCTCGAAAATCTCGGACATGGCCGACAATACCAGTGGATTGTTGTCGGCAAGCATAACGTTAATCGGTTGCTGTGAAGGCTCTGCCATTGATTTTACACCCAAAAACCCCAAAACCTACCCGTAAGAATAGGTACTAATTTGGTATACCGCGGTATTTCTGCCAAAACGGGTAGTTTTTTTCTAATCCTATTAGAAGTCCCAAAGCAGTAGTAAGTTACGTTGCGCAATGATGCAAGCAAGGCTTTCCTGATCCACAACGCGATATTTGGGCGTGATTGATCACGCCGACGATCAAGGAGGATCGAATGACTTTTCAGATTTATCCCACGCTTGAGATCCCCGAGACACTGGCTGCTGGTCCGGGGCCGGGCAATACCGATGCTCGTGTTTTGCAGGCCTTCGCCAATGCCGGGGTT